>NZ_CP117460.1:4244058-4850352 GCF_030687145.1 Pseudomonas sp. FP1742 | reverse complement strand
GGTCGTTGAACGCCTTGTGATGATTCAGGCCCATGACACTGCCGATGATCGCGCCGCTGTCTTCATCTTCGGCCAGCCAGTAAACCGGGCCGCCCTGGTGATGGGGCGTCAGCAAGCCCGGATCGATCGGCAGCATGCCCCGGGCCTGATACAGCTGATTGATCGCCTGCCAGTCCGTTTCGCTTTGTGCCCGCCGAATGCGAAAACCGCGAAACACCCGGGTGGCCTGACGGTAATCGCTGAACCACAGACGCAAGGTGTCGGACGGGTCGAGAAACAGTTGCGCCGGTTCCAGCCCCAGCACTTGCTGGGGCGCGGCGACGTACAAGGCGATGTCCCGTTCACCGGGCTGCTCGTTGAGCAGCTCTTGGGCAAGGCTCGCCGCATCGGGAAAGGTATGCCCGATCAGCAGCCGGCCCCAACCGCAATGCACCGCGATTGGCGCGGCGCCCAATTCACTGCCGTCTTCGGCCAGGCGCGCCTGCAAGCGTTCGTAGGATGGCGCCTGACCGCGCAACAGGCGTTGGCTGTAAGCCGTGGCGTGGGGTTTCATCGATCAGATTCCTTGTTCACTGAGCCACAGGTTCAGGGCCGCCAATTGCCACAGCTTGGAGCCGCGCAACGGGGTCAGTTGACCTTGCGGATCGGTCAGCAGGCGGTCGAGCATGGCGGGATTGAACAAGCCGCGATCCTGGCTCGGGTCGAGCAGCAGTTCACGTACCCAGTTCAACGTGTCGCCCTGCAAATGCTTGAGGCCGGGGACCGGGAAGTAACCCTTTTTGCGGTCGATCACTTCACTGGGAATGACCAGCCGCGCCGCTTCTTTCAACACTTGCTTGCCGCCATCCGGCAGTTTGAATTTGCCCGGCACCCGCGCCGACAATTCCACCAGGCGATAGTCGAGAAACGGCGTACGCGCTTCCAGGCCCCAGGCCATGGTCATGTTGTCGACGCGTTTGACCGGGTCGTCCACCAGCATCACCGTGCTGTCCAGACGCAGGGCTTTGTCCACCGCGGCGTCGGCGCCGGGTTGTGCGAAATGCTCCTTCACGAAGTCGCCGGCCGCGTCGTTGGCCGTCAGCCATTTCGGCTGCACCGTGGCGGCATAGTCGGCGTAGCTGCGATCGAAAAACGCATCGCGATACGCTACGTACGGGTCGCTTGCGCCATCCACTTGTGGATACCAGTGATAACCGGCGAACAACTCGTCCGCGCCCTGGCCGCTTTGCACTACCTTGCAGTGCTTGGCCACTTCCCGGGACAGCAGGTAGAAGGCGATGCAGTCATGGCTGACCATCGGCTCGCTCATGGCGCGGAATGCCGCGGGCAGTTGCTCGATGATTTCTTTTTCGTCGATGCGCAGTTGGTGATGCTGCGTGCCGTAGTGCCTGGCGATCAGGTCTGAATACTGAAATTCGTCACCGCGCTCGCCGCCGGCATCCTGGAAACCGATGGAAAAGGTCGATAAATCTTCGACCCCGACTTCGCGCAACAGACCCACCAGCAGACTCGAATCGACGCCCCCGGACAGCAACACGCCAACGTCGACCGCCGCCCGTTGACGGATCGCCACCGCATCACGGGTGCTGTCGAGCACGCGGTCGCGCCAGTCTTCCAGGGTCAGGTTCATCTCGTCGGCGTGTGGGCCGTAGGGCAGGGTCCACCAGGTTTTCTGCTCGGTGGTGCCGTCCGCTTCGATACGCATCCAGCTCGCCGGGGGCAGTTTTTCGATGCCCGCCAACAAGGTGCGCGGGGCCGGGACCACCGCGTGGAAATTCAAGTAATGATTGAGCGCCACCGGATCGAGGATCGGGTTGATATCGCCGCCCTTGAGCAGTGCCGGCAAAGCCGAGGCAAAGCGCAGGCGTTGACCGGTGCGTGACAGGTACAAGGGTTTTACGCCGAGCCGGTCGCGGGCGATGAACAGCCGCTGGGCGTCGCGCTCCCAAATGGCGAAGGCGAACATGCCATTGAGCTTGGGCAACAGTGCTTCGCCCCAGGCGTGATAGCCCTTGAGCAGCACTTCGGTGTCGCCACCGGAATAGAAGGCGTAACCGAGGTTTTCCAGCTCGGTGCGCAGTTCCGGGAAGTTGTAGATGGCGCCGTTGAAGGCCAGGGACAGACCCAGTTGGTTATCGATCATCGGCTGCGCCGAGCCGTCCGACAGGTCCATGATTTTCAGGCGCCGATGGCCCAGGGCAATCGGCCCCTGGCTGTGGAAACCCCACGCGTCAGGGCCACGAGGGGCCAGGTGATGGGTGATTCGTTCAATGGCTGCGAGGTCCGCAGGCTGATGGTCGAAACGTAATTCTCCAGCTAATCCGCACATAAGTCCTTACCGGTTTTTCCGTTGGGGAGGGTCAATCGATACCTCGCCAAAAACGGCGGGTACCCGGAAACTGACCCATGTGAATCCCTGGAGTTTTAGACCGATAAGTTATAAGTCTGCGGATCAGACTTTTCCGCGGATCAACTGGCGCAAGGCAAAACGGTTGGGATGGCAGGCTTCGGCCACGGCTTTGGGCAACGGCAAAGGCTCATTCTCAAGCCATGCCGCCAGCAGCTCGCCGGACAATGGGGCAGTGATCAAACCGCGAGAACCATGACCGCTGTTGACGTAAAACCCATCGAGCCACGGGCAGGGCACGTCGGGCACTTGCCGGGCATCTTTGCTCAGCGCGGCATAGGCATTGGCGAAGCTGGCCTGGTCGGCCAGTGGTCCGACGATCGGCAGGTAATCGGGACTGGTGCAGCGGAACGCCGCGCGCCCTTCAAGCTGCTGCGGGTCCAGGTCTTGAAGATGTAGACGGGCGACCAGGTCGGTGGAGATTTCCTCGAGCAACGCCAGGTTGCCGAGGTGTTCGGCAACGGTCGGGGCTAGATCGTCATTCTTGAAATCGAAGCTGGCGCCAAGCGTGTGTTCGCCCAGACGTGCGGGCGCCACATAGCCTTCGGCGCAGACAACGGTCGCCAGGCTCTGGCTTTCAGGGGTTTGCGCCAGCCGGGTGATCTGGCCGCGAATGCGTTTGAGCGGCAGCTCGGCGCTGTACGGAAAACGCTTGATCTCGGCGGCGCCGGCCAGAATCACCACGGGAGCGCTGGCCAAAAGTGTTTCGCCATCCCAGGCCTGCCATTGATCATCGACCTTGCGCAGCTCCAGCACCTCGCGATGGGGCAGCCACTGGATGTTCGCCGAGGACGCCTGCCACTGGCACAACGCGGGCGGGTGAACCCAACCGCCTTCGGGGAAGAACAAGCCGCCGTGCTCCAGTTCGATGCCGGCCCGGACCTGTGCTTGCGGTTGATCGAGCAGGTGCACCAGGTCTGGCGAAAACGCCGCGGCCAGTTGCACCTGGCGCTCGGCTTCCTTGGCATTGAAGGCCAGTTGCAAGACCCCGCAATCGTCCCATTCGACGCCACGCTGTAACTGTTCCAGCAGGCGCCGGGTGTAACCAAAACCACTGACGATCAACTGCGACAACGCCGTGCCGTGGGCCGAAAGCTTGAGGTACAGCACCCCCTGAGGATTGCCCGAGGCTTCCTGCGCCAGTGCTTGGTGACGTTCCAGCAGGCTCACGTGCCAACCCCGCGCGGCGAGGCTGGCGGCGCTGGCGCAACCGGCCAGCCCGGCACCGATTACCAGGGCGCGGCGTTCGCCGGCCAGCGGTTGTGGGCGAGCGAACCAGGGTTTTGTCGCGATCGGTTTCGCCACCTCTTCAGGCCAGCCAAGAAAGGTGCCCCGCAAGATCTCCCACTTGTGGCCGATGCCTGGCGTGCGCTTCATCTTGAAGCCCGCCGCATTCAGCAGCCGGCGCACCCAACCGGTGCTGGTGAAGGTGCTGATGGTCGAGCCGGGTGCCGCCAGACGGGCCAGTTCGGCAAACAGCTCGGCGGTCCACATGTCGGGGTTTTTCGCCGGGGCGAAACCGTCGAGAAACCAGGCGTCGATCTGCGCGTCCAGTTGCGGCAACTGCTCCAGTGCATCGCCGATCAGCAAGGTCAGGGTGACGCGGCCGTTGCCCAGTACCAAACGCTGAAAGCCCTGATGGATCGCCACATATTGCGCCAGCAGTTGATCGGCGAACGGCTTGAGTTCTGGCCATAACGCCAGGGCTCGTTGCAGATCGGGGGCGCTCAGCGGGTACTTTTCAACACTGACAAAATGCAGCCGCGCACCGGCCAGCGCGTGCTGTTCGAACAACTGCCAGGCACAGAGAAAATTCAGCCCGGTGCCGAAACCGGTTTCGCCAATCACCAGTCGACCACCCGCCGGCAGCGCGGCGAAGCGGTCGCGCAAATCGTTTTGCTCCAGAAACACGTAGCGGGTTTCTTCAAGGCCCGAATGGTCGGAAAAATACACATCATCGAACACCCGCGAGCGCGGGCGACCTTGGTCATCCCAGTCAAGCTGGGCGTGGGGCAATACAGGGTTCATGGCAGGCTCGGCAACGGCAAGACCGCCATTCTAGCCGATTGCCGTGGTGGTGCTTGATCCAAGGCAAAACACTAATAACGCAACCCCCCTCGTCACAAAACTCCTTAGGAATTTCTCTGATGACCGCCTGCCGAATCCGCTAGTCTTGCTCAATCCTGGAAGGAGCTGCTTTATGTTCGAATCCGCCGAAATCGGTCATGTCATCGACAAAGAAACCTATGAAGCCGAACTGCCGGCGTTGCGTGAAGCCTTGCTTGAAGCGCAGTTCGAACTTCGGCAGCAACACCGTTTTCCGGTCATCGTTTTGATCAACGGCATCGAAGGCGCCGGCAAGGGCGAGACGGTCAAATTGCTCAACGAGTGGATGGACCCGCGCCTGATCGAGGTCCGCACCTTCGACCAGCAGACCGACGAAGAACTGGCACGACCACCCGCCTGGCGCTACTGGCGGATGCTCCCGGCCAAGGGGCGCATGGGGATTTTCTTCGGTAACTGGTACAGCCAGATGCTGCAAGGGCGGGTTCATGGTTTGTTCAAGGATCCGCGACTCGACCAAGCCATCAACGGCGCCGAGCGGCTGGAGAAGATGTTGTGCGACGAAGGCGCGCTGATCTTCAAGTTCTGGTTTCACCTCTCCAAGAAACAAATGAAAGCGCGGCTCAAGGCGCTGGCCGATGACCCGCTGCACAGCTGGCGCATCAGCCCGCTGGACTGGCAGCAATCGGCGACCTACGACAAATTCGTGAAGTACGGCGAACGGGTGCTGCGCCGCACCAGCCGTGACTACGCGCCGTGGCATGTGATTGCCGGTCTGGATGCGCGTTATCGCAGCCTGGCGGTCGGCAAGATTCTGCTCGAAGGTCTGCAGAGCGCGCTCAAGAGACCCAGGATCCATCCGTACAAAGTCAGTGCCGCGCCTTTGTCTCCCAGTGTCGATCAGGTGAATCTGCTCGACAGCCTGGACCTGACTCTGCACCTGGACAAGGACGATTACGAAGAACAACTGATTACCGAGCAGGCACGGTTTTCCGGGCTGATGCGCGACAAGCGCATGCGTCGCCACGCACTGATCGCAGTGTTCGAAGGCAACGATGCGGCCGGCAAGGGCGGGGCGATCCGGCGGGTGGCCGCGGCGCTCGACCCCCGTCAGTACAACATTGTGCCGATCGCCGCGCCCACCGAAGAAGAACGGGCGCAGCCGTATCTCTGGCGGTTCTGGCGGCATATTCCGGCGCGGGGGAAATTCACTGTGTTCGACCGTTCCTGGTACGGCCGGGTGCTGGTGGAGCGCATCGAGGGCTTTTGCAGCGAGGCGGACTGGTTGCGTGCCTACGGCGAGATCAACGACTTCGAAGAGCAGCTCGACGATGCCGGGGTGATCGTGGTCAAGTTCTGGCTGACCATCGACAAACAGACTCAGATGGAGCGCTTCCAGGAGCGCGAAGAGATCCCCTTCAAGCGTTTCAAGATCACTGAAGACGACTGGCGTAACCGCGAAAAGTGGGGCGATTACCGCGCTGCGGTCGGCGATATGGTCGACCGCACCAGCACCGAGGTATCGCCCTGGACCCTGGTGGAAGCCAACGACAAGCGCTGGGCGCGGGTCAAGGTATTGCGCACCCTCAATGAGGCGCTGGAAGCAGCATTCGAAAAGTCCGACAAACGCGAGAAGAAACTGCAAAAGCGCAAACGCTGAGCCGATGGTTACGCATACGCGGGGTGAATGATTGTCGCGGTCAGTCATGGGTGGGACTTATGCTCGGTCCAACTCCTGACTGACAACAACAATGAGGTGTATGCCATGCGTGAAGTGGTGATCGTCGACAGCGTGCGGACCGGCCTGGCCAAATCCTTTCGCGGCAAATTCAACATGACCCGTCCCGACGACATGGCGGCCCATTGTGTCAACGCGCTGCTCACGCGCAATGATGTCGACCCGGCCAGCGTCGAGGATTGCATCGTCGGCGCCGGCTCCAATGAAGGCGCCCAGGGTTTCAACATCGGTCGTAACGTCGCGGTGCTGTCGCACCTGGGCATCGGCACCGGTGGCATGACCCTTAACCGCTTCTGTTCGTCGGGCTTGCAGGCCATCGCCATTGCCGCCAACCAGATCGCATCGGGTTGCAGCGACATCATCGTCGCCGGCGGCGTTGAATCCATCAGCCTGACCATGAAAAGCGTCAACACCGACAACCTGATCAACCCGCTGCTGAAAGATCAGGTGCCGGGCATCTATTTCCCTATGGGCCAGACGGCCGAGATCGTCGCGCGTCGCTACAGCGTCAGCCGCGAACAGCAGGATCTGTACGCCCTGCAAAGCCAGCAACGGACTGCCCTGGCGCAGGCCGCCGGCTTGTTCAGCGATGAAATCGTGCCGATGGCGGTGAAGTATCGCGTTGAAGACAAGGTCACCGGCCAGGTGCAGATCCTCGACGGCATTGTCGATCACGACGACTGCAACCGCCCCGATACCACCCTGCAAAGCCTGGCCGGGTTGAAACCGGTGTTTGCCGAAGATGGTTCGGTGACGGCCGGCAACTCGTCGCAGCTGTCTGACGGCGCCTCGATGACCCTGGTGATGAGCCTGGAAAAAGCCCTGGCGCTGGGGCTCAAGCCCAAAGCCTTCTTTCGTGGTTTCGCCGTGGCCGGGTGCCAGCCGGACGAGATGGGCATCGGCCCGGTGTTCTCGGTGCCGAAACTGCTCAAGGCCAAGGGGTTGCAGGTTGCCGACATTGATCTGTGGGAACTCAACGAAGCATTCGCTTCGCAATGCCTGTACAGCCGCGATCGGCTGGAAATCGATAACGACAAATACAACGTCAATGGCGGCTCGATTTCCATCGGCCACCCGTTCGGCATGACCGGCTCGCGTCAGGTCGGGCACATCGTGCGCGAGTTGCAGCGGCGTAACCTGCGTTACGGCATCGTCACCATGTGCGTGGGGGGCGGGATGGGGGCTACGGGGTTGTTTGAGGCGGTGCGTTAGACCTTAAGTGTTTTGTTGTCTGATCAACCGCATTCGCGAGCAAGCCCGCTCCCACACGTGACCGGACACGGTTAAATGTGGGAGCGGGCTTGCTCGCGAATACAGGCGCCACGGTTTACCGTTGCATCCGCAAAACCTGCATCCGCTCGATATAAGCCTGAATCTCTTTCTCGGCCGTCGCTGCATTATCGAACGGCCCCTCCAGGGTTTGTTCCCGGGTGGTGAAATACAACTCTCCATTCACACGACACAACCGGTCACAGCGAAAGTGCGTGGCGGGGGCGTTGTCCTGGGCGCGCATGCCATACATGGGCGATCTCCTGCAGAAGGCGGTTTCAATGAGCTTATGCATGAACTACTTGCAACGCCTCGCCAGCTGATCGACGGCATATCGTCAATTTAATGATGCGACCTGCACAGTTTCATTTGCGGCCCATCGGTAACTGTCCCTGTGTCGGGCCCTGGTCTGAGCCTAGAATGACCGTTCTTGCCAAAGGGCTTCGGGGTCAGCATGCATATTTCATCGGGTCGCTGGGTATACGGTTTGTTCCTGGCCTTGCTGACTGCGTTGTTGTGGGGAATCCTGCCGATCAAACTCAAACAAGTGCTGCTGGTGATGGACCCGGTGACGGTGACTTGGTTTCGTTTGCTGGTGTCCGGCGGTTGCCTGTTTATTTATCTGGCGGCGACCAGGCGCCTGCCGAGTCGCAAAGTGCTCGGCCCGCGTGGTGGCTGGCTGGTGGTAATGGCGGTACTCGGTCTGGTCGGCAACTACGTGCTGTACCTGATGGGCCTGAACCTGCTCAGCCCCGGCACCGCGCAGCTGGTGGTGCAAATGGGCCCGATCATGTTGCTGATCGCCAGTCTGTTCGTGTTCAAAGAGCGTTTCAGCGTGGGGCAGGGGATTGGCCTGCTGGTGCTGCTGATCGGCTTTGCACTGTTCTTCAATCAGCGCTTGGGCGAATTGCTCACCTCCCTGACCGATTACACCGCGGGCGTGCTGATGGTGCTGTTGGCGTCGACGGTCTGGACCTTCTATGCCTTGGGTCAGAAGCAGTTGCTCACGGTGTGGAATTCGTTGCAGGTGATGATGGTGATTTACCTGTTCTGCGCGCTGTTGCTCACGCCGTGGGTGCATCCGCTGGAAGCACTGCAACTGAGCCCGCTGCAAGGCTGGCTGCTGCTGGCGTGCTGTTTGAACACGCTGATCGCTTATGGCGCGTTTGCTGAAGCGCTGGCGCATTGGGAGGCTTCGCGGGTGAGTGCGACGCTGGCGATCACGCCGCTGGTGACCTTTGCCGCCGTGGCTGTGGCGGCCTGGTTATGGCCTGATTTTGTGCATGCCGAGACAATCAACGGTCTGGGTTATGGCGGAGCGGTGCTGGTGGTGCTCGGGTCGGCGCTGGTGGCGTTGGGGCCATCGTTGATCGCCGGGCTCAGGGCTCGGCGGGTGCGGATGGCGGCCAGTTAGACCGCGTTACCGTTAATCGCGGGCAAGCCACGCTCCCACAGGTTTTATGTCGATCACAACACCCGTGAGCGACCCGGAACCTGTGGGAGCGGGCTTGCCCGCGAAGACTGACTGTCAGCCGCCGCAAGTCTCAGCCCTTGGCACCCGCCTCCAGCATATTCTCCGGCCGCACCCACGCATCGAACTCTTCATTGGTCAGATACCCCAGCTGCAACGCCGCCTCGCGCAGGGTCAGCCCCTCGCTGTATGCCTTCTTGGCAATTTCCGCCGATTTGTCGTAGCCGATATGCGGATTCAGTGCCGTCACCAGCATCAAGCCTCGTTCCAGATGCTCGGCCATTTTCTCTGCATCCGGTTCCAGCCCGGCAATGCAATGCTGCTGGAAGTTGCTGCAGCCATCGCCCAGCAAGCGGATCGATTGCAGCAGGTTGTGGATGATCACCGGTTTGAACACGTTCAATTGCAGGTGCCCCTGACTGGCGGCAAAACCGATGGCGACGTCATTGCCCAACACCTGGCAGGCCAGCATCGACAGGGCTTCGCACTGAGTCGGGTTGACCTTGCCGGGCATGATCGAGCTGCCCGGCTCGTTGGCCGGCAGTTTCACTTCGGCAAGCCCGCCTCGTGGCCCGGAGCCCAGCAGGCGCAGGTCGTTGGCGATTTTCATCAAGGTCACGGCGAGGGTTTTCAGGGCGCCGGACAGGGTGACCAATGGCTCGTGGCCGGCCAGAGCGGCGAATTTGTTGTGGGCGGTGACGAATGGCAGGCCGGAGAGGGCGGCCAGTTCGGCGGCGATCGCTTCGCCAAAACCGTGGGGCGAATTCAACCCGGTGCCGACCGCGGTGCCGCCCTGGGCCAGTTCACAGACCGCCGGCAGCGCGCTGCGGATCGCCCGTTCGGCGTAATCCAGTTGTGCGATGAACGCCGAGAGTTCCTGCCCGAAAGTGATCGGCGTGGCGTCCATCATGTGGGTACGACCGGTCTTGACCAGTTTCATATGCCGCGCTGACAGCTCCGCCAGCCCACCAGACAGCTCTCCGATCGCCGGCAGCAAATGCTGCTGCACCGCCTGAGCCGTCGCGATGTGCATGGCCGTGGGGAAGCAGTCGTTGGAGCTCTGGGAGCGATTGACGTGATCGTTGGGGTGCACCGGGCTCTTGCCGCCGCGCGGGTTGCCGGCCAGTTCGTTGGCGCGACCGGCGATCACTTCGTTGACGTTCATGTTGCTCTGGGTGCCGCTGCCGGTCTGCCACACCACCAGCGGGAACTGGTCGTCGTGGTCGCCGTCGAGCACTTCGTCGGCGGCTTGCTCGATCAGGCGGGCGATGTCGGCGGGCAGGTCGCCATTGCGATCGTTGACGCGCGCCGCGGCTTTCTTGATCAGGGCCAGGGCATGCAGCACCGCCAGCGGCATGCGTTCGTTGCCGATGGCGAAATTAATCAGCGAGCGTTGCGTCTGAGCGCCCCAGTAAGCGTCATCCGGGACTTCCACCTGGCCCAGGCTGTCGGTTTCGATACGGCTCATCATGCACACTCCTGTAGGTCTGATAGCGCAGTTTAGGCCCTGATCGCCTCTTGTGGTTCCATCAGTCTGGAATTTGACCGTTCAACCCCTCTAAATCAGGCGCGACAAGGCTTGGGGTTGAGCGACACACTTTTTTAGGTGCAGAATGGTCGCCCTTGAGGTTTACCTCGCCTGCTAGAAAAGGAAACTCGATGACTCGTCTTCGTGCCATCTGTACCGCGGTTGCACTGGTTTGCGCCAGCGGCCAGGTTTTTGCCGATACCGCCAGCCACAACGCCAGTGCCGAAGCTTTCCTGACCCTGGCGCACGCTGACAAATTGGGCACTCCGGTGTACATGCAAGTGCAGCAAATGTTCGCTCAGCGCTTTGAACAGACCAAAGCCCCGGAATCGAAAAAAGCCCTGCTGGAAACCTACCAGGCCAAGGCCAACGCAGCTCTGGACGCAGCCATTGGCTGGAACAAGCTGAAGCCGGACATGGTCAAGCTCTACACCACCAACTTCAGCGAATCCGAGCTCAAGGATCTGGTGGCGTTCTACCAGTCGCCATTGGGCAAGAAAGTCCTGGAAAAAATGCCGCAGCTGACTCAGCAATCGGCCCAGATGACTCAAGCCAAGCTGGAAAGCGCAGTGCCTGTGGTCAACAAACTGCTGGCTGATATGACTAACGAGCTGGATCCTAAAGCCGGCGCCACTGCTCCTGCAGCCAAGAAAAAGCCTTAAGCGGAGCCGGGTATGACCATGCAACAACGCATCGAATCAACGCTGGGGCTACTACAGCCCGAGTACCTGCAAGTGCTGGATGAAAGCCACATGCACAGCCGTGGGTTGCAGACCCACTTCAAGGCAGTGGTGGTGAGCCGGCAGTTCGAAGGCCTCAATCGCGTCAAGCGTCACCAGAAGGTGTACGGCACTTTGGGCGAACTGATGGGCGAGTTCCATGCGTTGGCGCTGCATACCTACACGCCGGAAGAATGGGCACAGATCGACGCGGCTCCGGCCTCGCCGACCTGTGCTGGCGGCAGCAAGCATTAAGCATCGGTTTTTTGCTAGAATCCGCAACGCGCCGCTCACCCGGCGCGTTTTTTTTCGCATCCGGTTCACCCCTTACGAGGGTAGCCACCTGGAGAATCACCCATGACACAACAGATTGTCGTGGCGGCACTGTATAAGTTCGTCACCCTGGAAAATTACGTTGATCTGCGCGAGCCGCTGCTGCAAGCGATGATCGACAACGGCATCAAAGGCACGCTGCTGATCGCCGAAGAAGGCATCAACGGCACCGTGTCGGGCAGCCGCGAAGGCATCGACGGGCTGATGGCCTGGCTCAAGAACGATCCGCGCATGGACGACATCGACCACAAAGAGTCGTACTGCGACGAACAACCGTTCTACCGCACCAAAGTCAAACTCAAGAAAGAAATCGTCACCCTCGGCGTTGAAGGCGTGGACCCGAACAAAAAGGTCGGCACCTATGTGGATCCGCAGAACTGGAACGCGCTGATCAGCGATCCGGAAGTATTGCTGATCGACACCCGCAACGACTATGAGGTCTCGATCGGTACCTTCGAAGGCGCCATCGATCCGAAGACCACCAGTTTTCGCGAATTCCCCGACTACATCAAAGCCAACTTCGACCCGGCCGTGCACAAGAAAGTCGCGATGTTCTGCACCGGTGGCATTCGCTGCGAGAAGGCTTCCAGCTACATGCTCAGCCAGGGTTTCGACGAGGTCTATCACCTCAAGGGCGGCATTCTGAAGTACCTCGAAGAGGTGCCGCAGGAAGAAACCAAATGGCAGGGCGACTGCTTCGTGTTCGATAACCGCGTGACCGTTCGTCACGATCTCAGCGAAGGCGACTACGATCAATGTCATGCCTGTCGTACGCCTGTCAGCGTGCAAGACCGTGCATCCGAGCACTACGTGGCCGGCATCAGTTGCCCGCATTGCTGGGATAAGCTGAGCGAGAAAACCCGTCGCAGTGCCATCGATCGACAGAAGCAGATCGAACTGGCCAAGGCGCGCAACATGCCGCACCCGATCGGTTACAACTACAAGCAATCCGCTTCCGAGGCTTGAACCATGTCTGCACGCCTGCTCTATGTGATGGATCCGATGTGTTCCTGGTGCTGGGGCTTCGCTCCGGTAGCCAAAGCGCTGGTTGAGCAGGCGCAGGCGGCAGGTGTGGAGTTGCATCTGGTGGTGGGTGGTTTGCGCACCGGCAGTGGCGCGGCGTTGGAGCCGACCACCCGGCGCTACATCCTTGAGCACTGGCAGGCGGTTCACGAGGCCACCGGCCAACCGTTCAAGTTTGAAGGCGCGTTGCCCGACGGGTTTGTCTACGACACCGAGCCTGCCTGTCGGGCCCTGGTGACGGCGCGAAGCCTGGCACCGGATTGCGCCTGGACATTGCTCGGGTTGATCCAGCATGCGTTCTACGCCGAAGGTCGCGACGTCACCCACGCCAGCGTGCTGGTGGAGCTGGCGGAGCAGGCCGGTTTGCCGCGCATCGAGTTTGCCGCCGCGTTCGACCGCGCCGATCAGCACGCAGCGACCGCCGCCGATTTCACTTGGGTCCAGGACTTGGGCATTGCCGGTTTTCCGACCTTGCTGGCTGAGCGTGATGGTCAATTGGCGCTGCTGACCAATGGTTACCAGCCCTTGAGTGAGTTGTCACCGTTGCTCGGCCGCTGGCTGGAGCGCGCTGCCTGTGCATGATCTGCCCGATGATGCAGCAGCTCCCAAACGTGTCGATCGGCTGAGCTGGGCGGAAATCCGTCGTCTGGCCCTTCACCATAAAAAATCCCTGTGGATCGCCAACGGCGTAGCGGTATTGGCAACGCTGTGCAGCGTGCCGATCCCGTTGCTGTTGCCGTTGCTGGTGGACGAAGTGCTGCTGGGTCATGGCGATGCTGCGCTGAAAATCATGAACCACGCGCTGCCCGACGTCTGGCAGAAAGCGGCGGGTTACATTGGTCTGATGCTGCTGGTGACCCTGGCGTTGCGCTGTGCTGCGTTGTTGTTCAACGTGGTGCAGGCGAAATTGTTTGCGGCGCTGGCCAAGGACATCGTGTACCGGATTCGGGTGCGGCTGATCGAACGGCTCAAACGTATCTCGCTGGGCGAATACGAAAGCCTGGGCAGCGGCACGGTGACCACGCACCTGGTCACCGACCTGGACACGCTGGATAAATTCGTCGGCGAAACCCTCAGTCGTTTCCTCGTGGCGATGCTGACACTGGTGGGCACTGCGTCCATTCTGATGTGGATGCACTGGAAGCTCGCGCTGCTGATTCTGCTGTTCAACCCGCTGGTGATTTACGCCACGGTGCAGTTGGGCAAGCGGGTCAAACATCTGAAGAAACTCGAGAACGACAGCACCTCGCGCTTCACCCAGGCATTGACTGAAACCCTGGACGCCATTCAGGAAGTACGCGCCGGTAACCGGCAGGGCTTTTTCCTCGGGCGGCTGGGCCAGCGTGCGCGTGAAGTGCGCGATTACGCAGTGAGCTCGCAGTGGAAAACCGATGCATCGAACCGGGCCAGCGGTTTGCTGTTCCAGTTCGGCATCGATATTTTCCGTGCCGCGGCCATGCTCACCGTGCTGTTTTCCGACCTGTCCATCGGCCAGATGCTGGCGGTGTTCAGCTACCTGTGGTTCATGATCGGTCCGGTGGAGCAACTGCTCAATCTGCAGTACGCCTTTTACGCCGCCGGCGGTGCGCTGTCGCGGATCAACGAGTTACTGGCCCGTGCCGACGAGCCGCAATACACCGGCACTGTCGATCCGTTTCAGGGGCGCGACACGGTGGGTATCGAAGTTCAGGGGTTGAGTTTCGGCTACGGCGACGAGTTGGTGCTGAACCAAATGAACCTGTCGATTGCCCCCGGGGAAAAAGTCGCGATTGTCGGCGCCAGCGGGGGTGGCAAAAGTACCCTGGTGCAGTTGCTGCTGGGCTTGTACACGCCGCTGGCCGGGACCATCCGTTTCGGTGGTTCGACTCAGCAAGAGATCGGCCTGGAAACCGTGCGCGAAAATGTCGCCGTGGTCCTGCAACATCCCGCCCTGTTCAACGACACCGTGCGGGCCAACCTGACCATGGGCCGCGAACGCAGCGACGAGGCCTGCTGGCAGGCATTGGAAGTCGCTCAACTGCACCACACAGTGCGTGAAATGCCCAATGGTCTGGACAGTATTGTCGGGCGCTCCGGCGTGCGTTTATCCGGCGGCCAGCGCCAACGCCTGGCGATTGCCCGAATGGTGCTGGCCGAGCCCAAGGTGGTGATCCTCGACGAGGCCACGTCCGCACTGGATGCCGCCACCGAATACAACCTGCACCAGGCGCTGGCGCGGTTCTTGAGCAACCGCACCACGCTGATCATTGCGCACAGGTTGTCGGCCGTGAAGCAGGCTGACCGGGTGCTGGTATTCGATGGCGGGCAGGTTGCCGAAGACGGCGACCATCAGCAGTTGATTGCCGAGGGTGGTTTGTACGCCAAGCTTTATGGGCATTTGCAGCAAATTCAACGACCTTGAACTTCGTAAGGTTTTCTGTGCTTAGTATTTGAACTGTCCCGGAGGACATTCAATACTGGCGGTTTCGTGCCTTGTCTGGCCATGCAATCGGTTCGTAGTGGTGTGCCCGACCATTCGAAGTGTCGAAAATTAGCCTAGTCTGTGCTGTCAGGTGCGGGATTTATTCGGGTGTTCATCCGGCGGTGCTTATGCAAGGGACCTCATGAAGCAAAAACGGACTCTCGGAACACCGCGGTTGTTGGGCATCGTCTGGCCATTTATCGCCGTTGTATTGTTTCAGGCGCTGTTGGGCGGCGTCAGTCTGTACGTTCTTTCCGCGGTTCGCGGCTACGTCGGCGGTGAAAGCCTGTGGTCCAAGGGCCAGAAAGACGCAATCTATTACCTCAATCTCTACGCCGACAGTCGCGACGAGACGATTTTTCTCAAATACCAGAAAGCGATTGCCGTGCCTCAGGGTGGCCATGAGTTGCGTCTGGCGCTGGATCATCAACCACCGAATATCGAAGCTGCGCGGCTTGCGATTCTCAAGGGCGGCAATCACCCGGACGACGTCCCCAGCCTGATTTGGCTGTACCTCAATTTCCGGCACTTCAGCTACCTAGAAAAAGCCATCGGCCTGTGGACGATCGGTGACGCCTACCTGGTGCAACTCGATGATGTCGCCCAAGAGATGCATCAGCGCATTGTCGAAAATCAGGCCACCGATGCCGACATCAAGCGCTGGAAGGCGCAGATCCTAGGCATCAACGATGGCGTGACGCCTCCCGCGAAAGCGTTCAGCGATGCCTTGGGCGAAGGCTCACGCATGATTCTCCGGTTGCTGCTGGTGACGAACCTCGCCACCGCGCTGGGCCTGATCGTGCTGGCCTTGCTGCGTACCCATAAACTGCTCAAGCAACGCCATGCCTTTGCCGATGCCTTGCAGTTGGAGAAAGACCGGGCACAGATCACTCTGCAATCGATTGGCGACGGGGTGATCACCACGGACGTCGAGGGTGCGATCGCCTTTATGAATCCGGCCGCCGAGGCCTTGACTCACTGGAAAGCCGAGCAAGCAACAGGGTTGCCCTTGGCGGCGCTGTTCAATCTGCTGGACGAGAATGCTCAGGCCGACGGTTTTACCTTGATCGAGCACATTTTGAGCGGCCAGCTCAGCGGCGGCAGCGAACATTCGAAACTGATCCAGCGTCTGGATGGCAGCACGGTCTCGGTCACGCTGGTCGGCGCGCCGATCAGCAACGCGGGCAAGGTCAGTGGCACGGTGCTTGTGCTGCATGACATGACCCAGGAGCGGCAGTACATCGCCAATCTGTCCTGGCAGGCGACCCATGACGCTTTGACCGGGCTGGCCAACCGCCGTGAATTCGAATATCGCCTCGAGCAGGCGTTACATAACCTGACGCGACAGGGGGGGCGTCACGCCTTGATGTTCCTCGATCTGGATCAATTCAAGCTGGTCAATGACACCTGCGGTCATGCGGCGGGCGACGAGTTGCTGCGGCATATTTGTGCGTTGTTGCAATCCGGTTTGCGCGAAGGCGACACCCTGGCCCGATTAGGTGGCGACGAGTTCGGCATTCTGCTGGAGAACTGTGGGCCGGAAGCGGCCGAGAAAATCGCCGAAGGCCTGCGCAAGACCGTACAAAACCTGCACTTTGTCTGGAAAGGCCGTCCGTTCGTGACCACCGTGAGCATCGGGCTGGTGCATGTGAACCAGAGTCCGGCCACGCTCGAAGCTTCGCTGCGTGCCGCTGACATGGCCTGTTATATGGCCAAGGAAAAGGGCCGCAACCGGGTTCAGGTCTACCACGCCGATGACTCGGAGCTGTCCCTGCGCTTTGGCGAGATGGCTTGGGTGCAGCGCCTGCACATGGCTTTGGAAGAAGACCGCTTCTGCCTGTACGCCCAGGAAATCGCGCCCCTGGGGCCTGGCGAACGAGGGGGTGGGCATATTGAAATCCTGCTGCGCCTGCATGACGAAGCCGGGCGCATGATTCTGCCGGACAGTTTCATTCCAGCCGCCGAGCGTTATGGTTTGATGACATCGCTTGATCGCTGGGTAGTGGAGAACGTTTTCAAAGTCATTGCCCAAGCCATCGCGCAAGAGCGCGAAGGACCGCTGGCCATGTGTGCGATAAATCTGTCAGGTATTACTATCGGAGATGAGGCGTTTCTGGACTTTCTTCGTGAACAATTTGTTGCGTATTCAATTCCACCTGAAATGATTTGTTTTGAAATTACAGAAACCAGTGCAATTTCCAATTTGTCGAGCGCAATTAGATTTATCAATGAACTCAAAGGTTTAGGTTGTCACTTTTCACTGGATGACTTCTGCGCCGGGATGTCCTCATTCGCTTACTTGAAACATTTACCTGTAGACTTCCTGAAGATCGACGGGAGTTTCGTAAAGGATATGCTGGACGACCCGATTAACCGCGCCATGGTCGAAGTGATCAACCACATCGGGCATGTCATGGGTAAGCGCACGATTGCAGAGTTCGTTGAAACACCTCAGATCGAGCAGGCATTGCTGGAGATCGGGGTGGATTACGCTCAAGGGTATGTGATTGAACGCCCGCATCTGTTTACCTGCGATAGTTTGCAAAGTCGTCCTGCCAGGCCCCTTCCTTTGTTGTTCAAGGCGCCTGGCACGTTCCGTTGAAATCTCTTGTTGATCTGAAAATCACAATCAAAAGGAGCGCGACAGTGATCGACACATTCAACCGAACCGGACCACTCATGGAAGCTGCAAGTTATCCCGCCTGGGCTCAGCAATTGATTCAGGATTGCAGTGAGAGCAAGCGCCGGGTTGTCGGACACGAACTGTACCAGCGCATGCGCGATAACAAGCTCAGCGCAAAAACCATGCGTCAGTACCTTATTGGTGGCTGGCCTGTGGTCGAACAGTTCGCGTTATATATGGCACAGAACCTGACCAAGACCCGATTTGCCCGCCATCCTGGCGAAGACATGGCGCGTCGCTGGCTGATGCGCAACATTCGCGTCGAATTGAACCATGCCGATTATTGGGTGCACTGGAGTCGTGCTCACGGTGTCAGCCTGGAAGATCTGCAAGCGCAAAAGGTAGCCCCTGAACTTCATGCCTTGAGCCACTGGTGCTGGCACACCAGTTCGTCGGACTCGCTGATCGTGGCCATCGCCGCCACCAACTACGCCATCGAAGGTGCCACCGGGGAGTGGTCGGCACTGGTCTGCTCCAATGGCGTCTACGCGGCCTCGTTCCCCGAGGAAGATCGCAAGCGAGCGATGAAGTGGTTGAAGATGCACGCCCAGTATGACGATGCCCATCCTTGGGAAGCGCTGGAAATCATCTGCAGCCTGGCGGGCATGAACCCGAGCAAATCCCTGCAAATGGAATTGCGCCAGGCGGTCTGCAAAAGTTACGACTACATGTACCTGTTCCTGGAACGTTGCATGCAGTTGGAGCTGGCAGGAAAGGCCCCGGTAGTCCGTGAGCGGATGGCATTGGCTGAAAGCTGATCCTCTGAAAGCAACACCAACCAAATGTGGGAGCGGGCTTGCTCGCGAAAGCGGCTTAACATTCATAAGAGAGGCTGAATGTCAGACCGCTTTCGCGAGCAAGCCCGCTCCCACACTGGTTATGCAGCGTTGCTGAAATATCAGCCCGCCATCGCCAATCGGTTACGCCCCTCGCGTTTGGCCACATACAGCGCACTGTCGGCCCGTCGCAACAGGCTCTCGGCGGATTCGCCGGGCAGCAGGGTCGAGCAACCCAGGCTGACCGTCAGTTCGATGGCCTTGCCTTCGGCCACATAGTCCTGCGCCTGCGCAGCAAACCGCAGCCGCTCACCGACCATGGCCGCGGCTTCCCGGTTGGTGTTGGACAGCAGGATCATAAATTCTTCGCCACCAAACCGGAACACCATGTCCACGTTACGCAACTGGCTTTTGATTGAGGCTGCGACGGCTTTGAGCACTTCATCGCCGGCACTGTGTCCGTAGGTGTCATTGATCTGTTTGAAGTGATCGATGTCCAGCATCAGCAGCGACAGGGGTTGCGAGTGGCGGCGCGACATCTCGATTTCCCGCTGTAGCGTTTGATCCATCGCGATGCGATTGCCGGTGTCGGTCAGCGGGTCGCGCAAGGCGCTTTGGGTGGCGGCACGGTAGAGCAGGGCGTTGCGCATCGGGTAGAGAAGCGTTGATAACAGCGACTCCAGGTGGCCTTGCTCTTCATCGCTGAAACGCTGATTGCGACGGAATACCAGTTCACCCAATTGCTCGCCTTCATGACTGAGGCTGTAGCTGATTGAATGATGACCCCGCTGGCCGAACTGCAGGCGCAAGTCGCTGGGCTGATGCTCATAATTCAAGGCGTCCAGCGGTACCAGGTGTTGAATTTCGCGGAAGAAAAGTCCGAGGATGCGTTGCGGCTCAAGACTGGTTTGCAGTTGCAGACCAAGCTCCTGACGCAACTGCGCAAGGCTGAAGGGCCGCTCCAGAAGGGTAGGCTGCTGACCAAAGCCCAGGCGCTGCAATTTGGCGCTGTCGAAGTCAATTGCGTTGGTCTGGGAAGGTGATTTCATATGGCGTGAGCCCCTAAGCAGTAAGGCTGTCTTACAGGCTGGGTGAGAGCGGCTTTGGGCTGCGCGTCATACTGGTCCATCAGTCCCGTAGGACGTATGGCACGAGTTTAGTCCGCTTTGCCGAAGATTAGTAACCTCTCGGCTCAAGCTCCGCTCCGTCTGCTTTCACACGGCGTGTCTGAGCAAAATTAGAGCGAAAGTCATGCCATTCGGTTCAGTCGGATAAAAATCGTTCTAAATCAAATGGCTGGATGACTAGGTGAGGGGTGCCACTGGAAGTGGTGACATTTGTTTGACTTGAAACAGCGGTGCTTATCATTGGTTTTGTGTGCCGCGACGGGAAGTCGTCGCGGCGCAAAAGCGACGCACGGGCATTACTGCGCGTTGAACGCCTGGCCATTGATGCCGGTACTGTCCGGACCCATCAGGTAAAGGTAGACCGGCATGATTTCCTCGGGTGTCGGGTTATTCAGCGGGTTTTCGCCTGGATAGGCTTGAGCGCGCATGCTGGTGCGGGTAGCGCCGGGGTTGATGCTGTTGGAGCGCACCGGAGCCACGGTGTCTACTTCGTCAGCCAGGGTTTGCATCAGGCCTTCGGTCGCGAACTTGGAGACACCATAAGCGCCCCAATACGCACGCCCCTTGCGCCCGACGCTGCTGGAGGTGAACACCACCGAGGCGTCCTGCGACAGCTTGAGCAGCGGCAGCAGGGTGCTGGTGAGCATGAACGTGGCATTGACGTTGACATGCATGACGCGCATGAAATTCTCGCCGGACAACTGCTCGATCGGCGTGCGCGGGCCGATGATCGACGCGTTGTGCAGCAAGCCGTCGAGGTGGCCGAACTCGGTTTCGATCATGGCTGCCAGTTCATCGTATTGATGGGGCAGGGCGGTTTCCAGATTGAACGGAATCACGACCGGTTGTGGATGCCCGGCCGCTTCGATTTCGTCGTAGACCTGAGTCAGATTGGCTTCGGTCTTGCCCAGCAACAGTACGGTGGCACCATGGGCGGCATAGGTTTTTGCAGCGGCGGCGCCGATGCCGCGACCAGCGCCGGTGACCAGGATGACCCGGTCCTTGAGCAATTCGGGACGGGCGGAATAATCAAACATAGAAAACCTCACAACAATTCAACGTAGGCATGCATCGCATCTGTGACAAGAGCGCTTATTGTGGCGAGGGGGCTTGCCCCCGTTGGGTCGCGAAGCGGCCCTCCATTCGCTACCTTCAGCCAGACCGTGTTCTCTGGATTTACGACTGCTTCGCAGCCGAACGGGGGCAAGCCCCCTCGCCACAAATGCTTCCTGTTGCCAGTCAGATCAGCAACTGCACAAAGCGCTATCCAGCACCTGGCGCAACTCCAGCGGATGATCGACCACCACATCCGCGCCCCAATGCCGAGGATTATCGTCCGGATGAATATAGCCATAGGTCACGGCAGCCGTTCTGGTGCCGGCATCACGGCCAGACTCGATATCGCGCAGGTCATCGCCGACAAACAGCACGCTGGCCGGGTCCAGATCGAGCATCTTGCACGCCAGGATCAACGGCTCCGGGTCCGGTTTGCTGTTCTTCACATGATCCGGGCAGATCAACAGTGCCGAACGTTCGGCCAGCCCCAGTTGCTGCATGATCGGCTCGGCGAAGCGCAGCGGTTTGTTGGTGACCACGCCCCAGATCAGGTTGGCCTTCTCGATGTCGGCCAGCAATTCGCCCATGCCGTCGAAGAGCTTGCTGTGCACCGCGCAACCTTTGACATAGCGCTCCAGAAATTCCAGGCGCAGCTCTTCGAAGCCTGGCGATTCCGGGTCCATGGAAAAGGTCACGGCGACCATCGCCTTGGCGCCGCCGGAAATCTCGTCGCGGATGTGCTTGTCGTTCATCGGCGGCAAACCACGCTCAGCGCGCATCGCCTGGCAGATGGCGATGAAGTCCGGGGCGGTGTCGAGCAGGGTGCCGTCCATGTCGAAGAGAACTGCTCTGATACGCATCGGCTTACTCCTCGCGCAGGGTCTGGATCATGTAGTTGACGTCGACATCGGCCGCCAGTTTGTAGTGCTTGGTCAGCGGGTTGTAGGTCAGGCCGATGATGTCCTTGACGGTCAGGCCGGCCATGCGGCTCCAGGCACCCAGCTCCGAGGGGCGGATGAATTTCTTGAAGTCGTGGGTGCCGCGCGGCAACAGCTTCATGATGTATTCGGCACCGACGATGGCGAACAGATAGGCCTTCGGGTTGCGGTTGATGGTGGAGAAGAATACCTGGCCGCCAGGCTTGACCATGCGGAAGCAGGCGCGGATCACCGAGGACGGATCCGGTACGTGTTCAAGCATTTCCAGGCAGGTGACCACGTCGAATTGCTCGGGCATTTCTTCGGCCAGGGCTTCGGCGGTGATCTGCCGGTATTCGACATTCACGCCGGATTCCAGCTGATGCAACTGCGCGACCGCCAGCGGCGCTTCACCCATGTCGATGCCCATCACGGTAGCCCCGCGTTGGGCCATGGCTTCGCTGAGGATGCCGCCGCCGCACCCGACGTCGAGGACTTTCTTGCCGGCCAGATTGACGCGCTCGTCGATCCAGTTGACCCGCAACGGGTTGATGTCGTGCAGCGGTTTGAACTCGCTTTCGCGATCCCACCAGCGATGGGCCAGGGCTTCGAATTTGGCGATTTCGGCGTGGTCGACGTTGCTCATGGTGTCAGTCCTCTAAAGCTTGAAAAATCCTGTTGCCCCGGTTTTGGTCCAGGGTGCTTACGATTCGGTGTGGCCGCTGATGCGCCTGCCCCAGGCCTTGGCGGTGGCGCACAGTTGCGCTTCATCCAGGCGGGTCAGGCGACGGTCGTCGAGCAATTGCTTGCCGGCGACCCAAAGGTGTTTCACGCAGTCGCGGCCAGTGGCATATATAAGTTGCGAAACCGGGTCGTAGACCGGTTGCTGCGCCAGGCCCGACAGGTCGAACGCGACGATGTCCGCCGCTTTGCCGATTTCCAGCGAGCCGGTTTGCGCTTCGATTCCCAGGGCGCGGGCGCCATTGAGCGTAGCCATGCGTAGCGCTCGATGGGCGTCCAGCGCGGTGGCCGAGCCGGCCACAGCCTTGGCCAGCAACGCAGCAGTGCGGGTTTCGCCGAGCAGGTCCAGGTCATTATTGCTGGCCGCGCCATCGGTGCCGACCGCCACATTGACTCCGGCCTGCCACAAACGCTCGACCGGGCAGAAACCGCTGGCCAGCTTCAGGTTCGACTCCGGGCAATGAATCACATGGGTGTTACTTTCTACCAGCAGCGCGAGGTCTTCATCGCTGATCTGGGTCATGTGAACGGCCTGGAACCGCGGCCCGAGCAGGCCCAGGCGGGCGAGGCGGGCCAGCGGGCGTTCGCCACGTTGTTCCACCGACTGCTGTACTTCGAAGGCGGTTTCGTGGACGTGCATGTGAATCGAGGCGTCCAGCTCTTCGGCAATCACCCTGATTTTTTCCAGGTTTTCGTCGCCCACGGTGTAGGGGGCATGGGGACCAAAGGTCACTTTGATTCGCTCGTGATGCTTGAGGTCGCCGAATAATTCGACACCCTGACGAATGGCTTCATCCGCGGTGCTGGCGCCTGGAATCGGGAAATCGAGGATCGGAATGGCGATCTGGGCGCGAATGCCACTGTTATGAACGCGTTCGCTGGCGACTTTCGGGAAGAAATACATGTCAGAGAAGCAGGTGATGCCGCTTTTGATCTGCTCGGCGATGGCCAGGTCAGTACCGTCGCGTACGAAGGTTTCGTCAACCCACTTGGCTTCAGCGGGCCAGATGTGGTTTTCCAGCCAGGTCATCAGCGGCAGATCGTCGGCCAGGCCGCGGAACAGTGTCATTGCCGCATGCCCGTGGGCATTGATCAGGCCGGGGCTGAGCAACATGCCCGGTAACTCGCGCACTTCGCTTGCGTTAAGCTTCAAGGCTGCTGCGCGCGGGCCGATAAACACGATACGCCCGTCGCGGATACCCAAGGCATGCTCTTTAAGGACCACGCCCGCCGGTTCGACGGGTACCAGCCAGGTCGGCAGCAATAATAGGTCGAGCGCAGCGGTGGGGGTCGGCATCGTAGAGTCGGTTCCAGTGCTTTTGTAAAGGATGGCGAAGTATACCCGAGCGTCTTCGCGGGGGGATCGCTATAATCGGCGGCTTTTGTTCATGAGTGCGGGGTATGGGGATGCGCGATCGACTGTTGGCTGCGGAGAAGGTGAAGGCCATCGATTGGCGTGATGGCGCACTGTACCTGCTGGATCAGCGTATTTTACCGTTCGAGGAAACCTGGATTGCCTACACCAGCGCCGCGGGCGTGGCCGAGGCTATTCGCTCGATGGTGGTGCGCGGCGCGCCGGCCATTGGCATCAGTGCCGCCTATGGCGTGGTGCTGGCGGCCCGTACCCGTTTTGCCGAAGGGGGCGACTGGCAGGCGGCGCTGGAAGAGGATTTCGCGCTGCTGGCCGACTCCCGCCCGACCGCGGTCAACCTGTTCTGGGCCTTGGGCCGGATGCGTGAGCGGCTTGAGCGCCTGAGGGAACACGCCGATCCACTGTCGGTGCTGGAGGCTGAGGCCATCGCCATCCACGAAAGCGATCGCGAAGCCAATCTGACCATGGCCCAGTTGGGCGTCGACCTGATCCGCAAGCATCAGGGCAATGCCCAGGCGATCCTCACGCACTGCAACACCGGCGCACTGGCCACCGGTGGTTTCGGTACGGCATTGGGGGTGATTCGCGGGGCGTTCATCGAAGGGATGGTCGAGCGTGTCTATGCCGACGAAACCCGGCCTTGGCTGCAAGGTTCGCGATTGACCGCATGGGAATTGGCCAATGAGGGCATTCCGGTGACCCTCAACGTCGACTCCGCCGCGGCGCACATCATGAAAACCAAGGGTGTGACCTGGGTGATCGTCGGCGCCGACCGGATTACCGCCAATGGCGATGTGGCGAACAAGATCGGCACCTACCAGTTGGCGGTCAACGCCATGCACCACGGGGTGCGCTTCATGGTGGTGGCGCCGAGTTCGACCATCGACATGAATCTTGCCAGTGGCGACGAAATTCCTATCGAAGAGCGTGATGGCCGCGAATTGCTGGAAGTCGGCGGCAAGCGGGTGGGGGCGGACGTGGAAGCGTTCAACCCGGTGTTCGACGTGACCCCGGCCGATCTCATCGATGCAATCGTCACCGAAAAGGGCATTGTCGAGCGTCCGGATACGGCGAAAATGGCGCAGTTGATGTGCCGTAAGCGTCTGCATTGACGATCTGTGTTGCCTGAAAGGACGCCATCGCGGGCTAGTCCGCTCCCACCGGTCTTGTGAACTCCACGGAACCCAGTGGGAGCGGGCTTGCCCGCGAAGAGGCCCTGACAGCCAATAAATATCGCTGATCAGGCCCCTGATTCTCCATTCAACACGGCTCTAAGCCCCTCTCGTCCCTTTCAAGCCTGTCACCGGTCAACTAACTATGCTCCATGCGCATCTGGGGGATAGGTGCGTGGCGGCTCTTGTGATAACATCCGGCGGTTTCCAGGGTAGCCTGATGTGGCTGCCTTTACTGCGCAGATCCATGGCATAACTCGTTGATTTGTCGTAAGTCGGTGCACGGCACTCAGTCTGCATCGGCGAGCTTCGTTCGTCCCATATGGATGTGACGAAGTTTCACCAGAAAAAGGAATCAGGCTTCTCATGGGCGAACTGGCCAAAGAAATCCTCCCGGTCAATATCGAAGACGAGCTGAAGCAGTCCTACCTCGACTACGCGATGAGCGTTATTGTCGGGCGGGCACTGCCGGATGCGCGCGATGGCTTGAAGCCCGTGCACCGGCGTGTGCTGTTCGCGATGAGCGAGCTGGGCAACGACTTCAACAAGCCGTACAAGAAATCTGCCCGTGTTGTCGGTGACGTGATCGGTAAGTATCACCCGCACGGTGATACCGCGGTGTACGACACCATCGTTCGGATGGCGCAGCCATTCTCGCTGCGTTACCTGCTGGTGGACGGTCAGGGCAACTTCGGTTCGGTGGACGGCGACAACGCCGCGGCCATGCGATACACCGAAGTGCGCATGACCAAGCTGGCGCACGAGCTGCTGGCCGACCTGCATAAAGAAACCGTGGACTGGGTGCCGAACTACGACGGCACCGAAATGATCCCTGCGGTCATGCCGACCAAGATCCCCAACCTGCTGGTCAACGGCTCCAGCGGTATTGCCGTGGGCATGGCGACCAACATTCCGCCGCACAACCTCGGTGAAGTCATCGACGGTTGCCTGGCACTCATCGACAATCCGGAGCTGACTGTCGATGAGCTGATGCAATACATCCCCGGTCCGGACTTCCCGACCGCCGCGATCATCAACGGTCGCGCCGGCATCATCGAAGCCTACCGCACCGGTCGCGGGCGCATTTACATGCGTGCCCGCTCGATCATCGAAGACATCGACAAGGTCGGTGGCCGTCAGCAGATCGTCATTACCGAACTCCCTTACCAGCTGAACAAGGCCCGTCTGATCGAGAAGATCGCCGAGCTGGTCAAAGAGAAGAAGCTTGAAGGCATCACCGAGCTGCGCGACGAGTCCGACAAGGACGGTATGCGCGTCGTGATCGAGCTGCGTCGCGGCGAAGTGCCTGAGGTAATCCTCAATAACCTCTACGCCCAGACTCAGCTGCAAAGCGTGTTCGGCATCAACATCGTTGCGCTGATCGACGGCCGTCCGCGGATCCTCAACCTCAAGGATCTGCTGGAAGCCTTCGTTCGTCACCGTCGCGAAGTCGTGACCCGTCGTACCGTGTTCGAGCTGCGTAAAGCGCGTGAACGTGGCCACATCCTGGAAGGTCAAGCGGTTGCCCTGTCGAACATCGACCCGGTCATCGCCCTGATCAAGGCTTCGCCGACCCCGTCGGAAGCCAAGGAAGCGCTGATCAGCACGCCGTGGGAGTCCTCCGCGGTGGTTGCAATGGTTGAACGTGCCGGTGCCGATTCGTGCCGTCCGGAAAACCTCGATCCACAATACGGTCTACGCGACGGCAAGTACTTCCTGTCGCCAGAGCAGGCACAAGCCATTCTGGAGCTGCGTCTGCACCGTCTGACCGGTCTGGAACACGAAAAGCTGCTGGCCGAGTATCAAGAGATCCTCAACCAGATCGGCGAGCTGATCCGCATCCTCAACAGCGCCACGCGCCTGATGGAAGTGATCCGCGAAGAGCTGGAAGTGATCCGCGCCGAGTACGGCGACGTGCGTCGCACCGAGATTCTCGATGCCCGTCTCGACCTGACCCTGGGCGACATGATCCCGGAAGAAGAGCGCGTCGTGACCATTTCCCACGGTGGCTACGCCAAGACCCAGCCTTTGGCTGCGTACCAGGCTCAGCGTCGTGGCGGTAAAGGTAAATCGGCTACCGGCGTGAAGGATGAGGACTACATCGCTCACCTGCTGGTCGCCAACAGCCACACCACGCTGCTGCTGTTCTCCAGCAAAGGCAAAGTGTACTGGCTGAAAACCTACGAAATTCCGGAAGCCTCCCGCGCGGCCCGTGGTCGTCCGCTAGTCAACCTGCTGCCGCTGGACAGTGATGAATACATCACCACCATGCTGCCGGTCGAGGAATACACCGAAGGTCACTTCATCTTCATGGCTACTGCCAAGGGCACCGTGAAGAAGACCCCGCTGGAATCCTTCAGCCGTCAACGCAGCGTCGGTCTGATCGCGCTGGAGCTGGATGAAGGCGACGTGCTGATCTCTGCGGCCATTACCGATGGCGATCGCGAAGTCATGCTGTTCTCCGACGGCGGCAAGGTCACTCGCTTCAAGGAAACCGACGTTCGCGCCATGGGCCGTACCGCTCGTGGTGTCCGCGGCATGCGTCTGCCGGAAGGCCAGAAGCTGATTTCCATGCTGATCCCGGAAGAAGGCAGCCAGATCCTCACCGCTTCGGCGCGTGGTTTCGGCAAGCGCACCGCGATCACCGAGTTCCCTGAATACAAGCGTGGCGGTCAGGGCGTTATCGCCATGGTCAGCAACGAGCGTAACGGCCGTCTGGTCGGCGCGGTCCAGGTGCTCGATGGCGAGGAAATCATGCTGATTTCCGACCAGGGTACATTGGTTCGTACCCGTGTTGACGAAGTGTCCAGCCTGGGTCGCAACACCCAGGGCGTGACGCTGATCAAGCTGGCCAGCGATGAAACGCTGGTGGGCCTGGAGCGGGTTCAGGAACCGTCGGAAGTCGAAGGCGAAGAGCTGGAAGGTGAAGGGCTCGAAGGTGAAGAGGTTGCAGTGTTCGACGGGGAGATCGTGAACGACGATGTTGCCGAAGACCAGCAACTCGACGCCGCCGCTGACGAAGAGCCGCAAGAGTAAGCGGGGAAACAGGGGGCGGATGAAGATTCGCCCCCTTGTTGTTTGTCCCTTGAGAATATTTCGACACCCACGAAGATCAAATGTGGGAGCGGGCTTGCTCGCGAAGACGGACTGACATTCGGTACTGATGTTGCCTGATACACCGCTTTCGCGAGCAAGCCCGCTCCCACATGAGTTTCGTGGCGATTGATGTTGTGATTTATTGCGTGATACCACCAAATCAGAGCGAGATTGGATGTGAGCAAGAGAGCCTATAACTTCTGTGCCGGTCCTGCGGCGCTTCCCGAAGCTGTCCTGAAGCGCGCCCAGGCTGAACTCCTTGATTGGCATGGCAAGGGCCTGTCGGTCATGGAAATGAGCCATCGCAGCGATGAGTTCGTGTCCATTGCCACCAAGGCCGAGCAGGATCTGCGTGATCTGCTGAATATCCCCTCGAACTATAAAGTGCTGTTTCTGCAGGGTGGCGCCAGCCAGCAGTTTGCCCAGATCCCTCTGAACCTGTTGCCGGAAGGTCGCACCGCCGACTATATCGACACCGGCATCTGGTCGCAGAAAGCGATCGAGGAGGCCTCGCGCTATGGCCACGTCAATGTTGCCGCGACCGCCAAGCCTTACGACTATTTCGCTATTCCCGGTCAGAACGAATGGAGCCTGTCCAAGGACGCGGCCTACGTTCACTACGCGCCGAACGAAACCATCGGCGGTATGGAATTCCAGTGGGTCCCGGAAACCGGTGATGTGCCGCTGGTCGCCGACATGTCTTCGGACATCCTGTCGCGTCCAGTCGATGTTTCGCGCTTCGGCATGATCTACGCCGGCGCCCAGAAAAACATCGGCCCGAGCGGCATTGTCGTGAACATCGTTCGCGAAGACCTGCTGGGCCACGCCCGTTCCATCTGCCCGACCATGCTCAACTACAAGGTCGCGGCCGACAACGGCTCGATGTACAACACCCCGCCGACCCTGGCCTGGTACTTGTCCGGCCTGGTGTTCGAGTGGCTGAAAGAGCAGGGTGGCGTCGAAGCCATCGGCAAGCTCAATGAAGTGAAGCAGCGCACGCTGTACGACTTCATCGACGCCAGCGGCTTGTACAGCAACCCGATCAACAAGTCGGACCGCTCGTGGATGAACGTGCCGTTCCGCCTGGCCGACGACCGTCTGGACAAGCCGTTCCTGGCTGGTGCCGACGAACGTGGCCTGCTGAACCTCAAGGGTCACCGTTCCGTGGGGGGCATGCGTGCCTCCATCTATAACGCCGTCGATATCGTTGCGGTCAACGCACTGGTTTCGTACATGGCAGAGTTCGAGAAGGAACACGGCTAATGTCTGAGCAAGAACTCAAGGCACTGCGCCTGCGCATTGACGCTCTGGACGAAAAAGTCCTGGAGCTGATCAGTGAGCGCGCACGCTGCGCCCAGGAAGTTGCGCGAGTAAAGATGGCCTCGCTGGCCGAAGGCGAAGTGCCGGTGTTCTATCGTCCTGAGCGTGAAGCTCAGGTGCTCAAGCGCGTGATGGAGCGTAACCAGGGGCCGCTGGGCAACGAAGAAATGGCGCGGTTGTTCCGCGAAATCATGTCCTCGTGCCTGGCCCTCGAGCAGCCGCTGAAAGTGGCTTACCTCGGCCCGGAAGGCACCTTCACCCAGGCCGCGGCCATGAAACACTTCGGTCATGCGGTGATCAGCAAGCCGATGGCGGCGATCGACGAAGTGTTCCGTGAAGTGGCGGCCGGTGCGGTGAACTTTGGCGTGGTCCCGGTGGAAAACTCCACCGAGGGCGCGGTCAACCACACCCTCGACAGCTTCCTCGAACACGATATGGTGATCTGTGGCGAAGTCGAGCTGCGCATTCACCATCACCTGTTGGTCGGTGAAAACACCAAGACCGACAGCATCAGTCGCATCTATTCCCACGCTCAGTCCCTGGCCCAGTGCCGCAAGTGGCTGGACGCCCATTACCCGAATGTCGAGCGCGTGGCAGTGTCCAGCAACGCCGAAGCGGCCAAGCGGGTCAAGGGTGAGTGGAACTCGGCGGCGATTGCCGGTGACATGGCTGCAGGTCTGTACGGGTTGACCCGTCTGGCCGAGAAAATCGAGGACCGCCCGGACAACTCCACGCGATTCCTGATGATCGGCAGCCAGGAAGTCCCGCCGACCGGCGACGACAAGACCTCGATCATCGTTTCCATGAGCAACAAACCCGGCGCGCTCCACGAGCTGCTGGTGCCGTTCCATGACAACGGCATCGACCTGACGCGCATCGAGACCCGTCCGTCGCGCAGCGGTAAATGGACCTACGTGTTCTTCATCGACTTCGTCGGTCACCACCGCGACCCACTGGTCAAAGGTGTGCTGGAAAAGATCAGTCAGGAAGCAGTGGCACTCAAAGTGCTGGGTTCCTACCCGAAAGCAGTTCTCTAAGGGCGGTAGCAAATGAGTGGCAACTTCCTCGCTCTGGCACAGCCGGGCGTGCAACAACTTTCGCCTTACGTTCCGGGCAAGCCCGTGGACGAACTGGCTCGTGAGCTGAACCTCGATCCGGCCAGCATCGTCAAGCTGGCGAGCAACGAAAACCCGTTGGGCGCCAGTCCCAAGGCGCTGGCGGCGATTCGCGAAGCGCTGGCCGAGCTGACCCGCTATCCGGACGGCAACGGTTTTGCGCTCAAGTCCCTGCTGGCCGATCAGTGCCGCGTCGAGCTGAGCCAGGTAACGCTGGGCAACGGTTCCAACGACATTCTGGAGCTGGTGGCGCGTGCCTATCTGGCGCCGGGCCTGAATGCGGTGTTCAGCGAGCATGCGTTTGCGGTCTATCCGATCGTGACCCAGGCCGTTGGTGCCCAGGCAAAAGTGATCCCGGCCAAAGACTGGGGGCACGATCTGCCGGCCATGCTGGCCGCGATCGATGCCGATACCCGCGTGGTGTTCATCGCCAACCCGAACAACCCGACCGGGACCTGGTTCAATGCCGAAGCGCTGGATGAATTCCTGCAGGACGTACCGGCTCATGTGCTGGTGGTGCTGGACGAGGCCTACATCGAATACGCCGAAGGCAGCGACTTGCCGGATGGCCTGGATTATCTGGCGGCCTATCCGAACCTGCTGGTCTCGCGCACCTTCTCCAAGGCCTATGGTCTGGCGTCGCTGCGGGTCGGTTATGGCTTGTCCACGGCTGTGGTTGCGGATGTGCTGAATCGTGTACGGCAGCCATTCAACGTCAACAGCCTCGCGCTGGCCGCCGCTTGTGCCGCGCTGCAAGACGTCGAGTACCTGGCTGAAAGTCGTCGCCTGAACCAATCCGGCATGCAGCAGCTTGAGGCGGGTTTCCGTGAGTTGGGGCTGAGCTGGATTCCCTCCAAAGGCAACTTCATCTGTGTCGATCTGGGTCGCGTTGCCGCCCCGGTGTTCCAGGGGTTGCTGCGTGAAGGTGTGATCGTGCGTCCGGTGGCCAACTACGGCATGCCGAACCACCTGCGCATCACCATCGGTTTGCCGGCGGAAAACAGCCGCTTCCTCGAGGCGCTGACCAAGGTTATGGCTCGTGGTTGATGTCACTGCGCTGCAATCTGCTGAACCTATGATCGGTCGCCTGGTGGTGATCGGTCTGGGGTTGATCGGCGGTTCGTTTGCCAAAGGCCTGCGTGAAAGCGGTCTGTGCCGCGAAGTGGTCGGGGTCGATCTCGACCCGCAATCGCGCAAGCTGGCGGTCGAGTTGGGGGTGGTGGATCGCTGTGAAGTCGACCTGGCGGCAGCTTGCCAGGGGGCTGACGTGATTCAGCTGGCGGTACCGATCCTGGCCATGGAAAAGCTGCTCGCGCTGTTGGCGGGCATGGACCTGGGGCAAGCGATTCTGACCGACGTCGGCAGCGCCAAGGGCAATGTCGTGCGCGCCGCCACCGAAGCGTTTGGCGGCATGCCGGCGCGTTTCGTGCCGGGGCATCCGATTGCCGGCTCCGAGCAGAGCGGGGTGGAAGCCTCCAATGCCGATCTGTTCCGTCGTCATAAAGTGATCCTGACGCCGCTGGATCAGACCGATCCGGCCGCGCTGGCGGTGGTCGACCGGTTGTGGCGCGAATTGGGCGCCGACGTCGAGCACATGCAGGTCGAGCGTCACGATGAAGTGTTGGCGGCGACCAGCCATTTGCCGCACTTGCTGGCGTTCGGTTTGGTCGATTCGTTGGCCAAACGCAATGAAAATCTTGAGATCTTCCGTTACGCTGCGGGCGGTTTCCGCGATTTCACAAGAATCGCCGGTAGCGACCCGGTCATGTGGCACGACATCTTCCTCGCCAACCGCGAAGCTGTCCTGCGCACACTCGATACATTTCGCAGCGACCTCGACGCCTTGCGCGACGCGGTCGATGCAGGGGATGGGCACCAATTGTTGGGCGTGTTCACTCGCGCCCGGGTTGCCCGCGAGCATTTCAGTAAAATCCTGGCCCGCCGGGCCTATGTGGACGCTATGAATTCCAACGATCTGATTTTCCTGGCACAACCTGGTGGCCGCCTGACTGGGCGGATTCGTGTACCGGGCGACAAATCGATTTCCCACCGCTCGATCATGCTCGGTTCCCTGGCCGAAGGCGTCACCGAAGTGGAAGGTTTCCTCGAGGGCGAAGACGCCCTGGCGACCCTGCAAGCTTTCCGCGACATGGGCGTCGTCATCGAAGGTCCGCACCACGGTCGTGTGACCATTCACGGCGTCGGCCTGCATGGCCTCAAGCCTGCACCGGGGCCGATCTATCTGGGTAACTCCGGCACTTCGATGCGTCTGCTGTCTGGCCTGTTGGCTGCGCAGAACTTCGACAGCACCCTGACCGGCGACGCTTCATTGTCCAAGCGTCCGATGAATCGCGTGGCCAATCCGCTGCGTGAAATGGGCGCCGTGATCGAGACCGCCGCTGACGGTCGTCCACCGATGACCATTCGTGGCGGCAACAAGCTCAAGGGCCTGACTTACACCATGCCGATGGCCAGTGCCCAGGTTAAATCCTGCCTGCTGCTGGCGGGGCTGTACGCCGAGGGCAAGACCACCGTCACCGAGCCGGCACCGACTCGCGATCATACCGAGCGCATGCTGCGCGGCTTCGGCTACCCGGTGACCGTCAACGGCGCGACCGCTTCGGTCGAGTCCGGCCACAAGTTGACTGCGACCCACATTGAAGTGCCGGGCGATATCTCGTCGTCGGCGTTCTTCCTGGTGGCAGCGTCGATCGCCGAAGGTTCGGAGCTGGTGCTCGAGCACGTCGGCATCAACCCGACCCGTACCGGCGTGATCGACATCCTGCGTCTGATGGGCGCGGACATCACTCTGGAAAACCAGCGTGAAGTCGGCGGCGAACCGGTAGCGGACTTGCGCGTACGGGCAGCTAAACTCAAAGGTATCGAGATTCCCGAAGCGCTGGTTCCGTTGGCCATCGACGAGTTTCCGGTGCTGTTCGTGGCTGCTGCCTGTGCCGAAGGTCGTACTGTGCTGCGCGGCGCCGAAGAGCTGCGCGTGAAGGAATCGGACCGGATCCAGGTCATGGCGGACGGTCTGCTGGCGCTGGGCGTCAAGTGCGAGCCCACTCCGGACGGCCTCATCATCGACGGCGGCCAGATCGGCGGCGGCGAAGTGCACGGTCACGGCGATCACCGGATTGCCATGGCCTTCAGCGTGGCTTCACTGTGCGCCACTGCGCCGATCCGCATCCATGATTGCGCCAACGTCGCGACCTCGTTCCCGAACTTCCTCGCGCTGTGCGCGCAGGTCGGTATCCGTGTTGCACAAGAGGCGCAGTCGTGAAAATCATTGCACCGGTCATCACCATTGATGGGCCAAGTGGCTCTGGCAAAGGCACTGTAGCCGGGATACTGGCCAAGCGTCTGGGCTGGAATCTGTTGGACTCCGGTGCGCTGTATCGATTGCTGGCGTTCGCGGCGTATAACCATGGCGTCGATCTGACCAATGAGGAGCTGCTCAAGAAGCTCGCCGCTCATCTGGATGTGCAATTCATCGCGGCGACCGACGGTCAGCTGCAGCGCATTATTCTGGAGGGTGATGAAGTCAGCGATGTGATCCGCACCGAAAGCGTCGGCTCGGGTGCCTCGCAGGTTGCTGCATTGCCCGCCGTTCGCGAGGCATTGTTGCAGCGCCAGCGCGCCTTTCAGGAATTGCCGGGTCTGGTGGCCGATGGTCGTGACATGGGCACGGTGGTATTTCCCGATGCGCCATTGAAGATTTTCCTCACGGCCAGTGCGGAGGAGCGTGCGCGCCGTCGATACTTGCAGTTGAAGGGCAAAGTCGATGGTGTTAGTCTGTCGAGTCTGCTAGATGAGATACGTGCGCGCGATGAGCGTGACACCCAGCGAGCGGTAGCCCCGCTCAAACCGGCGGCTGACGCCATACAGCTGGATTCCACGGAATTGTCCATCGATCAGGTGCTGGAACGCATCATGAGCGAGATCGCCATTCGCGATATCGCCGGGTGACCAAGAAACGACCCAGGGGACCAGTCATAGTCCTGTGTCGTTTCTTTAAATGAACGTAACCCACATCGTCTGGGATGTGGAGATGGGCGTATCCTTCGCCCTTATTCAACAGGAATTAAAATGAGCGAAAGCTTTGCGGAACTCTTTGAAGAAAGCCTAAAAACCCTGAACCTTCAGGCAGGCTCCATCATCACCGGTGTTATCGTTGATATCGATTACCAGGCTCGCTGGGTAACCGTTCACGCTGGCCTGAAGTCTGAAGCACTCATCCCGCTTGAGCAGTTCTACAACGATGCTGGCGAGCTGAACATCAACGTCGGTGACGAAGTTCACGTTGCTCTGGACTCGGTTGAAGACGGCTTTGGTGAAACCAAGCTGTCCCGTGAAAAAGCCAAGCGCGCTGAATGCTGGATTGTTCTGGAAGCAGCCTTCGCAGCCGAAGAAGTGGTCAAGGGCGTTATCAACGGTAAGGTTAAAGGCGGCTTCACTGTCGACGTTAACGGCATCCGTGCGTTCCTGCCAGGTTCTCTGGTTGACGTCCGTCCAGTGCGCGATACCACGCACCTGGAAGGCAAAGAACTGGAATTCAAGGTCATCAAGCTTGACCAGAAGCGCAACAACGTTGTCGTTTCCCGTCGTAGCGTCCTCGAAGCCGAGAACTCCGCTGAGCGTGAAGCTCTGCTGGAATCCCTGCAGGAAGGCCAACAAGTCAAAGGTATCGTCAAGAACCTCACCGATTACGGCGCATTCGTCGATCTGGGTGGCGTCGATGGCCTGCTGCACATTACCGACATGGCTTGGAAACGTATCAAGCATCCTTCCGAAATCGTCAACGTTGGCGACGAGATCGATGTCAAGGTTCTGAAGTACGATCGCGAGCGCAATCGTGTTTCCCTGGGCCTGAAGCAACTGGGCGAAGATCCATGGGTTGCTATCAAAGCCCGTTACCCAGAAGGCACTCGTGTTACCGCTCGCGTAACCAACCTGACCGACTACGGCTGCTTCGCTGAGCTGGAAGAAGGCGTTGAAGGTCTGGTACACGTTTCCGAAATGGACTGGACCAACAAGAACATCCACCCTTCGAAAGTCGTACAAGTCGGCGACGAAGTGGAAGTCATGGTTCTGGACATCGACGAAGAGCGTCGTCGTATCTCCCTCGGCATCAAACAGTGCAAATCCAACCCATGGGAAGATTTCTCTGGCCAGTTCAACAAGGGCGATAAAATCTCCGGCACCATCAAGTCGATCACCGATTTCGGTATCTTCATTGGTCTGGACGGCGGCATCGACGGTCTGGTTCACCTGTCCGACATCTCCTGGAACGAAGTGGGCGAAGAAGCCGTTCGCCGCTTCAAGAAAGGCGACGAACTGGACACCGTTATCCTGTCGGTTGACCCAGAGCGCGAGCGCATCTCCCTGGGTATCAAGCAGCTGGAAAGCGATCCGTTCTCCGAGTACGTTCAAGAGAACGACAAAGGCGCCATCGTTAAAGGCATCGTGAAAGAAGTTGACGCCAAAGGCGCCATCATCACTCTGGCCGACGATATCGAAGCGACTCTGAAAGCCTCCGAAATCAGCCGTGACCGCGTTGAAGACGCGCGCAACGTTCTGAAAGAAGGCCAGGAAGTAGAAGCCAAGATCATCAGCGTTGATCGTAAGAGCCGCGTAATCCAGCTCTCCATCAAGTCGAAAGACGACGCTGAAGAGAAAGAAGCCATCCAGAGCCTGAAAACTGCTCCGGAAGGTGAGGCAAGTGACACCACTATGGCGGCACTGCTGCGTCAAGCAATGGCCAAACAGAACTGAGTTCTGTCAGACCATAGAAAAAGGGCGACTTCGGTCGCCCTTTTTTGTGCCTGCGATTTGGTGAATCCCAAGCGTGCGGACGCTGCAATATTTCTTTCGTGAAACCAATGATCTACATAAGTTGTCTGTAGCTTCATACAGGTCAATCGTCTATTCAAGGCTAGGCTTAGTCTGAAGTGAACGACCGCCGGGTTGTGCATCCGGCATAAGGAAGTGAATGAACAAGCTCATTGTCGTGATGGCAGTACTGGCATTGGCAGGTTGTACCACCAGCGCCAAGACTCACGCGGTGCGTGGGGTCAGTGGCATAGAGGTCGATTGCTCCGGGTTGGGCTCGGGGTGGGAGAGGTGTCACAAGCGAGCGGCCAAGGAGTGTAAGGGGGCGGGCTACAAAGTCATCGTAAGGTCCGACGACGCCAAGGAAGAAGATGTGTTCCCTTTCGGCTTCAATCCCGCGGGTTATCTGACACGCACCATGCTGGTCATATGCAGGTGAGTGAATTCATCAGTGTTCCGCTGCCCTGAAATCGGGCATCTCGTTGCCGATGAAGATATGTCAAAACTCGGGCTGTTCAAATTTCTCAGGGCGTGCTAAAACCTTTGAAGCGCTGATCTAGCTGCTTGAAAAAGAAGGGAAAAATATGACGAAGTCGGAGTTGATCGAACGAATTGTCACCCATCAAGGGCTGCTCTCATCCAAGGATGTGGAGCTGGCCATCAAGACCATGCTTGAGCAAATGTCCCAATGTCTGGCCACCGGTGATCGCATCGAGATCCGTGGTTTTGGCAGCTTCTCCTTGCACTATCGCGCACCGCGCGTAGGGCGCAATCCGAAAACCGGTCAGTCCGTCAGCCTCGACGGCAAGTTCGTTCCTCACTTCAAGCCAGGCAAAGAACTGCGCGATCGTGTGAATGAGGACGAGGAGGAGGGGCTTTGACAGCTGCTGCACTTCAAGGAACCGCTGATGCGTAACCTCAAGCGCGTACTTCTCGCTGTATTTGTCCTGCTGCTCGTTCTGGCGATCCTGGCGTTCGTTCTTGAGAACCAGCAGAGTGTGTCGCTGCTTTTCCTGGGCTGGGCAGGCCCGCAGTTGCCAGTATCGCTGATCATGGTAATTGCGCTGCTGGTCGGCATGGTGATCGGCCCCATTCTGGGCTGGTTTCTGGGGCGTGCGTCCAGAGCCTCACGCAAGCGCCTTGTCTGATTGCGATAAGCCCGTTGCAGGCGTGGGATTTGCGTCGCAGCTTGTCCATATCCATTAGTAAAACCTTTATTAAGCTGTAAAATGCTGCGCTTGGTCGATAGGGCATTCCCTAATCGGTTCAGACTGACTCTGTCAGAAGCCTCGGCGAACTTGATGGCTTTTGTATTCATGGATTAGACAGTGCGCGGTTGGCGGCCCTGTCAGTAACTTAAGGGTATGGTTTCGCGTGAAAATTCTAGTAACCGGCGGCGCCGGATTTATCGGCTCGGCAGTCATTCGTCATATCATCTCCAACACTGCCGACTCTGTCGTTAACGTCGATAAGCTGACTTATGCCGGTAACCTTGAGTCATTGGCCGAAGTCAGCCAAAGCTCGCGTTACGTGTTCGAGCGCGTTGATATCTGCGACCGTGATCAAGTGGACCGTGTCCTGCGTGAACACCAACCGGATGCCATCATGCACCTGGCCGCAGAGTCCCACGTTGACCGCTCGATCTCCGGTCCGTCTGAATTCATCCAGACCAACATCATCGGCACCTACACCTTGCTGGAAGCTGCGCGCCATTATTGGGCGGCGCTGGATGATGCGCGCAAAGCCAACTTCCGCTTCCACCATATTTCCACCGACGAAGTCTACGGAGACCTTGAAGGTCCGGAAGACCTCTTCACCGAAACCACTCCGTATCAGCCGAGCTCGCCGTACTCGGCCAGCAAGGCCAGTTCCGATCACCTGGTTCGCGCCTGGAGCCGTACCTACGGCCTGCCGACCCTGGTAACCAACTGCTCGAACAACTATGGTCCCTGCCATTTCCCTGAGAAGTTGATCCCGCTGATCATCCTCAACGCACTGGAAGGCAAGCCGCTGCCGGTCTACGGCAAAGGCAACCAGGTTCGTGACTGGCTCTACGTCGAAGACCACGCCCGCGCGCTCTACAAAGTCGTGACCGAAGGCGTAATCGGCGAGACTTACAACATCGGCGGCCATAACGAGAAGCAAAACATCGAAGTGGTGCATACCCTGTGCGCACTGCTCGACGAACTGCGTCCGGACTCCGCTCATCGTCCACACGCCAGCCTGATCACCTACGTTCAGGATCGCCCAGGCCACGACCAGCGCTATGCGATCGACGCCAGCAAAATCCAGCGCGAGCTGGGTTGGACGCCGGAAGAAACTTTTGAAACCGGCATCCGTAAGACCGTCGAGTGGTACCTCAACAACACTGAGTGGGTGGCTCACGTGAAGAGCGGCAGCTACCAGCAATGGATCGACCAGAACTACACGGATCGTTCGGACAAGGCATGAAAATCCTCCTGTTGGGAAAAAACGGCCAGGTCGGCTGGGAGCTGCAACGTTCCCTTGCGCCACTTGGCGAGTTGATCGCCCTGGATCGTCACCCGGTCGATGGTTTGAGCGGTGACCTGTCTGACCTCGATGCACTGCGTGCGACGATCCGTCAGGTCAAGCCCGACGTCATCGTCAACGCTGCGGCCTACACCGCTGTCGATAAAGCTGAATCCGAGACCGAGCTGGCCGACCGCGTAAACGGTCAGGCGAGTCAGGTCATGGCTGAAGAGGCTGCATCCCTGGGCGCCTGGCTGATTCACTACTCCACCGATTACGTGTTCAGCGGTGAAGGTATGAAGCCATGGCAAGAAACCGATGCCGTCGCCCCGGTGAATCATTACGGCGCCAGCAAACTGGCCGGCGAGCTAGCGATTGCTGCCTCGGGCTGCAAGCACCTGATCTTCCGCACCAGCTGGGTCTATGGCGCGCGCGGCAACAACTTCGCCAAGACCATGCTGCGTCTGGCCAAGGACCGCGACACCCTGAGCGTTATCGCTGACCAGATCGGTGCCCCGACCGGAGCAGATTTGATTGCCGACGTGACGGCGTTGGCCATTCAGCAAGTCATGCAACGTCCTGAACTGGCGGGCCTGTATCACCTGGCGGCCGCCGGCGAAGTGTCCTGGCACGGCTATGCCAGCCATGTGATCGGTTTTGCCAAGGCCAACGGTGAAGAGCTCGCCGTTACGTCGGTCAATCCGATAGACACAACCGCCTACCCAACACCGGCGCGCCGCCCTCTGAATTCACGGTTGAACACTCAGAAGCTGCGCGACAATTTTTCTCTACACTTGCCGGATTGGCAAAGTGGTGTCACCCGAATGCTGATGGAAGTCCTGAATAAATGACCACGACAAATCGTAAAGGCATTATCCTCGCTGGCGGCTCGGGCACTCGTCTGCACCCGCTGACTCTCGGCGTGTCCAAGCAGATGCTGCCGATCTACGACAAGCCAATGATCTTCTATCCGCTGTCGGTGCTGATGCTCGCCGGCATGCGCGAAATCCTGATTATCTCCACCCCAGAAGACCTGCCAAGTTTTCAAAAATTGCTGGGTGATGGCAGCCTGTACGGCATCAAGTTGAGCTACGCCGAGCAACCTAGCCCGGACGGTCTGGCGCAAGCCTTCATCATCGGCGAAGAATTCATCGGCAAGGACCCTTGCTGCCTGATCCTGGGCGACAACATCTTCTACGGTCAGCACTTCTCGGAAAACCTGCGTTCCGCTACCACTCAAGAGCACGGCGCGACGGTATTCGGCTATCACGTGTCGGATCCAGAGCGTTTCGGTGTGGTCGAGTTCGATGCTTCCGGCCGAGCCTTGAGCATCGAAGAGAAACCGCTGAAGCCAAAATCCAGCTACGCGGTGACCGGCCTGTACTTCTATGACAACCAGGTTGTCGAAATCGCCAAGAACATCAAGCCATCCGCACGTGGCGAGCTGGAAATTACTGATGTTAACCGTGCGTACCTCGAGCAAAAGACTCTCAACGTTGAAATGCTCGGCCGTGGCTTCGCCTGGCTGGACACCGGTACCCATGATTCGCTGTTGGAAGCCAGCCACTTCGTGCACACCATTGAGCAGCGACAAGGCCTGAAAGTGGCGTGCCTGGAAGAGATCGCTTACCACAATGGCTGGATTAGTGCGGAGCAGCTGGGCACTCAGGCTGATGCCCTGAAGAAGACTGGTTATGGTCAATATCTGCAGAAACTGCTGGACTCGCCTTCCCACTGATTCGAAGGCTAAACCTTTCGAGCAGTCGCGTTTAATCGGCCCAGGCAGGAATGGCATGCCAGTAAAACATCCCAAGGTTGCGGTTTTGCTGGCTGCCTACAATGGCATGCAGTGGATCGAGGAGCAGTTGGCCTCGATTCTCGACCAGTCAGCTGTCGACGTAACCGTTTATATCAGTATCGATCCTTCCACTGATGGCACCGAAGCCTGGTGTGCAGCTTATGCGGCTGATCACCTCAAGGTTTTAGTTTTGCCGGCCGCCGGTAGTTTTGGTGGTGCCTCCCGTAACTTCTTTCGCCTCATTCGCGATGTCGACTTTGAAGGCTATGACTTTGTCGCCTTTGCCGATCAGGATGATATCTGGCACGTGGATAAGCTTCAGCGCGCGACCGGCACGATTCATACCCTGAATGTAGATGCCTACTCCAGCAATGTCATCGCTTTTTGGTCGAGCGGCAGGACACAGTTGCTCGATAAGGCTCAGCCTCAGGTTGCGTGGGACTTCCTGTTTGAAGCAGCTGGGCCAGGTTGCACGTATGTGATGAGTAGCAGGGTAATGGGGGCTTTAAAGGCGTCACTGTTAGCCAATTGGACTGAGCTGCAAGGTGTCAGTCTGCACGATTGGTATTGCTATGCCTTTGCGCGCAGCCATGGCTTCAAATGGTTTATCGATCCGCAACCGTCCATGCAATATCGTCAGCACGAGCGAAACCAGATTGGGGCTAACACCGGCATCAATCCATTAATTGCGCGTTACAAGACTATTCATGATGGTTGGTGGTTCTCCCAAGTCCGACTAATAGCGCGTCAAGTAGGGCAAAGTGCTGATCCTTTCGTTCGAGGCTGGCTACGTCTGGGGCGCGGGCAGCTATTGAGGCTCTCTTTTAGTGCCTGGAAATGTCGTCGGCGGGTACGGGATAAAGTGTTCTTTTTTTTGATTTGTTGGGCAGCGGCATTGATCGGAAGTAAAAGTAGATGAAAGGCCCGCAAGTTTTAGTAACGGGTGCGACCGGGTTTGTCGGTGAAGCCGTGGTCTTCAGATTGTTGCTCGACAAGAAGTTCGCGCCCGTCGCGGCAGTTCGCGCAAGCTCTCGATTGAGTGGTTTATGCCGGGTCGTTCCCTTTGATCTGGATCTGCCGATAGGCATGCCAGTGCTGGAGGAGGGGGGGGTCGTCGTTCATTGTGCGGCCAGAGTGCATGTCATGAATGAAGCGGCTGCGGACAGCCTCGCGGAGTTTCGTAAGGCCAATGTCGAGGGCACCGTTCGGCTTGCAAGGCGTGCAGCAGAATCCGGAGTGAAGCGTTTTATTTTTATCAGCTCAATCAAGGTGAATGGCGAAAGCACGGTACGCAATGTACCGTTCAAGGCGACGGATTTACCTGCGCCAGTCGATCCTTATGGCGTGTCCAAGCATGAGGCGGAGGTTGCGTTGTGGCAAATCAGCCAAGAAACCGGGATGGAGGTTGTGGTTATCCGTCCGCCCCTCGTTTACGGGCCGGGTGTCAAAGCCAATTTCCTCAGCATGATGCGTTGGCTGGATCGCGGCGTGCCTTTGCCATTGGGGGCCATCGATAATCGGCGCAGTCTGGTTGCGCTCGGAAATCTCACGGACCTGGTGGTTACCTGTATCGACAATCCTGCTGCCGCCGGTCAGGTTTTTTTGGTCAGCGATGGTGAGGATCTGTCCACTAGTCAGTTGCTGCGCCGTATGGCCTTTGCACTGGGTAAGATCGCGAGACTGTTACCTGTGCCTGCGCGATTGTTGAGCGTTGTTGCCTCGATGATCGGAGCGTCGGGGGTTGCCGAGCGGTTATGCAGCTCTTTACAGGTGGATATCCAGCACACGCGTGAGGTGCTTGGATGGCATCCGCCTGTCAGTACAGAAAGGGCCTTGCGTCAGGCAGCTGACCATTACCGGGATAAAGAGGCAAGATGATTTTTACGCTGTTGGTATTGGTGTTTGCCGTTTCATGCGGGTTGACCGGGTTTTTGCGCCGGTATGCCTTGTCCCGAAGCCTGATGGATATTCCGAACGAGCGTAGCGCTCATTCGGTTCCCACGCCTCGCGGTGGGGGCGTATCAATCGTTATCGCTTTTTTGCTCGCGCTTCCAGTTCTCGCATTGTTGGATTTGTTGTCGCTGCCGGCACTGATGGCGCTGTCAGGCGCGGGTATGTTGACTGCGGTAATCGGCTTCGCCGACGACCATGGGCATATCGCCGCGAGATGGCGCTTGCTAGGGCACTTTATAGCGGCGGTTTGGGTGTTGTTCTGGTTCGGCGGGATAGCGCCCATTGAGCTATTGGGTGTTTCGTTGACGCCGGGATGGTTCGGTGGTGTCGTTGGTGCGATTTATCTGGTCTGGTTGCTCAATCTCTACAACTTCATGGACGGTATCGATGGTTTGGCCAGTGTTGAGGCTATCAGCGTATGTCTAGGGATGTGTCTGATCTATTGGATGGGCGGCGTTATTGAGCTGATCTGGGCTCCCCTGATACTGGTGTGGGCTGTTGTGGGTTTTCTTTGCTGGAATTTTCCGCTGGCCCGGATTTTCATGGGGGATGCGGGGAGCGGTTTCCTTGGCATTATTCTCGGTGCAATGGCGCTTCAGTCGGCCTGGAGCAAGCCTGAATTGATCTGGAACTGGTTGATTCTGCTGGGGGTTTTTATTGTTGACGCGACATGGACGCTAATTCGACGCCTCATAGGTGGAGATAAGGTTTATCAAGCCCATAGCAGCCATGCCTATCAAAAAGCGGCGCGTCGTTGGGGGCATAAAAAAGTGACGGTGAGTGTGGTCGCCATTAATGTTGTTTTTTTGCTACCTGTTTCGATCTTGGTTAGTCAGGATTATTTGAACGTTGTGGCGGGAATTTGCATGGCGTATTTACCGCTTATTTTTGTTGCCTATTTATTAAAGGCGGGCAGGACATAAGTTCGAGTCGGCATGCTGTGCTTTATTGTGGTGTCTTCGTCTGTTACTTCAGCAAGGGCAGCTGGGCGCGAGTGAAGAGGGGGAGGGCTCTCGCCCTCGGCCCGCTGGTGACCTCTTTGTCTGGATCGTCGAGATCCGACTTGGCCTGCCAAGCGAGCAGATGGGCTGTGGGTTGGAGGGCTGGGTTGAGAGTGGTGGATGGATGATCCGATGAATTGTCCAGCAGTGCTCGGTAGGAAGGATAGTCGTGATCATGTGGTATTGATATGCCATCGCGCTCGCTTTTTCGGCGGTGTTTCCTTATAATTTCGCGCCTGAGAATATTTGAACTGGATATTTGTTGTATCCATTTTTTGAGGTTTTTATGAAGTTCGCAGAATGCTTTAGGTTAGCATGGGATTTGGCAAGACGCGACCTGCAGGCTAAATACAAAAGATCCTTTCTAGGTGTCTTTTGGATGGTCCTGACACCGCTGTGTTTATTGTTTGTTTATACAGTTGTTTTTGGTGGCATATTAAAAGTAAGTTGGAATGAACCCGGTTCTAATGTGTCCGTTGGTTTTGTGTTGCCGTTTTTTATCGGCTTGTCGATATATTTGCTTGTCTCCGATGTTGTTAACTCGTCTACGGTGGTCTATGCGAGCAAAAGAACTTATGTTGTCAAGTCGCCGTTTCCTTTGTGGGTGATCTGGCTTGCGAATCTCATGCGTGCCTACGTCCACGGTATAATATACGCGACGATGGTGCTGGTTTTATGCATGGCATTTTCTGTGGTTAGCTTGCCTGGGATTGCTTGGGCTTTGATTTTGTTAATGTTGTCTTTGACTATTATTTCCGCGCTTTCTTTGATTTTATCGATGGTTGGCCCTTTTATTGGGGATATCTCAGAGGCAGTCAGGTTGCTGATGCGCGTGCTTTTTTATGCCGCTCCCATCTCATATCCTGTCAGTCTTGCGCCGGAAGCGTATCGTTTCATTCTTTGGCTTAATCCACTGACCGTTATAGTCGAACCTATAAGGGAGGCCTTGGTTTTTGGTAGGGGGCCTTCTCTAATTGTTTTTCTTTCTCTGCTTTCGTCGGCGCTTATTTTAAGTGTTTTTTCTGTTTGGTTGTTTAACAGGATCAAAGGGGTGGTCGCCGATGTTGTCTAATATTGAACGCAATCGCCTGCTTCTTGAAGCATCAAGTATAAGCAAAAGCTACGCAAGTTCCTTGCGACCAATGACTGTCTTTTTCGATGCGTTGCTGAAACGAGCGTCGAAGGGGGTTGGCGGTAAAAAAGTTCTGGATGGCATTGATCTGGAAGTTCGCAGTGGTGAGACGGTTGGGATTATTGGGCGGAATGGTGCCGGTAAGTCAACACTGCTGGGGATTTTGGGAAATGTGATTGAGCCCACTGACGGTCAAGTGTCCCGATATGGCCGTATTGCTACATTGCTCGGGCTCACTGCCGGCTTTAACATGAGTTTCACCGGTAGAGAAAACGCTTATCTTTTTTGCAGTATTCAGGGCATTAACAAGCAAGGCGCTGATCGCAGGATAGCTGACATCATAGCGTTCGCCGATTTAGGTGATTATTTTGATCAGCCTATGCGAACCTATTCGTCGGGTATGCAGTCTCGCCTTGCATTCGCCTGTGCAGTTCATGTTGATGCCGACTTGATCATTATTGATGAGACGTTGGCTGTCGGCGACGCCAGCTTTCGTATGAAATGTTACGACCGTATCAGGGAGATGCGTGATTCGGGGCAGACTTTTCTGTTGGTGACGCACAACCAGAATTTGCTAGCGAATTTTTGTACCCGGGCTGTCGTCATCGAGGGTGGCAAGAAAATCCACGATGGATCCGTCTTTGAGGCCATCGAAGTGTACAAAAGTGTACGAAGCGAACAGCAGCCGAAAGCTCGCTCAATGGGTAAGTCGGAGATCAGTAAGCTTTCATCGACTGCTGAAATGATTAAAGATTTTTCCTTGGAGTATAAGGATCAGGCAAATCAGTATGTGTTCAAGGCTAAGTTTTTAGCTGCGAGTTCAGCGGAGTGTATAGCGTTTAATTTTGGTATCAGGAACAGTTCTGGTATTACTGTATGTGCAATTGATGGGGCGGAGTGCGGTCCACTGCTGCATGATGTGGTTGAAGGGGATGAGTATCACTTGGAGTTTTCATTTAACAATCACTTGCTCGGCGGGAAGTATTTCTTGAGCTATATTGTCAATGAAGTGGTGGGGGATGCCGCCGTGCCACTTGAGATGTCGCAAAACTTTTTTAATTTCGATGTTACTTCGGTGTCAGGCCAAACTGGCATCGTTGACTTGGGCTTGGCCCTTTCCAGTTCGAGGGTGTAAAAATGTCCAGTAATGGTGTTGTGAAAAAAAAGAAGCTTAAGTTCAATGCGTCGCTCGAGTTTCCGCATGTTCCTCCATTTCCCGATATTTTTTTCGAGCGGGTTCCTGTTCTTCATGGCTTTCAAATAGCCATTGCCAATTTTCTCCGAAGTGAAAGGCAGAAAAAGAAAACAAATCCCTGGGGAGATTTCTTCTGGAATAGAGGTGTCCGCAGGCTCTCCAGGTTCAATGCAGTGGAGTGCGGCGTTTTTACGGGTAGCAGTCTTGTGGCGTGCGCAAAGTATGCGCGTGAGAGCGGTATACCTTTTAAAATGCTGGGCTTGGATACATTTAGCGGTCTGCCGCCACTTTCGGATCAAGACAAGCTGTTCGCGCCGGCTGATGCGACTTATCTGAATAAGACTTTATTTACAGAGACGTCTCTTGCAGGGGTTCAAGCTCTGATCGATAGAGCTGATCTGAGTCGCTACGTCGAGTTGCATGAAGGCCTTTTTAGTCACTCGCTACCATTGCTGGAAGAACAGAAATATCACTACGTTAATATCGATTGTGATTTGTTCGAGCCGCACATTGAGTGTTTGGAGTACTTCTATCCTCGTATGGTCAAGGGGGGGGTGATTTTTTTTGATGACTATAATTCTGTAAATTACCCGATGGCAGGAAAGGCTATTGATCAGTTTTTTAAAGATAAGCCTGAAACACTAGCTCAAATCCGATACGGAGATGAAGCACCGAATAGGACGAAAGCATACGTAGTGAAATATTAATGAATATCATTCTTTCGAGGATAAGGCAGTTCTTTTGTTCTTCAAATAAAATAGAAGAAGAAATAACCGTCTCCTTTGGAGAGGGGGTTCAGGTCGCGCCGGATGCTTATTTTGAGGGGTGTCTTTCCAATATCGTAATTGGAAAGCGGGTGGTCATAAAGTCCGGCGCGCGACTTATTTGTACCAACTCGGACTCAACCATTGTTATAGGTGACGGAAGCATACTCCATCCCGGCGCAATCCTGGACACTGGGCCGGGTGGGCGAATAGAGTTGGGTAAATCCAATTCGGTTAACCCATATTGTGTGCTTTATGGTCATGGCGGGCTGAAAACCGGGAATTATGTGCGGATTGCGGCGCATACCGTCGTCATTCCTGCCAATCACATTTTCGATGACTCTACAGTGCCTATTGCCAAGCAGGGCCTCACTCGAAAAGGCATTCAGATGGGCAGTGACATATGGATCGGGACGGGGAGTCGTATCCTGGATGGGGTCACAATCCATGATGGTGCCATAATCGCCGCGGGATCGGTTGTCAATAAAACCGTCGATCGAGGAGCTATCGTGGGCGGTGTGCCTGCAAAAGTGCTCAAATATCGTCATGGCTTTGATCACCCGGATTGACAAAAGCGGTCAGCACTCCGTAGGCCCCCTTTATTCAAAAATAGTTGGTGTGCTAGGTCGGGTGATACCGGCGAGCAGTCCTCGGGGGGGCATCGTCGTCGGTCGGCACCGCCCATCGCGGGTGTTAAAATGCATGTTAGTCGCTCATTAGAGTTCTTGGTCGTTGGTTCTGGCCTTGTCGAGCAAGCTGGTCTGTTTGATGCGTGTCATGATCCCTGGATGAATATCGTCCAGAATGCCTTGCGTCAAAAAAAGCCCGCGAATCGGTATGTGTTCGGTAGAATAAGCAATTATGACTCGCGTTCGGGCTGAGCTTGCCCTGCATGAGCAGACCCTTTGATTCAGGTCGCGAGCGCGATACCACGAATCTGTATCTATTCGTGGTCGCGGGTCGATATATCTCTTTTTCATCAGTTTTTTATTTATTGGCCGGTCCGTTTGTTATTGCATTGACCGAAGGGGCGGGGAAGTGTTCAGAGATGGAAGGTCTTATGGATAGACATCAGATAAACGTAGGCTGGTGCGTTGCCTCACTGTCGCTCGACATGGCCAGCGTGCGCTACCGGGCATTACTTCCTTTGTTGGCACTTGAAGCACAAGGATTTATCTGCAGTCTGTTTACCAGTCAAGGCCCTGTCAATCTTGAAAGTCTTGATGCCCTTGTTGTCGTCAAAGCTTTTTCTGTTGAAAGCCTGGCATTGGTTCAGCGTGCCCGGGCGCTGAGCATACCCGTCATCATCGACCTATGTGACAACGTTTTTGTGCCTGGTTATGGCAAGGGGCCGTTGGGCACGCATGGCGAAATGTTCATCAGAATGGCCCAATTCGCAACTGCTGTTGTGACAACCACTGAACCTTTGTCAGACGTCATAAAGGCCCATGTGCCAGGCGTTGTCGTACACGTCATTCCGGATGGCCTGGCTTCTGAAAGGGTAACGAACGAAGGCCGCAAGCTTGTCGAAGATGCCATGGCGATGGAAAAATCCATGGCTCCCTCCTTGTGGCGCAGCCGGTTCATGAGGCTGTCGAATGAAATCAAGGACTCAGGCGGTATCTACACGCTCAAGCGTTTGCTGAACGTCTTCAAGGGCTTGCTGAAGAAACAATTGCAACGTATCAGGAAAAAGCGTGGCAGGGATGGTTCGATCTCAACCGTTATGGCCATTGCGTGGGTGCCCTTGCGCCCGCTCCGGAGACTAGCAGCGGTCTTCAAAAAGACAACGGTTGTCGCAGTTCCTGCGATCCCAGCTGTTGTTTCAAATGCACCAGCTCCTGATCCGTCGAAAACCATGTATTTGCTGTGGTTCGGTAATCACGGTGCCGATTACGCCGACTTCGGCATGCTCGACTTGCTTCTCATCCAGGATGCACTGGAAGCTATTGCACTGGAGTATCCGGTTGAGCTTGTGGTGATCAGTAACAATGCTGCCAAGTACGAGCGCTTTATCAAGCCGATGGCAATTGCATCACGCTATTTGGAATGGTCGATCAACGTTGTCGACGATTGGATGGCTGTTTCACGGGTTGTTCTGATCCCCAACTCTTGCGACCCGTTCAGCGTCTGCAAGTCCGCCAATCGAACGGTTCATGCCCTGACACGAGGCATTCCCGTCGTCGCTACCGCAACGCCTGCACTGTCGCCGTTGGCCGGCAGCATCATGACCGGTGATTTTTTGCAGGGGCTGCGTCGTTATCTGTCGAGCACCGAAAATGGTCGCCAGGACGTAGCGCTTGCACGGACGCTGATTGAGCAACACTTCAGTTCTGCTGTCATTGGCTCTCTGTGGCAGGATGCGGTGCAATTGGCCATCGCGCAACGCTCCGGTGCAGACTCCTGCGAAGCGGAGGTCGTTGTGGTACTGCATCTGGTCCAGGACCTGGATCTTGCGCTGCCGATCATGCTTGAACTCAAGCAGCGCGAGATAGCGCTGCAAGTGGTGTGCAGCGACGCATTGCTTAAAGCTTCTCCGCGAGTGATGAAAACCCTGTCACTTCATCAGATCAATGTCCGAATAGTATCAGCCACCGAGCCATTGGCTTCATTCCGCCTCAGCTCCCGGACCAGAGTGCTGCTGACGGTATCGGAAACCAATCTCAGTCCTCATCGATTCAGTCGCGCCCTTACCGAAGCGGCGAAGGTCGCCGGCGTCATGACTGCGACCTTGCAACATGGTCTCGAGAATGTGGGCTTGACCTACAGCGACAAGATCCAATCGATAGACCGGATCAATTTCGCCGCCGACAGGATTTACCTTTGGGGCGGGCTGGAAACCTTGCACGCCGATATCAGCCCAGCTACCCGCGCAAAATGCGTTTCGGTTGGCTGCTCCAAGGTGGGCCAGGAAGAAGTTGCCAATCTGGATACGTTGATCGCTCCCGAAGCTTGCGTGGTTGGTGTCTTTGAAAACCTGCATTGGCATCGATACTCCGAAGAATATCGGCAGTTTTTTCTTGCAGGGGTAACTGCGCTGGCGGAACAATTCCCTGCTGTCACCTTTTTGATCAAGCCTCATCATGCGGGGCTGTGGCTGACCTCCCGTTACAAGGGAGACAAGCCCGTCGCCTCGAATCTGATCATCGCCGATCCCAAACAGCCCGAATGGGAGCGATATACCGCTGGCGGGTTGTTGGGTCGAATGAAGGCGGTTATCACCAGTCCTTCTACTGTGGCTCTCGATGCAGCAGCGCGCGGGTTGCCGGTTGCTGTGGTCAAGGGCGATCTCGACACCCAGACCTACGCTCCACTTTACGCCATCGAGCAGATGGCGAACTGGTCCGCGTTCATCGAGCGCGTTCTGGATGAAAGCCAAGTGCCAGAGTTCAAGCACCTTTCCGAGCGTTTTGTAAAACGTATGATCTTGGAAGGCGATGCCGCCGTCCGAATAGTTGACGACTTGGTTTGCTCAACACCACTACATTCCCAGGTAACAAATCAATGACACAGCGTATTTTCATTACCGGCGGTGCCGGCTTTATCGGTAGTCGTCTGGTCAAGGCCCTGCTCAAGGAAGATGCTTCTCGCTCCATTTGGGTCTTCGACAACCTGCACCCTCAGGTCCATGGTGGTGACGCTGTCGACCCTGTCCTGCCGCAGAACGTACGCTTTGTCCGCGGCGATGTCGCCGATGCCCAGGCGCTCATGCAAGCAGTAAGCAAAGCTGATCCGGAGTTGGTGTATCACCTGGCAGCAGAAACCGGTACCGGCCAGTCTTACGATGAGCCGTCTCGTTATTGCTCGGTCAACGTGTTGGGAACAACCCACTTGATCGAGGCGCTTCGTAAGCAAAACAATGTGCGCAAGGTTGTACTGGCGGCATCGCGGGCGGTATACGGTGAGGGCGGTTACGCCGATGCCCGCGGTGTGGAATATGTCGGCTTGCCACGCCAGCCACAGACGATGACCGCTGGTGACTTCACGGTGCCATTGCCGGCAAGTGCGGTGTTACCGGCTCGGCCTATCGCCAGCCACGCGGGTCTGCCGCCGGCACCGGCTTCGGTTTACGCTTCGACAAAACTGATGCAGGAATACCTGCTATGCCAGGCCGGTGACGGCGCGCCGTGGGATGCGACCATTCTGCGTTTCCAGAATGTCTACGGTCCTGGCCAGTCCTTGCGTAACCCCTATACCGGCGTATTGTCGATCTTCGCTCGTCAACTGCTTGCCGGTGGCGAACTGGCGATTTTCGAAGACGGCGATATTGCCCGTGATTTCGTTTTTGTGGATGACATCGTGGACGCGTTGGTCAAGGCGAACAATGCCAACGTTGCCCACGGCACTATTCTCGATATTGGTAGCGGCGAGCCGGTCTCGATCCTTGAAATGGCCAGAATGCTGATGCGCAATCTGGGCGTGAGCGACACCTCTTATAAAATCACCGGCCAGTTCCGGATCGGTGATATTCGCTATGCGTGCGCCAACATTACCGCCGCCCGGGCCGCTTTGAACTGGAGCCCGAATGTCAGCATTCAGTCGGGCGTAGAGCGTCTTGCCGAATGGGCGAAGGTAGAATTCAAGAACGCTAACGTTTAAGAGGGGTTTTCGAATGGTTCATGACGATGAAGTGATACGGGTATATGTGGGTGTTGATCGCTCGCAGCTGTTAGCCGTTCCCGTCCTCGAGTATTCGATCAAGCGACATACCACGGCCAAGGTTGAAGTCATCCCGATGCTTGACCTTCCGGTACCTGAGCCGTTAGACCCGCGTAACGGTCAGCGCACCGGGTTTTCCTTCAGTCGTTTCTGCATTCCCAAGCTCAGCGGCTACAAGGGTAAGGCGATCTATATGGACGCCGACATGCTGGTGTTTCGTGATATCCGCGAACTGTGGAACATTCCGTTCGATGGCGCGAAAATCATCATCCAGCAGGAAGTAAAGTTCACTGACGAGTCGACCCAGAAAGTTGGCGCCCCGAAAACCCGCAAGAAGCAGTGCGCCGTAATGCTGCTTGATTGTGAGCGCCTGGACTGGGACGTTGAAACCATCGTGCGTGGCATGGATGAAGGGCGTTATGACTACGACCAGCTCATGTCACAACTGATCATTCTGGACGAAGAGCACGTCAAGTACGGTGTGCCGTTCGAATGGAACAGCCTGGAGCACTGGGACACGGACACTCGGTTGATCCACTACACTGACGTCTATACCCAGCCTTGGTCCGCTTGCGGCAACAAGAACGCTTGGCCATGGTTTGCTGAAGTGCGGATGATGCTGGCGGACGGGACATTGACCGAAGCAGCCATCCAGAAGGAAATCGACCTCGGTTACTTCAGGCCTTCACTGCTGCGCGACATCAAATATCGCCATTTTATTCCATCGTTCCTGCACGGCCTGTGGGACAAGAAAAATGCGGCTACCGACAAACTGTCGGGCTACATTCCGCACAAGGCTGTTTATGAAGCCAAGCGCCATCGTCAACAAGTGATCAAGGCGTATGAGGCCAAACTGCAGGCCGAGCAAGGTTCGGGTGATCAGAAGGCTTCCAACGCATGATTGCGTTTCTCAAGTCGCTATTCAGACCGCGTGCTACCGGAGCGTCGAGTGATTTCGACGTTTTCCAGGCAGGCAACCCGAATGGCCTGAACATTCTGATTTTTACCGAGAATGTGAATGCCACCTATTTCATCAGTTTCGATCTTCCCTTGCGCGAGATGCATCGCCGGGGGGAAGTGAACTTTGCCGTTGTTTCCCAGAACCTTGTCGCGCGAAAGGGGGATGGGTGCTGGAAGCAATGGAGTGATTCGTTCAATCCGGATCTGGTCGTCATTACTCGATACGGTCAGCCATTTGGCGCCGATATTGTCGATTACTTCAAAGCGCAGAACATTCCGGTTGTCTATCACATCGACGATAACCTGTTGGAAATTCCCCATTCGCTAGGTGCGGAGATCCAGAAGCGCCAAGGCGCCCAAGACGTTATCGACGCGCGTCGATATCTGCTCGCCCACTGTGATCTTATCTACGCATCCACTTCTCATCTGGCAGGTCTGCTGGGCGGGATGTACCCCCACCAACCTATTTTTCACGGCATGTATGCGCCGTTTATGGGGGAGCGGGTCACTATTGTCCGGCAGGAGCGTTCGTATCAGACGATAGGTTACATGGGGTCCAAGGGGCATCAGGAAGACCTGGACATGGTTGTGCCGGCACTTGAGCGTCTGCTCGACGAAAGGCCCGAGCTGCATTTTGAGGTGTTCGGTACCATCCAGATGCCCGAGCGCCTCGTGCGCTTCGGCGACAGGGTTAAGAGCCACAAGGTCAATAAAGCTTACGCGGAGTTTCTTTCCGTGCTGGCCGGTTTGAACTGGGACATCGGCCTGGCACCTCTGGTCAACGAAGATTTTAACCTGTGCAAGGCGCCGACGAAGTTCATCGAATACACGGCGGCAGGAATTTCTGTCATGGCATCGGACATCCCAGTGTACAGCAAGGTAATTCCGGACGGTGGCGGAGTGCTGGTGAATGAGGAATGGCATGATGCGCTGATACGGTCTCTTGATTCGCCACAGTCGCGGGAGCAGGCACTGAAGATTGCTCAAGCCTACTGTACTGAACAGTTCTCGATCGACAAGCTTGAACGGCAATTGATCAAGGTTTTTGACATGGCCCATAGCTGTAGGCGTTAGTGTCTGTAAGGCGTGCACAGGCGTTATAAATACGGCTGTTCAAAAAATAAATAAATGATGTGGAATTAACTGGCGATGTTATTCAACTCCATAGAATATGTAATTTTGCTGGGGATCACCCTGGCTTTTTACTGGTTGTGCCCATCATTGCGCGGCCGGCAATGGATCGTGCTGCTGTCCAGCTTGTATTTCTACATGAGCTGGAGCAAAGAGTTCGGCTTCATGTTGCTGGTGGTTATCGCGGTCAACTGGCTTATTGCCGGCAAGGTCTCGGCCACCAAAGCGCGTGGTTGGCTGATTCTTTCGTGTGTGCTGAATCTCGCCTTGTTGTGTTACTTCAAGTATATGAATTTCTTTCTGGAGAATATTGAGTACGTCGCCAGGCTCAAGGATCCTTCGTTTGAAATAGGTTTGCTGAAGGTGATCCTGCCGCTCGGCATTTCGTTCTATGTTTTCGAATTGATTTCCTATCAGGTCGATGTCTATCAAGGGAAATTCAAGCACGAGAAAAACCCGGTCGTTTTCGCTATTTTCGTGTTGTTTTTTCCACACCTCATCGCCGGTCCTATCTGTCGGGCAAGCCAGTTCATGCCTCAGATACACGTGAAGCAACGACTGGACGGCGCTCATTGCTATAACGGTCTCTACTATTTTATCGCCGGCCTGGCACTCAAGTGCGGGATCGCTGACGGCATAGCTCCCTTTATCAATGTGATATTTAAGGCGCCGGACCAGTATTCCGGGCTCGACAATCTTTTCGCGGTTATCGGGTTTGGCGTACAGATCCTGTGCGACTTCTGGGGCTACTCGCTCATGGCCCTGGGGGCGGCGTTGCTTTTCGGTTACGTGCTGCCTTACAACTTCAATGCCCCCTACTCATCGTTGTCCATCAAGGACTTCTGGCGCCGCTGGCACATCACCCTGAGTAACTGGTTGAGGGATTACCTTTACATTGCGCTAGGTGGCTCGCGCACCCAAGCCAAATGGAAAATTCAACGAAACCTGATTCTCACTATGTTGCTGGGTGGATTGTGGCATGGCGCTAGTTGGAACTTCATCATCTGGGGCGGTTTGCACGGCGGTGCGCTGGCGATTAATCGCTGGTTTGAGAATAGCGGTTTGCCCTTGTCGTTGAAGCGAGTGCTGCAATGGGGGCCGGTCGCGTGGTTGTTGACCATGACGGTAGTTTTTGTCGCGTGGATATTTTTCCGTGCTGCCAATGTCGGTGAGGCAATGATGATGCTCGAGCACATCGTTGTTCCCGCCTCGGGCTGGGCTCAAACGAAGCTTGCGCCATTGTTTTTCGAGTTATTGCTCCTTTACCTGCCACTGCAATGGTTCGTTCACCGCACGACCTATCAGCGTGATATTACGAACGCCTTTCCCTGGCAGGCGGCATGCGGCTTTGCCTCGTTGGCACTTTTCTCTTACATCTATTATGTAGACGGCAATGACTTCATATACTTTCAATTCTAAAAGCTTGAGGTTGACGCGAGCCAGCCTGCTCAAGTTATACGTACTGACGGCTGTATTGGTGGTCATTGGGTTTGTTGGTCTGGAAGTTACCGTTCGTTATCGTGAGGCCCTCAAACAACCGGATGTTATGCAAAGTGCTTCGGCGCTGATCATGGCGCTGCCGAACATGACAATATCGGGGCGTGAACTTGGCAATCAATTGTTGATTCAGAATGTTGCCTTGTTCAGCCAGTATCCCGATCCGGCTGAGGTGACCTCTGGCTACGTCGGTACTTCACGCAGCAAGGTGCTGCGTCCCAGCAAATTTGGTGTGCCCGATGCGGTCGTGGGGGCCGGAAACACATACAACGAAATTACTTATGGGTTGTTGCTTCAGGCAGAAATCCTACGCTTGAAGTTTCCAAATTTGAAGCGGGTTTACGTCGAAGCTTCTTTTTTGTTGCGACGTCCCGGCAGGTTAATTGTCGAGCCTGACCATCTTAAGTACCTCCCGTTATTTAAAACTCTGGCGCCCTTGTGCTCAAGCGATGTGCCTGGTTGCCAGCAGGTGTTTGCTGAGGCTGGCAAGCTGACCAATACCTCAACGGCAAGCTGGAAACCGGAGATGCGTCGGCACAAAAGCGAATTTCGATTCTCGTCCTTCTTGCCGGGGGCGCAGGAGTCGATGCCCGTCAAAGCTGATCCTTTGCTCGGAAAACTTGAGGCAAACGGCGAGAAAAAGGGGCAATTCAGGGCGCTGACTGAAAAGGCCGAAATGCTGCCTGAAGTGACTAATGACAATATCAAGGTTCAACGCCTGAGGGATATTTCGAGCAACGCCCCGTGGGATGGTTTGTTTGACATGTTTGCCTTATGGGGACGTGATCATGGTATCCAGATCGTGTTGTTTCAACCGCCGGTACGCTCGGATCTCTATGCATTCCAGGTCAAGTATGGTCTTCAGCAGCATGTTGACGACCTAATACGTGTTTCCACGAAGTATCGGATTCCCTTTGTCGATCTCGATAAGCCGGAGCTGGGTTACATGACGGACTGGAGCCTGTTCAGTGATGAGGATCATATGGAAACGTGTTTCGGCAGCGGTTTGCTTGTTTTGGCACTTGAGGCCGGCGCCAGTCGGTTTGAACAGCACTATGATCTCTATCCTGCGATAGAGCGGTCGGACCTAGAGCGTGATCACAAACTCCTGAAAGAGTGTAGAAAGTAGGACGTATGAATGATTGAAACGCCGAATGATTGGATTGTGGATTTGGCGCCATGTTGTATTGAATGCTTTTTTAATTTGTAGTTTTGCAAGGTGTTGTGAGAATGCTAAATCGGTACGCTGTAGCACCTGTACGGGTTTTTGTAGCCGCCACTCCGGCGGAATGGCTGCCCATGCGGGTGCTGGAGTTCTCGATCCGGGAGTGTTCCTCCCTGCCGGTCGAGCTGTCGGCTATTTATAGCCATCAGCGGCCAATCCCTCAGCCCAAAGGTATTGAGAACCGGGCTCGTACGCCTTTTTCCTTCCAGCGATTCCTCATTCCAGAGTTGTGTCAGTTTAAGGGGCGAGCCATTTACATGGACGCCGACATGCAAGTCTTTGAGGACATTGAAGGACTTTGGAATCAGCCGTTCGGCGATAATCATCTGCTGACGGTGGCAAGCGGCACCGAGGGACGCCGTTCGCAATTCAGCGTCATGGTCCTGGACTGTGAGCAGTTGGCTTGGAATATCGAAGACATCGTTGCGGATCTGGACAGTGGGGCGCTTGAGTACCGCGCATTGATGTTCGAGATGAGCGTCACGAAACAGGTTGGCTACTCGGTGCCGGTGACGTGGAACTCTCTAGAGCACTACTCGGCCGGACAGACGTCGTTGCTGCATTACACCGACATGAACACTCAGCCATGGGTGTCTCTGGAGAATCCCAATGGCCATGTCTGGATGGCATGCCTTAGAAGAGCCGTCGAAAGCGGTTTTATCAGCCGTGCCGAGGTCGCCAGGGAGGTTGACCAGCATCATGTAAGGCCTACGCTTTTGGCTCAACTCGACGCGGGCATAGATCGTACATCTGAGTTGAGCGTCACTGCGGTGATTCGTGATCTTACGTTTCAGGCGCCTTATCACAAGCTGGGCAAGAAATGGTTGGGGCGACTCAGAACTCGTACGTTGTATTACGTACGTCTGTGCCGATACATCATTAAAAAATTGTGATCGGCGCGAGCAGCACTTTTTTGAAAAGGGCACCTTGTGTCGGTGCCCGCTGTGTCGCCTTAAATCTTGTTCAGGCAGATGGCCAGAATGAGGCTGATGTTACCGGCCAGGGTTTGGCGATAAACACCTGACTTTTTCATGAGGCGAAACCTCTTGAAGATGGAGCTTTGCCGCCCATGTTTGAAGTCATTCAATGTCTGCCGATTCACGGGTGTCAGTTCCCCTTCAAGTAACTCAAGGATTTGCAGGTTTGAATCACTCCAGCGGCTGAAGCGTCCGTCGATCAACTTGCCGAGACGTATCATGCGTTCTTTGAAGCCGGAGTTGGCACCGATGACATTGCCACCGTGCTGGCGATAGTCCAGCGTCGGTTCTGAATCGTAGATAACGTTTCCACCGCAGGCTGTCGTCAAAAGATAGGTAAGCCAATCGTGCGCGACAACGGTCATGGCGTGGGGGATTTTGTTCAAGAGGTCCCGTGCTGCGCTATTGAGGAGCATCGTATTGGCACCGGCAATGCTTTGGATCAGCGCATTCTGGAAGACAGGGGGCCGTTTGAAGTCAGGTGAAAAACCAATGATTTTCCGGTCTTCATCGATCAGGCGAGTGCGGGAGCAGTACAGAGCCGGCAGATGGGGGGGCAGTGACTCCAATTTTCGGATACTTCTTTCCAGCTTGTTATTGAACCAGATATCGTCCTGATCGCTGAATGCAAAAAAGTCCGCCTTTATATTCTCGTTTCTTACCAGCGACATGAAGTTTTCAGCAAAACCTGCGCGCGGACCACTGAACACTTGTATGCGTTGTGAGTTGATCAGGTCCTGGTAATTTTCCAGCAGTGCAAGCGTTCCATCGGTAGAGCCATCATCAGAAATGTATAGCGTCCATTTGTGATGTGTCTGGGCTATGAAAGAGTCAATTTGCTCTTTGAGAAATGTGCAGCCATTAAACGTACACAGCAGTATCGCTACTTCAGGGGCTGTCGGTGAACTCCTTGAGTTTTCGACGAATAGCTCAGCGTCTGATCTACCGGACAGGGGCGGTTGCTGGTCCATGCGTCCTCGCATCATGAGTTAAAAAATGTATTGTCAGTGCGTAAAAAAGACTGATGCCTACTTGACATCATCCTGGATGATAGAATCGGCATCGGGGATGCGCACAGGGCGTGCATTTTATCTGTCTGGAAGGTTTAATCTCTACTCTTTTACGCTCTACTAGAGACTAGAGTGAATGCGTGAAGCGTGCCCGGGCACCGGCGCCTGCTTCATTTGTCGAAGGAATTGTTCTGTGACTGTGGTGCAATCCCTGCTTGGCTTGGACTAACTGAGATCAAAATGGAAGGAAGGGGAATGGACAAACTGCGGATATTCCTTTTGGGAATGCCTCGCCAGAGAAAGCGCCTGATTCAGGTGATCATGGACGTGTTCCTGGTCTGGATCTCGCTGTGGGGTTCGTTCGTGGTTCGTTTGGGTATAGACGATCTGCTTGAGCCTCTGAGGGCTCACCTGTGGTTGTTTCTTTGCGCGCCAGTGATTGCGATCCCTCTGTTCATTCGGTTTGGCATGTATCGGGCAGTCATGCGCTACTTTGGCAATGATGCATTGATTGCCATTATCAAGGCGGTTAGCCTTTCTGCGCTCATTTTGGCAGTGGTCGTTTTCTGGTACAGCAACCACCAAACCGTCGTCCCACGCTCCATTGTCTTCAACTACTGGTGGTTGAGCATGGTGATCATCGGCGGCCTGCGCTTATGCATGCGCCAATACTTCATGGGCGACTGGTTCACCGCCGCCCAGCACGTACCGTTCACCAACCGCGATGACGGCCTCACAAAAGTCGCCATCTACGGCGCAGGCGTGGCAGGCAACCAGTTAGTAGCTGCGTTGCGCATGGGCCGGGTGATGCGCCCCGTAGCCTTCATCGACGACGACTCCAGCATCGCCGATCGCTCTATCTCCGGCCTCCAGGTCTACAAACCCAAACACATCCAGCAGATGATCGACGTCACCGGCGCCCAGGAAATCCTCCTGGCCCTGCCGTCATCCACCCGCGCACGACGCCGGGAAATTCTCAATTTGCTGGAGGCTTACCCCCTTCACGTACGAAGCGTCCCGAACTTCACCGATCTGGCCAGCGGTCGGGTCAAGGTTGAAGACATTCAGGAAGTGGACATCGCTGACTTGCTGGGCCGTGATGCCGTGCCAGCCCAAGCTGATTTGCTCGAGCGCTGCATCAAAGGCAAGACAGTCATGGTCACTGGCGCCGGCGGATCGATCGGTTCGGAACTATGCCGGCAGATTTTCTCCCTTGGCCCGACCACGCTTTTGCTGTTTGAGCACAGTGAGTTCAACCTCTACAGCATCCTGTCGGAATTGGAGCAGCGCGGCTGTCGTGAGTCGGTGTCGGTCAAGTTATTGCCCATACTCGGCTCAATTCGTCACCCGCACAAACTGCTCGATGTGATGAAGACCTGGCGTGTGGATACCGTTTATCACGCAGCGGCTTATAAGCATGTGCCGATGGTTGAGCACAATATCGCTGAAGGCGTGCTCAACAATGTCATCGGTACGCTCAATACCGCTCAGGCTGCCCTGCAGTCGGGGGTCGCGAACTTCGTGCTGATCTCCACCGACAAGGCCGTACGCCCGACCAACATCATGGGCAGCACCAAACGCCTGGCGGAGTTGACCCTTCAAGCCCTCAGCCGTGAAATCGCCCCGGTGTTGTTCGGCGATAAAGCCAATGTATCCCGGGTCAACAAAACCCGTTTCACCATGGTGCGTTTCGGCAATGTGCTGGGATCGTCCGGCTCAGTGATCCCGCTGTTCCACAGCCAGATCAAATCCGGCGGCCCTCTGACCGTGACGCACCCGAAAATCACCCGTTACTTCATGACCATCCCCGAAGCCGCGCAACTGGTGATTCAGGCCGGTTCCATGGGGCAGGGCGGTGATGTGTTCGTGCTGGACATGGGCGAACCGGTAAGGATCGTCGAGCTCGCGGAAAAAATGATTCACCTGTCCGGCTTGAGCATCCGTTCCGAGCGAAATCCCCAGGGCGATATTTCGATCGAGTTTACGGGCCTGCGTCCGGGAGAGAAGCTCTACGAAGAGTTGCTGATCGGGGATAACGTCGCTGCGACGCCACATCCGATGATCATGACCGCCAACGAAGACCATCTGCCCTGGGACGTGCTCAAGGGGCGTTTGACTGAGCTGTTGTTGGCGGTCGAGCAGGACGATTATTCCCGTGTGCGCCAGCTCTTGCGCGAAACGGTCAGTGGCTACACCCCCGACGGGGAGATCGTTGACTGGATCCACCAGCAACGCCGTCTCGAGCCCTGATTGTTTCACATCCTGTAACGGACACATTTTTGACAGCTCCGCCCCATCGCCTAAGTTTGGAAGGCAGCTTCGGAAAAGCTGCTTCTTCCAATCGATGTCATGGAGCTTCATTTATGCGTACTGGCTATTTCTACTCTCTGGTTTTTGCCCTGCTCACCAGCGCCTCTATTGCGGCCATCGCTGCGCCAACGGCTGCGCCAGAGGCTGCCAAGGCACCCTTGGTGCTGGACGTTGCCGCCAAGGCTCAAACGGCCAAGGTCGACCTGAATGGGGCCGACGCGCCAACCTTGCAACGGGAGTTGTCCGGGATTGGTGAGGCGAAGGCCAAGGCGATTGTTGCTTATCGTGAGAGTAATGGGCCATTTTCGTCGGTAGACGAACTGTTGGAAGTGAAGGGGATCGGCAAAGCCATTCTGGACAAGAATCGCGAGAAGCTGGAAGTGAACTAAGCTTGTAAATCCACCTTGGGAGGCCGGTCATTGACCGGCCTTTTTTCATAGTGCTGCAGAGGACGATCGGACACCTTTCATCGGGATGCGAAAAATTACGGCTATCATATGGTGTTTTAATTATGCCTATAATAAAACCGTCGTTCGCTGAAGCGCTCTTACGTCGTGGCGTTCGCCTTTCCTCAAGCATCCACTCGGGAGCACTGTCATGAATTCTGTCCGGACCCAAGGTACGGCCCTCGTCACCGGCGCTTCTTCCGGCATTGGTGCGGTTTACGCGCAGCGGTTGGCGGCGCGTGGTTTTGATTTATTGCTGGTCGCCCGTGATCAGGAGCGACTGGAGGCTACCGCGAGCAAGTTGCGCGCGGAGTATGGTGTTCAGGTGGAGGTGCTCAAGGCGGATCTGACGCAAAAGGATGAGGTGCTGAAGGTCGAGCAACGTCTGCGCAGCGATTCGAGCATCAGTCTGTTACTGAACAACGCAGGTATCGCGGCGGATGGTTTGTTGGCCAACGCCGACATGGATCAGATGGAGCGTTTGATTCAACTGAACGTCACCACGGTGACGCGGTTGGCCTCGGCGGCGGCAGCCAGTTTTGCCAAGGCGGGTCGCGGGACGATCATCAATATTGCGTCGGTGGTGGCGTTGTTTCCTGAGCGGTTCAACGCGACGTACAGCGCGAGCAAAGCTTATGTATTGAGCCTGACTCAGTCGTTGAACGCTGAGCTGCAAGGCACCGGGGTCCAGGTGCAAGCGGTATTGCCGGGAGTGACACGCACCGAGATTTTGGAGCGCTCAGGTATTGATGCGTCCCAGATTCCGGAGGACATGATCATGGACGCGGGGGAGATGGTCGACGCGGCGCTGTCGGGTCTGGATCAGGGTGAACTGATCACCATTCCTTCGTTACCGAATGTCTCCGAATGGGAAGCTTTTATGGCGGCGCGTCATGCGATGGCGCCGAATCTGTCCAGAAGCATGGCAGCGGCGCGTTACAAGTGAGGCGCCATGAATCGACTGAGGTATTTGCGCTATGAGTAATCGTCGGGTGGTGGTCACGGGCATGGGCCTGGTGTGTCCGTTGGGTAGCGGCGTCGAAGCGGTTTGGGCGCGTTTGTTGGCCGGACATTCCGGGATACGAGGATTGCCGGACGAGGTGGTTGCCGATTTGCCGGCCAAGGTCGGTGGCGCAGTGCAAACCCTGGCGGAAGATCCCGAGGCAGGATTCGACCCGGATCGGGCGACGCCGCCCAAAGAACAGAAGAAGATGGACCGTTTCATTCTGTTTGCCATGGAGGCGGCGCGTCAGGCATTGGAGCAGGCCAATTGGCATCCGCAAGACGCCAATGCCCAGGAGCGCACGGCTACCATTATCGGCTCGGGCGTGGGTGGTTTCGGTGCGATTGCCGACGCCGTGCGCACCACCGACAGCCGTGGCCCGCGACGTTTGTCGCCGTTTACCATTCCTTCGTTTCTGGTCAACCTCGCCGCGGGCCATGTGTCGATCCAGCACGTTTTCAAGGGGCCTTTGGGAGCTCCGGTAACGGCGTGCGCGGCCGGGGTTCAGGCGATTGGTGACGCGGCGCGGCTGATTCGCTGCGGCGAGGCGGACATTGCGGTGTGTGGCGGCGCGGAGGCGGCAATCGATCGGGTCAGCCTCGCCGGATTCGCGGCGGCGCGGGCCTTGTCCAGCGGTTACAACGATACCCCGGAACGCGCCTCGCGGCCGTTCGACAGTGGGCGCGATGGCTTTGTGATGGGCGAGGGCTCAGGCCTTCTGGTGATTGAATCCCTGGAACATGCCCTGGCCCGTGGCGCTCAGCCGTTGGCCGAGTTGGTCGGTTATGGCACCAGCGCCGATGCCTATCACCTGACCGCGGGGCCGGAGGATGGCAGCGGTGCGCGTCGGGCGATGTCGTTGGCGTTGGCTCAGGCAGGGATTTCGCCGGCGCAGGTGCAGCATCTCAACGCGCACGCCACCTCGACACCGGTTGGCGATCTTGGGGAATTGGCAGCCATCAAGTCGTTGTTCGGCTCGGACAACAAGATCGCGGTGACGTCGACCAAGTCCGCGACCGGGCATTTGCTCGGCGCCGCCGGCGGGATCGAGGCGATCTTTACCCTGTTGGCACTGCGCGATCAGGTGGTGCCAGCCACGCTCAACTTCGATAACCCGGATCCAGCCGCCCAAGGCGTGGACATCGTTCACGGTCAGGCGCGACCAATGAACATCGACTACGCGATGTCCAACGGTTTCGGATTTGGCGGCGTGAACGCCAGCGTATTGTTCAAATACTGGGAGGACTAGTTCAGGAAAGACAGGTGATGGCACGAATAGTGATTACTCATTCGCAGACGATTGTTGAACAATCAAGAGGCGTTGAGTATGAGCAGCGGACTGTCCCTGGCCGACCACATCACATTGGAGTTGCGCGCTGACATCATCGGCGGTCGTTTGCTGCCCGGCATGGCGCTGGTGGAAAACGATCTGGTGTCGGCTTACAACGCCTCGCGCAACACCATTCGCGAGGCGTTGCACCGTCTGGGGCAGGAAGGGCTGACCCGTTATGTCCGCAACAAGGGCGTGATGGTGCGCAGGTTGGGAGCCGATGATGTGCGTGATCTGTTCAAGGTCCGGCGCACCCTGGAACTGCAAGCCATCAGCACCAGCCAGCCATTGCGTGAGTATCAGTCCGACCGGATGCTCGAAGCCCTGGAGGCCACCGAGCTGGCCCGGGAGCGCGAGGACTGGCGCGCGGTCGGCACCCACAGCCTGGCCTTTCATCAACACATCGTCGGGTTGCTGCGCAGCCCGCTGTTCGATGAGTTCTTCACCAACGTTGTCGCGCAATTGCGTCTAGTGTTTTGCACCGCCCCCGATGAATCCCGTTTTCAGGCGCCCTGGCTGGCACGCGACCGGCAAATACATGAGTTGCTGGCCGACGGCGATAAACGCGCGGCCGGGGATGCCATGAGCCTTTATCTCGACGACTCCGAACACCTCCTGTTGCAGATGCTTGCCCCTTCTTCCCATCACTGATCGAGGATTTTGTGCCATGTACAAAGACTATCCGGCGGCCTATCAAGTCAGCAAAGGTTCGGCCTTGCAGGTGGATACAGCCTTCTACGAACGGATCCGCGACCAGAAAGAGGGGCGCACGCTGATCGAGCAGTTCGAGGTGCCGATCCGCACCGGTCGCGCCTGGAATGTGCCGGCGGGGCATGTGTTCAGGGTCACGACCCCGGTCGGCCCGCAAGTCGGGGATTTCAATGTGTGGAATGCCCACGACCCGCGCGAACGCTTGTGGGCTGCGCGGACCCGGCAGTTGCAGGGCGCGCATGTCAGCACCCATGACCGGCTCTGGTCGAACCTGCCCTTTTTACGACCGCTGGTGACCATTACCGACGACAGCCTAGCGGGTTACGGAATCGACGAACATGGCGGGCGTTTGCACGATTTGTTAGGCACCCGCTGCGATCCCTATGTGAACAAAATGCTCACGGGCGAGGATTTCCATCATCACTGCCACTCCAATCTGACTCGCGCAGTATTGCCCCATGGCCTGACCGAGTTTGACGTGCATGACGTGCTGAACATTTTCCAGTGCACCGGCCTGAACCACGACGACATGTATTTCATGAAAGCCTGTCCGGCGCAGAAAGGCGATTACCTGGAGTTCTTTGCCGAGATTGATCTTTTGTGTGCGCTATCGACCTGCCCGGGCGGCGATCTGTCGCTGGCCATGTGGGGGCCGGATGCGCAGGATCCGTTGAGCGTGTGTCGCCCGCTGGGAGTGGAGATTTACCGGTTGGAGGATTCGTTGCTTGAGGGCTGGAGTCAGCCGGAGCGTGCGGCTTATAAAGGACAGCACGGATTGCACATCGCCAAGGCCGATTGGGAAAAGTGAGGGGCTTTTGTGGCGAGGGGGCTTGCCCCCGTTCGGCTGCGAAGCAGTCGTAAATGTTTTAGGGCCGCTTCGCGACCCAACGGGGCGGTGCGGCGATCCGACAAGCCCCCTCGCCACAATTGCGGTCAGCGGTCCTGCGCATCCTTGGCATCCGCTTCGGCATTGCGTTCGGCGACGCGCTTGCGTTGCTCTTCAGTCAATTCGACCTTGTTGGCGGTGTCGCGCAGCATCATCAAACCGCCAACGATCGAGCCGATGGCAACGATCAGAATCAACCAGGCATACCAGGGCATAGGATTCTCCTTGAGGGCAGGTCGGTGGGCGGGTTTCGCCAACCGATCCTGCATACCACTTTTGAGCGATGGAATTTCGCAGTGGTTCCATTCTATGCCTGATCTGACAGCAACACTGCGGCTGTTTAAAGCCCGGTCAACATCGCATCCGCCGGCGCATCGGCACGCAGTTGCGCCGTCAGCATGAAGTACACGAAACCCACCGCCATGAAGCCGAGGAAGATCAACCCGATCAACGCATTGAACCAGGCCATCGCCACCAGGCCGAACAGGCCGATCCCCACCAGCATGTGCAACCAGCCGGAGCTTTCGCCGACCACGGCTTTCATCGCTTGCGGCAGCGGATCGTTGATGTTCGACAGGGTGCGCCAGTCGCCGACGCCGCCGGCAAAGAACATCACGCCCATCGCCAACAGTACCAGGGTCAGGATGCCGCTGATGTAAGCCTTGGGAATCGTGCGTTTCGGGTCCTTGGCTTCTTCGGCGGCCATGGCCGCGCCTTCGATGGCCAGGAAGAACCAGATGGCGAACGGGATCGCCGCGAACATCCCGGCAATCGCCGGCGCACCGAACACATCAGAACCAGCCCAGCCATTGAGCGCGAAGTTGCTGAAGCTGAACGCCGGGGCGACCACGCCCATGAACACCAGCAGTTCGGCGACCGCCAATATGCAAACCACCAGTTCGAACGTCGCAGCCAGTTTTACACCGAGAATGTTCAGGCCCATGAATACGACGTACGCGCCGACTGCCGCGTGTTTCGGGTCGAGGGCGGGAAACTGCACATTCAGATAGGCGCCGATCGCCAGGGCAATCGCCGGTGGGGCGAAGACGAATTCGATTAGCGTCGCCAACCCGGCAATCAATCCGCCTTTTTCTCCAAAGGCACGACGGCTGTAGGCAAAGGGGCCGCCGGCATGGGGAATCGCGGTGGTCAGCTCGGTGAAACTGAAGATGAAGCAGGTGGGGCAGTGTCGTCTGTGCTGCCGCCTTCGCGAGCAAGCCCGCTCCCACAGGGATCGGAGTTGTGTGGGAAACGCATTCCAAATGTGGGAGCGGGCTTGCTCGCGAAGAGGCCCGCCCGAACACCACTGCAACCCCGGCATAAACCCACTCTTTACACATTCTTTATGCCCCGCCGCACCCCTCGATCTCGCGCCTTTACAGCCTCCCTGCCGACAATCACTGCACACGCGGCAATACGCCGTAACACGGAGAACTTCCATGAGCGTTCTGGACGGAGTGTCACTGCTATTGGCAGTGGGGCTGTTCATTTATCTGTTGGTTGCGCTGTTGCGCGCGGACCGGAACTAGGAGCGGCTATGCACAGTTATGACTATTGGCTGATCCTCGCTTTCTTCGCCGTGGTGCTGATTCCGGCACCGTTTCTGGGGCGCTTCTACTACAAGGTGATGGAAGGGCAGCGTACCTGGCTTTCGCCGATTCTCGCCCCGGTGGAGCGTGGCTGCTATCGGGTGGCCGGCGTCGATCCGCAGGCCGAACAGAGCTGGCAGAAATACACTCTGGCCTTGCTCGCCTTCAACCTCGCGGGCTTTTTACTGTTGTTCGCGATCCTGCTGTTTCAGGATCACTTGCCGCTGAACCCGCAAAACCTGCCGGGTCAGGAGTGGACGCAAGCGTTCAATACCGCCGTCAGCTTCATGACCAACACCAACTGGCAGTCCTACAGTGGCGAAGCGACCCTGAGCTACTTGAGCCAGATGGTCGGCCTCACCGTGCAGAACTTCGTCAGCGCCGCCACCGGCCTGGCGGTTCTGGTTGCACTGTGTCGCGGCATCGGTCGCAAGTCGACCAAGACCCTGGGCAACTTCTGGGTCGACATGACCCGCGCCACCCTCTACGGCCTGCTGCCATTGTGCTTGCTGCTGGCGCTGTATCTGGTGTGGCAGGGTGTGCCGCAAACCTTCGCGCAGTATGTGAATGCCGTGACGATGCAGGGCGTCGATCAGGTGATCCCGCTCGGCCCGGCCGCCAGCCAGATTGCGATCAAGCAACTGGGCACCAACGGTGGTGGCTTCTTCGGTGTCAACTCGGCGCATCCGTTCGAGAACCCGACGGCCTGGAGCAACCTGTTCGAAGTCGCCTCGATCATTCTGATCCCGGTGGCGCTGGTGTTCACCTTCGGCCATTACGTGAAAGACCTGCGTCAGAGCCGCGCGATCATCGCCTGCATGCTGGCGCTGTTTTTGATCGGCGGCGCGACGTCGCTGTGGGCTGAATACCAACCCAATCCGACCCTGGCCAACGTTGCCGTCGAACAGACCGCGCCGCTGGAAGGCAAGGAAGCGCGTTTCGGCACCACCGCCACCGTGCTGTGGTCGGTGACAACCACTGCGGCGTCCAACGGTTCGGTCAACGCCATGCACGACAGCCTCAACCCGCTGAGCGGCATGGTCGCGATGGTCAACATGATGGTTGGCGAAGTGATCTTCGGCGGCGTCGGCGCCGGGCTCTACGGCATGTTGCTCAACGTGTTGATCGCGGTGTTCCTTGCCGGGCTGATGATCGGCCGCACCCCGGAATACCTCGGCAAGAAACTGCAAGCCCGGGAAGTTCAGCTGCTGGTGGTGACCTTGCTGGTGATGCCGGTGGGCGTGCTGGTGCTGGGGGCGATTGCCGCCAGCCTGCCAGGCCCGGCCGCGGCGGTGAGTAACCCTGGTGCTCACGGTTTCAGTCAGTTGCTCTACGCCTACACCTCGGCCAGTGCCAACAACGGTTCTGCCTTCGGCGGCTTTGGTGCCAACACCGCGTTCCACAACCTGATGCTGGGGCTGGGCATGTTGATCGGGCGCTTCGGTTACATCCTTCCGGTGCTGGCCCTGGCCGGCAGCCTGGCGATGAAGAAAACCGCGCCGATCGGCCAGAACAGCTTCCCGACCCATGGCCCGCTGTTCGTGACCTTGCTGACCGTGACCATTTTGCTGGTGGGTGGTTTGACCTTCCTGCCGACGCTGGCGCTGGGTCCTATCGCTGAACACCTGAGCCTGGGCTTCTAAGGGGAATCGATGATGAATATGCCCGCAACTAAAGCCGCCGTCGTCAAGGCGCCGGAACAACCGAAAACCGCGATCTCGGCCCTTTGGCGCCCGGCGCTGGTGCAAGCCTTCGTCAAGCTCGACCCACGGCAATTGCAGCGTGCGCCAGTGATGCTGGTGGTGGAACTGACCGCCATCCTCACCACCGTGCTGTGCTTCATTCCCGACAGCGCCGTGCCGACCTTCGTCGCCGCGCAAATCGCCTTGTGGCTGTGGTTCACCGTGCTGTTCGCCAACTTCGCCGAAGCGCTGGCCGAAGGTCGCGGCAAGGCCCGCGCCGACAGCCTCAAGGCCGGCAGTGTAGGCTTGAGTGCCCGGCGCAAAAGCGCCAATGGCAGCTTTCAGGTAGTGCCCGCCGTCAGCCTGCGCAAGGGCGATGTGGTGCGTGTCGAAGCGGGGGAGATGATTCCCGGTGACGGCGAGGTGATCGAAGGCATCGCGGCGGTCAACGAAGCGGCGATTACCGGTGAATCGGCACCCGTGATTCGCGAGTCCGGCGGCGACCGTTCGGCGGTCACCGGCAACACTCGATTGGTGTCGGACTGGCTGCTGGTGCGCATCACCGCCAACCCCGGCGAGTCGACCCTCGACCGCATGATCGCGCTGGTCGAAGGCGCCAAACGCCAGAAAACCCCGAACGAAGTGGCGCTGGATATCCTGCTGATCGGCCTGACCCTGATCTTCCTGCTGGTGGTGGTGACCCTGCAACCGTTCGCCCACTTCGCCAACGGCAACCTGCCGCTGGTGTTCCTGGTCGCGTTATTGGTCACGCTGATTCCGACCACCATTGGTGGCTTGCTGTCGGCCATCGGTATCGCCGGGATGGACCGTCTGGTGCGCCTGAACGTGATCGCCAAATCCGGTCGCGCCGTGGAAGCTGCGGGGGACGTACACGTCCTGCTGCTGGACAAGACCGGCACCATCACCTTCGGCAACCGTCGCTGCAGCGCGGTTTATGCCGCACCAGGCGTCAGCGCCAAGGAACTGGCCGAAGGCGCGTTATTCGCCTCTCTGGCCGATGACACCGCTGAAGGCAAATCCATCGTCGACTACTTGCGCGGTCTGCACCCGCAACCTGAGCCGTCCTCCGATGTGCTGACCGCTGTGCCGTTCAGCGCTGAAACCCGCTTGTCCGGTGTCGACTATCAGGGCCGGGTCTATCGCAAGGGCGCGGTGGATTCGCTGCTGAACTTCGTCGGCCTGAAACGCGCTGATCTGGCTCCCGCCCTGTCCCGGGAAATCGACAAGATCGCCCAGAGCGGTGGCACGCCGTTGCTGGTGTGCGCCGACGGCAAATTGCTCGGTGTGATTCATCTGAAGGACGTGGTCAAACCCGGCATCCGCGAGCGTTTTGCCGAGCTGCGCAAACTGGGGATTCGCACGGTCATGGTCACCGGCGACAACCCGCTGACCGCCGCCGCGATTGCTGCCGAAGCCGGTGTGGATGACGTGCTGGCCGAAGCCACGCCGGAAAAGAAACTGGCGCGCATTCGTCACGAGCAGAACGACGGTCGCCTGGTCGCCATGTGCGGCGACGGCGCCAACGACGCCCCGGCCCTGGCCCAGGCGGACGTGGGCATGGCAATGAACGACGGCACGCAAGCCGCGCGGGAAGCGGCGAACATGGTTGACCTCGACAGCGACCCGACCAAGCTGTTGGACGTGGTGCAGATCGGCAAGGAATTGTTGGTGACCCGTGGTGCGCTGACCACCTTTTCCATCGCCAACGATGTGGCCAAGTACTTCGCGATCCTACCGGCGCTGTTCGCCTCGATCTACCCGCAATTGGGTGTGCTCAACGTCATGCACTTGAGCAGTCCGCAGAGCGCGATTCTGTCGGCGATCGTGTTCAACGCCCTGATCATTGTGGTGCTGATTCCACTGGCGCTGCGCGGTGTGCGGGTGCAGGCGGCGAGTGCGGCGGCGTTGTTGCGGCGCAATCTGCTGATCTACGGATTGGGCGGGATTGTGGTGCCGTTCGTGGGCATCAAGGCGATCGACATGTTGTTGACGGCGTTGCATCTGGTTTAGCGGTTGCTGTTTGAGGCAGGGGCTTTTTGTGGCGAGGGAGCTTTTGTGGTGAGGGGGCTTGCCCCCTCACCACAAGAAGCACTATTGCCTGAGCAGTAGCATCCAGACCTGAGTTTTTTATCGAATCGAGGATTTTGAAATGTCCACACTGATACGTCCGGCCCTGAGCCTGCTGGTGCTGATGACCCTGATCACCGGCGTTGCCTATCCCTTGGTGGTGACCGGCGTCGCCCAGGTCGCCTTCCCGGACCAGGCCAATGGCAGCCTGGTGCGCGACGCCGACGGCAAGGTCCGCGGCTCGTCGCTGATTGCCCAGGATTTCGTCGGTGACGCCTGGTTCCACCCACGGCCATCGGCCGGTGCCTTTGCCACCGTGTCGAGCAGCGCCAGCAACCTTGCGCCCAGCAATCCGGCGCTGGCCACTCGGGTGATCGAGGAGGCCAATAAGCTGCAGGTGGCCGGGCAGGGACCGGTGCCGTTGGCCATGCTGACCACCTCCGGCAGCGGCCTCGATCCGCACTTGCCACCGGCGGCGATTGCCTATCAACTGGCGCGTGTCGCGGCGGCGCGCAATCTGCCGGTGTCTACGCTTGAACAGCTGCTGGATGCGCACATCGAACAGCCGTTGGTGGGGCCGCCGGTGGTGAATGTGTTTGAGTTGAACCTGGCGCTGGAAAAGCTGTAAATCGGTGGCGCCACCAATCGCGGGCAAGCCCGCTTCCACAGGGACCATGGCGGACACAAAATTTGTGACCGCCATGGTCCCTGTGGGAGCGGGCTTGCCCGCGAAGAGGCCCTGACAGTCACTGCATCAACATGAGCATGAGAGAGAACTTCAAGCATGAGTGATTCCGGCCGCGCCGACGCGCTGTTAGCAGACCTGCCCCGCGATGGCCGTGGCCGGCTCAAGGTGTTCCTTGGCGCCGCTCCGGGGGTCGGCAAGACCTACGCCATGCTCCAGGCCGCCCACACTCAACTGCGCCAGGGCGTGAAAGTCCTGGCCGGGGTGGTTGAAACCCATGGCCGCGCCGAAACCGAAGCACTCCTCGCCGGTTTACCGCAGCAGCCGTTGGTGCGCTCTGAATACCGTGGCGTAATGCTCGAAGAAATGGACCTCGATGGCTTGCTCGCCGCCAAACCGAAACTGGTGCTGGTCGACGAACTGGCCCACACCAATGCCCCTGGCAGCCGTCACACCAAACGCTGGCAAGACATCCAGGAATTGCTGGCTGCCGGCATCGACGTGTTCACCACGGTCAACGTCCAGCATCTGGAAAGCCTCAACGACCAGGTGCGCGGAATCACCGGCGTACAGGTGCGCGAAACCCTGCCGGACTGGGTGTTGCAAGAAGCCTACGAACTGCTGCTGATCGACCTGCCGCCGCGCGAGTTGCTGGAGCGTCTGCGCGACGGCAAAGTCTACGTGCCGGAGCAGGCGCGGGCGGCCATCGATGCGTTCTTCACCCAGACCAATCTCACTGCCCTGCGCGAACTGGCGATGCAAACCGCCGCCGCTCAAGTGGATAACGATCTGGCCCAGGGTTATCGCCAATTGGGCCAGGCCGCGCCAGCGGTGCGCGGTCGCTTGCTGGTGGGGGTCGATGGCGATGCGCAGGCCGAGCGTCTGGTGCGCCATGCCAGTCGTGTCGCCCAGCGGCGGCATCTGCCGTGGAGCCTGGTGCATGTGGACAACGGCCGGGTGCGCGACGAGCAATCGCGCCTGCGCCTGCAAAGTGCCCAGCAGCTGGCCGAACGCCTCGGCGGGGAAGTGGTGCTGCTGCGCGCTGGCGAGGTGGCGAAAACCTTGATTCAACACGCCGCCGAACGTCGCGCCAGCCTGGTGCTGGTGGGCCAGTCACGCCAGCGTTTGCGTCGACGCTTGTTCGGTGGCGGCCTGGCGTCGCGTTTGTTGCGCGATGCTCGCGGGCTGGAAATCAACGTGCTCGACAGCGATCACGAACAGCATCAGCCACGTCAGCGTTCGGCGCAGTCGCTGGTGTGGTTCGATTACGCCTTGGCGCTGGTGGCGACAGTGCTCGCCAGTGCCCTGGCCTGGGCGGTGTCGAGCGTCTTGCCGTTGCCGAACATCTCGTTGGTGTTCCTTGCGGCAGTGTTGCTGGTGGCGGTGCGCAGCAGCCTCGGCCCAGCGTTGGCCTGTGCGGCGCTGTCGTTTCTGACCTATGATTTTCTGTTCATTCCGCCGACGTTCTCCTTCAGCATCCAGCGCGAAGAAGACGTGCTGACCTTGCTGTTCTTCCTGCTGATGGCGGCCCTGACCGGTAACCTTGCAGCGCGGCAACGGCGGCAATTGGAAGCCTTGCGCGACACTCAGGAAGAGACCAGCGAACTGCTCGACCTGTCGCGCAAACTCACCGCCGCCACCGACCGTCAGGCCGTGGTCAGCGCTGCGGCCCAGCATCTCAACGGCTGGAGCGACCTGAAACTGTGCCTGCTCAATCGCGATGGCCAGAGCGGCTGGAAAGTCGAAACCGGTGGGCCGCTGGAGTTTTCCGAGGCCGAGCGCGCCGCCGCCGATTGGGCCTGGCAACACGATCAACCGGCAGGCGCGGGCACCGGCACTTTGCCGTTCGGGCGCTGGTGGTGGTGGCCGTTGTCGGTGGACGACGGTCCGCTGGCATTGCTCGGCGTGTGTGCCAAAGAAGGCCAGACCCTGAGCGGCCAGCGTCGGCGCTTGCTGACCGCGCTGAGCCAACCGTTGGCCCAGGCGTTGGCGCGGGCGCAACTGGCCGATGACCTTGAGGCCGCGCGTTTGCATGGCGAAACCGAGCAATTGCGCAGTGCGCTGCTGGCGTCGGTGTCCCACGATTTGCGCACGCCGTTGACCTCCATGCGCGGCAGCATCGACAGCCTGTTGGCGCTGGGCGAGGCGATTCCGCTTGCGGACCGTCGCGAACTGCTCGAAGGCACCCGCGATGAAGCCGAACGGCTGGATCGCTACATCCAAAACCTGCTGGACATGACCCGCCTCGGTCACGGCGCCCTGAAGCTGGCGCGGGACTGGGTATCGCCGGCCGACATCGTCGGCAGTGCGCTCAATCGTCTGCGCGCGGTGCTGGCGTCGTTGCAGGTCATTACCGAAGTGCCGGCCGAACTGCCGCTGCTCTATGTGCATGCCGCGTTGATCGAGCAAGCACTGGTCAATGTGCTGGAAAACGCCGCGCGTTTCTCACCGCCCCACGGGCGTCTTGAATTGCGTGCCGGGGCCACTGACAGTGAGCTGTTTTTTTCGGTGAGCGATGAGGGACCGGGGATTCCGGAGGAGGACCGGGCGAAGATTTTCGACATGTTCTACACCGCCGCTCGTGGCGATCGCGGTGGGCAGGGCACGGGGCTGGGGTTGGCGATCTGTCAGGGCATGGTCGGTGCCCATGGCGGGCGGATCAGCGTCGCCGACGGCATCGAAGGGCGCGGCACCTGTATCACGTTGCACTTGCCGTTGCAGACTCAGCCGGGATTGGACAGTGAAGCCTGACCCCGCCTGCGTTACTCTCTTGCCACCTCTTTGTGTTGATATGAATTCATGAGCCAGACCGCGACCATTTTGGTCATCGACGACGAACCGCAGATCCGTAAATTCCTGCGCATCAGCCTCGCCTCCCAAGGCTACAAAGTGCTGGAAGCCGGTACCGGCACGGAAGGCCTGGCCCAGGCCGCGCTGAATAAACCTGACCTGTTGGTGCTCGATCTTGGCCTGCCGGACATGGACGGCCAGCAGGTGTTGCGCGAGTTTCGTGAGTGGTCGACGGTGCCGGTGCTGGTGCTCTCGGTGCGCGCCGGCGAAGGGCAGAAAGTCCAGGCGCTGGACGGTGGTGCCAACGACTACGTGACCAAGCCGTTTGGCATCCAGGAATTCCTGGCCCGAGTGCGCGCCTTGCTGCGTCAGGCGCCGATGGGGGAGGCCCAGGAAGCAGCGCTCAATTTCGGCCCGCTCACCGTCGACCTGGCGTATCGCCGGGTGCTATTGGATGGCGCCGAAGTGGCGCTGACGCGCAAGGAATACGCGGTGCTGGCGCAACTGGCGCGGCATCCGGGGCGGGTGATCACCCAGCAGCAATTGCTCAAGGACATCTGGGGGCCGACCCACACCGAAGACAGTCACTATCTGCGCATTGTGGTCGGGCACTTGCGGCAGAAACTGGCGGATGATCCGACCCAGCCACGGTTTATCGTTACCGAGGCGGGAGTGGGGTATCGGTTGTTGAGTGAGGGTAGTCTTTAGTTCTGTATTGATTGATCTGACGCCTTCGCGAGCAAGCCCGCTCCCACAGTGTCCCGGGTGTTCACAAATCATGTGACCGCCACAAAAACTTGTGGGAGCGGGCTTGCCCGCGATGACGCCGGATCAGTCACCGCCAATCTTCATTGCGCTCATTTTCATACCGATCCAAAGTATCCCGCGCAATCTCACGCCCCAGCGCGATCAACTCCGGCGCCTTGTAGAACTCGAAAAACCGGCACACCCGCTTGGGCACGTTGATCAGGATATCCGGCGGATACCCGGCAATCTTGTACTGTGCCAATGACGTCTGCATCACCTCGAAACTCTGGTTGATCAGGTCCAGCAAGGACGCTGGCCCGACGTTGTCGATGATGAATGACCCGGTGGCGGACTTCGGTGCTCCGTTGCTTTCCGGGGCCGCCGCCGGTTGCTGGGCTTCGGGCTCGGCGGATTCGATCCACGGGTTGATCTCGGCCGCTTCTGCCATCAACGCTTCCTTTTCCAGAAGCAGCAATTGCTCCGCCTGTTTGCGGCGGAAGGGCAATTTTGAACCCAGCGAGCTGATCAGGCTGTCGAAGCGGGTCTTGAACGCTGCCGGGCGCTGGATCACCGGCAGTTGATAGTGACGCTGGTTGGTGGAGTTGAGGTTGACCGCGATGATCAGGTCGCAATGGCTCGACACCACTGGCACGATCGGCAATGGGTTGAGAATACCGCCGTCCACCAGCATTCGATTGCCCTGCATCACCGGCGTGAACAGGCTGGGGATTGCCGCCGAGGCGCGCATGGCCTGGTGCAGGCAGCCTTCCTGGAACCAGATTTCCTGCTGGTTGGTCAGGTCTGTGGCCACCGCTGTATAGGGAATGCGCAAGTCTTCGATGTTGACCTCGCCGACGATCTTGCGGATCTGCCCGAAGACCTTCTCCCCGCGAATCGCGCCCAGGCGAAAGCTGACATCCACCAGGCGCAACACGTCGAGGTAGTCCAGGCTCTCGATCCAGTTGCGATAATCATCGAGCTTGCCGGCGGCGTAGATCCCGCCGACCACCGCGCCCATGGAGCAACCAGCGATGCAGGCGATGTCGTAGCCACGCCGTTCGATCTCTTCAATGACGCCGATATGGGCGTAGCCCCGGGCGCCACCCGAGCCCAACACCAGTGCGACACGCTTTTTCATGAATCGACCTCTCTGACAAGGTTCAACAATGCACCCATCGAGGGGCGCGCTTCAATCGCTATGGTCGTTCAGTGGGGGAGGGCGTCGTTTTTTGACACTCAACTAAGACGAGTGAGTATCCTCGCGCGCGCTATAGTTTCCACTGCAGGTCCAAGGCACTTTTCACGCGCCAGAGCGGTCTTACCTGCACGACTGTTTATTATCTTTGAGGTGTGAGTGATGAAAGCCTGGATTTGTGTGCCTTTGATTGCCCTGGCGCTTGCCGGTTGTGCCGGTAAAACCGCTTACCGCGACAGTTGCGGTAGCCAGCTCGATGCCGCCTGGCATGAGCTGGACCTGGCCAAGGCCGAAGGTCTCGCCGGGACCGTCAGCTACTCCAAGGCACTGTCGTTGCTGACCGGTGCCAAGACCCAGCAGCAATTCGAAGCCTACGAGGGTTGTACCAGGAAGGCCGAGAAGGCACGTTTCTACATTCGAGAGTCACGCGCCGGCCGTTGAGGCATGATGGAGCGTACTCAGGGTAATTCGATTCAGGGAGTACGCGATGTCTGCCTTGGTTGATCGGTTGGTGGCTCGTGTGTTGGGCCTGGACGTCCGTTTGCTGGCCTGTCAGGCCCGCTTGAGTGCCCGCACCGACCCGGAAGCGTTGCACGATCTGCGCACCACCGTGCGGCGGTTGCGCAGCCTGCTGCGACCCTTGCGCGGTTTGCCCGGGGTCGAACAGCTGGAAGCGGCGGCGTCCCGGGTCGGTGACCTGACCACTCCGTTGCGTGATCGGGAAGTGCTGGCGGCGTACTTGCTCCAGCACGGTCAACCCGAGGCCGCGCATCGACGCATGGCGCGGATGGCCGAGGCTTATCCAGTGGTGGCGACGAGCCCGGAGCTGGCGCAGTTGCTGATGATCCTCGACGCTTTTCCGCGTTTCCTGCGGGCCTCCCAGCGCCAGGGCTTGCTCAAGGGCTTGCGCAAACGCATCGAAAAACGCCTGGCCAAACAATGGAAGAAACTCGACCAGGCCCTGCACGATCCCGCCCATGACCGCCATCGCCTGCGCCTGCTGATCAAGCGTGTGCGCTATGGCATCGAAGCCTACCCTGAACTGGATCGTTTGCCGGAAGCGGCCATGCCCAGGCTGAAATCGGCCCAGGCTGCCTTGGGTGATTGGCACGACAGCTGGCAGTGGCTGGCCCGGGCCAAGGAAGAGCCCGATTTGCAGCCGTGCGTCGCGGTCTGGAAAACCACACTGGCCCAGGCCGAAGAGCGCGCTGACCGCGTCCTCGACAAATTCAGCAAAGCCTGTTTCAAATCCTGAAAGCACCCTAAATCCAATGGTGGGAGCGGGCTTGCTCGCGAAAGCGGTCCGACATTCAACCTATGCGTTGAATGTTGTGCCCTCTTCGCGAGCAAGCCCGCTCCCACATGGGTTTGTGTGTTCCAGTCGAGCGCGGCTCATCTGTCAGTAATTTTGGCCGGAATAGGCGCTGTGCCGCTCTTGCGGGCTGGTTAAGATCGCTCCATCCATTTTCCTGTCTCTGAGGTTGCCATGCGCTTTTCCGATCTGCTCGACGCTGTTCGCAGTCAGCCACAAGAGGTGTCTATTGCACCCGAATGGGGTCAGGGACGTGCAAGTTTTGGTGGTCTGATAGCCGCCTTGCAATACGAAGCCATGCGCGCAAAAGTCCCGGCGGATCGTCCGGTGCGCTCGCTGGCAATCACCTTCGTCGGCCCGGTCGAGCCCGATGTGCCGGTCAGCTTTGAAGTCGATGTGTTGCGCGAAGGCAAAGCAGTCAGCCAGGTCCTGGGCCGGGCGATGCAGAAGGGGCAAGTGGTGACGTTGGTCCAGGGCAGCTTCGGCGCTTCGCGACAGTCCGAAGTGACCGTCACGGCCAATGCAGCTCCCGAGATGAAGCACTGGGACGATTGCCAGGAACTGCCGTACATCAAAGGCGTGACCCCGGAATTCATGCGCTACCTGGCCATGCGCTGGAGTGTCGGTGGCATGCCGTTCACGGGTAACACCTCGCGGGAAATGGGCGGTTGGGTGCGCTTGCGCGGGGATGGCGAAGGCGAGGCGGTGAGCGAGGCGCATATCCTGGCGCTGGTCGACGCCTGGCCGCCGTCGTTGTTGTCGTTTCTGAAGAAACCGGCGGCAGGCAGCACGCTGACCTGGACCATTGAGTTCGTCCAGCCGTTGCTGACGTTGAGTACGCTGGACTGGTGCAAGTACCTGGTGGAAATCGAGTATGCCGCTGACGGCTACGGGCACGCCGCCGCAAAACTGTGGAGCGAAGACGGCCAGCTGATCGCCATGAGCCGGCAGACCGTCACGATTTTCGCTTGATCAGTGATGACGACGGTGGCGCTCACGCCAGGCGCGCCACCAGCCTCCACTGAAGAAAAACCGTGGAAAGGTCAGGAACTGCTCGACCAGCAGGCGTGATACCGCGTCTTTGCGATCACTGAACGGCTCGCTGGCTTGCACCTCCAGGCTGTGACCGTGACGCTGCAAACCCAGGGCCGCGACCAGGCCGATGACGCCGATCGCGAAGCTCGCCAGGTCGAGGCTGAACACTCCCGAGACCATCAGCAGAAACGCCACGATGAACAGCGGCACGGCAATCAGGTGCAGCACCAGATTGGTCGGGTGCTGGTGATTGTTCGGGTACGCTCGCCATTGCCAGGCGGGAAGGTTGGGATGACGTTTGCCCATGATGCTTATCCTTGGTTCGTTGAGGCTCATGAACAAAGAATAGGCCCGGCGAAAGCCGTCGGCGAATCAAGGGTGGCTATCGGCGCGATAGGGGTCATGGTCAATATTGATGCTGACCGGGCTGACGCCTTCGCGAGCAAGCCCGCTCCCACATTGGTCTTCGTCGTGACACAGATTCAATGTGGGAGCGGGCTTGCTCGCGAAGAGGCCCTCAAAGCTTGAGCTGCCCAATGGCCTTGCTCAATTCCCCTGCCAACATCGCCAACTCATTGCTGGTGATTGCCGAATTCACAGTCTGCTGCACGGTGTTTTCGGTCACGTCGCGAATGCTCACCACCGCCCGATTCATTTCTTCCGCCACGTGGCTCTGCTGTTCGGCCGCCACCGCGATCTGCGTATTGCTTTCACGCATCTGTGCCACCGCGCCGGTGATTTCGGCCAGGGCCACACTGGCTTCCTGGGCCTGTTGCATGCAGTCGTCCGCCTTGTACGAACTTTCCTGCATGAAATCCACCGCATCCCGAGTGCCGGCCTGCAGCGCTGAAACCATGGTGGTGATCTCGTCGGTGGACGTCTGGACCCGTTTGGCCAGGTTGCGCACTTCATCGGCGACCACCGCGAACCCACGGCCCATCTCACCGGCCCGGGCCGCTTCGATGGCCGCGTTAAGGGCCAGCAGGTTGGTCTGTTCAGCGATGCTGTGGATCACGCTGACCACGCCGTTGATCTTCTGGCTGTCCTCGGCCAGGCGCTGGATCATTTCGGCGGTTTGCTGCACGCCGGTGGACAATCCGCCAATCGATTTCTGCACCCGACTCACCACTTCCTGGCCACTGCCGGCCAGCGTATCGGCGGTTTGCGAAAGGTCGCGGGTGGCGCCGGCGTGTTGGGCGATGTGATGGACGGTGGCAGTCATTTCGTTGATCGCCGTGGCGGCCTGATCGGTTTCGCTTTGCTGGCCGAGCATGCCGTGGCGCACTTCGTTCATGCTTGCGGCCAGCCGCGCGGCGCCGACATCCAATTGCCGGGCGGTGTTGGCGACGGTGTTGACCACCCGCTGGTAACCGGCCTGCATGGCGTTGAAGGCGTTGGCCATCTGGCCGACTTCATCCCGGCAGGCCAGCGGCACGCGGGCCGACAGATCACCGGTCTTCTCGACATGGAGCATCACGTCTTTCAAGGTGTTGAGCTGGCTGAGCAGGAAGCGGATCAGCAGTTGCGACGCGCCAAGCATCGCCAGCATCAGGATGAACACCGCCACCGCATAGTGGGTGAAGCGCTCGCCGAACACTTGGCTCAGGCTCGGACCGTAGGCAATCACCGTGACCTGTTGGCCGTCGGGGCGAGTGAACACCTCGGCTCCCATCAGCGGGTTTTCACCGAACAGTGGCATGGCATTGATCTCGACCCAACCGTTGACATCGGTCAGCTCCAGCAGCAGTTGCCCGTTCAGTGACGGCGCTTGTCCGCGACTGGAAGTCAGCAGGTTGTCGGCCTTGGGCAGCGGTTGCCCGGCAGGCCAGGCATTGAGCAATCGCGCCTGGGCCTGGGCCGAAACCTGAGCGGCGTGACTGCGGGCCTGTTGTTCGAGTTGCACGGCATACAGCACCAGCAACAGGGTGGTGACAAAGGCGACCGCGTTGACCGCCCAGAATTTGTATTTCAGCGAGATATTGCTAAGCCAGGCACCCATGGAGGTCTTCTCTGATAGCGGAAACAGTTTTGGCAAGGTGCCAGTATTGTGCCGCTACTCAGGGCTTCGACTCTTGATATGGGTCAACATCCTCCGCAGTCCCAATGTGGGAGCGGGCTTGCTCGCGAAGACAGTCTGTCAGTCACATCAATGTTGGATGTGCCGCCGTCTTCGCGAGCAAGCCCGCTCCCACAGGGATTTGTGGTTACTGGGGGATCGAAGGCAACCCGTAAAATGCCCGTGCGCATGCTGTGGTGTGGGCGGCCAGGTCTTCCTGGCTTTCACCGCGATGCAGCGCGACTTCACGCAACACTTCGATCAGATACGCCGGCTCGTTGCGACCATTCTTCGGCTTGGGTCGCAGACTGCGTGGCAACAGATACGGCGCATCGCTCTCCAGCATCAAGCGCCCGCGTTTAATATCTTTGACCAACGGATGCAGGTGCGTACCCCGGCGTTCGTCGCAGATCCAGCCGGTGATGCCGATGTGCAAATCCAGGTCGAGGTAGCTGAACAGCGCCTTCTTTTCACCGGTGAAGCAGTGCACCACGGCAGCGGGCAGTTGATCGCGGTAATCGTGCAGGATTTCCAGCAATCGTTGACTGGCGTCACGTTCGTGCAGGAACACCGGCAGTTGCAGCTCGACCGCCATCGCCAGATGTTCTTCGAGGACTTTTTCCTGCTGCGGGCGGGGCGAGAAATCACGATTGAAATCGAGGCCGCATTCGCCCACGGCCACCACGTTCGGCTCCTTGAGCAAGCTACGCAGACGCTGGTCGCTGTCGGCGTTCCAGTCGCTGGCCGAGTGCGGGTGAATGCCGGCCGTGGTGAACAGTCGCTGAGCGCTTTCATCCAATTGCCGGCACAGCTCCAGCGCCTGTTCACTGCCCTCGACGCTGGTCCCGGTAAGCACCAGTTGGCAGACCCCGGCAGCGTAGGCGCGGTCGAGCACAGCCTGGTGTTTGTCGGCAAAACTGGGGTTGGTCAGGTTGACGCCGATATCGATGAGTTGCATGGTGCTACCTCGGACCAAAGGCCGGAAAGCATATCAGAGCTGTAGATTTATAAGAAAAACCAAGAACTACAACGGGTTAAAGCTGTCTGTTGAGGCCGCGAGACAGGCCGGGTTTGGTAGAGTTGCTATCACTGTGCCACTCTCTCGCACTTTATCAGCGCTTCGTGCGCTCTGTTTCTGTCGCCCGACTTCATGAAATCACCCATGAGGTTGGCCAGTATTCTTTCCGGAGAGCGGATGACACGTCCCTCGGTTTTGTTACTGCTGTGTTGTTCGTTGCTGCTGCCGATGCCGGCGGTTGCGCGTCTGGCCGGGCCGTTGCAAACCGTGCCGGCGGCCAAGGTCCGCGACCTGGTGGAGATTCGCAACAGTCGTGTGTTGCGGGTGCTGGTCAACCAGAGCCGCAATAGCTCCGGCGAAGTCCAGGGTCAGACTATCGGCGTCGAGTACCACCGCCTGCGGGCTTTCGAGCAATACCTCAATGGCCACGCCCGTGACGGCCAGGAAATCACCCTCAAGATCATTCCCAAATCCAAGGATCAACTGCTCGGTGCGTTGCAGCGGGGGGAGGGTGATCTGGTCGCGCCAGGGGAATTGCTCGATCCACAATCGGGTCATGCAGTCAGCGCCAGTGAGCCGATTGCCAGCAACGTGCCGTTGCTGCTGGTGGGGATCAAAGGCGAACGACGTTACACCCGTCTCGAGCAGCTTTCGGGCAAAACCCTCGCGCTGCCCACCGGCAGTGTTGCCGGGGATGCGGTGAATCAGATCAATCAGAAACTTGCGCTGCACAAACTGCCCCCGGTGAAAATCGAGTGGGTCGACCCAAGCCTGGCCGTCGAGGATGTGCTGGAGATGGTTCAGGGCGGGATCTTTCATCTGACCATCGTCGAACAACCGATCGCCGAGCGCTGGGGCAAGATCTTGCCCAGGTTGCGTTTCGATCGGCAGGTGCTCATCCGCGAGCCGGGTGAGGAATACTGGTTCGTGCGCCGCGACGCCTCGATGCTGCGCGCGAGCATCGATCGCTTCCTGACCACCTACAAACAACCGTCGGACCAGGATGCGGCGTTCCTGCGGATCTACCGGCGCCAGTATCAAGTGCACTATCCCTTGGCCAAGGCCGATCGGCAGCGTCTGGAAAAACTTCGACCGGTGCTGCAAAAACATGCTGAAGCCCAGGGCATGGATTGGTTGAACCTGGCGGCGCTGGCCTTCAAGGAGTCGGCGTTGCAACCCAGCGCCAGAAGCGGCGGCGGCCCTACCGGCCTGATGCAAATCACCCCGTCCGCCGCCCAACGGGTCGGGGTCAGTAACATTCAGAATCTCGATGCCAATGTGCAGGCAGGCGCCAAGTACCTGGCGATGATCCGCCGCAAGTTTTTTGCCAGCCCCAAACTCAACGAGCGCGAGCGCATGGCGTTCGTGCTGGCGGCCTACAACATGGGGCCGGAGCGGGTCCAGGGCATGCGCGCCGAAGCTCGGCGACGGGGCTTGAATCCGGATCAGTGGTTCTTCCAGGTCGAGCGCATTGCCATGGAGCAGGTGGGAATGGGGGCTGTCAGCTATGTTAATAGTGTGAACAAGTATTACCTGGCGTTCGATCGGGAACGGGAGTCGTTGGAGCCTCAGGGGCAGAAAGTTGCCTCACGGAAATGATCGACTAATCTGATTGTTATGGTGCGTTTTTTGCGCTTTTAACATGAGTTTTACTGATTAATATAGCGGCCAACCAACACACACTCACAATGGATGACACAGCATGAGCACACTGATCAACAAGGTACTGTCTACCCGCGCTGGCTACGGCCTGACGATTCTGCGGATTTTCGTCGGCATCATCTTCGCGGCCCACGGCTCACAGAAACTCTTTGGGGCATTCGGCGGTTACGGCATTGCCGGCACCGCGCAGTACATGGAAAGCATTGGTTTGGCGCCGGGTCACCTGATGGCGATCCTGGCCGGTGGTACCGAGTTCTTCGCCGGTCTGGCGCTGATCATCGGCCTGCTGGTACGCCCGGCGGCGCTGGGGCTGACGTTCCTCTCGCTGGTGGCCATTTTCACGGTGCACATCAGCCACGGTCTGTTCATGGCCAACAACGGTTATGAATTTGCCCTGGCCTTGCTCGGCGGTAGCCTCGCGGTGCTGATCGAAGGTGCAGGCAAGCTGTCGGTAGACCGCGCCATCGCCGGCTGACGGCTCTGGCTCAACGAAAAGGCCCGCATAGTGTGATCCACTGTGCGGGCCTTTTTTTGTTGCTGGTGATTCTTGACACTGTCTGGTCAGCTTCTCTAGGATGCTGCTCATGCGCCGATTTAAACAGCTACTTGCGGGGCGCCAGGTGACTCATTCAGTTGCCGATAGAAGCTTGAAACAGGCTTCGAAATACCGCTAAAGCGCTGGTTCGGTGTTGCCTCTCACCTGCCATGCAGACTTTTGAGGCAGAGACACGACACAATGAATGCATTAAGCCCCGTTGTACGCCCCGCGCCGATCACGGCACATCTCACCCAGCGCAATCCAAAAATTCTGCTTGGCGGTAAACATCAGCCGACGCTGTTGCGTTACCTCGATGGCTGGCCACGGCGCACTGGCGGGCCGGCAGCGTTCCTGATCCAGTTTGTCGAAGACGGTGAGTCGCTGGCGCGTTTTGCCACTGACAGCTTTGATCTGGCGGTAATTCAGGCGCCAAGCGCCGAGGACGCACCCGAAGTGATCAGGCAACTGACCCGCGTGGCGCGCCAAGGGCTGATTGCCCGCTGCTGAGGCTCAAGGCGCCGCGGCTCAAAAATAGTCGATCGCCACGATATACACACATTGCTCACCGGTCGGCGTCTGCACCCGTACTTCGGCGTCCAGTGCCTTGCCGATCAAGGCGCGGGCCAGCGGTGAGTCGATGCTGATCAGGCCTTGTTTCAAGTCCAGCTCATCCGGGCCGACGATGCGATAGCGCGACTCTTTGCCGTCCTCGTCTTCGATCGTGACCCAGGCACCAAAGTAGACCTTGTTCGGATCGCTGGGCTTTTCGCTGACCACCTTGAGGGCTTCCAGCCGTTTGGTAAGAAAGCGCACACGGCTGTCGATCTCGCGCAGCATTTTTTTGCCGTACGTGTATTCGGCGTTTTCCGAGCGATCGCCCTGGGCCGCTGCTTCGCTGACCGATTGCGTCACCTGAGGTCGGCGCACATGCCAGAGCTCATGAAATTCGGCGCGCATCCGCGCTTCACCTTCGGGGGTGATCAGCGCGGTGCCGGCGGTGCGGGGAGGGCGATAACGGCTCATGGCGACTTCTTGTGGTTGAGTTCTTGAATCAGTTTTTAAACAAGTGTGCTTGAGTTTATCAACCCTCGCGCAAGACTGTCAGCGGGCTGGCGTTCAAGGCGCGGCGCGTGCCGAACACACCGGCACCGCCGATCAGCACGGCGCCGATCAGCGGCAACACCAGCAGCCATGGATGCGGATGCCAGGGCAGGTCGAAGGCATAACGGTAGAGCACCAGGCTCACCAGTTCCGAACCCAGAGCCGCCAACAGCCCGCTGACCGCGCCGAGCAAACCGAACTCGATGCGCCGGGCTCTGACCAGCAACTGCCGCTCGGCGCCCAGCGCGCGCAGCAATGCGCCTTGGCGAATACGTTCATCGAGGGTTGCCTGCAAGCCGGAAAACAACACCGCCATCCCCGCCGCCAACACGAACAACAGCACGTACTCGACCGCCAGAGTCACTTGCGCGAGGATGCTGCGCAATTGTTCCAGCAATGCTTCGACCTGCAGAATGGTCACCGCCGGAAAGCTGCGGGACAAGTCGACGATCTGCTGATCGTGACCGGGCGCCAGATAGAAACTGGTGAGGTAGGTCGCCGGTAAGTCTTTCAAGGTGCCGGGCTGGAAGATCATGAAAAAGTTTGGCTGGAAGTTGTCCCAGTTGATCTCCCGCAGGCTGGTGACCTTCGCCTCCCGATTGACCCCGCCAACGCTAAACACCATGTGATCGCCAAGCTTGAGCTTGAGGCTTTCGGCGACTTTACCTTCCACCGAAACACCGGGTACTTCATCCGCCGGTTGCTGATCCCACCAGTTGCCGGCGGTGAGCTTGTTGCCCGCCGGCAGGTCCGCAGCCCAGGTCAGGCTCAGGTCGCGTTGAATGGCTCGGTCACCGGCCGAGTCCTTGCTGACGATTTGCTGCACCGGTTCGCCATTGATACTGATCAGCCGTCCCGGCACCACCGGGTACAGCGGCGCCGATTGCGCCGACAACTCCATCAAGCGATCACTAAAGGCCTGTTTGTCCGCCGGCAGAATGTTCAGGGCGAAATAGTTCGGAGCGTTTTTCGGCAACTGGTTTTGCCAGGTGTCGAGCAACTCGCCGCGCAGCAAAGCGATCAATGCCATCGACAGCAGAATCAAGCCGAAGGCCAGGGATTGACCCGCCGCCGCCAGCGGATGGCGCAGCAGCTGACCCAACCCGAGACGCCATGGCAATGAGGCACGCGCCAGCATCCGGCGCAGGCTCTTGAGCAGCAGCAACAGCAAGCCACCCAGCACCAGCGCCGCGATCACGCCGCCGCCGAGCAGGGCGAAGGTCAGCAACAGGTCCAGGCTCAGGCGCCACATGATCAGGCCGAGGGCACCCAGCGCCGCGCCATAGATCATCCAGGTGCTGGACGGAATCGGTAGCAGGTCCCGGCGCAATACCCGCAGCGGCGGTACCCGACCCAAGGCAGCCAGCGGCGGCAGGGCGAAGCCGGCGAGCGCCACCAGCCCGGTGCCGATCCCCGCAATGGCCGGCAACAGGCCTCCCGGTGGAACATCGGTCGGCAGTAAATCATGCAGCAGCGCAAACAGCCCGAGCTGTGCCAGCCATCCGAGCAGGGCACCGCTGATGCTGGCAAGCAGCCCGAGTACGGTCAGTTGCAGACTGAACAACACCATGGTTTCCCGACGGGACAGACCCAGGCAGCGCAGCAACGCACTGGCATCGAATCGGCGGGTGGCGAAGCGTGTCGCCGACAGCGCCACCGCCACGCCGGACAGCAGCACCGCCACCAGGCTGGCCATGTTCAAGTAACGTTCGGCCTTGCCCAGGGCACCGCCGATCTGCCGATTACCATCGCGAGCATCCTGGATGCGCTGGTTGGCTGCCAGGCCCGGCTTGATCAGTTGACGATAGATCTCCAACGCCTGGGTGTTGCCGCGCCAGAGCTCGCGGTAGCTGACCCGGCTGCCGGGTTGCACCACGCCGGTCGCCTCGAGGTCGCTGAGATTGATCAGCACCCGTGGCGTCAGGCTGTAGAAGTTGCCGGCGCGATCCGGTTCGTAGGTCAGCACCCGCGCCAGTTTCAGGGTTTTCATGCCGACATCGATGCTGTCGCCGATCTTCAAGTCCAGCGCAGTCAGCAGTCGCGCTTCAACCCAGGCTTCGCCGGGTTTCGGACCGCCACCGGGTGCTTCTTGCGCGAACGGCGCGGGGGCGCTTTTCAGTTCGCCGCGCAACGGGTAGACGTCATCGGCGGCTTTGATGCTGGACAGCTGAATACCGTTGTCGGTGGCAATGACACTGGAAAACTCCACCACCTGAGCGTGTTCGAGACCCAGTTCGGTGCCACTGTTGATCTGTTCCGGCCGCGCCGGCGAACTGCCTTCGAGCACCAGGTCGGCGCCGAGAAACTCGGTGGCGCGCAGCATCATGGCGCCGTTCAGGCGGGCACCGAAGTAACCGATGGCGGTACTCGCCGCCACGGCCACCAGCAAGGCGAAGAACAACACGCGCAACTCACCGGCGCGGGCATCGCGCAGCAGTTGACGGAGGGCGAGGCTGAACAGGCGCAACAGCGGCAGGCGTGCCATCAAGGCTCCAGAGGGGCGACCAGCAGGCCGGCTTCAAGGCGGATCAGGCGCCGGCAGCGATGTGCCAGGCGTTCGTCGTGGGTCACCAGCACCAGGGTCGTGCCGCGCTCCTTGTTGAGTTCGAACAGCAGATCGCTGATGCGCTCGCCGGTGTGGCTGTCGAGGTTGCCGGTCGGTTCATCGGCGAACAACACGTCGGGCTCGGCGGCGAACGCCCGGGCAATCGCCACGCGCTGTTGCTCGCCACCGGAGAGTTGACGCGGCGAGTGGGTCAGGCGTTGACCCAGGCCAACGCGCTGCAGCAATTCGGTGGCGCGCTCGCGGGCGTCTTTACGCCCATCGAGCTCCAGCGGCAGCATGACGTTTTCCAGGGCGTTGAGGCTGTCGAGCAGTTGAAAGGACTGGAAGACAAACCCCACGTGCTCGGCGCGAATGCGCGCGCGCTGGTCTTCGTCGAGAGTGCTCAGGCCTTGCCCGGCGAGAGTGACTTCGCCGCTGCTCGGCAGGTCGAGGCCGGCAAGCAGGCCGAGGAGGGTGGATTTGCCGGAACCGGAGGCGCCGACGATGGCCAGGCTGTCGCCCTTGTTCAGTTCCAGGCTGAGTTCGTGCAGGATAGTCAGTTCACCTTCCGCGCTGGGAACCACTTTGCTGAGGTTCTTCGCGGTGAGAATGCTTGCGCCCATGGAGAATCCGATGCGTGTGTGGTTTTTGAGTGCTGGCCTGGCCTTGATGTGCATGGCCCAGAACGCAGCGGCGGGTACAGTCCTGATCGTTGGCGATAGTATCAGCGCCGGTTTCGGCCTGGATACCCGCTTGGGGTGGGTGTCATTGCTCGAGCAACGGCTCAAGCACGAAGGTTTCGACGACAAGGTGGTCAATGCATCCATCAGTGGCGATACCAGCGCGGGAGGCCGGGCGCGCCTGCCGGCGCTGCTTGCAGAGCATAAGCCGGAACTGGTTATCCTTGAGTTGGGGGGCAACGATGGGCTGCGCGGAATGCTGCCAACACAATTGCAACAAAATCTTGCGTCAATGATCGACAGCTCCCGCGCCAGTGGTGCCAAGGTATTGCTGCTGGGCATGCAACTGCCACCCAACTACGGCGTGCGTTACACCCAGGCCTTTGCCGAGGCTTACACCAAGGTAGCCAGCGAGAAAAGGATCCCGCTGGTGCCGTTTTTTCTCGACGGCGTGGGCGGTCATCCAGAGCTGATGCAAAGCGACGGCCTGCACCCGGCTGCGGCGGCTCAGGACAAGTTGCTGGAAAATGTCTGGCCGACACTGAAACCGCTGCTTTGACGCTTTTCTAGCGGCGGTGTTTCGGCTAAGGTGGCGCCCCCGATTTGGAGCCCCCGATGCCGCGTCCTGCCTGGTCCCTTTTTGCCTATCAACTGATCGAGCCTGACGAACAGCTGGATCTGTTCGCCTGCCAGGAAGTGCGGGTGCATCTGGTGACCCGTCAGCTGGAGTTGGGCGGCTCGGCGGACCGAACCCTGTGCGGCAGCTTGTTGCCGGCACAACCGCGCTGGTCGAGTGTCGACCGTAGAGTGTTCCAGGACCAGCGCCTGTGCTCGCTGTGCCGGGCCATCCTGGAGTCGCAAAAGCGCGGCACCTCGCCGATCTGGCCTGAGTTGCGGTTCGAGCTTTAGGGCCCCTTCGCGAGCAAGCCCGCTCCCACATTGGACTTTCTGTGAGCACACTATTTGTGGTCACCAAGGATCCAGTGTGGGAGCGGGCTTGCTCGCGAAAGCAACCTCCCAGGCACCTCAAGGTGTGGACAAGAACCCTTTGTGAGAAATCCCGGCCCAAGTGCCTTGCATCGCCAACCGCTTCTCGACCTCCCCGAAATAACAGGCGGCGGTGTACAATCGGGTTTTTATACCCTTGTCGATCATGCGAAGGATTTTCCGGATGTTGCCGCGCTTTCCCGCCGTCACCCGCTGCCTGTCTCTTGCTGCGCTCTGCGTGGCGGGTCCCGTTGCAGCATTGGAGTTGCCCCTGCCACCACCCGGTGAAGACATCGTCGGCCAAGTGCAGGTGATCAAGGCCAAATACGAAGACACCTTCGCCGACCTTGGCACCACCTACGATCTGGGCTATCTGGAAATGGTCGCGGCCAACCCGGGCGTCGATCCATGGCTGCCGGGCGCAGGTACCGAAATCGTCCTGCCGACGCGCTTCATCCTGCCGCCGGGCCCCCGTGAAGGCATCGTCATCAACCTGGCTGAATACCGCCTCTACTACTACCCGAAAGGCCGGAACGTGGTGTACACCTTCCCGCTGGGTATTGGCCGTGAAGGCTGGGGTTCGCCGATTGCCCACACCAGCATCGTCGCCAAGACGCCGAACCCGACCTGGACCCCTCCAGCCTCGATCAAGGCCGAGCACGCCGCCGATGGCGATCCGCTACCGAACGTAGTGCCGGCCGGCCCGGATAACCCGCTGGGGCCGTTCAAATTCACCCTGGGCACTCCGGGCTACCTGATCCACGGTTCGAACAAGAAGTTCGGCATTGGCATGCGCACCAGCCACGGTTGTTTCCGCATGTTCAACAACAACGTGCTGGAAATGGCGAGCATGGTGCCGGTAGGGACGTCGGTGCGCATCCTCAACGATCCGTACAAGTTCGGTCTCAGTGGCGGCAAGGTTTATCTGGAAGCGCACACCCCGCTGGACGACAAGGGCAACCCTTCGGTGGTCGATAAGCACACCGCAGTGATCAATGCGATGCTCAAGCGTGAGGACATCACCAACAACTTGCGCATGGACTGGGATGTGGTGCGCGACGTGGTCGCCGCTGAAGATGGTCTGCCGGTGGAAATCGCCGTGCCGAATGCGTCGGCCCCGATGGTCTCGAGTACGCCGATCGACCTGCAACAGTAACGCGTTGTTAAAGAAACCCGCCGATGCAGGCCACATCGGCGGGTTTTTTATGGCCTGCACAAATCCCAGGCAATAAAAAAGCCGACCCAAAAAATGGGTCGGCTTGATAACAATCCCGAGGGATTATTACTTGCGGCTAGCTTTTTCCAGCATGCGCAGAGCACGCTCGTTAGCTTCGTCAGCAGTCTGTTGTGCTTTTTGAGCAGCAGCCAGAGCTTCATCAGCTTTACGGTAAGCTTCGTCTGCACGAGCTTGGGAGCGAGCTGCTGCGTCTTCAGTAGCAGTCAGACGTGCTTCGGTTTCTTTCGATACGCTGCTGCAACCGGTAGCCAGAACTGCGGCCAGAGCCAGAGCAGAGAATTTCAGAACGTTGTTCATCGTGTTCCCCTTCAAGGACTTTCTATTAAGTAGCTGTCTCCTCAGAGTGAGGAAATAGCCGGCGTACATACTACCCATTACTTGTAGTAAGTAAACTGACGTAGCGCAAGAAGCAAAAAAAATTGTAGGCGTTGATTCTTTTTCGAGCAACTTTTAACTGCATTGTATAAAAAATATCCAGCTGCGAGGCCCGAACTGAGCGATCCGCCGGGGAAAAGTTCCCGGTGTCGGCAGCTGTTTTTCAGTCGCGACTAAAGTCTGTCTAGATGGAATCGTCCACACTTTTGTTCGGATTTTGAGCAGCGGCTCTCATATCTTTATCCATGTTGAGGTGACTTAAACAAAGCGCGCTCGTCTTAAGTCTCAATATCCGGCAATGTTCAGGTCTGGCCCCGGGAAGATCCCGGCCGGGCCGTCCCTGCATTACCCCAGGCAACACCCGCCAGCCAGTATGACGAGCGTCCCTTGAGCATTTCTGCCAATGGTGCCTACTATTTGATACGTGCTCGGTTGCGTGAGATTGGTGTTGCTCTCTCGGTGTCCATTCAGGCACGGGGTGGCGTAGATGTTCCTTCGCCGGAAAAACATCGGTAAGGTAGGGGTCAGAATTAAAGACCCGCGAGGAGTAGTGATGAGCGAGGCGTTGTCCATCCACCATGACCAGGCTGGTCATCAGTTCGAGACCACTGTGGACGGTTATCGTGCCTACCTGACCTATATGGATCTGGGGAAACAGACCCTGGATATTTATCGTACCTTTGTGCCCAACGCGCTGCGTGGTCGCGGCATCGCGGCGGCGTTGACCGAGCAGGCACTGCAATACGCCGAGGAAATGGGCTACACGGTCATTCCATCGTGTTCCTACGTGGAGCGCTACATGGAGCGTCACCAGCGGCATGCCGCCAAGCTGTGAACAAAGCGAACGCATAAAAAAAACGCCAGGTTTAAGCCTGGCGTTTTTTTATGCGTGAAACAGCGATCAGCTGCGATTACGTTTGGGCAGCACATCCTTGAGCTTGGCATGCATGCTGCGCAAGGTGTTTTCGGTAGCGGTCCAGTCGATGCAGGCATCGGTGATCGACACGCCGTATTGCAGGTCGGCGAGGTCTTTGGGGATTGCCTGGCAGCCCCAGTTCAGGTGGCTTTCGACCATCAGGCCGATGATCGACTGGTTGCCTTCGAGGATCTGGTTGGCGACGTTCTCCATCACCAGCGGTTGCAGGGCCGGGTCCTTGTTGGAGTTGGCGTGGCTGCAATCGACCATGATGTTCGGCTTGATCTTCGCCTTGTTCAGCGCTTGCTCGCAAAGGGCGACGCTGACCGAATCGTAGTTCGGCTTGCCGTTACCGCCGCGCAACACCACGTGACCGTAGGCGTTGCCCTTGGTGGTGACGATCGATACGCCACCTTCCTGGTTGATGCCCAGGAAACGGTGCGGGCTGGAAACCGATTGCAGGGCGTTGATGGCCACCGTCAGGCCGCCATCGGTGCCGTTCTTGAAGCCGACGGCCGAGGACAGGCCAGAGGCCATTTCACGGTGCGTCTGGGATTCGGTGGTGCGCGCGCCGATCGCCGACCAGCTGATCAGGTCCTGCAAGTATTGCGGGGAGATCGGGTCGAGGGCTTCGGTCGCGGTCGGCAGACCCATCTCGGCCAGGTCCAGCAGCAACTGGCGACCGATGTGCAAGCCATCCTGAATCTTGAACGAGTCGTCCAGGTACGGATCGTTGATCAAGCCTTTCCAGCCGACGGTGGTGCGTGGTTTCTCGAAATACACACGCATGACCAGATACAGGGTATCGGACACTTCTGCCGCGAGAACCTTCAGGCGCTCGGCGTATTCGTGGGCAGCCTTGATGTCATGGATCGAGCACGGCCCGATCACGACGAACAGGCGGTGGTCGGTGCCATCAAGAATGTTGCGAATGACTTCGCGACCCTTGGTGACGGTGCGCAGGGCAGCGTCGCTCAGAGGGATATCACGCTTGAGCTGATCGGGAGTGATCAGGGTCTCGTTGGAGGCGACGTTAAGGTCGTTGATCGGTAAATCAGCCATCGTTTACTCGTCAGGTCACGGGTGCCGGCCGCCAGCGAACCCGCGCGGCGGAGCACAGCAAATTAAGCGCGTCGGGGAGCTGAACCTTAGCGCGTTACACCGTGGCTCGACAATGGGCAGACACCGGTTTGGGGGCCATTCTCAATGAGTTTCCCTGATCGGGAGCACCCCTAGCCCACCATCGGCTGTGCAAATGCCTTGCGAACCGTGTCGTGGGAGAACTCGTCGGCGTGCTGCTGGACCCATTCGAGGGCCAGTGTCTGATTGTTCAGCTGTTCGCTTTGGGGTTCATGCTGACGGCAGTAACGCTCGATCTGACAGACCTGCTCACCCATCCGTGCGCAAAACAGCGTCTGTTCATCGACGAAAGCGATCCCCACCAGATAGCCGCGTTTTCGTCGCAGGCACCACGCCACATAGCCCAGGTAACAGACCGTGGTGCTCAGGGTCGGCATGCGCACTTGCAGTGCCGTGCCCCGTCGCCACGCGCGGTGGTAATTGCAAGCCATGCCGCCGAGGCTGATAGTGTGCAGCTCTTGGCGCGAAATACATTCATGTTTGAACAACGTTAATTCGACGGGTACATCGTCAGGATGAGGAAGATAACGTCTCATGAACACGGACTCCCTGTGTCGGCCACTTGACACTGTTTCTCCCAGTATAGTGGTCGAATCGGAACTGACTGATTTCGACGCCGACCAACGGCTGCTGGCGATGGACGGCATTTCACTGGTGATTTTTACCAGTGTCGGTTGCGCCAGTTGCCGTTTTGCCCGCGAGCAATTGCCCAGGCTCGAGCTGGCGGTCGATCGGCTGTGCTGGATCGATGCCGGAAACAATGGCGGGGTGGTCGAGCGTTATCGGGTCTTCCATTTACCGGCGCTGTTTGTGGTGCGCGACGGTGAGTTCTTTGGGGCACTACAGTCGCGCCTGACTCGCACGGCACTCAACGAAGCTGTGGACCAGGCGCTGAATCGACCAGCAGAGGAGTTGCCATGACAGGCACAGTGGCCAGGCCGACAATCGGCATTATCGGCACCGGCGCGATCGGTGGTTTCTACGGGCTGATGCTGGCGCGTGCCGGCTTAGATGTGCATTTTCTGTTGCGCAGTGAATTTTCAGCGGTGGCCGAACGCGGCTTGCATCTGGACCATGCGTCGTTGGGCCCGCTGACCCTGAACCCGGTCCGGGCCTATTCGTCGGCTGCCGACATGCCGCCCTGTGACTGGCTGCTGGTGGGGGCCAAGACCACCAGCAACGCGCAACTGGCACCGGCCATCATTCAAGCCGCAGCATCTGATGCCAAAGTGCTGTTGCTGCAAAATGGCCTGGACGTCGAAGACAGCCTGCGCGAGTTGCTCCCCGATTCGCTGCACCTGCTCGGCGGGCTTTGTCTGATCTGCGTCCATCGCTCCGGCCCCGGTGTCATCACCCATCAAGCGCTCGGTTCGGTGAATGTCGGCTATCACAGCGGTCCCGCCGGCAATGAACAGACGCGCATGAGCATCGTCGAGGAGGGCGCCGGGTTGTTCCGCGCTGCCGGCATCGACGCCCAGGCCATGCCGAACCTGCATCAGGCGCGCTGGCAGAAACTGATCTGGAATATTCCCTACAACGGTCTGTCGGTGCTACTCGGGGCCAGCACCACACCGTTGATGGCGGATGCCGACAGCCGCGCGCTGATTCAGGCGTTGATGGCCGAAGTGGTTCAGGGGGCCAAGGCTTGCGGTCATGACATGCCGCCGGGTTACGCCGATTATCTGTTCATGATGACCGAGAAAATGCCGGACTATTGGCCCAGCATGTACCACGATTTTCTGCATCAGCGGCCGCTGGAACTGGACGCGATCTACACTCGACCACTGGCCGCGGCGAAGGCGGCGGGATGCGAGTTGCCGCGAATCGAGGCCTTGTATCGCAGCTTGAGTTTTATCGACCGGCGTAATCATTGAGTCGGTCAACGAAGGGGGAAGGGCATGGCAAATGGCATAGACGACAAACTGGTGCTGGCGATTTCTTCGCGAGCGCTGTTCGACTTGAGCGAAAGCCACAAGGTCTATCTGTCGAGCGGCGTCGAGGCTTATCGGCAATATCAGATCGAACATGAAGACGAAATTCTCGAGCCCGGCGATGCATTCCCGTTGGTGGAAAAACTCCTGAACCTCAACGCCCGTCTCGGCCGTGCCCGGGTCGAGGTGATTCTGGTGTCGCGCAATAGCGCCGACACGGGCCTGCGGGTTTTCAACTCGATTCATCACTATGGCCTGGCGATCTCCCGTGCGGCATTTGTCGGCGGGCGCAGTCCTTATCCGTACCTCAAGGCCTTTGGGTGCGACCTGTTTCTTTCGACCCATGCCGACGATGTGCGCAGCGCGCTGGATGCCGGTTTCGCCGCAGCGACTATTCTTTCGGGAGGAGCCAGTCGTGCAGCCAGCGATGAATTGCGCATTGCTTTTGACGGTGACGCGGTGCTGTTTTCCGACGAGTCGGAGCGGGTCTATCAGTCGGGAGGCCTTGAGGCGTTTCAGGCCAGCGAGCGTGAGGCGGCCCGCGAGCCTTTGCGTGGTGGACCATTCAAGGGTTTCCTCGCGGCGCTCAACCTTTTGCAGCGCGAGTTTCCCGATGACGCCTGTCCGATCCGCACCGCGCTGGTCACCGCGCGATCGGCACCGGCTCATGAGCGGGTGATTCGCACCTTGCGCGAATGGGATATTCGTCTGGACGAATCGCTGTTCCTTGGCGGTTTGACCAAGTCGGCCTTTCTCGAAGCTTTTGCCGCCGACGTATTTTTTGACGATCAGGCTGGCCATTGCGAACTGGCCCGTGAAGTGGTCGCCACCGGTCATGTGCCCCATGGCATCAGTAACGAGCCGTCGATTTAAAGCCCCGCGGTTCAATGCGTTGCGGCCGGACACCGCACTCGCCACGGCACTGCTAAGCTGAATCAATCTCCGCCATGTTGGCATTCAAGGAGGTCCCAATGATTCATTCGATGCTGTATGCCACCGATCTCGGTCTGTATGCACCTTTTGTGATGCAGCACGCGTTGGCACTGGCTCGAACCTTCAATGCCGACTTGTATGTGGTGCATGCGGTCGAACCCATGGGGTTGTTCGCCGAATCGGTGCTTCAGAGTTACCTCGACGAGCAGGCCTTGAACGAGTTTCACAGTCAGGGCCTGAATACGGTGATTGCCAATATCGAGCAGCGGGTGCTCGACAGCTTTCGCGAAGAGCTGGGGGATGAGGGGGAGCAGGACCTGGAGCGGATCCGGGCGGTGCGGGTGCTGCAGGGCGATCCGTCGCAGGTGATTCTTGACCAGGCGCAGAAACTCTCTGTCGATTTATTGATCGTAGGGAGTCACAGTCACGGCGCAGGGGCAGAGACACCTTTGGGGCGAACCGCCGCGCGAGTGCTGCAACTGGCCAGGGTGCCGGTCTATCTGGTGCCGCTGGTGGAGCGTCGACGCAAAGGGGATCGCTAGAACACGAATAATGGCGTTTTGATAAAAAGTTCTAGATTTATTATTCAAACCATTAATATAGTTATATACCGTCGCTGATGCCCGTGGCGTCTACCTGCTTTGAGGGATTCATATGAAGCTTCAACAATTGCGCTACATCTGGGAAGTGGCGCACCACGACCTCAACGTCTCTGCTACTGCCCAAAGCCTCTACACCTCACAGCCGGGCATCAGCAAACAGATCCGTCTGCTGGAAGACGAATTGGGGGTCGAGGTTTTCGCTCGCAGCGGCAAGCATCTGACCCGCGTGACCCCGGCCGGTGAGCGCATCATCACCACGGCCGGCGAGATCCTGCGCAAAGTTGAAAGCATCAAGCAGATCGCCCAGGAATTCTCCAACGAGAAAAAGGGCACCCTGTCGATCGCCACCACCCACACACAAGCGCGTTATGCGTTGCCGCCGGTGATCAGTAATTTCATCAAGCAATACCCGGACGTTGCCCTGCACATGCACCAGGGGTCGCCCATGCAGATCGCCGAGATGGCCGCTGATGGCACCGTTGATTTCGCCATCGCCACCGAAGCCCTGGAGTTGTTCGGTGATCTGGTGATGATGCCGTGCTACCGCTGGAACCGTTGCGTGGTCGTGCCTCAGGGACACCCGTTGACCAAGCTGTCGAAGCTGACCCTCGAAGCCCTGGCCGAATACCCGATCGTGACTTATGTGTTCGGTTTCACCGGTCGTTCGAAACTCGACGAAGCCTTCAGCCACCGTGGCCTGACACCGAAAGTGGTGTTCACCGCCGCCGACGCCGACGTGATCAAGACTTACGTGCGTCTGGGATTGGGCGTGGGCATCGTGGCGAAAATGGCGGTCGACGCCAAGCTCGATAGCGACCTGGTGGTACTCGATGCCAGCGAGTTGTTCGAATCCAGCATTACCAAAATCGGTTTCCGTCGCGGCACTTTCCTGCGCGGCTTCATGTGCGATTTCATCGAGAAGTTCGCTCCGCACCTGACCCGCGAAGTGATGGCCAAGGCCATTCAGTGTCACAACAAACAGGAACTGGAAGAGCTGTTCGACGGCGTCGAACTGCCGGTCCATTAAGCGTCAACAGACTCTAGATCACCTCGGTGACAGCAAACTGTTGCCGAGCGCCCGCCACCAGAATCTCCACTTCATCCCCTTCGAACTTGCCCAGCAGGCTTTTGCCCAGCGGCGAGCGAGGGGTGATGACAGTAATCAGTTGCCCCACCAGATCCACCTTCAGTCCGGCCGCGTCAGGGGCCAGGAACAGCCATTGTTCGCGACCCTTTTCGTCTTCCAGACCGAGCAGGGCGCCGACTTCGATACCGCGCCGGTCATCATAAGGCCGCAGCGTCAGGTTCTGGCAAAGGGTCAATGCCAGCCTGATTTCCTCCACTCGCCTGGCCTGCCCGGCCGCCAGATAAGACGCCTCCAGCCCCAGGGTGTCGTACTTGTTTTCGGCTATGTTTTCTTCGTGGGTCGCGGTTTCGTAAGCGGTTTGCGCGGCGCGCTCGGCGATGTCGAGATCGATCCGCAGCTTGTCGATAATCAGTTGGTGGACGGTCGGCTTGTGCATAGAGAGCTTCATGATCAATCGCAGAATTGCAGGACGTTGGCGCGGCTTTTTTCGCTCGGCGCGGTCTGGTCCTGTTGCAGCCAGAACTGGCATTTTGGATTGGCCAGATTGTGCTTGCTGCTTCTGGCCTGTTCCACCATTTGCTGCTGATCGTTCCTGCGCAGGTGCTCCTCGTACTGTTCGAACATCGGATTCTGCGGGGCAGGTTGCTCAATCACCGGCGGTTTGGCCAGTTGCTCCACCGCTTGGGCCAAGGGGGCCAATTGCTCGTTGAACAACAGGCGCCAGGCGAGCCAACAGGTCAGTGCGATCGCGATAAATCCCAGCCACAAACCGAGGGCGATGCTACCGGTCAGTTGCAGTGCATTGAGCTGGACCGGCATGGAACGGCGCGGGTGGGGACGGTAGGGCATGACTGCCTCCTGGCGGGTGGTCGCGGGCGAGTGGCGATTGTCGCATGAAGATTAATCGCCGTCGGCTCTTCTGTGCGGGGTAATTTATGCGGACAATCGACGCTTTTGCCAACGGGAACCTGGAATGCCTGAAATGAAAACCCGCTGGGATATTTTTTGCACCGTGGTCGACAACTTCGGCGACATCGGTGTGACCTGGCGCCTGGCCCGCCAACTGGTGGCCGAACATTCAGTGAGGGTGCGCTTGTGGGTCGACGACCTGCGGGCCTTCGAGCGGTTGTGTCCAGAAATCGACATCCACGCCGCGCAACAGTGGCAGCAGGGTGTCGAGGTACGACAGTGGTCAGCGCAATGGCAACCCACCGAAGCCGCTGATGTCGTCATCGCTGCCTTCGCCTGCCAGTTGCCGAGTGCCTACATGGAGGCCATGGCCGAACGGGAAAAGCCGCCGCTGTGGATGAACCTCGATTATCTGAGCGCCGAAGACTGGGTCGTCGGTTGCCACGGCTTGCCGTCGGTGAAGTACAGGAATGTGCAGAAGTTCTTTTTCTTTCCGGGGTTCCGCAAGGGCACCGGTGGCTTGCTGCGCGAAAGCGGCTTGCTGGAGCGGCGTCGACAGTTTCAGCAAAGTCCCCAGGCTCAGCGAGAGTTCCTGCAAGGCCTGGGGGTTGAACGCGCCCCGAATGCACAATTGATCTCGCTGTTCGCCTACGAGAATACCGGGCTGGCCAGTTGGCTCGACGCCATGGCTGCCGACTCGACGCCCACTCATCTGCTGGTGCCTGAAGGGCGGATTCTCGGTGACGTCGAACGCTGGCTGGGAGTGGATGGGCTGACAGCCGGCGCAGTGCATGTGCGCGACGCCCTGACCGTGCAAGTGCTGCCGTTCGTCCGCCAGGATCAATATGACCTGCTGCTGTGGAGCTGCGATTTCAATGCCGTGCGCGGCGAAGATTCCTTTGTTCGCGCGCAATGGGCAGGCCGGCCACTGCTCTGGCATATCTATCAGCAGGACGAAGATATCCACCTGGACAAGCTCGACGCGTTCCTGACCCTGTATACCCAAGGCCTGTCCAAGCCTGCTGGCGAGGCGATCAGCGGTCTATGGCGGGCATGGAACGCAGGTGAGACAATGACCGATCACTGGAAATCAACCCGCAAACACTGGCCGGAACTGGAAAAGCATGCCGAGGCATGGTGTCTGGAACAAGCCTTGCAGGCAGATCTTGCCGCAGCGCTGGTACAGTTTTACCTAAATTGGATATGATACGCGGCCTAGATTTTTGTAAATCCCATCCAAATTCGGATATTCGCAATGAAAACTGGTAAAGAACTGAAACCCGGTATGGTGATCCGTATCGACAACGATCCTTGGCTGGTTCAGAAAGCTGAATTCACCAAGTCGGGTCGTAACAGCGCGATCATGAAGACCAAGCTGAAAAACCTGTTGACCGGTTACAAGACCGAGACCGTTTACAGCGCCGACGACAAACTGGACGACGTAATCCTCGACCGTAAAGAAGCGACCCTGTCCTTCATCAGCGGCGACTCCTACACGTTCATGGACACCACCGACTACACCATGTACGAGCTGAACGCTGAAGACATCGAAGCTGTTCTGCCTTTCGTTGAAGAAGGCATGACCGATGTTTGCGAAGCGATCTTCTTCGAAGAGCGTCTGGTTTCCGTAGAACTGCCGACCACTATCGTGCGTCAGGTTGACTACACCGAAGGTTCCGCTCGCGGTGACACTTCCGGCAAGGTGATGAAGCCTGCCAAACTGAAGAACGGTACCGAGCTGTCGGTTGCTGACTTCATCGAAATCGGCGACATGATCGAGATCGATACCCGCGAAGGCGGTTCCTACAAAGGCCGTGCTAAATAAGCACCGCTTGAGGAATGAAAAAGCCCGACCATTGAGTCGGGCTTTTTTGTGGGCGAAAGATCAAGATCAGTGATTAAACGGTGACATGCAGGCGCACATCGACGTTGCCGCGGGTGGCGTTGGAGTACGGGCAGACCTGGTGGGCGGCGTCGACCAGGCTTTGTGCATCGGCTTGTTCAAGGCCTGGCAGGTTGATGTGCAGGTCGATGTCCAGACCGAAACCGCCGGGGATCTGGCCGATGCCGACATGGGCGGTGATTGATGCGTCGTCCGGGATTTTACGTTTGGTCTGGCTGGCGACGAACTTCAGCGCGCCGATGAAGCAGGCGGAATAGCCGGCGGCGAACAGTTGTTCAGGGTTGGTTGCCGCGCCGCCGGCGCCACCGAGTTCTTTCGGGGTAGCGAGTTTGACGTCGAGGACGTTGTCGCTGGAGATCGCACGACCGTCACGGCCGCCGGTGGAGGTTGCGATTGCGGTGTAGAGAGTTTGCATGGTGAAGGCCTCGTTCGGGTTTTGATTTTTGCGCTAAATGTTTGCGCGCTAAGTAAGTGCGAGATGAATGTAGCTCGCTAATATTTAGTGCGCAAGATTATTTTTTTGAAAAAATTGGCGAGAGTCCGTCGGTCAGTCAAAACGTTGGGGTTGAAAGTGCCGAGATAGAGCTGTCCAGACGGGACAATTCAACGATGAATTTTTTTGAGGAGAGGGCTATCGAAATGGATTTTTGAGAGCACCCAAAAAAACCAATGCGGGAGTGGCAGTGCGGCGATCCGACTTGTTCGCGAAAGCGGTGCATCATTCAGTATCAATGCTGGCTGACAGTCCGCTTTCGCGAGCAAGCCCGCTCCCACATGGGAAGTGTGGTGTTTGGAGATCAGAGGCTGTCTTGCAAGTGGCTACGCAGTTCCTGTAGTTCCGCTTGCAGCTTTTTCAGCTGGTCCAGCGTCTGCCCGCTGGCGCCAAGGATGCATTGCGGAATGTCGCGCGCCTTGTCTCGCAGTGCGCGGCCTTGCTCGGTGAGTTCGACAATCACCACCCGTTCGTCTTCACTGCTGCGAGTGCGGCTCAGCAGGCCTTCGGCTTCCAGGCGCTTGAGCAGCGGGGTGAGGGAACCGGGATCGGTCAGCAGTCGGGTGCTGATTTCGCCGACCGTCAATCCATCCTTTTCCCACAAGACCATCATCGCCAGATACTGCGGATATGTCAGACCCAGCGCTTGCAGCAGCGGCTTATAGACCTTGGTCATCAGTAGCGAGGTGGAATGCAGCGCGAAGCAGACCTGATTGTCCAGCAGCAGGTTGTCGCAGTTGTCCGGGGTGTTGCGCTCGGTGTTCATTTCAAAGCCTTGATCGATGATCGTCATGAATCTAGCGGGCGAATCTTTAATGCGCCAGATAATTCTCGACTAACGGCGCGCCAGGTTGGTTTGCAGTGCCAGATCCCACGGCGGGACGGGACTGAAACGGGTCTTCAGGTATTCGAGCAACAAGCGGCTGCGCGAATTGGGTTGCTGTTCCAGACGCAACGCATAAATGCCGGTGCTTTCCGGTTTTGGCAGGCCGTTTTCGCAGAACAGCGGCAGCAGCTCGCCGCGTAATAAATATTCGCTGGCCAGCCAGGTCGGCAAGTGCGCGATGCCCAGCCCGGCCAGTGCGCCGCACACCAGTGCCTCGGCATTGTTGGCGCTCATGCGGATTCGCGCGGGCCGGTGCAAGTGCATCTGCCCATCCCGCTCGAAGCGCCAGGCGAACGGCGGAGCCAGGCCTTCCCAGTCCAGACCATCGTGCTCGGCCAATTGCCCCGGATCGGTTGGCACGCCACGACGCTGCAAATAATCGGGGCTGGCGCAGGCGATGCGCACCATGCTCGCCAGTGGCGTGGCAACCAGCCGGGTATCGGCCATTTGCCCGGCACGCAACACCAGATCGACCTTGCCCAGATTCGAGCCCTGCATGTCGACAAAGCTGTCGATCAGGTGCAATTGCACGTCAAGGCCGGGGTAAAGCGTCAGAAAGTCAGCAATCACTGGTGCCAGGTGTCGTCGTCCAAACGCTGCCGGTGCATCGACCCGAATCAGGCCTTCCGGCGCATTGCTCAGGGACACCGCTTCCGCCCGGGCCAGTTGCAGCTCCGCAACGATCCGTCGCGCGCGCTCGGCAAACGCCAATCCGGCCGGGGTCGCCCGCACCGCGTGGGTGCTGCGAATGAACAATTGGCTGCCGACTGCGTTTTCCAGGCTGTCGATGCGTCGCGCCACCGCCGACGGCGTCAGGGGATGACGGCGGGAAGCGGCGGAAAAACTGCCGCTTTCCAGCACATCCAGAAACAGGCCGAGCTGTTCGGTCAATTGATTGGGGTTCATGGTTTGTCAGCGCTTGTGCGAATTTGGCACAGCCATTGTGCGTTGCTGTGCGTTTCCCCGCCAGAGCCGACTGCGTAGGATGAACGGCCTGACAAGAGGAAATCGCCTGTGATTGAGTTTGTGATGTATCTGGTTTTTGGCGCTGCCCTGGGCACTCTCGGCGGGCTTTTCGGCATTGGTGGCGGGTTGATTGCGATCCCGCTGCTGGGCGTGTGGTTCGGTCTCGATCAGCAGATTGCCCAAGGCACGGCGCTGGTGATGGTGGTGCCGAACGTGATGCTGGCGCTGTGGCGCTATCACCAGCGCAATCGCATCGAATTGCGCCATGCGCTGCCACTGGCGTCGATGGGGTTCTGTTTCGCCTGGATCGGTTCGATCTGGGCGGTGGGTGTTGATGCGCAAACCATGCGGGTGGGCTTCGTTGCGTTCCTGGTCGCACTGTCGGCCTACAACTTGATGCGAATGTTCACCGCCACTGCGCCGGCTTCTTCGCAGATGCATTATTCATGGCCATGGCTGGGCGTGCTCGGCGCGGCTTCCGGGACCATGGGGGGGCTGTTTGGCGTGGGCGGGGCGGTGGTGGCAACGCCGGTGTTGACCAGCCTGTTCGGTACCAGCCAAGTGGTCGCCCAAGGCTTGTCGCTGGCGCTGGCATTGCCGAGCACAGGCGTCACCTTGGCGACGTATGCGGTGCATCATCAGGTCAACTGGACGATCGGTGTGCCGTTGGCGGTCGGTGGATTGATGAGCATCAGTTGGGGCGTGAGAATTGCCCACGCATTGCCGGAGCGTCTCCTGCGCGGGCTGTTCTGTGGTTTTCTGGTGTGCTGTGCGGTGATGCTCGCGTTTAAAGTTTGAAGCCTTCGACGATGTGCTCGGCCAGGCATTCGGTGATCGGCGAAGGGTTATTCAGGTTGCGGATCAGCATGATGCTGCCTTCCGGCAGCAAGGGCAGGCCCTGATCGGCGCCGAGGATGCGCATATCCGGCGTGATCAGGCTTTCCAGTTGCGCGGTGATGGCCAGGCCCGCGCTGACCACTGCCATTAATGCCGACAGACTGGAGCTGTTGTAGGCAATGCGGTAATCGCGGCCCATGGCGTCCAGGGCATTGCACGCCCAGGCGCGGCAGAAACAATCACTGTTGAACATCGCCAGCGGCAACGGTGTTTGCTCGTGGGCGTTGAAGCATTGGGCCTCGGCCCAGACAAAACGCTCCTTGCGCAACAATTGGCCGATCTCGTTACCCGGCTCGCGGGTGACGATGGACAGGTCCAGGTCCTGGCGCTGCAACAGTTGCCGGGTCGATTCGCAGTGAACCTCGATCTGGATCAGCGGGTAGAACTGCGCGAAGCGCGACAGGATGCCCGGTAGAAAGCGCATGACGTAATCGTCGGGTGTGCCGATGCGCACCGTACCGACCATGTGCGGCTCGCGCAGGGTATTGAAGACTTCGCTGTGGAGTTTGAGGATGCGCCGCGCATAGCCCAGCAATACCTGGCCTTCGGCGGTCAACTTGACCTGACGTCCGTCGCGTTCGAACAACTGGCGCTGCAACACATCCTCTTCGAGGCGCTTCATCTGCATGCTCACCGCGGACTGGGTGCGGTTGACCATTTCACCGGCGCGGGTAAAGCCGCCCTGGTCGGCGATCGCGACGAAGGTGCGCAGGACATCTGTGTCGATACTGGGGTAAGCGGACATTCATCAATCTCCGAGATGCATTCCATCAGAAACATTCGTTGGATTGATCTTATCGCTGGAGCGAGACTGGATCCATCCCTAAAGGAGGGCTACACGATGAAAGGTCACAACGAGCATGTAACGCAAGAAAAATTCTCAATCCACGCGGTATCCGATCTGCTGCACAAGTTTAGTCGCTGGTATGAACTTCACCGTGAACGTGAAATGCTGGCGGGCCTGAGCGACGAAGCACTGAAGGACATCGGCGTGACCCGTGCGGATGTGGAACATGAGGTAGTAAGACCGTTCTGGGATGATCCGATGCATAAATGATGATGCCATTGCTACACCAACCACTTTCGGGTGAGGTAGGTTGCGAGCAGACAAGGAGATGCTCATGCCCGCCACACAGTCCTTTTCCCTCAAACAGGCTCGGCGTCTGGCGCTGGCTGCCCAAGGATTCAACGGGCGCCAGCCGCCGGCGGCGATCAAACCGGTTCAGCTCAACCGGCTGATCGAGCGCCTGGGCGTTCTGCAAATCGATTCGGTCAATGCGTTGGTGCGTTCGCACTACCTTCCCTTGTTTTCCCGTCTTGGCAATTACTCATCCGACTTGCTCGATCAGGCTGCCTGGAGTCAGGGCCGTCGGCGCACGTTATTTGAGTATTGGGGCCACGAAGCATCGTTGCTGCCCTTGTCGATGTACCCGTTGATGCGCTGGCGTATGCAGCGCGCGGCCCGGGGTGAAGATATCTATCAGCAACTGGCGCGTTTCGGTCGTGAAAAGCAGGACACGATTCGCCGCGTTTTAGCGTCGGTTCAGGAGCTCGGTGCGTTGGGGGCAGGCAGCTTGTCGACCCGTCAGGAACGTGCAGGGCCATGGTGGGACTGGAGCGTCGAAAAGCATGCCCTGGAATGGTTGTTTGCCGCCGGTGAAGTGACCGTAGCGGGCCGGCGCGGGTTTGAACGGCTTTATGATTTGCCGGAGCGGGTGATTCCTTCGCAGATTCTTCGCCAACCCCTGCTCAGTGAGGCTGAGGCCCAGCGCGGGCTATTGCTGCATGCCGCCACGGCGTTGGGCGTCGGGACGGAAAAGGACTTGCGCGATTATTTTCGCTTGAGCCCGGCAGACAGCCGGTCGCGTCTGGCTGAACTGGTCGAGGACGGGGCTCTACTGCTCTGTGAGGTTGAGGGCTGGCGGCAACCGGCTTATTGCCTGGCCGAGCCGAAGGTGCCGCGCAAGGTTGAGGCCAGCGCGCTGCTTTCGCCGTTTGATTCGCTGATCTGGGAGCGCAGCCGTACCGAGCGATTGTTCGATTTTCGTTATCGGCTGGAGATTTATACGCCGCAGCACAAGCGGGTCTATGGCTATTACGTATTGCCGTTTTTGCACAATGAGCGGATTGCTGCGCGGGTCGACTTGCGGGCCGAACGGGCGTCGGGCCGGTTGGCGGTGCATGCCGTGCATGAGGAAGAGCCGGGGCTGGATGAGGCGGGGATGTTGGCGTTGGCGGTCAATCTGCGGCGGATGGCGGACTGGTTGGGGCTTGAGCAGGTTCAGCTGAATTGCCCGCGGGCGAGTGCGGCGCGGTTGCGGGTGGCGTTGGCTCAATTCAGTGTTGTTTGAACTGACGCCTTCGCGAGCAAGCCGGCTCCCACAGGGGGCGTGCCAGACACATGATTTGTGAACGACACGGTCATTGTGGGAGCGGGCTTGCCCGCGATGGCGGTCTGTCAGGCAATAAAAAACTACTGACTTAGCGCCGGACCTGCTTCAGGGTTTCAGCAATCAAAAACGCCAGTTCCAGGGATTGATCGGCATTCATCCGCGGGTCGCAATGGGTGTGGTAACGGTCCGACAACCCGTCTTCGGTAATCGGCCGCGCGCCGCCGATGCATTCGGTGACGTTCTGCCCGGTCATTTCGATGTGGATGCCGCCGGCATAACTGCCTTCCGCTTCGTGAACCTGGAAGAACTGCTTCACTTCGCCAAGGATCTGCGCGAAATCGCGGGTCTTGTAGCCGCTGCTGGCCTTGATGGTGTTGCCGTGCATCGGGTCGGAGCTCCAGAGCACCTGCTTGCCTTCGCGTTGCACCGCGCGGATCAGCTGTGGCAGGTGATCGCCGACCTTGTTCGCGCCCATCCGCGCAATTAGGTTGAGGCGACCGGGGTCGTTGTCCGGGTTGAGCACATCGATCAGGCGAATCAGGTCTTCAGGGTTCATGCTCGGGCCGACCTTCACACCGATCGGGTTGTGCACCCCGCGCAGGAATTCGACGTGAGCACCGTCCAGTTGACGGGTACGGTCGCCGATCCACAGCATGTGGGCCGAGCAGTCGTAGTAGTCGTTGGTCAGGCTGTCGCGACGCACGAAGGCTTCTTCGTAGTTCAACAACAGCGCTTCGTGGGCGGTGAAGAAACTGGTTTCGCGCAGCTGCGGCGAACTGTCCATGCCGCAGGCGCGCATGAAGGCCAGGGTTTCATCGATGCGATCGGCCAGGTGGCTGTATTTCTCGGCCAGTGCCGAGTTGGCGATGAAGTCCAGGTTCCATTTGTGCACCTGATGCAGGTCTGCAAAGCCGCCCTGGGCAAAGGCGCGCAGCAGGTTCAGGGTCGCGGTGGACTGGTGATAAGACTGCAGCAGACGATCCGGGTCCGGCACGCGGCTTTTTTCGTCGAAACCGATGCCATTGACGATGTCGCCACGGTAGGCCGGCAGCGTCACGCCGTTGATGGTCTCGTCATTGGCCGAACGGGGTTTGGCGAACTGGCCGGCCATGCGTCCGACTTTGACCACCGGGCAACCGGCGGCGAAGGTCATGACGATCGCCATTTGCAGCAACACTTTAAAAGTGTCGCGAATTTTCGCGGCGGAGAATTCGGCGAAGCTTTCGGCGCAGTCGCCGCCCTGCAACAGAAACGCCCGGCCCTGGGTGACTTCGGCGAACTGACGACGCAACTCCCGGGCTTCACCGGCAAACACCAGTGGCGGATAGCTCGCCAGGGTTTGCTCGACGTGCAGCAAATGCGCCGCGTCGGGGTATTGAGGTTGTTGCTGGATCGGCAGGGCGCGCCAGCTGTCAGGGCTCCAGGGTTGGTTCATTGCAGTCTCTAGTGTTTTACGCTCGGACGGTTATGTTATCAGCAATTAGTGCGTGACCTGTTCCCGTCGCTTCGCGGACAATCGCGTCTTTGCCGCTTTATGTTGCGGTTTATCGCGTTGCCGGGGTCGGTAACGATCAGGAGACGAAATGACTGAGGAGCGCGTCGAGCATTTGCTCGCCGAGGTACAGGATGAGTTCGGCGTGATTCGCGTGCTGGAAGTGGCCGATTACCGTTTTCTGGAATTCGGTGATGCCATCGAGCAGAGCTGCGTGTTTACCGCTGATCCGAGCTGGCTCGAATACGATTACACCCGGGCGATGCTGATTGGCGCACTGTGCCACGAGCAGCCGGACAGCGCGCTGTTTCTCGGGCTCGGCGCCGGCACGTTGACCCAGGCGTGCTTGAAGTTCCTGCCGCTGGAAGATGTCGAAGCCATCGAGCTGCGTCCGGACGTGCCACGCCTGGCCATCGAATACCTGGGGCTGGATGACGATCCGCGGCTGTACATTCGCGTCGGCGATGCCCTGGAACTACTCGATACGGCTGAACCGGCCGATCTGATTTTCGTCGACCTCTATACCGATGTCGGGCCGGGTGTCGGGCATCTGGCCTGGAGCTTTCTGGAAAACTGTCAGAAACGCTTGAATCCGGGTGGCTGGCTGGTGATCAACCAATGGGCCACCGACGACGGCAAGCCGTTGGGTGCGGCATTGTTGCGCGGGCTCTATCACCGGCATTACTGGGAACTGCCGGTGAAGGAGGGCAACGTGATCCTGATCGTGCCATCGGAGCTGGATCAGGAGCTGGACATGGACGGGCTGATCACCCGGGCCGAAGGCCTGGCGCCGCGATTGGGGTATTCGTTGCAATCGTTGATCAAGGCGATTCGACCGGCGACATAAGTCGTTGTCTGTTCGGGCCCCTTCGCGAGCAAGCCCGCTCCCACATTCGATCTTTGTCGGTCGCAAATTTGCGGTTCAACTCGGTCAACTGTGGAAGCGGGCTTGCTCGCGAAGGCTTCCTGCCCGTCAATACATGCCTCAAAGCCCTTTGAAAACCCCAGGCCGTTTCTCGACCAGCGACCGCACTCCCTCCTTGGCATCCTCGCTACTCAGCAATTTCTTCACCAATGCCGGCAATGCCTGGGCCGCCACGGTCTCACCCTCGTAGCGCGCCAGCCGGGCAGACATCAACGTCGCCTGAACCCCCAGCGGTGCCTGCCGGGCGATCCGCTCAGCCAGTTCGATCGCCCGTGGCAGCAGATCCTCACTGGCCATGACTTCCTGTACCAGGCCCAGATGCAAGGCATCATGCGCGTCGAACTCATCGCCGGTAAGCAGCCAGCGCATGGCATTGCCCCAACCGGCGACCTGATGCAGGCGCAAGGTGGCGCCGCCGAACGGGAAGAGCCCGCGCTGCACTTCCTTCTGGGCAAAGCGAGTATTGCTGGCGCACAGGTTGATGTCGGCGGCCAGCATCAACTCGATGCCAGCGGTCAGGCAATAGCCCCGCGCCGCGACAATCACCGGTTTGCTGACCCGGGGGCCGCCGAACACGCCCCATGGGTCGCAGCCACCCGGCGGGGGGTGCCAGCCTTCGGCCAGGGCCGAGCCGGCGCTGACCAGGTCGAGCCCGGCAGTGAAGTGCTCGCCATGACCGAACACCACAGCCACCCGCGCCTCGATGTCGGCCTCGAACTCGCCATAAGCCAGGCTGAGTGCATTGAGCAGGTCGAGGTCGAAGGCATTGCGTTTGGCCACCCGATCCAGGCCGATCATCAGGACATGACCGTGCCGTTCACGGGTTACACGACTGGGACTGGGCTGATTCATGGAGCATTTCCTCGGGCGGGAAGGGTGTGTCAGACCGAAGGTCTGTGTCACAAGGATGAACCGTTTTAGCGTCATCGCCAGCAGGGCCGGGCCTTTGCAAAATAGACGGTCGCACGATTATCCGCAAAGCCTGTGACACAACGGCGTACGCCGGTTTTTTCCGATAAAAAAAGCTCCCTTTTTGGCCGAATTCCGGTATAGTGCGCGCCGGCCTTTAACCGGGCCGCGTTTAGGTTGCGCAATTCCCCGAAGCCAGCTTCGGCTGCACGTCCGCCTGCGGACTCTTCCTTGACGATTCTTTTCATTCATTCGTTTTCGCAAATCCCCGCCGACAAAGCTGCCAGGGCGACTCTTGAGTCTCAACACGGCATGCGCAGCTTTGGAGCATGGGTCTTTGCGGATGCACTTAGAGGCAGACCCATGACCCAGGAAATCGGCGGCTTCGCCGCTCTTGAACTTCACCCTAATATTGTCGCTGCAGTAGTCGCTACCGGCTATGAAGAGCCTTCGGCCATTCAGCAGCAGTCGATCCCGATCATTCTCGCCGGTCACGATATGATTGGCCAGGCGCAAACCGGTACCGGTAAAACCGCTGCCTTTGCCCTGCCGATCCTGCACCGCATTGATCCGTCCAAGCGCGAGCCGCAAGCTCTGATCCTGGCCCCAACTCGTGAGTTGGCGCTACAAGTTGCAACCGCTTTCGAAACCTACGCCAAGCAAATGCCGGGCGTAACTGTTGTGGCTGTCTACGGCGGCGCGCCGATGGGCCCACAATTGAAAGCAATTCGTAATGGTGCACAGATCGTTGTCGCCACTCCGGGTCGTCTGTGCGACCACCTGCGTCGCGACGAAAAAGTCCTGGCTACCGTGAACCACCTGGTTCTCGACGAAGCGGACGAAATGCTCAAGCTGGGCTTCATGGACGACCTGGAAGTTATCTTCAAGGCCATGCCGGAAACCCGTCAGACCGTATTGTTCTCGGCCACCCTGCCGCAATCGATCCGTGCCATCGCCGAACGCCATCTGCGCGATCCGAAGCACGTGAAGATCCAGAGCAAGACTCAGACCGTTACCGCGATCGAACAGGCTCACCTGTTGGTTCACGCTGACCAGAAGACTTCTGCCGTTCTGAGCTTGCTGGAAGTGGAAGATTTCGACGCCCTGATCATGTTCGTGCGCACCAAGCAAGCGACCCTGGACCTGGCCAGTGCCCTGGAAGCCAAAGGCTACAAAGCCGCTGCGCTGAACGGTGACATTGCTCAGAACCAGCGTGAGCGCGTGATCGAATCCCTCAAGGATGGTCGTCTGGACATCGTCGTGGCGACCGACGTTGCCGCTCGTGGCCTGGACGTTCCGCGCATCACTCACGTGTTCAACGTTGATATGCCGTACGATCCGGAATCCTACGTTCACCGTATCGGCCGTACCGGCCGTGCCGGTCGCGAAGGTCGTGCGCTGCTGCTGGTGACTCCTCGTGAGCGCCGCATGCTGCAAGTGATCGAGCGTGTGACTGGTCAGAAGGTTGCCGAAGTTCGTCTGCCGGACGCCCAGGCCGTTCTCGATGCCCGCATCAAGAAACTGACCAACAGCCTGTCGCCGCTGGTGGCTGATGCCGAATCGACTCACGGTGATCTGCTGGATCGTCTGACTGCCGATATCGGTTGCAGCCCGCGTGCCCTGGCCGCAGCCCTGCTGCGCAAGGCTACCAACGGTCAAGCGCTGACCCTGGCCGCGATCGAGAAAGAGCGTCCACTGGTGCCGAACAATGCACCGCGTGGCGATCGTCCAGAGCGTTCCGGTGATCGTCCGGACCGTGGTGACCGCGAGCGTCGTGCTCCGATCCCGCTGGCTGAAGGTCGTGCTCGTTGCCGTACCGCGCTGGGTGCGCGTGACGGTATCGCTGCCAAGAACCTGCTGGGCGCCATCCTCAACGAAGGTGGTCTGGCGCGTGAAGCCATCGGTCGCATCCAGGTGCGTGACAGCTTCAGCCTCGTCGAGCTGCCGGAAGATGGTCTGGAGCGTTTGCTGACCAAGCTGAAGGACACTCGCGTTGCCGGTAAGCAGTTGAAGCTGCGTCGCTACCGCGAAGATTGATCCGCTCTCGGGCTGATTGATCGAACATAAAAAATCCCCGACTGGTTCGGGGATTTTTTTTGTCTGCTGTTTGTGTCCGGGTCTGTGGTGCGGCGACTCGCTGTATCAATCAGCCAAAGCGATAAATGTCCATCCCCAGGGCTCCCATGGTGAACCCCTGGTGAGCGACACTGAACTCACCCCCGGCCGCGCGGGCAAAGTACAGCGGCAGTAGATGCTCATCGCTCGGATGGTTGCGCACGGCGTTCGGAGCCTGTTGCCGATAGTCGTGCAGCGCGGCTTCGTCATTGGCTTCGAGTTTCTCGATCATCCAGTCGCGGAACGCCTTGGCCCAGGGCTCGACGCTTTCCGGGCCGGCGTGCCAGTCCAGCTCGCGCAGGTTGTGGGTGATGCTGCCGGAGCCGATCAACAGCACGCCGTGTTCGCGCAGGCTGGTCAGGGCATGGCCGACGCGGGTTTGCAGCGCCGGGCCGCCACGAGTGGGCAGCGAGACCTGCACCACCGGGATATCGGCCTGTGGATACATCAACGACAAGGGTACCCATACCCCATGGTCGAAGGGGCGCTGGGGGTCGATGCGCGCAGGCAGGCCGTCGGCCTTCAGCAGCTCGACAACTTCCGCCGCCAGTTGCGGATTGCCGGGTGCCGGGTACTGCACCTCGAACAAGGCCTGGGGAAAACCACCGAAGTCGTGCCAGGTTTCAGGTTGAGGGTTACCGCTGACCAGCAATTCGCTGCTTTCCCAGTGCGCAGAGACGATCACGATGGCTTTGGGTTTCGGCATTGCGGCGGCCAGACGCGCAAGGGCTGGCCCACTGGCGCCTGGTTCCAGGGCCAGCATGGGGGAGCCGTGAGAGATGTACAGGCTGGGGAACATAAATAAGCTCCTGAGAGTAAGATGGCACCATCTTCAGTCAGATCATTGATCTAAATCTAATATAAGTTTTAGGGTCTTTTGATCGAATTTTTCGGGGTTAATTATGCAGCCGGAGTTTTGGCACAAACGGTGGGCGTCGAATCAGATCGGCTTTCATCTGCCGGAAGTAAATCCCTACCTGCAGCGGTTCTGGCCACAGCTGGGCCTTGACGAGGGTTCTCGCGTGCTGGTGCCGTTGTGTGGCAAGAGCCTGGACCTGTTATGGCTGGCGCACTGCGGTCACGAAGTGCTGGGTATCGAGCTGTCGGAAAAGGCCGTCGAGGACTTTTTCAATGAGCATCAACTGGACCCGTCAGTCAGCGAGCAGGGGCCTTTCAAGGTCTATCGGGCGGGGTCGATCGAGCTGTGGTGCGGAGATTTCTTCGAGTTGACGGCAGGCGACGTCGCCGATTGCAGTGCGCTGTACGACCGCGCGGCGCTGATCGCCTTGCCGCCGGCGATGCGTGAGCAATACGCGGTTCATCTGATACGTATTCTGCCGAAGGGTTCTTTAGGGCTTTTGATCACGCTCGATTACGACCAGAAGCAAATGGCCGGGCCACCGTTTGCAGTGCTTGATGACGAGGTGCAAAGGTTGCTGGGCGCTTCGTGGGAGCTGAAGATTCTGGAAGACCAGGACGTTCTGGGTGAGAGCTGGAAGTTTCTCGAGGCCGGTGTGACGCGGCTTGAAGAGCGGGTTTATCGGGTTTTCAGCCATTAAGATGTGTTGAGTTTGCTGGCCTCATCGCGGGCAAGCCCACTCCCACAGTTGACCGAGTTGTCTAATGTGGGAGCGGGCTTGCCCGCGATGAGGTCCTGAAGAGCACCACACCATTCAGCAGACAAAAAAAGGCCCGCATTCACTGCGGGCCTTTGCTTTTAGCGCGGAACCTGTCAGCCCCGACGACGCAGTGCGTCGATGCGCTCTTCCAGTGGCGGGTGGCTCATGAACATGCGGGCGAACCCTTGTTTGAGACCACCGTTGATGCCGAAGGCATTCAGGGTATCCGGCATGTGCACCGGCAGCCCTTGTTCTGCGCGCAGACGCTGCAGGGCGCCGATCATTGCGCTGGTGCCGGCCAGGCGTGCGCCGGCATCGTCGGCACGGAATTCCCGTTTGCGCGAGAACCACATGACGATGGCGCTGGCCAGAATGCCCAGGACCAGTTCGGCGAAGATCGTTGCCACGTAGTAGGCAATGCCCTGGCCTTCTTCGTTCTTGAAGATCACCTTGTCGACAAAGTTGCCGATGATCCGGGCGAAGAACATCACGAAGGTGTTCACCACGCCCTGGATCAACGCCAGGGTAACCATGTCGCCGTTGGCCACGTGGCCGATTTCGTGGGCCAGAACGGCTTTCACTTCATCCGGTGAGAAGCGTTCGAGCAAGCCCTGGCTGACCGCGACCAGTGCGTCGTTCTTGTTCCAGCCAGTGGCGAAGGCGTTGGCTTCATAGGCCGGGAAAATCCCGACTTCGGGCATCTTGATCCCGGCTTCGCGGGACAGTTGCTCGACGGTTTGCAGCAGCCATTGCTCGTGCCGGGTGCGTGGCTGGCTGATGATCTGGGTGCTGGTGCTCATCTTCGCCATCCACTTGGAGATGAACAGCGAGAACAGGGAACCGGCGAAACCAAAGACCGCACAGAAAACCAGCAGCTGATTGAGGTTGAGATCAACCCCGTTGGCCGCCATGAACCCGTTGAAGCCGAAAAGGCTCAGGGTGATGCTGGCAATCAGCACGACCGCCAGGTTAGTGGCCAAAAACAGCAAGATGCGCATCATGGTTGTAGAAATCTCCTCGTGCTAAAGATGTAGCGTACTGCGGGGTATATAAGGTGCTGCACCGGGCTATTCAACCGGGTGACTATTTCAAACTGTGTCCTACGGCAACAGTCTAGCTGCTTGAAGGGCATTTCTGACGTCAGCATGGGAAACGGTTGTCAGCCGATTAGCGTCGCAGGCCCCGCCATTGTTGGGCGCGGGTATGAAACGGGTCGTCGGTCAGCAGTTGCGACAGCGAGGCAGGGCAGGGCACACAGATGTGTTGCTGAATTAATCACCGTGCGACGTTCACCCGCGTCGCACGGTGACAGGCCATTTACTGGCGGTAGGACTTGAGGAAGTTGCCGATTCGGCCGATGGCCTGATCCAGGTCGTCGACCCGTGGCAGGGTGACCACGCGGAAGTGGTCCGGCCATGGCCAGTTGAAGGCTGTGCCTTGTACCACCAGCAGCTTCTCCGAGAGCAGCAGGTCGAGCACGAATTTCTCGTCGTTGTGGATCGGGCAGACTTTCGGGTCGATCCGCGGGAATGCATACAGCGCCCCCATCGGCTTGACGCAGCTCACACCCGGAATGTCGTTGAGCAGTTCCCAGGTGCGATTGCGCTGTTCCAGCAGGCGCCCTTGGGGCAATACCAGGTCATTGATGCTCTGGTAGCCGCCGAGTGCGGTCTGGATCGCATGCTGGCTCGGCACGTTGGCACACAGGCGCATGTTGGCCAGTATGTCGAGGCCTTCAATGTAGCTCTGGGCGTGGTGCTTCGGGCCGGAGATGGCGACCCAGCCGGAACGGAAACCGGCCACGCGATAAGACTTGGACAGACCGTTGAAGGTCAGGCACAACAGGTCTGGTGCCAGCGAGGCGGAGCAGATATGCACGGCGTCGTCGTACAGGATCTTGTCGTAGATCTCGTCGGAGAACACCACCAGATTGTGCTGGCGGGCGAGTTCCAGCATGCCCAGCAGGACTTCTTTCGAATACACCGAACCGGTGGGGTTGTTCGGGTTGATGATCACCAGGGCCTTGGTGTTCGGGGTGATCTTGGCCTTGATGTCGGCCAGGTCCGGCCACCAGTTGGCCTGTTCATCGCACAGGTAATGCACCGGGTTACCGCCCGCCAGGCTTACGGCGGCGGTCCACAGCGGATAGTCGGGGGCCGGCACCAGTACTTCGTCGCCATTGTTGAGCAGGGCCTGCATCGACATCACAATCAGCTCGGAAACGCCGTTGCCCAGGTAGATGTCTTCAATGCCGACGCCTTCTACCTGCTTCTGCTGGTAGTACTGCATCACGGCTTTACGGGCGCTGAACAGGCCCTTGGAGTCGCTGTAGCCCTGGGCGGTCGGCAGGTTGCGGATCACGTCCTGGAGGATTTCATCCGGCGCTTCGAAACCAAAGGGCGCCGGGTTGCCGATGTTCAGCTTGAGGATACGATGACCTTCCTCTTCCAGTCGTTTGGCGTGCTTGAGCACTGGGCCGCGAATGTCATAGCAGACGTTGGCGAGCTTGTTCGATTTGCTGACCTGCATGGCGATGTGTTCCCGAAAATGAACGATCCAGGCGGCGTATGAACGACCGTACTGGGAATCCTGCGTATTCACACAGGCCTGACGCCTCGAATGGCGGCACTCATAATCCGTTTGAATGCGCGTGGTCTGGCTGCCAGACTGGCGTTTGACGAGGCGCAATCATACGTGCCGCCTGATCCGTGGAAAAGATACAGATCAGGCTTTTTCAGCTGCTGAGGTGTATCAATGGAAAAGTTGGAAAAAACCCTGGAAGAATGGCGTGCAATGCTCGATCCGGAGCAATACAACGTTTGTCGCCTCAAGGGCACCGAGCGGCCGTTCTCCGGCAAATACAACGCCACCAAGACCGACGGTGTTTACCACTGCATCTGCTGCAACGCACCGCTGTTCGACTCCAGGACCAAATTCGATTCCGGCTGCGGCTGGCCGAGCTTTTACGCGCCGATCGAGGACAGCGCGATGGTCGAGATCCGTGATATCAGCCACGGCATGATCCGCACCGAAGTGGTCTGCGCCAAATGCGATGCGCACCTTGGGCATGTGTTCCCGGATGGTCCGCCACCAACCGGTTTGCGTTATTGCATCAACTCGGTGTGCCTGGACCTCGTTCCCCGGGAATAACCTGCTGATGTCGCGCGTCTAGCTGGTGTACGCGGGAGCAGCCTTCGGCAGCTCCTGGCGATGATGGGCGCGCTTCGGGCATCTATTGATTTATTAAATTGCACACAATTCAATTGCTCGCTATGTTTGATCTTCCTTCCTTCGGAGTTCGTGCCATGAGCGACAACCTGCTGAGCATCCCTTGCACCACCATCAAGGGTGAGCAAAAGACCCTGGCCGATTTCGCCGGCAAAGCGGTGCTGGTGGTCAACACCGCCAGCAAATGCGGTTTCACCCCGCAGTACAAAGGCCTTGAAGAGCTGTGGCAGACCTACAAGGATCAAGGCCTGGTGGTGCTCGGCTTTCCGTGCAATCAGTTCGGCCAGCAGGAGCCGGGCAACGAAGGGGCGATTTCCGAGTTCTGCGAGGTGAATTACGGGGTGAGTTTCCCGTTATTCAAGAAGATCGAAGTCAACGGTGCCGGCGCTCATCCATTGTTCGTGCAGTTGAAAAAGCGCGCGCCGGGAGTGCTCGGATCTCAGGGCATCAAATGGAACTTCACCAAGTTCCTGATCGGCAAGGACGGTCAGTTGGTCAAGCGCTTTGCTCCGGCCACCAAGCCGCAAGCCCTGCGCCGCGAGATCGAAGCCCTGCTCAAATGAACACGTTGTCAGTCGATTCGCTGAAGCTCGACAGTCAGCTCTGCTTCAAGCTGTACGCCGCCTCTCGAGCGGTGATCCGCGCCTACAAGCCGATGCTCGATCAACTGGGCCTGACTTACCCGCAATACCTGGCGATGCTGGTGCTGTGGGAATGGCAGGAGGCGGCGCCGGAGCAGCCGACGGTCAAGGCCTTGGGCGAGCGACTGGCGCTGGATTCCGGGACCCTGACGCCGCTGCTCAAGCGTCTTGAGCAACTGCAACTGGTGCAGCGTCAGCGTTCGGCCCGTGACGAGCGCGAGGTGCACTTGAGCCTGTCACCCACCGGCAAGGCATTGCGCGATCAGGTCGGGCCGCTCAAGGCCCGCCTGTTGTGTGATAGCGGTATCGATCTGGATCGCTTGAGTGATCTGCGCGAAGGCCTCGATCACCTGTTGGGGCAAATCAAAGCGCTGACGTAGTGGGTATCCACAAGTCGAGCAGGGCCGCCAGTTCTTCCCGGCGGAAGGGTTTGGCCAGGTAGTCGCTCATGCCCGCCGCACGACAGCGTTCGCGTTCTTCGGACATGGCGTTGGCGGTCAGGGCGACGATGGGCAGCTGAGGCCAGCGCCCGCTGCGACGGATCTGCCGGCTGGCTTCATAGCCATCCATCACCGGCATGTTGCAGTCCATCAGCACCAGATCGAATTCGCTTTGTTCGAGCTGATCCAGAGCTTCGGCGCCATGGGCCGCGACGCTCACCTCGCACCCGAGTTTGCCGAGCATTCCCTTGGCCACCAATTGATTGACCGGATTGTCCTCTACCAGCAGGATGCGCCCGCGTCGCTGGGGTGAGAGCGCTTCGACCCGGGCACCGTTGATCGTGTTGAGTTCCGGTTGCAGGATCCGCCGCAATGTCTGGTAAAGCGCATTGCGGGCCAAAGGCCGAGCCTGCTGCTGCAAAGGTGCCAGAGCATTGGCTTGCTCGCTGGGCAGGAAACTGCCGTAAGCGGTCACCAGCAGAATCGGCGCGCCGAAGGTAGGGCGAAGACCAAACAGGCATTCGGGGCAGTCGGTGATCAGTACATCCGGCTGCAGACCGATCAACCGGTCATCGATGGAGCGTTGTTGAAAATCGAGCCCCCAGCCAGGTAACAGGCTGCTCAACAATTCCGCCAGACCGCTGCTGGCGGCAGTGATCGCGATGATGTTGCCCCGCAGCGCTTCCGGGGGAATGGCGCGGGTGTGGCAGGGCAGCGGCAGGTCGGCGCAGAACTGACTGCCGAAGCCCGCTTCCGAGCTGATCGTCAGACGCCCTTGCATGGCCTCGCAGAGGTTATACGTCAACGCCAGGCCCAGCCCGGTACCGCCGAATTGTCGGGTAATGCCGGCACCTGCCTGAGTGAAGGGCTGGAAGATTTTGACCTGCGCGTCCTGGGCGATGCCGATGCCGGTGTCGCAGACTTCGATCCGCACGCCGTCTTCGAACGTCGAAAGACGCACATCGACTCGCCCGAAACGGGTGAACTTGAGGGCGTTGGACAACAGGTTGCTGACGATCTGCCGGACCCGGGTCGGATCACCCAGCACCAATGCGGGAAATTGCGGGTCGATCAGACACGTCAGTTCGACACTGGGCGCGGCGTTCTGGGACAGCAGGTTGGCGGTGTCTTCGATCAGTGAGCCGAGGTCGAATGGAATGTGTTCGAGTTCGAGCTGGCCGGCATCGAACTTCGACAGGTCGAGAATATCGTTGAGCAGTTCCACCAGCACTTTGCCCGAGTCATGGGCGATGGACAGCTGTTGCTGCTGTTCGGCATTGAGCGGGCCGTCCAGCGAGAGCGCGATCATCCCCAGCAGGCCATTGAGGGGCGTGCGGATTTCATGGCTCATGTTGGCCAGGAACACCGAGCGTGCCTCGGCCATGTCCAGGGCGGTCCTGCGGGCGACTTCCAGCTCCTCGTTGGATTGGCTGAGTCGGGAGTTGATCGCCTTGAGTTCCGCGGTACGGGCCGAGACGATATTTTCCAGTTGCGAGAGGTAGTCGGTCAGGCGGTTTTCGGCGTTGCGTCGCTGCTGGATTTCGGTGGCGATGTTTTCGAACTGCTGATTGGCAACCTTGACCAGGACCCCGATTTCATCGTTTTCATGCCCCAACGGATACTCCAGCCAGGTCGGCTCCGCAGTGCGAGGGTCACGGCCGCTGAGTTCGCGGATGACCCGCACCAGCGGTTTGGTCAGCATCACGTAAAACAACGCCAGCAGAATGCCCGTGAGGATCAGGCTGCGTGCGAAGCCATTGAGCAGAGTCACTTCGGCCCGGCGCAGGAAGCGACTGCCGAAGGTGTAGGTGTCGACTTCCAGGTGCAAGGTCCCGAGGGATTCTTCCGGCAAATGGTCGAGGTAGAGGCGGTCTTCGAACTGTCGGTTGGCACCGAACAGGAAGTCGCTGATCATCCGGTAATTGCTTTCCAGGCCGGGGCGTTTGACGCTGGCCAGCACGCTATTGTTGTTGTCGGTCAATTGCGCGCCGATGATCGCCGGGGAGCGCAACAGGCCCAGGGTCAGCTCCTGGGCGAGTTCGGCGTCTATGTTGTAGGCGATGCGGGACGCGGGGTTGTGGCTGATTTCCAGCAAAGACAGGATTTCGCGGTTGATGGAGGCGTCTTCGCTGGCATAATCGATGCCTATTTGCACAAGGCTGAGCAGCGTGCCCAGAATGAAGCCGACCAGCACCGTAAGCTTGGCTTGCTTGTACGACAGCCGCTGGCTGAACTTGATATCCATGGGATGTTGAACCACTTCCGTTTCCCTTCGCTGCTCAAGCATAGTCGATCATCAATGGATACCGATGTTCTCGCAAATTACCTGCACGGGGTGTAGCCCGGGCATCGGATGCTGTGTTTTGTCGCTGTACCGCCATCATCACTGTGAACGTGCCCAAGGAGAAGACGTGGATTCCCGATTGAATGCTTTTCTTGAACGCGCCGATGCGGTTCTGGCCCGTATCGAACCGCTGCTGCCGGCGCCTCGGCAAACTGTCGACTGGACCCACTGCCTGGCCGCACGCTGGCAACGCGAGGGTCGCAACGGCTTTCTGTTGCCACTGCAAGTCAGCCTCGACATGCGCCTGTCCGACCTGATCGGCGTTGACCGGCAACTTGAGCAATTGGGCCGCAATACCCGACAGTTCCTCGACGGCATGCCTGCCAACCACGCCTTGCTCTGGGGCTCGCGGGGCACCGGTAAATCGTCGTTGGTGCGCGCCTTGCTGGCCGAACACGCCAGGAGCGGCCTGCGGCTGATCGAGATCGAGCGCGATCACCTGGCGGACTTGCCGCGTGTGGTCGAGCAGATCGCCAAGTTGCCTCAACGTTTCGTGCTGTTCTGCGATGACCTGTCGTTCGAGTCGGGCGAAGGCGATTACCGCGTACTCAAGAGCGTACTTGATGGCTCGCTCGAACAGGCGCCAGACAACGTTCTGCTGTACGCCACCTCCAACCGTCGCCATCTGGTGCCGGAAAAGGAAAGCGATAACGAGAACTGGAAAAGGGTCGATGGCGAGCTCCATCCCAATGAGGCGGTGGAAGACAAGATCGCGCTGTCGGACCGTTTTGGCCTGTGGCTGTCGTTCTATCCGTTTACTCAGGAACATTTCCTCAACGTCGTCGAGCACTGGATCGGCCAATTGGCCGACAAGGCCGGCCTCAAGTGGCAGCGTGACGAAGAACTGGACATCCTCGCGGTGCGCTGGGCCACGGGCCGGGGTAATCGCAACGGACGTTGCGCGTATCAATTTGCCCGCTATTGGGTCGGGCTGAAGCTGTTGGAGCAAAAGGCATGATCGATTTACAACAGAGCGGCCAGGGCCTTGAGGGCTACGGCATGCTATGGGCACAGCTGGAATCGTTGCTGGCGGACGAGCGTGATTTTATCGCCAACGCCGCGCAATTTTCCGCGTTTGTGTTCAACCAGCTCGATGACCTGAACTGGGCCGGTTTCTACCTTAATCGCAACGAAGAACTGGTGCTTGGCCCGTTTCAGGGGCAGATCGCCTGTGTACGGATTCCATTCGGTCGCGGCGTCTGCGGGGCTGCCGCTGCCACCTTGCAGACCCAGCGGGTCGAAGATGTGCATGCATTCCCCGGCCACATCGCTTGTGACAGTGCATCGAACAGTGAACTCGTCGTGCCATTGGTCAAGGACGGTCGACTGATCGGCGTGCTGGACCTCGACAGCCCGAAGCTGGCGCGTTTTACCGCTGACGATCAGGCCGGTATCGAGCAACTGGCGGCGATTTTCCTGCGTCTGACCGACTGCTGATCAGGCCCTCAAGCCGGCCTTGATCAGCAGGCTTGTCGGGTCGACGGCATCGATCTGTTGTGGCTCAAGGAATTGGCTGGCGTACTGCAAGTAGATTTCGTCGTTGATGAACAGCCCGAACAACTCAGCGTCGATATGGGCGTCACGGCACATGGTGGCCATGATGCCCAGCGCTTCGCTCAAGGACTTGGCTTTCTTGTAGGGGCGATCGGCGGCGGTCAGTGCTTCGAAAATATCGGCAATCGCCATCATCCGCGCCGGCAGGCTCATGTCTTCGCGCTTCAACCGTTTGGGATAACCGGTGCCGTCCATCTTTTCGTGGTGGCCGCCGGCGATCTCCGCGACGTTATTGAGGTGGCCGGGGAAGGGCAGGTGACTGAGCATCAGGATCGTCTGCACCATGTGGTGGTTGATGATGTAACGCTCCTCGCGGGTCAGGGTGCCTCGGGTGATGCTCAGGTTGTAAAGCTCGCCCCGGTTGTACTTGTAGCGCGGTACGTCGAGCTTGAACCCCCAAGGGTTATCGGGTGGAATCAGTTCGCTGTCGGCACGTTCGAGCAGGTGCTCGGGTTTATCCGCCAACAGGGGCTCGCTGACTGGCAGGGTCGGCGTCGGGGTCCGTGCCTGGCGTCGGTTCTCTTCCCACGACACCCCGAGTCGATCATCCAGGGTTCGGGTCCAGGTGCGTTGGGCGATGGTCTTCAGCCGCTGCAGATCGGCCTCGGCCATGGTCTCGCTGCCCAGGTTGCAGCGGGCCACGAAGGCGAAATCATCATCCAGCGTCGCCAGGTTCGCATTGCGCAATTGCGCCAGATGCGACTCATCACCCCCCAAGGCGATGGCCTGCCAATAGTTGATCCAGGCATCACGCTTGAGTACTTCGAAACGGGTGCGGATTTCGTGGATGCGGTCGTACAGGGTCTCAAGCTTCGTGGCTTTGTCGACCACGTATTCGGGGGTGGTGACCTTGCCGCAGTCATGCAGCCAGGCGGCGATGTGCAGCGCTTCCCATTCATCTTCGCTGGGCTGATAGCTGCGAAAGGCCGGATCCTGGCTGGCGGCGGCCGCCTGCGCCAGCATCAATGTCAGTGCCGGCACCCGCTGGCAGTGCCCGCCGGTGTAGGGGCTCTTGGCGTCGATTGCGCCGGCCAGCAATTGAATGAACGAGTCCAGCAGCTGTTTCTGCCTGGCTTGCAGGCGCTGACTTTCGATACTCACGGCGGCCGCGCCGGAAACCGCCTGGAGAAACGCGATGCGATCCGGGCGCAGTTTTTCCAGGTCGTCCTGCGTGCCGCTGTCGGCCAGCAACAGCACTAGCAGGCCCACGGTTTCGTTGTGACGATTGTGCAGCCGGATACCGATCAGATGCACTCGCGGGCACTCCAGCGCGAGCAAGACTTTCTGCAGATCCCCCGCCTGTTCGAAGCCCAGAGAGGTGACGACATTGTCGGCGGTCGACAGTGTTTGCATCCACTGAGGGCTCTGCGAGTCCTGGGGTACGTGTCCTTGAATGTCGAATGACGGCAAGGCCTGTGAACTGCCGTTGATGACCAGCGCATGAGGTTCCACGCGACTTTCATCACCTTCGCGCAGGTAGATCAGACCGGCCTGGGCCTGGCCGATCTGCACGGTTTCAAACAACACCCGTTGCAGCAAAGGGGCGAAACGGGTTTCGGCGCTCAGGCTGTCGGTAATCCGGAAAAAACTCGCCAGGGTGTCTTTCATGCGCGCCATCGAGACGCTCAGTTGGTCGACTTCCAGCACTGGCGAGCGACGGCTGGCCGGAAAATTGAAATCGAAACTGCGAATCGCATCGGCTTCCCGCACCAGCGCGCGCAGGGGGGTGACCAGGACCCTCGAGGTCAGCCAACCCATGGGCAGGCACAACAGCAGCGTTGCCAGGGTTATCAGCGCACCTTGCCAGCGCATGCGGTAGGCATCGACGAGCAATTCGTCCTCCGGCACCAGCAGCGCCAGTTGCAGCCCCTGGGGGCCACCCTCCTGCATGCTGCTGCGCGCCACGATCCATTGCCGGCCCGCGGCGTTCAGGCGATTGACCTCGCGAGGGCTGGTGAGCAGGGCTGCGAGCCCGGGACTCAGGTCGGCGGCCTTGATCAGGCGGGCCGTCTGGTCGTCGACGATCAGTCTGCTGCTGTCGGGGTAGGCGATGGCATTGCCTTGGGCATCGAACAGCACAATTTCGGTTGCGGGAGTCACCACATGTTTGGCCAGGGTCGCCGACAGCTCAGCCAGCGTAAGGTCGGCGCCCATCACCGCGTGCTCGCCACTGCGCCGGGCCAGGGTGGTGCCGACGTTGTGGGTAGAGAAAAACAGATAGGGTTCGGTGGTGATTTGATCACGGTCGCCGAGGGCGCTGGAGAACCAGGCGCGGCTACGGGGATCGTAGGTTTCGTCGGTGTAGTCCTGACGGCTGATGAGCGCCAGGTTCTGATCGAAAAACAAGGATTGGGAGCGGACCTGACCGCTGCCTGGGTGCTCGATACTCCATACCTGATAGGCCGCCGTGTCCGGTGCTTTGACCTGGGTTTTCAGGGCGACGGTGCGCAGGGGGCGAACCATGAAGAAATCGCCATTGCCGTAGCCCAGGTACAGCGAGGCCAGATCGGGGTTGTCCTTGAGCGATTGACTGAACGGCTTGAGCAGCGCCAGGCGTTGCTCAAGGTCGGGCGCCTGGGTTGCCGGATTATCTGCCAGCAGGCTCAGCAGATGACGGATCGGTTCATACGTGCGATGCAGGTCCAGACGGACATCCTGCTCGATGCGATTGAAGAGCTTTTCACTGCTGGAAAGAATGATCCGGGTGGTTTGCCGGTAGTTGAAAATGCCCAACACCACCCCGGTCAGCAACAGCAGGAAGGTGAACATCACGCTGATATGGATGTGCAGGGGGAACCGGCGTTGATCCGGGCGCAGTGGGTTGGGCATTGCAGCTTTCTCCATGATGATGAACACACTGCTCAGCCTTCAAGCATAGTTAACGCTCCATCATTCTGCTTTTTGTCGTGGCACGCGATCTGTTGTTGTAATGCCTGCTCCAGTTCGAGCATGGCGCATTCCATGGACTTGCTGCAATCGGCTACTTCGTCGTGCTGGAACCTGTTATTGCAGGCCTTTTCGAGCGCCTCGCAGCTGTCGATCAATCGGGAGGCCTGGACGATTCGCGCCGCACCCTTGATTTTGTGGGCGATGTCGAGGAGTGCCTGCCGGTCCTTTGACCGGGACAACTTCAGTAGCGTTTGCCGATCCAGGCGGTTGCTGTTCAGCAGCTCGGTCAACAATTGCCGGTTCAGTGCCGGGTTACTACCGGTCAGCAGGTGCAAACCCTCCAGGCTGAAGGCGGGGTCACCCACTTTCGGCGCGATGCGTTCGATCCATTGGCTCAAGGCTGTCAGGCTCAGGGGTTTGAACAGGCAATCGTCCATCCCGGCTTGCTTGCAGCGTTGTCTTTCCTCCGGCTGCGCATTGGCGGTGAAACCCAGAACGGTACAGGGCGGGCGCTGCAGGCGCTGTTCATGTTGGCGAATGGCCCGGGCCATGTCATATCCATTCATGATCGGCATGTTGCAATCGGCAATCACCAGGTCGAATGGTTGATTCTCCCATGCCTCCAACCCCGCCTCGCCATCGGCTGCGACGCTGAACCGATGCCCCAGAAACTCCAGTTGCTGGCACATGAGCAAGCGATTGGCCGGGTGATCATCGACCACCAGAACGTTCAAGGGGACCGCGCTCGGTTGGATGTTCGGCTCGGCAGGTTGCGGCATCCGTTCCGGCGGCAGGGTTGCGAGGTTCAGCGAAACCCGGACCTGTGTGCCGACTCCCGGCTGACTGCTCAGAGTCAGACTGCCACCCATCATTTCGCATAGATTGCGGCTGATCACCAGGCCCAGCCCCGCACCGCCCCTGGGTAACTGGCCGGAGTTATCGGCCTGGGCGAAAGGCTCGAACAGCCGCTGTTGATCCTGCTCGCAAATCCCTGAGCCACTGTCCTCAACCAGCAATAGCAGCTGGACGTGGTCGGACTTGTCGGACGGCTGTAATTCGACGCTGATCCTGACCCGGCCCTGTTGCGTGAACTTGATCGCATTGCTGACCAGATTGGACAGCACCTGCTTGAAACGCATCGGGTCCAGCAGGACATCGGTTGCCGGTTTGGCGGGGTTGAATTCCAGCTGCAGTCGAAGGTTTTTCTGTCGGGCCAGCCCGTCGAAGATTCGCACCACCGAGGCTACGGTTTCGGCCAGGTTGACGCGTTCCGGGCTCAGGCTCAGGCGTCCGGACTCGATGCGCGCTATATCGAGAATGTCCCCGATCAGCTCCAGCAGGTCTTTGGCCGAGTTGTACGCGACGTTGATGGCCGGTCGATCCGGGTGGTTGTGGTCAATACGTTTGAGCGTCAGTTCGAGCATGCCGATGATCGCATTCATCGGCGTGCGGATCTCATGGCTCATGGTTGCCAGAAAGGTGCTTTTGGCCCGGTTGGCGTCATCGGCACGTTCTTTCGCCGCCTGCCGCTGTTTTATCTGGCGTCTCATATAGGCGTTCCAGGCAACGGAAATCAGCAGCAATACGCCGGCGCCTGTAACGATCTGATAGAACACGCGGTGATAGTTGCGCCAGGTACTTTGCGAGGCCGCCGAATAGCCTCGCCAGCGGTTGTTGATGATGCCCAGTTCTTCCGGTGCGATGCTCAGCAGTGCCTTGTCGAGGATGGCGTTCAGTTCTTTGGCGTCGCGTCCGGTCGCCAGGGAAAATGCCGCCTGTCGGGTGCCGATGGTGGTGGTGATCTGCAGTGTCTGTTCGAAGATCCGCGACGAGATGAAGTAATTGGCGATCACCAATGAGTTCACCGCACCTTCTGCCTTGCCCTCGGCGAGCAACTCCACGGCACTGAACGTGTCCGGGGTTTCAACCAGGTTGATTCGCGGAAACTCTCTGCGCAGGTAATCCACCAGAGGGTTGCCTTGGGCAATGGCAAGACGTTTGTCTTGAAGTTGGGTGAGGTTTGTCGGGCTGTCAGCGGCTTTGCGTGTCAGCAGGACAAAGGAGTTTTCCAGATAGGGACGGCTGAAATTCAACTTCGTTTCACGCTGTGCGCTGGGAAGCAGGGCGGCGATCAGGTCGGCCTGATGGTTGCCGATCTTTTCGACCATCTCGTCATCGCTTCGACTGCGCTGGATCTCGAAGCGCAAACCGGTGCGCAATCGGATCAGTTCGAGCAGGTCAGCGGTGACCCCCCGAAAGTTATCGTCGCTGTCGAAAAACGTCAGCGGTGCAAAGGCTTCGTTGACCACCACGCGCACGACCGGATGTTGCGCCAGCCAGCGTTCTTCACGGTGAGTGAGTTGCAGTTTGTGATCGGTGAGAAGAATGTCGCTGCCGGCACTCCAGCGTTTGGCGATGTTTTCCCGTTCGCTGATGGGGATGGCCTTGAGTACCGCGTTGATGATCCCGAGCAGATCAGAATTGTTCTTTTGCACTGCGAAGCTGAAACCATGGGCCTCGTGTTTACCGAAGTTGGCCATGCGGATGTTGTTCAGGTATCCCTTGTTGATCATGTAATGGGTTGAAATGGTGTCACCGAGGAACACGTCGGCCTGGTCGAAGGCGACTGCGTTGATTGCATTCTGGTAGGACGGGTAAGAGGTGATGATTGCCTTCGGGTACAGCGCCCTGACTTCGTCCAGAGGCAGATAGTGATACACCATGCTGAGCCGCAAGCCGGCCAGTCCGTCGGTCAGTGCCCTGGTTTCTCCTTCCCGTGTCACCAGTACGGGTTGATCCACCGCGTAAGGTGTGGACAGCGCAATGTCGGCATTGTCGGCCTCGAACCCATTGGCGGTACCGAGCATATCGACCTGGCCTTTTTCCAGCGCCTCGATCGCCGCCCCTCGTGACGCGAAGCGCTGAACCTTGACGGGCAACCCCGTCACCTTGCCGAGGATGCCTGCGTAGTCGGCCGTGAAACCTTCGTAGTCGTAGCCGCTGAGGGTCAGGTCGAAAGGAGGATAATCCGGGGCCGACGTGCCCAGGATCAATTCACGTTTGTCTCTGACCCACTGTCGTTGTGAGGTATCCAGCTGGACTTCCATGTGCCCGGTCGTCGAGCGACTGAGAAGGGTGTAGTTTTCGCTGGCTGTTCGTGCCGCGAGCACGGGGGGGCTCAGGCATAAAGCCGCGATGATGAGTCTGAGATAATCCTTCAAACGACTGGGCATCCTGTTCCTCACACTAACGCGTTACGTTTTGCCATATCGATGAGTTCAACCAGAGATTTGGCTTTGAGCTTCTGCATAAGTCGTTTTTTATAGGTGCTGACAGTCTTGTTGCTGAGAAACATGCCCTTGGCAATTTCCTTGTTGGTACGACCCTGGGCAAAAAGTTGTAATACCATCAGCTCTCGATCATTGACGGATTTGAACAAGTCCAGATCCGCCCACTGCGCGTCATCACAACGAACAGGGTTCAAGGCCTCGCTGGGAAAATAGTTGTAACCTGATAAGACTGCTTTGATCGCACTCACCAGTTCACTGAGTTCTTCCTGTTTGCATACATACCCCGATGCACCTGATTGCATGCAGCGGATGCCGAAAAGTTTCGGGCATTGTGCGGTTAATACGAGTGTTTTTAGTGGCGTGCTCATTGCGTTGAAACGGGATAGGACTTCCAGCCCGTCCAATTTGGGGATGCTGATGTCGAGGATGATCAGGTCGGGCATGCATTCGCGAACCATCTGCATCGCATCGACGCCATTGTCTGTCTCGCCGACGACTTTGTAACCTTCGTGTTCCAGCAGCATTCGAACGGCGAGACGGATGACAGGGTGATCGTCGACAATAAAAACGGAGTTCATAATCAAATCCCATGTGTGCACAAATAAAGCGCGCACCTTAGCTCAGTAGTATAGGGGGCGCATGAACTGACAGGCCGATAGCAGCAATATAGGAAGAATCCTACAGACGAAAAAGAAAAGGACTACGTACCAACTAGGTTTTGAATGAGGAAGAGTAAATGTTTGGCCGGTGAAGTCGGCAGGCTGAAAGCGTTTGGCTATTGGTTTTTAATTTGAATTTTGGGCGTGGTGTTAGTGTGTGAATTGTTGTGTTTTATTGTGAGGCCAAGGTCAACAAGTTTCTGAAGTCTGATTGTTTCAGCGGTTTTATCAAATAGCCTAACAAGGGCACTCCATGTTCGTAGGCCATTGTTGTAAGTTTGTCCAGTTCGACGGACGTCAGGCTGCTCAGAAGTATCGCCTGTCTGATCATTCCCCGGTGGCTGGCGAACTCGATCAGATCAAGGCCTGTAAGGTCGGGAAGGCATTGGTCGCATAGAAGGATATCGAACGGTTGCGCGGCCTTGAGCATTTGTTGCAAGGCGCCTTCGGCACTGTCCGTGGTGGTCAGATGGGTGAAGCCGTAACTCTCGAGCAGGAATTGAGTCGCTCTTAACTGAAAGGGATGATCTTCCACCAGCAAGATGCGCCAATCGTGTTTGAACATAGGATTTTTCATGCTTGATCTGTCGAGCAGTGGGCGTGTGATTGTTTCGCGACACGGCCGAACAATCGATCAGTCAGCTCTGCACAAGGTGTAGGGCGATTCTGTCGACCTTGCAATACAGATGAATGTCGAGACATTCGACCAGCCGCTTAGACCCTGACGCGGCTGGTCGATGGGGCTTTTATCCGCGGCTTGATCGACCGGTCATTTCCAGCGCCATTTCACCGGCGTAGCTGTCGGTCATGCCGGCGATGAAATCAATCATGCGCAAGAAAGAGGTGTGCAACGGGCCATGGGGATCGGGTGCATTGTTGCCCAACAGGTCGAGTATGCGTCGGTTCTTGAAGGAGGGAGTACGACCGTTGTGCTGCTCCAGTGCCGCGCCGCAAAAGGCGTTGAGCAGGATTTCCAGGGTGGTGTAGGCGCCGATTTCGTGGAGCGTCTTGCGCTTGTCCTGGAAGATTTTTTTGCGCGCCATGTCCTTGGCATTCAAGACGCAGCGTTTGGCCGGGCCATGCATGTGTTCGACAAGGTCGCCCGGCAGCGTGCCGGCCAGCAGCGCGTCCTGTTGCTCGACGAAAGCTCTGGCCGCCGCGTTGGTCAGGTGTTCGATGGCTTTGCCCCGCAGTATCGCCAGTTTGCGCCGACGCGAATCCTGTGGGCCGAGCTGGCGATAGGTTTCCGGGAGATCGTCGCCCACCAGGTCCAGTAACAGGGACTCGACTTCGGCGTACTCCAGCAGCTCCATCTCCAGGCCATCTTCCAGATCGATCAGCGCGTAGCAGATGTCGTCGGCGGCCTCCATCAGATACACCAGTGGATGGCGCGCCCAGCGCTGTTCCTCCAATTGGGGCAGCCCGAGTTTATGAGCGATCTGTTCCAGCAGCGGCAATTCACTCTGATAGCAGCCGAACTTGTGCTTCTTGTAACCCAGTGAGTCGGCGTGCCGAGCGGTCCATGGGTATTTCAGGTAGGTGCCCAAGGTGGCGTAGGTCAGCCGGGTTCCGCCTTCGAACTGATGGTATTCAAGCTGGGTGAGTACCCGGAAGCCTTGGGCATTGCCTTCGAAATTGAGGAAGTCGTTGCGTTCGGCGTCGCTCATGGCGTCCAGCCAGCCACGGCCGGCGGCCTGCTGGAACCAATGGCGGATCGCGTCTTCGCCGGAGTGGCCGAAGGGGGGATTACCGATGTCATGGGCCAGGCAAGCCGATTGCACCACCATCCCCAGGTCACTCGGTTCGCACCACTCGGGCAGGGCGCCGCGGATGGTTTCACCGACGCGCATGCCCAGAGAACGGCCGACGCAGCTGACTTCCAGCGAGTGGGTCAGGCGTGTGTGGATGTGATCGTTGCTGGAGACCGGGTGGACCTGGGTCTTGCGCCCGAGACGGCGAAACGCGCCCGAGAAAATGATCCGGTCGTGGTCTTTATGGAAAGGGCTGCGGCCGAGTTCTTCCGGGCTGTGCACGGGTTTTCCGAGGCGTTCGCGGGTAAGCAGGGTGTGCCAATCCAAGGCTGGTTTCTCCGTCAGGTGACTGATCCCCTAGCTTCCCGGTTCACGCCGGTACCTGCAAGGAGAACTAGAGCCCCGCGGCATCGATATCGATGAGCAGCAGCCGTTCGCCGTTTTCGAAAAACTGCCCGGCAGTGAGGCAGTATTGATTGGTGGTGGCGTCGCGGTAGGTGTTGGAAAGCGTCAGACGACGCTCATCCCAGCCCTCGGCCAGCAAGTGATAAAAGTAGGGGCGCCATGACCAGTTATGGCCCAGGTAGCGGTTGTCGGCTTCCCAGCCGTTGTTGCGCCATTCCAGGTTAGGGGTCAGTTGCGTGCCGTGGCGGTCGCATTGATAAAAACGCAACAGCCAGGGAAACGCCTGCAGTTGCGGCAAGGCGCTGAGGGGCGCGCTGGTTCGAGCCCAGGCTTGCAGGATGGCCATCAGTTCGCTGAGTTGCTGGCGCATGATCATCAGGCGAGCGCGTTCAGCCAGTTTCTGCTGCACATAGCGCTGGCGCAGTTGCGCGAATCGCTCGACAAAGGCGTCTGTGGCGAAGAAATCCGCTTGCGCCCGGGCGAACAGAAACCCTTGTACGTAGCGTGAACCACACTCCAGGGCAAAATTCAGTTGAGCTTCGGTTTCCACGCCTTCGGCGATGATCCAGCAACCGGTTTTCTCCGCCATTTGTGCCAGTGCCTTCACCACGTCGCTGCTGGGGCCGCCCAGCGCGGCGGCTTGGAACAGTCGCATGTCGAGCTTGAGTATGTCCGGTTGCAAGGCCAGTACGCGATCGAGCTGAGAGTAACCGGCGCCGAAATCATCGATAGCGATCCGCGCCCCGGCTTGCCGATAGCGGGCCACGACTTCGGCCAGACGCTGGCTGTCGCCGCCCAGTTCGGTGATCTCGAAGACGATTCGCTGCGCGTCGACGCCGTGCCTGCCCAGTTGCCTGAGACTCGGCAGCTCCTGATCCCGACGCAAGCGGCTGATCCAGCGAGGTGAGATGTTCAGGCTCAGAAACCAGTCCGAGGGGGCTTCATGCAAGCGGCTCAGGGCGTTATCGCGAATCTGGCGATCGAGACGACGCAGGGCGATGGCGGGGGTTCGAGGGTCGGCGAACAACGGTCCTACCGAGGTCAGTTGACCATCGGCCTGGCGCAGTCGACCCAGTGCTTCGACACCGGCGATACGGCCTGTGGCGGTATCGATGAATGGCTGAAAGCAGGCGAGCGGTTGCCCGTCGATCACGAGGCCTCCTTAGTAAGGTTTTGTTCTGGATAAAACCTGGTCGCCAGGCAGGCACGCAGGATTAACCGCTCGATAAAGAGGTTAATCCTGGTGGTATTGCAAGAATGCAGCCAAACAGGGCTGATTAGTGTTTGCGCGAAGAGCCCTGCATGATCAGCTTGATCAGAGGTCCCAGCGTGATGCCAAGGCGAGCCAGACGAGTCAGGCTGCCGATCCCGCCGCCCTTGGCCCCCTTGCCGGTCAGAAAGCCCAATCCGATAACGGCCGCAATGCCCCAGAGCGGGGCGTGTTTGATGCCGAAACCGTCTTGCAGGTTTTGTGTCATGCCACGCACCCGTTGCAGGGGCAGCAGCAGTTGTTGGGATTCGTGGCGAATTTCCTGGCGATGCATTTCCATGCGCAAGCGGATCAGCGCCTTGCGCATTTCCGTGCGTGAACTGTTGCGGGGAAGTTCAGGCATGCTCATGGCAACAGACGCTCCCGATCATTGGCCAGCTCTTCCAGGGTGCCATGGAAGGGCGAGGACTCATCGAAAATCGCTGCTCTCAAACGCATCGCACAGAACAACGCTGCGAGGGTATAGAACACACAGAGCCCGATGATCGCTGCCAGGCGATAGGTGTCCCAAAACAGAATCAACACCAGCGTCGACAGGCCCACCAGCAATAACAAGGCAAAGACCAACGTAAGGCCTGCAAACAGCAACAGGCTTACGGTGCGTGCTTTTTGTTCCTGCAGTTCGATGCCGAACAGTTCGACATGGCTGTGCAGCAATCCAAGAAACGCGGCACCCAGGCGCCGCGGTGATGAGCCGGTGCCCGTCGTGGACGAGCCGGATTCTCCGATTGCCATATCAGCGCCGAGTGGCCAGCAGGCCGATCAGGAAACCCACGCCGGCTGCAATCCCGACCGATTGCCATGGGTTGGTCTGGACGTAATCTTCCGTGGCGGTGACAGCCGCTTTGCCGCGCTCGCGCAGGGAGTCTTCGGTCAGCTTCAAGGTCTCCCGGGCGCGCAGCAGGCTGTCGCGGATCTGCTCACGCAGCTCATCGGCCTGGTCGCCGGCCAGGGATGCGGTGTGTTCCAGCAACCGTTCGGTGTCGCTGACCAGTGTCTGAAAGTCTTCCATCAGAATTTCTTGAGCAGTCTTTGCCTTGATGCGTGCCATTGGTGATCTCCGTAAGTGGCTTCTGAAGCGTTCGAGTATGAGCCTTGCGCGAAGGTTCAGTACGAATGACTGGTACATCTTTTGCTATGTCGTGGTGCGTCGGCCAGCGCCGATGCGCTGTTGCCGGGCATGATTTCAGGAAAACCCTGACTCAAACAATCAAAACCCGCGCAGAGACTCGGTTCCTGTGCGCCAAAACGGTTCATCCGGATCAACGCTTCACTCGGGATGAGCTGCAACTTGGTGCGTAAGTCATCTGTGCGAACTGCTTTGGTGCTTTTTTTAGCCTTCAGGTCTGCCAATCCATGGAAAATCTGCAAAGTGCTGTGGACAGTCTGGTCCATAGCTCCAACACGTTGTTCATCCTTATCGGTGCAGTCATGGTTTTGGCCATGCACGCCGGTTTCGCCTTTCTCGAGGTCGGGACGGTTCGACAAAAGAACCAGGTCAACGCCTTGTCGAAGATCCTCAGCGACTTCGCCGTTTCGACCCTTGCTTACTTCTTTATAGGCTATTGGATTTCCTACGGGGTCACTTTTATGCAACCGGCGGCGGTAATCACCGTCGACCATGGCTATGGATTGGTGAAGTTTTTCTTTCTGCTGACCTTTGCGGCGGCGATACCGGCGATCATTTCCGGAGGTATCGCCGAGCGCGCCCGGTTCGTTCCGCAGTTGTGCGCGACAGCGCTGATCGTGGCGTTCATCTACCCCTTCTTCGAAGGCATGGTCTGGAATGGCAACTTCGGTTTGCAAGCCTGGTTGCTGGAACGCTTCGGCGCCAGTTTCCATGACTTCGCCGGCTCCGTGGTGGTTCATGCCATGGGCGGCTGGCTGGCACTCGCGGCGGTGTTGTTGCTCGGGCCAAGGCAAGGTCGTTATCGCGACGGACGATTGGTGGCATTCGCGCCGTCGAGCATCCCCTTTCTGGCGCTGGGTTCGTGGATCCTGATCGTCGGCTGGTTTGGCTTCAACGTGATGAGCGCCCAGACCCTGCAGGGCGTCAGCGGGTTGGTGGCGGTGAACTCGTTGATGGCCCTGGTCGGTGGCACGGTGGCGGCGTTGATCGTCGGGCGCAATGACCCGGGCTTCCTGCATAACGGCCCGTTGGCCGGTTTGGTGGCGATCTGCGCCGGCTCGGATCTGATGCACCCGGTGGGCGCCTTGGTGACAGGTGCCATCGCCGGAGCCCTGTTTGTGTGGTGCTTTACCGCGGCCCAAGGCAAATGGCGTATCGACGATGTACTGGGTGTCTGGCCTTTGCATGGGCTGTGTGGCGTCTGGGGCGGGATCGCTTGCGGTATCTTCGGTCAAACCGCTTTGGGTGGTTTGGGGGGCGTGAGCCTGATCAGCCAGTTGATCGGCACTTCTTTGGGGGTGGTCGTGGCCCTGGCCGGTGGTTTTGCCGTGTATGGCGCGATCAAGGTGGTCCATGGCCTGCGCCTGAGCCAGGAAGAAGAGTATTACGGCGCGGACTTGTCGGTGCACAAGATCGGCGCCGTGAGTCTGGATTGAGTCAGCGTTCTTCATCGTCGGTGCCGGGGTAGAAACCGTGCAACAGGCGATAGCGGTCATGCCGTACCTGGTCGACCCGGTCTTGCACCTGCTGACCGGGTATACCCAGCATGATCAGCGCGTGGGAGGCAAGCATCAGGCTGGATTCCAGCAACTCGGGCACGACTTCGCTGGCCCCGGCTGCCTTCAACTCGGCCAACTGACTGTCGTCCCGTGTGCGCACCAGGATCGGCACCGACGGGTTGAACCGGCGTGCTTCCTTGAGGATCAGTAGCGCGATGTCTGTCTTGTCCACGGCGACCACCAGCAGTCTGGCGCGTTCCAACCCTATTGCGATCAGCAGCTCGCCGCGACGTGAGTCGCCGTAATGTACGCAGCTTTCATTGACGACGGCTTCCCGGACCCGTACCGGGTCGGTGTCCAGCGCGATGTAGGGTTGATGGACATGACGCAGGAAGCGCCCGATGGATTGGCCTACGCGACCGTAGCCACAGATCACGACGTGATTGTGCAGGCTGGCGTTGAGCGCGCTGATCTCTTCGAGCTCGGCCTCTTCGTTGGGCTTGCGGTGCAGTCGCATGGCAACGTGAGGAGCGGCGCGCAGCAGCAAAGGCGTTACCAGCATCGAGCAGAAAGTCGCGGCCAACAGCAGGCCGCCGAGGTCGGCGGGCATCAGTTTGTTCTGCTGCATCTGCGCCATCAAGGCAAAACAGAACTCGCCCCCCTGGGCCAATGCCAGGCCGCTGCGCCATGCAGTTTCGCCATCGCTGCCGCGCCATTTGACCAGCAGTGCGACCAGGGTGCCCTTGATCAGCAGCAACCCCAGCGTCAGACCGAGAATCAGCAGACCGTGGCTGGCAAACAGCCGCAAGTCGATCAGCATGCCGATACTGACGAAGAACACTCCAAGAAGGATGTCGCGGAATGGACGGATGTCCGCCTCGATCTGATGGCGATAGTGACTTTCCCCCAGCAGCATGCCGGCGAGAAAGGCACCCAGGGCAGGGGAGAGGCCGAGCAGGTGCGTCAGCCAGGCCGTCAGCAGAACGATCACCAGCGCCAATAGCACGAACAGCTCCGCGGACCGGGCTGAGGCGACTTCATGGAACAGCCGTGGCAGAAACCAGCGACTGACCAGCAGCAAACCGACGAACAGCACCAGGGTCTTGGCCAGCGTCAGCGGCAGCGCCCAATACCAGGCCTGGTCACTGCTGCCGGCGAACACCGGCACAAGCGTCAGCAGCAACACCGCAATCACGTCCTGGAACAACAGCACGGCGATGGCATTCTGGCCGTGACGGCTGAATATTTCGCCGAGGCTGCTCAACTCCTTGCTGACAATGGCGGTAGACGACAGCGCCAGACCGGCGCCGAGTAACAGGGCCGGTGTGATCGGCATGCCGAACAGCATCAGCAATGCTCCCAGCAAGATCCCGGACCCCAGCACTTGCAGGCTACCCAGGCCAAACACCACCTGGCGCAGTGCGAGCATCTTCGACAGGGAAAACTCAAGCCCCAGGGAGAACAGCAGGAACACCACGCCCAATTCGGCCAGATCGGGCAAATCTTCGTTTTCATTCACCCAGTTGAACGCTGTCGGCCCGATCATCAGCCCTACGCACAAGTAGCCCAGCACCGGTGGCAAACGCAGGCGCTGGAATAGTGCAATCACCACCAGGGAGGAGGCGAGGATGATCAACAAGTTGGCAAACACAAAAAACTCCGGTGAGGGTTCTGGCTACTCAAGCGTAGAGGCAAAAAAGATGCGAGCATCGCGCAAATGACCGGCGACGCAAATGATTTGCGTCAGAGTTTTGCCGAAATCTCTTGAAGTCACCGTTGCTCGGACGTCGGCTCGACGGCGTTTGATGGCGGGCCTAGAATGAGCGCTTACTTCGTTTGGTCTTGTCGTCATGCCTCCTGAATGTCAGCTGTTCGGCACCGTTGGTTGCCATCTTTGTGAAGTCGCCGAAGCCATGCTGATGGAGTTTGTCGAGCGTGGTCTGTTGGTGGAGCTGGTGGATATCGCTGACGATGAAACCTGGTTCGAAGCCTACAGCCTGCGTATTCCGGTGTTGCGTCGGGTCGATACCGGCGCTGAACTGGGCTGGCCGTTTAGTGCCGAGCAGGTGGTGGCGTTCCTTCGCGAATCCTGACACTGCTGGCGATGCCCCACCTGTCGCGATCCTCGTTTCATCCATTGGCCAAAGGTCGGTTATTCGGTTACTGTATGTGTATACAGTTATTCGGATTGCCTGCCATGCTCCTCCCTGTTCGGGTTTGGGCAGATGATCCCGGAAGTCAGAGGGATGAACCTTGGTCAATGTCGAACAATTGAAGAACAGCGTGAACCGGATGTCGGCAGACGTGGTGCGCGAGGCCGTCCTCGAATTGCGTCTGGATGGTCTGGTCACGGAAGGGAAAACGCCCTTCAATAAACTGCATTTCAATACCTGCTTCGCCGAAATCGAAGCCTTGTTCCAGCGCGCGGGTTATCACCGGCAATTGGATGTCGTGGGTTATCAGGGTTTGTTATACGCGCTTTATGATCCTGGCCGCTGGGAAGCGGTCGATGTGCTGCGCTGGCTCAAGGAGTTCACCGAAGCAGCCGCTCGAACGCAGTCGATACCGGCCTGAGGATTCTCTTCTAGGTTCGTTCCGGCCACTGTTGGATAATGCCGCCCTGCATTGAGGGTTAGAGCTTTTCGTATGTCCACTTCATCTTTTTCTGCTGCGCACAACCAGGCCAGCACGCTCTATCTGCCACCTGGCCGGTGGCAGACCGTATTCGATTGCCTGTGCGAACACTTCAGCGCCATCGGTCGTGAGCAATGGCTGGACAGAATTGCTCGCGGTCGTGTCCTCGATGGACAAGGCATGCCGATCGCCCTGGATCTGCCTTACAAGGAAGGTCTGCGAATTCATTATTTTCGCGAGGTGCCGGACGAAAAACCGATCCCGGTGGTGGAGTCGATCCTCTATGCCGACGAGCATCTGGTGGTGGCGGACAAGCCGCACTTCCTGCCGGTGACGCCGGCTGGAGAATACGTGGAGCAGACATTGCTGCGACGTCTGATCCGGCGCCTGGATAACCCGCACCTGGTGCCTTTGCATCGCATTGACCGGCATACGGCAGGGCTGGTGCTGTTCTCAGCCAATCCTCAGAGTCGGTCAGCGTATCAGTCATTGTTTCCTACTCGCCAGATCGAAAAACGCTACGAAGCAATCGCCCGGGCATTGCCTGAACTGACGTTCCCGATGGTTCATAAAAGTCGACTCATCGATGGCGAGCCGTTCTTTCGCATGCAGGAAGGTCCGGGCGTCAGCAATACCGAGACGGCTGTCGAGGTCAGGGAAAGAAACGGTGATTTCTGGCGTTATGCGCTTTACCCGGTGACGGGCAAGAAGCATCAGTTGCGAGTGCACATGGCGGCATTGGGGGCCGGTATCTGCAATGATCCGTTTTATCCACAAGTGCTCAAGGATGCAGAAGACGACTATGCCAACCCCTTGAAGTTGCTGGCCCAGGGATTGCGATTTGTCGATCCGGTCACGGGGCAGGAAAGAGAGTTTGAAAGCACGATCACCCTGGAGTGGTGATTACAGGCGATCCTGCTTTTCTTCGGTCACGAAAAAGCCCGCATAAACGCGGGCTTTTCTGCATCCGGTTATCGCCGTAAAGATTACAACTCTTTAACGGTACGGATTTGATCCTTGTTGATACGGGTGTGTTTGCCATCCAGCTGTTCGAATTCGTAAAAGCCCGATTCTTCATCGTACTTAGGCGCGTCGACGGCCTGGATTTCTCGACCGTCATTCAAGGTGATCACTGAAGGCGATGCACAACCGGCGAGGGTTGCAAGGCCCAGTGCGAGCATGAAAGTGGCGAGGGTCCGTTGGGTCATGGGTGTGTCTCCGAATGGAAAATCTTTTGGTTGCTGAGCTTGAGACGTATGCAACGCGCGCAAGTTCCTTCGCGTGTCAGTCTGACACAGTGTGATGCGTGCTTAACAGTTCCGGCGTATTGAGGTTGGCCAAACGAGGGTCGTTGTCGGGGCACTGCAGGGCTGTGGCGCCCAATGTGCGCATCAGTCGGCCAGGGCTGCGCTCGCCTTTGGTCCAGGCTGCCTCGAAAGCCGCTGAAAGAACGACGGGAATCATGCACAGCAAGGGTTCCCAGTGTTCACCATGGCGCAACATCAACGGTTTGTCCGGATGCTGCGCGGCGGTTTCACGCATGCTCTGGAGCAGCGCGGCATCGATGCGTGGCACATCGCAGGGGAGTACCAGCAGGTGTGTGTGGCGAGCGGCCTTCAGACCTGCGCGAATACCCGCCAATGGCCCCGGAAAGTCGCCTTCGTCGTCATGGACCAACTGATCCGCATAAGGCGCATATTTTTCCAGGTTTCTGTTGCAGGAGATGATCAGGTCATCACTCAGCGGGCGGGTCTTGCGGTGTAGATGCGCGATCAACGGCTCGCCGTGCCATTCCAGCAAACCCTTGTCCTGACCACCCATGCGTTGGCCACGACCGCCGGCCAGGAGCAAAATGGAGCAGGGCGGCAGAGCTGTATTCGAAGTCATCGCACTTCTCCATGGGGGCGGCGAAAAAATGAGGCGCTGTGATATAACACCGGGCTGTTTCTCCTACAACTGGACGAGCCTATGAAAGCCAAGGCTGATGTACCTTTCGCACCGCTCAACATCGCGGTGCTGACGGTTAGCGATACCCGCACCCTGGAAACCGATACCTCAGGCCAGGTCTTCGTCGACCGCCTGAGTGCTGCCGGTCATAACCTGGCGGCCCGTGTATTGCTCAAAGATGACCTTTACAAAATTCGCGCGCAAGTCGCCAACTGGATTGCCGATGAGGTCGTGCAAGTGGTGCTGATCACTGGCGGTACCGGGTTCACCGGTCGCGACAGCACGCCTGAAGCCGTGAGTTGTCTGCTGGACAAGCAGGTTGATGGCTTTGGTGAACTGTTCCGGCAAATATCGGTGGCCGATATCGGCACTTCTACCGTTCAGTCCCGGGCCCTGGCCGGTCTGGCCAATGGCACTCTGGTTTGCTGTCTGCCAGGGTCGACCAATGCCGTGCGCACTGGTTGGGACGGTATTCTCGCCGAGCAACTGGATTCCCGGCATCGTCCGTGCAATTTCGTGGCCCATCTGAAACAGGCGGCACCCTGTGAATCCCGCGGGTAAGCCAGGTAAGACTGGCAGTCTGATGGCGGTCGAGGTGGCACTGGCGCGTTTACTGGAAATGGCCGACACCTCAAGAATTCATGAGCACGAACGCTTGCCGTTGGCGCAGGTTCAGGGGCGCGTACTGGCCGCAGATCTGGTTTCGACCCTCGATCTTCCGCCCTGGCCCAATAGTGCCATGGACGGTTATGCCTTGCGCCTGGCTGACTGGACGGGGGAGCCATTGGCGGTCAGTCAGAAGGTTTTTGCAGGCCAGGCTCCAGAACCCTTGAAAACGGGTACCTGTGCACGGATCTTTACCGGCGCGCCTGTGCCCGCAGGTGCAGATTGTGTTGAGATGCAGGAGAACGCCGAGGTTCAGGCGGATGAACGGGTACGTTTCACCGAGTCCATGACCCCAGGGCAGAATATTCGTCCACAAGGCCAGGAAACTACCGTCGGTGAGCTGATTTTGCCCGCTGGAACGCGCCTGGGTCCCATCGAACAGGGGCTGGCGGCATCGTTGGGATGTGCTGAACTGGACGTGGTACGCAAGGTTCGTGTTGCGGTCCTGTCGACGGGTGATGAGTTGATTGAACCCGGCCAGGCCCTTGGGCCGGGACAGATCTACAACAGCAATCGAGTATTGCTCTGCAGCTGGTTGCAGCGTCTGGGTTGTGAGGTGATCGATGCCGGCATTCTTCCCGATGATTTAGCGACCACTCGTGCCCGCCTTGGAGAGCTAAAGGGTGTCGACCTGATTCTCTCGACCGGTGGCGTATCGGTGGGAGAAGCCGATTTTCTGGGCATTGCCTTGCGGGAAGAGGGTGAGTTGACCCTGTGGAAGCTTGCCATCAAACCAGGCAAGCCGCTGACGTTCGGACATTTTCGCGGCGTGCCTGTCATTGGTTTACCCGGCAATCCGGCGTCGACGCTGGTGACTTTTGCTCTCTTGGCGAGGCCCTACCTCTTGCGCCGCCAAGGCGTAAAAGAGGTCGAACCCCTGAAGTTTCAGGTACCGGCAGGGTTTGTCTGGCCAAAGGCTGGTAACCGACGTGAGTACTTGCGCGGACGCCTGGAGAATGGCCGGGCAATCATCTACAAGAATCAGAGCTCTGGCGTACTGCGCAGTGCCGCCTGGGCGGACGGCCTGGTTGAAGTGCTGGAGGGCCGTACGCTGATCGAGGGTGATTATGTGAGCTTCATCCCGTTGAGTGAAGTCTTGGGCTGATGCAGGTCCTGGTTCTGCCACGCAAGCCCTGTTGAAAGCATTGGGGCTTGCGTGCGTGGTTGTTCTTTAATTTGCCAGAAGTGTCACGACCTGGTCGAAGCGACTATTGGATATCCAGGTTAAAAGCCCCAGGACCACGGCTGTTCCGCCAGCCGAATAGGCAAGCCTGTGCTTGATGGATTTGACGTCGCCGCGGACTTCATCCAGGTCTCTGCGGATGTACTTGAGGTGTGTCTCCAGCTCAGTAACGCGAGGTTCCATATCAACTTCTCCGGTGGGCTTTGCGCTGCTTTTGAATTCCGCCTGATGATTGGCGCGATTGTCCGGGAACGGCGCGACCGGAGTTACCGGTGGTCTGTGGTCATGGCTTGGCATGGAGTAACTGGCTCCTTGCGTTAAAACCATTCAAGTGGCCGATACCGTTATTACTTGCGATTTTTGAGGCCCTTAAGGGGGGTCCATTCATTGTTTGCACGTCCTTGTGTAATTTACGGGTGATGACTGATAACCGCTGACACAACGGTGTACCAATTGTCCTGATGGGTCAATTGAGCCGATTCCTCACGCTTTGTAAGAAAAAATACCGCTCTGTAGGACTCAAGTGTCCTTCCCCCGGAAATAATTGAAATCCTTGCGACTTTTATGAGGGGCTGTGAGGTCAACATCTCCCATACGGATTCGGATAGGGAGGTGATCAAAATGAGCGAGCGCAAGGCGCTGTTGATTCTGCATGGCAAGCAGGCACTCAATGAGCAGGTCCGTTCAGCTGTCGAAGGCAAGCGCCGGCAAGGCTGGGAGCTGGCTGTTCGATTGACCTGGGAGGCCGGGGATGCGCAGCGGCTGGTGGATGAGGCGCTGGCGGCAGGCTATACGCAGCTGGTTGCCGGCGGTGGTGATGGCACCTTGCGTGATATTGCCGAAGCCATGGCGACGCATTCGACGCAAGCCAGTCTGGTGCTTTTGCCCTTGGGCACCGCCAACGACTTTGCCCGCGCCGCCGGTGTGCCTCTGGAGCCCGCCCAGGCGTTGGATCTTCTGGAGGCTGTCCCGCATGCCATTGATCTGGGTGAGGTCGGCGGGCAGGTTTTTCTGAACATGGCCACCGGCGGCTTCGGCAGTCAGGTTACGGCCAATACGTCCGAGGATTTGAAAAAAATTCTCGGCGGCGCGGCTTATCTCTTCACCGGTTTATCGCGCTTCAGTGAGTTGCATGCAGCCTATGGCGAGTTGCAGGGGCCGGATTTTCACTGGAGCGGCGAACTGTTGGCATTGGGTATCGGCAATGGTCGACAGGCTGGCGGTGGTCATGTGTTGTGCCCTCAGGCACTGGCTGACGATGGACTATTGGATATCAGCATTTTGCCCGCACCCCAAGAGCTGGTCGGTACCTTGAAAGACCTGCTGAGCGATGGCTTCGGAATCGACAACATGTTTGTACGAGCACGCTTGCCATGGGTCGAGATCAAAGTTTCGGAAGGCCTTTATATCAACCTTGATGGTGAGCCACTGGAGGGCGATAGTCTGCGTTTTTCGGCGCGTCCGGCGGCATTGCGGGTGCATTTGCCCGAGGGTTCGCCGCTATTGAGTATCTCGACTCCGGCTAGTCGTCCAGGCTGATGATTTGCTCGCGCACGGCGAACAGCACCAGGCCGGCCACGTCGTAAATCTGCAAGCGTTTCATGATTTGCGAACGGTGAGTTTCGACGGTCTTGATGCTCAGGCCCAGACCATTGGCAATTTCCCGGGTTGATTTTCCACGAACAATCAATCGCAGGATTTCCAGTTGACGTGCTGTCAGATTGTGCGAGTCCTGGGTTGGCGCCTGATTTTTCTGGGTTCGGATCAGCGCCTGGTTGATGACGGTGTGGGCAATGGCCGGGCTCAGGTAGCGTTCGTTATTGCGCAAGGCATCCAGGGCATGTTCGAGCTCGGTGGGCGTGGTGTCCTTGAGCAGGTAACCATGAGCGCCGGATTCGAGTGCCTGCATGATGAGCGCCGGGTCGGTGTGCATCGACAGGATGAGCACTTTGCACTGCGGGCGTACTCGTTTGAGTCGCTGCAAGGCTACAAGGCCACCGGTTTCCTTCATGGAGATATCCAGCAGGATGATGTCCGGGGACAGTTGCTCGACCATTTCGAGTAACTGCGAGCCGTCACTGGCCTCACCGATGACCGCGTAGCCGGGAATATCCAGCACCAGAGCGCGCACGCCTGCCCTGATAAGCGAGTGGTCGTCCACCAGAAGTAAGTTACAAGTCAACGCATAACCTTATTCGTACTGGCCCGTTCCAGCGCACGGGGCGCCCAGGGGAAGAGTGCTTCGATTTGAGTGCCTTTGCCCGGTTCGCTGGTCACGGTCAGTGTGCCGCCCAACTGATCGATCCGCTCCGACATCCCGGCCATTCCGCGTTGCCCCTCGCGAGCGGGGTCTGCCGCTGGCGCGAAACCCAGGCCATCATCGCTGATCAACAGCGTCAGGCCTTGGGGCAGGCGTTGCAGGCGCACCAACAGATTTCTGGCTTCGGCGTGACGCAGCATATTGGTAACCGCTTCTTGAGTGACGCGAAAAGCAGCCACCGCCATTTCTTCCGGTATGCCGGTCAGGCGTTGATGGCATTCCAGGCTCCAGTGCACGGAGGTATTGGCCAGGGTTCTGAGTAAATGCGCACGCAGACTGGCTTCCAGTCCAAGACTGGTCAACTGCCGTGGATTCAGGATGGCCGACACATCACGAACCTTGGTCAGGGTTTCGTCCAGCGTATCGCAGAGTACCGAACACTGCCCCTGCAGTTCTTCGGGCAATCGACGTTTGAGCCATTCACTTTGAAGTTTTGCGGCGGTCAGCAATTGACCGATGTCATCATGCAGTTCCCGACTGAGCCGGTGGCGTTCGTTTTCCTGCACTTGCAGCAGACGGTCGGCCAGTTCTTGAGGCTGAAACTTTATCGATTTGCGCGAGAGGCGATATCCCACCCAGACACAGGTCAGCGCCGCACCATTGAGCACCAGCAGACTCAGCGGCAGAGGCATGGACAAGCTGTAGACCAACAGACTGCCAAGCGCCGAGCAGGTACACAATAAAAGCGTGAACCGGCGCGCGTTTTTCCGGGAGGGTGGCCACAGGGCGATTGACTTGAGGTTGGCGTACATAGCGGATGGAGCCAATGGATGTTCGCTGCGGGCAGACCGGTCATAAGGGCTGACGGGTCTCTGTATGGAACTCTGTTGTATGAGTCGCCTTTAATGACTGCCATGCAATGCTCGAAACAAGGCCTTCAAGGAGAGCGGCCTGTTCTCGGCTGGAATCACTTCGCCATTAATTGGCGTCAATGAATGGGCGGCATAATACCACTTAAGCTACCGTTGGTCGCGCTTGGCATAGAGGTCCGCACAGCAGCCAATATCTTTATTGGACGGTGATTCCATAGTGGAAAATATTTGATTTTTTATCTTCGAAGATATCGAGTGTGCCAAGCATTTTATTCTTATTGACAGGCACTATCTGAAGTCGAGGCCGGGATAACCACTTATTTCGAGCTGCCGTCGACAGGTATGAATTATTCAATTTCGCCATGCGCACGCTCAAGTTATAGAGCGGCATCATTGCAACAAAAATGCGCAACATGGCATTGGGACTGATGAGTTTAAGCCTGGCGTTCCGAGTACGAAACGAGCCTGAACGGTTTAGAGTGGCTGAGCGGCTGAAACTGACTTTGTCCCACTTGAAACGCAAACGCTTCGATCAGGGAAGTCTGTTCACTGTCATCGAGGCCGAGCTGGCCGGTGGTCTGGTCGATGAGTTCGAGTTGCCAGGCCATTAATGTGAAGCAGTCCTTGAGCGCATCCAGAGCCTGATCGTGCAGGTCCATGTGGTTCTGGGCCTGGCTCAGCAGTCTGTGTATGTGCAGCGAGAACTCCGAGACCGCTGCCAGTGCCAGGGCATCAGCCTTGCTTGCCAGCTTGAGGAGGGTGCTGAGCATGCAATCGATGGCGTCCTTGTCATTGTTGATCAGTTGCAAATGACTCAGGCACTCCTCGGATTTGGCCAGGAGTGTTTCAGCCTCGACGAGAAACTCCGGAAATCGCTGAGCCCACTGTTTAGGTTCGTTCGGCATGCTTATCTCCACAACGTCATGTCAGATGAGGGAATGTCGTGTGTGTCGACGAGAACCTTAAGTGTCCCGGCGCTGCCATGCCTTCGTGAGATCGCGCTCCGGCAGGCTTGGACGCCGGCTGTGGAACTCGAGAGGGTGGATGGCCACTGACCTGCGATCGCACACAAAAGCCTGACTCCGTTCATGCAATGAGAATGGCGTCACATTAATGGCTATTGGATATTGCGAATATCAGGTTGGGCCTGATTGTCCCTAGGGGAATCCCTTACGCAGGGGAACCTAACGTGCAAACCAAGGTCGCGCGGCAGGGTATGAGGCAGATGAAATCATGGGGGGCAGTAAAGCATGATGTTAATGTGACATCAATGCTTGATCGTGGCATTTTGTCTGGGGGTCAAGGTCCGGCAAAAACAGCCGATAACTCTCTTTAGTGAATTCAATAGAACAAGCCCAGGAGTCATTGATGGCCGGCATTCTCGACACGGTAGACCAACGCACGCAACTGGTGGGTGAGAATCGCCTGGAAATTCTCATGTTCCGGCTGGCAGGACGGCAATTGTTCGCGATCAACGTGTTCAAGGTCCAGGAAGTGCTGCAATTGCCGAAACTGACCCTGATGCCGCAGCGCCATCCTTTTGTCTGTGGTGTGGTCAACCTGCGCGGCCAGACATTGCCGGTGATCGACTTGTCCCAGGCCATCGGCATGCGTCCGCTGGTGCCGAGCCCGACCAGTACGATCATCGTTACCGAGTACAACCGCTCGGTGCAGGCATTCCTGGTCGGTGGCGTGGACCGCATCGTCAATATGAACTGGGAAGCCATTCTGCCGCCGCCGACCAGTGCCGGTCGCCAGCATTACCTGACCGCCATCAGCAAGGTCGACGATCAGTTGGTGGAAATCATCGACGTCGAAAAAGTCCTGGCCGAAATCGTTCCTTACAACGCCAAGGTCTCGCGCGACAAGCTCGACGATCCGGTTCTGGAGCGTGCCCGCGGCCGTGAAGTGCTGCTGGTGGATGACTCGAACGTGGCCCTGTCGCAATTGCGCGACACCCTGGGTCAGTTGGGCGTGAAGATGCACATCGCCAGCGATGGCTTGAAGGCGCTGAACATGCTCAAGGCCTGGGCCGATACGGGGGAAGTCATGACCGATAAATTGCTGATGATTTTTACCGATGCGGAAATGCCGGAAATGGACGGCTATCGCCTGACCACCGAAATCCGCAACGACCCCCGTTTGCGCGGCCTTTATGTAGTCCTGCACACCTCGCTGTCGGGTAGCTTCAACGATTCGATGGTCAAGAAGGTCGGCTGCGACAACTTCCTCTCCAAATTCCAGCCCGACAAACTCGTCGACGTGGTGCGCCAGCGCCTGATGCTCGATGCAGTTCCGGCCTGATAGCGAACTGGAAGAGTGCGGTGGCAGGGTTTGGGGCTGCCGCGCAGCCCAACGGGGGCAAGCCCCGCCACTGGGCCTTTGATTCGGCGATCAAGCTCGTATAGGGTGGCTTTTTTTAGCCACCAGGGAGCTGGCCATGCGTCTGAGCGCGCTTTATCGTTTTCCGTTGAAATCCGGCAAGGGCGAGAGCCTGAGTCAGGTCAGTCTGGACAAGCTGGGGCTGGACGGCGACCGGCGCTGGATGCTGGTGGACGAGGCCAGTGGGCGTTTTCTGACCCAGCGCGCGGTGGCGAAAATGAGTCAGCTGTCGGCGTTGTGGAATGCTGACGGCGGCTTGACCCTCAGTGCTCCAGGCCATTCACCGATCGATATTGCCTTGCCCGCCAGCGACGCTGAATTACGTGGCGTGACCATCTGGCGCGACACTTTGCGTGTTCCCGATGCCGGGGATGCGGCGGGAGCCTGGGTCAGTGAGTTCATCGGCAAGCCGACTCGTCTGGTGCAAGTGCCGCTCGATCGCGCGCGGACCACCCAGGCCGGCTACGGCAAGGACGACGATCAGGTGGCTTTTGCCGACGGGTTTCCGTTGTTGCTGATTGGTCAGGCGTCGCTGGAAGACTTGTCGCAACGGGTCGGCCGGCCGCTGGAGATGTTGCGCTTTCGGCCCAATCTGGTGATCGAGGGCAGCGAGGCCTATGCCGAAGATGGCTGGAAGCGCATCCGTATAGGTAATGTCGAGTTCCGCGTGGTCAAGTCCTGCTCACGCTGCATTCTGACCACCATCGACCCGCAAACCGGCGAGCGCAACGACGACCGTGAACCTCTGGCGACCTTGCAGAAGTACCGGGCCCAGGAAGACGGCGCGATGTTTGGACAGAACCTGGTCAATGACGGTAACGGCCGCCTCGAAGTCGGCATGCCCGTGACGATCCTCGAATAACTGCTCTTGAACAAAAAGCGCCTGTGTCCTTGGACACGGGCGCTTTTTTTTGCAGTGAAAACCCTCGGGTTTAGCCGCGGTATTCGCACAGGTAAGCGGTGTCGACGGCCACTTTCAACTGGAACTTGCTGTTGGCGGGCACGTTGAACTGGCTGCCGGCGGCGAAGGTTTGCCAGTCGTTGCTCTCTGGCAGTTTGACGGTCAGGGCTCCGGACACCACGTGCATGATTTCGCGCTGGCTGGTGCCGAATTCGTATTCGCCCGGTGCCATGACGCCGATGGTCGCCGGACCTTCAGCGGTGCCAAAGGCGATCGACTTGACGGTGCCGTCGAAGTACTCGTTGACTTTAAACATGGGCGGTTCCTCGAAAAGGGCTGAAAAGGGCCGGCCAGTATGCACAAGGTGTCGATAGGCGTCACCTCCCGCACTCAAGGATTGGCGGGGAAAATCAGCGGTAACAGGCGCGCGGTATTGCGCGCATCCTCCAGTGCCCGATGTTGCTGACCGTTGAACTGCAGGCCTGCCAGTTGCAGCGCGCCATTAAGCCCCAGCGGGCGCTCCAGTCGACAGGCTTTGGCGAAGCGTTGCTTGAGGTTCATGTGCGGCACCCGGCTCAAGGCGCTGTCGAGTTGCAGGCGCTGCCATTCCTGAAGCAGTTGTTTGCGGTCGTAATCCCCCCAACTCGCCCAGCCTTCCAGGTTCGAGAGATGCTGGCCGAGCCAGCGTTCGAACGAAACCCAGACGTCGCCCAGAGGCTGCGCGGTATCGACATTGGCCTGGGTGATGTGGGTCAGTTCCCGGCAAAACGGCGTCAGCAAGGGCCGACGCAACGGGCGCACGAAGCACTGGAAGTGATCCAGTTCCCGGCCTTTGCGGTCCACAAGGGTGGCGCCGATTTCGATGATTTCCATTTCTGTTACTGGCCAGCCACCCTCATCGGTGGTGGCTTCCAGATCAATGACCAACCAGTGAGGCATCGCAGGGTTCCTGGTATCCGCGTCCTGATAGGGCTTGAGCGTAGCCAAACCCGGCGGATCCGCCTAGCGGCTTATTCGACCTCCAACAAAATCTGACGATTTTTTACCTGATCGCCGACCCTGACCTGCAAGCGTTTGAGCACGCCGTCGATACCCGATTTGAGCGGATGTTCCATTTTCATCGCCTCGAGCACCACCAGCAGTTGCCCTTTGCTGACTGTACTGCCCTCGCTGACCAATACATCCACAATCGCCCCGTCCATCGGCGCCTTGAGCGTGCCGGAGCTGACGCTGGCCTGGCCGCTGACCCGCGCCTGGGTCCGATCGCCCAACAGCAAGCTGCCGGGGCGTGTGAATAACCAGAGTTGCCCGGCTTCCAGGCGATAGGCATGGCGTTGGCGGATGCCATCGATTTCCAGGGTGGCCCAGTGTCCGTCGCACCGGATGAGCTGCACTTCGAGAATCCGGTCGCCGACCTGGGCACGGTAGGGTTTGCCGGGTTGCGCGTGTAGCTCCACCGGCCAGTCTTGATCCTCCAGACCGATCCGATAGTGCAGCGGTACGCTGGCATTGTTGCGCCAACCGGCTAGCGGGGCGGGGTGAGCCTGCGCTGATGCTTGATAAAAAAGCACCGCGGCGATGGCCAACTCGTCGGGGCTCGGTGCATGAGGGTGCAGGCAGGGATGGTCGGCGAAGTACGTGGGGATGAACCCGGTGCTGAACTCGCCACTGATGAACTGCGGGTGTTCCAACAGATGGGTGAGCAAACGCTGATTGCTCTGCACGCCCAGCAACACGCTGTCTTGCACCGCCCGCAGCAATTTACGCCGGGCTTCTTCGCGGGTGGCACCATGGGCAATGAGCTTGCCCAGCAGCGGGTCATAGAACGGGCTGACGGTCTGGCTTTCGATCAGGCCATGGTCGATCCGCACGCCGCCCTGCAACGCGGGTTCCCAGGCCACGATTCGCCCGGTTTGCGGTACAAATCCCTGGGCCGGGTCTTCTGCGTAAAGGCGTACCTCCATGGCATGCCCGTTGAGTTGTACCTGTTCCTGGCGTAGTGGCAGCGGTTGTCCTTCGGCGATGTGTAACTGCCAGGCCACCAGATCGAGGCCGGTGATCAGTTCGGTCACCGGGTGCTCCACTTGCAGCCGGGTGTTCATCTCCAGGAAGTAAAACCGGCCGTGAGCATCCAGCAGGAATTCCACGGTGCCGGCCCCTACATAATTCACCGCGCGTCCCGCCTTGAGTGCCGCTTCGCCCATGGCCTGGCGCAACTCGACGGTCATCACCGGGCAGGGGGCTTCTTCGATGATTTTCTGGTGGCGACGCTGGATCGAACAGTCGCGCTCACCCAGGTGGATCAGGTTGCCGTGCCGGTCGCCGAACACCTGGACCTCGACGTGACGCGGATCGATCAAGGCCTGTTCGAGGATCAGTTCGTCGCTGCCAAACCCGTGCAAGGCTTCGGAGCGTGCGGTGCGGATTTGCTCCAGTAGTTCACCTGCGCCATGTACCAGGCGCATGCCGCGACCGCCACCGCCGGCACTGGCCTTGATCATCAGCGGATAGCCGATGCGCTCGGCTTCGCGGCGCAGGGTGGCGTCGTCCTGTTCGCTGCCCTGATAGCCTTTGATGCAGGGCACGCCCGCTTTGATCATGGCGAGTTTCGACAGCCGTTTACTGCCCATCAGCTCGATGGCCTCGGGGCTGGGGCCGATGAAGACGATACCGGCCTGCTGGCAGGCGAGGGCGAAACCGGAATTTTCCGAGAGGAAGCCGTAACCGGGGTGGATTGCGTCGGCGCCAGTGCGCCGGGCGGCATCGATGATGGCCGGGATGTTCAGATAAGACTGCTGCACCGGGGCCGGGCCAATGTTCACGGCTTCGTCGGCCATCTGCACATGCAGGGCATTGGCGTCGGCATCGCTGAACACCGCGACGGTGCGGTAGCCCAGGTTTTGCGCGGTGCGCTGGATGCGGCAGGCGATTTCACCGCGGTTGGCGATCAGGATTTTGCTGAAGGCGGGCATGGGTTATTCCCTTGGTTTTTGCAGTGAATGTGATGGCCCCATCGCGGGCAGCCCGCACCCACAGGATTTTGTGAACGACACAGATCCTTGTGGGGGCGGGGTTGCCCGCGATGCTTTTATGGCGCCCACCCTGGTTTACGCTTCTGCACAAAAGCCATGGTCCCCTCGACACCTTCAGCCCCGGTCACCGCTTCGCTGAACCACTCGGCCGCCTGATCCAGCAGATCATCCGAGGGCTGTCCGGCACTCGTCAGCAACAGTTTTTTGGTCGCCGCATTCGCCCCCGGCGCGCAGCACAGCACATGGGCCAACACCTCATCGAGGCGTTCGGCCAGGGCCTGCGGGTCATGCTCGACAAAATGCACCAGCCCCATGCGCCGCGCGTGGGTGCCATCGAAGCGTGCGGCGGTCAGGGCCAGGCGACGGGCCTGGGTCAGGCCGATGCGTTGCACCACGTACGGTGCGATCTGCGCCGGCAGCAGGCCGAGGCTGGTTTCCGGCAGGCCGAATTGCGCCTGATGATCGGCCATCGCGATGTCGCTGACACAAGCCAGGCCGAAGCCGCCGCCGAGCACCGCGCCTTGCAGTACCGAAATCACCACTTGCGGCGCGTGTTGCACCTCTTGCAGCAACGCACCGAACACACGGTTCAGGTCGCGGTAGGCGGTCTGGCCTTGGGCATGGGCGTTGGCCATGTCCTTGATGTCGGCGCCGGCACAAAAATGCCCGCCGGCACCGCCGATCACCAGCGCGCGAACCTGCCGGTTATCCCGCACCGCCGCCAGCACCGCACGCAGTTCGCTGACCATCTGCAAACTCATGGCGTTACGGCTGTCCGGACGATTGAGGGTGATGTGCAGCACGCCGGTATGCAGGTCGAGCAACAGGGTCTGACAGACGGGGAGGGTGCTCATTTGTTTTTCCCCGGCAGGATGCCCATGAGTTTGCAGATGATCCCCAGCATGATTTCGTCGGCTCCGCCGCCGATCGATACCAGCCGCACATCGCGGTAAGCCCGGGCCACCGGGTTGTCCCACATGAAGCCCATGCCGCCCCAATATTGCAGGCAACTGTCGCTGACTTCCCGGCCCAGTCGTCCGGCCTTGAGTTTGGCCATGGAGGCCAGGCGGGTGACGTCCTGGCCTGTGATGTATTGCTCGGTGGCCTGGTAGACCAGCGCCCGCAGGCATTCGATTTCGGTTTGCAGTTCGGCCAGGCGAAAGTGGATGACCTGGTTGTCGATCAGCGCATTGCCGAAGGTTTTGCGCTCCTTGCAGTACTCGATGGTGCTGTCGACGCAGTACTCCAGGCCCTTGATCATGTTCGCCGCGCCGAACAGCCGTTCTTCCTGGAACTGCAGCATCTGCATCATGAACCCGGCGCCTTCGTGGCCGATGCGGTTGCGTTGCGGCACGCGCACATTGTCGAAAAACACCTGGGCGGTTTCCGAGCTGCGCATGCCGAGTTTGTCCAGATGCGAGCTGAGGCTGATGCCAGGGCTGTGCATCGGCACCATGATCAGCGATTTGTTGATGTGCGGTTTGTCGTCCGAGGTGTTGGCCAGCAAGCAGATGAAATCGGCGCTCGGCGAGTTGGTGATCCACATCTTGCTGCCGTTGATCACGTAGTCGTCGCCGTCCTTGCGGGCGGTGGTTTTCAGCCCGGCGACGTCGGAGCCGGCGCCGACTTCGGAAACGCCGATGCAGCCGACCTGCTCGCCGGTGATCGCCGGTCGCAGGAATTCTTCGCGCAGTTCATCGGAGCCGAAACGCGCCAGGGCCGGGGTGCACATGTCGGTCTGCACGCCGATGGACATCGGGATACCACCGCAATGAATGGTGCCGAACTCTTCGGCAGCCACAATCGAATAACTGTAGTCGAGGCCCATGCCGCCGAATTTTTCCGGTTTGGAAATTCCCAGCAGACCGAGCTCACCGGCCTTGCGGAAGATCTCATGGATCGGAAAGCGCCCGGCCTTTTCCCATTCATCGACGTTGGGATTGATTTCATGATCGACGAATTGGCGGACGGTGCGGCGCAGTGCTTCGTGTTCCTGGGTGAAGATCATTTTTATAGTTCTCCTGTCGAACCCGATCGTTCCCATGCGCAGCAAAGGAACGCCTCTATGGACGCTCCGCGTCCGCTTTTGGGACGCGGAGCGTCCCGGGCTGCATTCCCACGCAGAGCATGGGAACGATCAATCAAAACCTCGCGACGCCGAAGCTGTTGGGTTGCAGAGCCCGAACCTCGGCTTCATGGCAGATGTCCAGCAAGTATCCAAGCAACGTGCGGGTATCCCGTGGATCGATCAGCCCGTCGTCCCACAGGTTGGCGCTGCCATACAGCGCCGTGGACTGGCTGTCGAGTTTCTGCGCGGTGACCTGTTCCAGCATGTCGAGCATTTTCGGATCGGGTACCAACCCGTCCTTGAGCTGCTTGGCTTCGGTGACGATCCGCAGCACCTTGCCGGCCTGGGCGCCACCCATCACGGCGGTGCGACTGTTGGGCCAGGCGAAGATGAAGCGCGGGTCGAGGCCACGGCCGCACATCGCATAGTTGCCGGCACCGTAGGAGCCGCCGACGACAATTGTCAGCTTAGGCACTCGGGCATTGGCCACCGCCTGAATCATTTTCGCGCCGTGCTTGATCACGCCTTGCTGTTCCGACTCGGTGCCGACCATGAAGCCGGTAGTGTTGTGGAAAAACAGCAGGGGCGTCTGGCTCTGGTCGCAGAGTTGGATGAACTGCGCGGCCTTGCTCGCGCCTTTGGGCGTGATCGGGCCGTTGTTGCCGATGAAACCGCAGGCTCGACCCTGGATCTGCAAATGCCCGCACACCGTCTGCTGATCGAACTCGCTTTTGAATTCGAGGAAGTTCGAAGCGTCGGCAATCCGCGCGATGATTTCACGCACGTCGTAAGGCTTTTTCGGATCATCGGGGATCAGCCCCAACAGCTCGTCGATGGGGTAGAGCGGCTCTTCCCATCGACGCTCCGGCAACCACGGCAATTGATCGTTCCACGGCAACAGGCTGACAATCTCGCGCACCTGGCGCACGCCATCGGCATCGTTCTCGGCCAGGTATTCAGCGGTACCGGCGGTTTGCGCGTGCATCTCGGCACCGCCCAGTTCTTCGTCGGTGGCGACTTCACCGGTGGCGGCCTTAAGCAACGGCGGCCCGGCGAGAAACAGCTTGGCCTTGCCGCGCACCACCACCACGTAATCCGACAACCCCGGCTGATAAGCACCGCCCGCCGTGGCCGAGCCATGGACCACGGTGATCTGCGGCAAGCCCATGGCCGACATCCGCGCCTGATTGGCAAAGCTGCGCGCGCCTTCGACGAAAATTTCCGCCGCGTAATTGAGGTTGGCACCGCCGCTCTCGGCGAGGGTGATCACCGGCAGTTTGTTTTCCATGGCGATCTGCTGCAGGCGCAGGGACTTTTTCAGGCCGCTGGGGGAAATGGTCCCGCCCTTGATCGCGCTGTTGTTCGCCACCACCAGCACCCGCACCCCGGACACGTAACCGATCCCGGCGATCAAACCGCCGCCGGCCGCGCTGCCGTCCTTGTCATCGTGCAGCTTGTAGCCGGCCAGGCTCGCCAGTTCGAGGAACGGTGCGCCGGGGTCGAGCAACAGATTGAGCCGCTCCCGGGGCAGCAATTGCCCGCGCTTGTCGAACCTCGGTTTGGCTTCGGCGGCTTTATTCAGCAGGTTCTGTTCGAGCTGGCGGACCTGCTCGATGCCGGCCAGCATGGCCGCCCGATTGCGGGCGAACGGTTCGCTGAACGGGTCTGTCTGGGACTGGATGACCGGCATGGGTTATTCCTTGTCTTTGAGCTCGTCTGGTTTGGAGGCGTCGAGTCGAAGTACCTCGGGTAAATAGGTGCGGTGAAAGCCGTTGTACGAGTGACCGCGTTGACCCGCACCCCGGCGTAGTCCCATTCGAACGCAGCGGTCTTGGTGAAGCCGCGCCCGAATGGCCCATCGTGCGCACCGAGGGCCGCGAGCTCGTGGGCGGTGCAACGACCGATGCCGCTGCCGTCACCGGTGACGATGATGGTTTGGCTGGCGAACAGGTCGGGTTTGAAAATCGAGTCATAGGCCATGGCGACAGTCCTCTAATTGAACTGATCGGCGATGCGCCGGGGCACCGGGATCTGGATCTCCAGCAGCTGTTGGGCGAACGCCTTGCCTTGCGGATCGATCCGCAGACTGGCCACGCCACCGCCGCCGAGTGCATTTTCCAGAAGAAAATTAAAGCTCTGAGTGCCGGGTAAATACCAGCGTTCGACGCGCCCGTGGATCGGGTCGAGGACATGGCTCATCCAGTCGACGATCACCTCCGGTGTCAGCGCTTCGGCGATCCACGGCAGGTAGTCGGGGTGGCGAGCCATGACGCCGATGTTGCTGTGATTGCCCTTGTCGCCGGAGCGCGCCACCGCGAGTTTGATCAGGGCCACGCTGGCGTCGGCGCGTTCTGCGGGTTGGGGCGGATCGAACGGTAGTGGCAAGTCCGCCGGGTCGAGTGCATCGAGGGCGGGCAGGGCGCACGGATGGCGCTCGCCGGCGAAGTCGATGGCCAGGGTGCAGGCGGTTTTGTCGATCAGGAACGAAAACAGCCGGATCAACGGGTACACCGTCGGCCGTCCGCCAACGATTCCGGTCAGCCCCGGCGCCATGCCGGTGGCAGCCTGGGCGATTTCCCGGGAGAACAGAATCAAGGCCTGTTTGCTTGGATGGTGCACGGCGAGTTTGATCACCACTTCACGGCTGTCCTGGCGCTGGCCGTGGGGGCCGTAAGTGGCCTCGCTGCCCAGCAGTTCGATGTTCACCTCGCTGTAGGGCGCCCAACCGCGCTGGCTGAACATTTCCGAAGTCTTGTCGATGATCGCCTGGCTGACCCGTCGGGCCTTGGCCACGGCATCGATCCCGGCGATCAGGCAACTGGCGGTGCAACGGAAACCGTCCGGATAGGTGGCACTGACTTTGTACTGAGCGGTCGGCGGCAAGCCTTTCGCGCCATGCACCTGAACCGCGTCTTTGCCTTGTTGCACGAGTTTGACCTGGCTGAAATCGCACACCACATCGGGCAGCAAATAGGCCTGCGGATCGCCGATTTCATAGAGCATCTGCTCGCCCACCGTCAGGGGCGTGACCAGGCCGCCGGAGCCCTCGGGTTTGCTGACGATGAACTGGCTGTCGGCACGGACTTCGACGATCGGAAAACCGATGTGTTCGTAGTCGGGCACATCGCGCCAATCGGTGAAATTGCCGCCGGTGCACTGGGCGCCACACTCGATGAGATGCCCGGCCAGTGCGGCCTGGGCGAGTTTGTCGTAGTCGTGCCACGACCAGCCGAACTCATGCACCAGTGCGGCGCTGACCACGGCACTGTCGACCACGCGCCCGGTAATCACAATGTCGGCACCCAGGCGCAGGGCTTCGACGATGCCTGGTGCGCCGAGGTAGGCGTTGGTCGATACGCACATCGGTGGCAGGGGCGCGCCACTGAACATCTCATGGATACCCAGGCTGTTCAGGTGTTTGAACTGCGGCTGCAGGTCATCACCCGACAGCACGGCAATCTTCAGCGCCACCCCGGCCTTGTCGCAGGCCGCTTGCAGGGCGGCGGCACACGCCCGGGGATTGACCCCGCCGGCATTGCTGATCACCCGGATCTGTTGTTTTGCGAGCTGGTCGAGGAGGGGGCTGAGGACTTCGATGAAGTCGCTGGCGTAGCCGGTTGCAGGATCTTTCATCCGCGCCCCGGCCATGATCGACATCGTGATTTCGGCCAGGTAATCGAATACCAGATAGTCCAGCCGTCCGCCTTCCACCAGTTGCGCGGCGGCGGTCGAGGTGTCGCCCCAGAACGCGCTGGCGCAACCGATGCGGATTGTCTTGGGCGCAGCCAATTCCATAACCACCTCCGACAGAAGTGCCTCGAGACTACCAAGCAAGCGCTTGGTTTGTAAACGCCTGAACTATCTTCTTCCCAAGCGCTTGCTTGGTCGTCCCCGCCAGCTTAAATTGCCCGCGCAACCCCGTTGTTTTAGCGGGTGGCGGCGCATTTGATTGATCGACTGTAGGAGAGAACGGGTGGACGAGCAAAAAGCCCTGAGGGTGATGCGCGAATTGGTCGACAGCGGCCAATTGACCGATCCCGACAGCGCCCGTGGCAAACTGCTGCAAGTGGCCGCTCACCTGTTTCGCAACAAAGGTTATGAACGGACCACCGTGCGGGATCTGGCCGGTGCGGTGGGCATCCAGTCAGGCAGTATTTTTCATCACTTCAAGAGCAAGGACGAAATCCTGCGGGCCGTGATGGAGGAGACTATTCGCTACAACACCGCATTGATGCGCGCAGCGCTGGCCGAGGCGGGCAGTGTGCGCGAGCGGGTGCTGGCGTTGATTCGCTGCGAATTGCAGTCGATCATGGGCGGCAGCGGCGAGGCCATGGCGGTGTTGGTGTACGAGTGGCGTTCGCTGTCCGAGGAAGGTCAGGCGCAGGTGCTGGCATTGCGCGATATTTATGAAGCCATCTGGCTGCAGGTGCTGGGTGAAGCCAAGGACGCCGGTTTTATCCGTGGCGATGTGTTCATCACCCGCCGTTTCCTGACGGGCGCGTTGTCCTGGACCACCACCTGGTTTCGTGCCGATGGCAACATGAGCCTCGATCAATTGGCCGAGCAAGCACTGATTCTGGTGCTCGAAGAGCGGCAGTGAGCCGTCTATCTCGGCAAGAAACTGGCTAAGTTGGCGAAACCGCCTAGCTTGAATGCATTGATGATTATTTTTGGGGAGTGGGCTGTTTTGATGTCTTCGCCAATTCGAACAGCGTCACGGCTTTTGCTGGCGGCGCTTGCAGTGTGCTGGGTATTGCCGTCTCAGGCCGCGCAACTGGTGCGGGTCGGTGCCGCGCATTTTCCACCCTATACCGTGCGCCCGGAGTCCGGTGCCGACACCGGTCTGTTGCCGCAACTGGTGGAAGCGTTGAATCAGCTGCAAACCGATTATCAGTTTGTGCTGGTACCCACCTCGATTCCCCGGCGTTTCAATGACTTCAAGGAAGGCCGGGTCGATATGGCAATTTTCGAGAACCCGGAGTGGGGCTGGAAGGACATTCCGCATACCGACGTCGACATGGGCCTGGAAGATGCAGAAATCTTTGTCGCGCAGAAGCAACCCGGTCGCGATGAGAACTACTTCAAGGATCTGGCGAGCAAGCGCCTGGCGCTGTACAGCGGCTATCACTACGAGTTTGCCAATTTCAACGCCGATCCCAAGTATCTGGCCGACACCTACAACGCCACGCTGACCTATTCCCACGACAGCAACCTGCTGATGGTGCTGCGTGGACGTGCCGACATTGCCTTGGTGACACGCTCCTATCTGAGCGATTACCTGCTGCGCAACGAAAAAGTCGGTGAGCAGTTGCTGGTGTCGCAACGCATCGATCAGGTCTATCACCATTACGCGCTGATTCGCCCGCAAGCGCCGATTACTGGCGAAGCATTCGGCAAGTTGCTGCAAGGCCTGCGAAACAACGGCCAGATGCTGAAGATTTTCGATCCTTACAAAATTGCCCTGGTGCCGGTGGGCAAGCACTGAAACGTGCCATGGGTGGCGTAATTGCCGACCGCGCTTAAATTTTCTGCCCCGGCTCACGTCACATCGTTGAACTGTCGACGATTATCGTGAGCCCGACCCATGTCCCATCTGAATGACCTGACCGCCCTGGCCTTGCCGTCAGGCAACCGTCTTGTAGCCGATGAAACCACAAGTCGCCTGAGCCTCAGCCTGGAAGGGCAGCCGCTGATCGAACTGCGGCTGACCCGCGAGCCTGAGCTGAATCTGCGGCTGGAGGAGCGCTTCGGCCGTCCTGACGGTCAAGCATTCTGGGCAGCCTGTTATTGGCTGTTTGCTCGTGATGCGCAGTGTCAGCGTCTGACCTGGCACTTGGATGAAGTGCCCACCGAAGCCTTGCTCAGCGGGTTGCTGATCCCCACCGACATCAACGGTCAGTATCGCTGTGAACGCACGCTGTTCTGGCAATTGCCTCAGCCTTGGCTGGGTGAGTCGTTGACCGGTAGCTATCCACAGCAGATGGTCATCAGTGACGGCAAACGCCATCCCCTGCGTGCAGTGAAACCCCGTGGTGAGGTTTATCGACGCTTCGATGCGCGGCTCGGTGCGTGGGTTTCCCTGCGTACGCTAGAAGTCGAGCAGGATCTGGCGCGCTTCAATCGTTGGCAGAACAACCCGCGGGTCGCGAGTTTCTGGCAGGAGGAGGGCAGTCTCGAGCAGCATCGGGAATACCTCGGCAAGCTCGAAGCCGACCCGCACACCTTGACTCTGATCGGTTGCTTCGATGATCAGCCGTTTGCCTACTTCGAAGCCTACTGGGCCAAGGAAGATCGCATTGCGCCGTTCTATGATGCCGGCGATTACGACCGTGGCATTCACATGCTGGTGGGTGAGGAAGATCACCGTGGCCCGCACAAGGTGGCGAGTTGGTTATCGGCGCTGGTGCACTACCTGTTTCTCGATGATCCGCGCACTCAACGGGTGGTCGCCGAGCCTCGCGCCGACAACGCGAAGATGATCGGGCATCTGCACAATCAGTGTTTTCACTGCGAAAAAGAGTTCGACTTCCCGCACAAGCGCGCGGCGCTGATGATGCTGGGGCGTGAGCGGTTTTTTGATCGGTGTTCGTTGGCCTGAGGGGTATGGCTCAAGGTCTGTTGCGGTCTTGAGTCAGCCTTCGCGAGCAAGCCCGCTCCCACAGTAGATCTGCGGTGTCCACAAATGGTGTGTTCACAGAAGGTCCAATGTGGGAGCGGGCTTGCTCGCGAATGGAGCGACGCAAATTTCAGCGACGGGCGAAGGTATCCGCACGATTGCCCGACACCTTGCGGCAATGCACCAGCGCATCACGAATCATGAAGTTCACCAGGGTCGGTGAGACGCCGAGTTCCTTGGCGATGTCTTTTTGCGGCACGCCGTGCAGGCGGTACATCTCGAAGGCGTAACGGGTGCGGCTGGGCAGCTCCGTCAGCGCATCGGCAATGTTTTCCAGGGTCGAGAAGTTGATATGCGAGGTTTCCGGCGACGCGCCCTGGATCACCACGTTCAGGCCTTCCTCTTCCGGGCCCGAATACTTCTGCTCCAGCGCCTGTTTGCGATAGTGATCGATGGCCAGGTTGCGCACGATCTGGAACAGGTAGCTGAGCTGCGCCTTGATTGACGACGTGATCTGCGGCGCCGATTGCAACCGGAAGAACGCATCCTGCACCACGTCTTCGGCACGGGATCGGCAGCCGGTAATGCGGGCGGCAATCTTGACCAGAATCATTCGGTTGTCGACGAAGGCCTGAAGTAGCGGTGAATCGCACCTGCTTGTGGATACTTGTTCCGTCATTGGAAATCACCTTGCTGCAAATAGGGTTGTGGGACGACAAGGGGGGTGAAGCCGTCCTACACATCGAGCGACAAATTATGTTGAATGATAATGATTGTCAATTGAGAAAGAGAATTAATGCTCCACGAAAGGGCAGAGTGAGAACCGCGACACGCTGACTCACCCACTGGCCACAAGCCTGCCGGCGCTCAAGCCCGGCGACTAATTATTCCTAGACCTCATCCGTTCTCATTGGTGAATGGCTGCGGGCGCAAGCCCCGGCCAAAACAGCATAGCCAATGCCCTGCGCGGTCGGCGAAGACCGCGTCCTGCATGCCCGTGAACGGGCGTGACGTACGAAAACCGATTCCACTTGCAAGCCGAATTCAGGCAGGAAACCTCATGACCGACGCGTTCGAACTCCCCAGCACACTGGTCCAAGCCCTCCAGCGCCGCGCGGCCCTGACGCCGGATCGGGTGGCCTTGCGTTTTCTTGCCGAAACCCAGGATCAGGCTGTGGTGCTCAGTTATCGTGAGCTGGACCAGCGGGCGCGCACCATTGCCGGTGCGTTGCAGGCCGAGGCGTCGTTCGGTGATCGCGCGGTGCTGCTGTTTCCCAGCGGCCCGGATTACGTCGCGGCGTTTTTTGGTTGCCTGTACGCAGGCGTAATCGCGGTGCCGGCCTATCCGCCGGAATCGACCCGCCGTCATCATCAAGAGCGCCTGCTGTCGATCATCAGCGATGCCGAGCCGCGCCTGCTGTTGACCAGCGCCGACCTGCGCGACGCCTTGCTGCCAATCAACGAAGCGCCGCCGCTGTTGTGTGTCGACACCCTCGACAGCAGCCTGGCCGAGCGCTGGGTCGCACCGGACTTGCAGGGCGAGCACATCGCTTTCCTGCAATACACCTCCGGCTCCACCGCATTGCCTAAAGGCGTGCAAGTCAGCCACGGCAACCTGGTGGCCAACGAACGATTGATTCGTCACGGCTTTGGCATCGACCTCAATCCTGACGACGTGATCGTCAGCTGGCTGCCGCTGTACCACGATATGGGCCTGATCGGTGGCCTGTTGCAGCCGATATTCAGTGGCGTGCCGTGTGTGTTGATGTCGCCGGCGTACTTCCTCGGCCGCCCGTTACGCTGGCTGGAAGCGATCAGCGAATACGGCGGCACCATCAGCGGCGGGCCGGATTTCGCCTATCGACTGTGCAGCGAGCGCGTCAGCGAGTCGGCTCTGGAACGCCTCGACCTGAGTGGCTGGCGTGTGGCTTATTCCGGTTCTGAACCGATTCGCCTCGACACCCTGGAACGCTTCGCCGAGAAATTCGCGGCCTGTGGTTTTACGCCAGACAGCTTCATGGCCTCTTACGGTCTCGCGGAAGCGACACTGTTCGTTGCCGGCACTCCGCGCGGTCAGGGCATTCCGGCGTTGCGCGTGGACGATCAGGCCTTGGCGCAAAACCGCGCCGAACCGGGCGACGGCAGTCCGGTCATGAGTTGTGGCATCAGCCAGCCGGATCATGCAGTGCTGATTGTCGATTCGGTAACGCTTGAAGAACTCGCCGACAACGCGGTCGGTGAAGTCTGGGCCACCGGGCCGAGCATCGCCCATGGCTACTGGCGTAACCCCGAGGCCACGGCCAAGACGTTCGTCCAGCACGCCGGTCGCACCTGGCTGCGCACCGGCGACCTGGGCTTTTTGCGTAATGGTGAACTGTTCATCACCGGGCGCCTGAAAGACATGCTGATCGTTCGTGGTCACAACCTCTATCCACAGGACATCGAACAGACCGTCGAGCGTGAAGTGGAGGTGGTGCGCAAAGGTCGCGTGGCCGCGTTCGCGGTCAACCTCGAGGGACAGGAAGGCATCGGCATTGCCGCGGAAATCAGCCGCAGCGTGCAGAAGATCCTGCCGCCCGAGGCGCTGATCAAAGCCATCCGCCAAGCGGTGGCCGAGGCGTATCAGGAGGCGCCGAGCGTGGTGGTGCTGCTCAATCCGGGGGCGCTGCCCAAGACTTCCAGCGGCAAGTTGCAACGTTCGGCCTGCCGCAATCGCCTGGCCGATGGCAGCCTCGATAGCTATGCGGTTTTCCCGTCGGCAGCGAACGAAAGTGAAGGCAGCAGCGAGTCGGGTTCCGAACTGCAAACCCTGATCGGCCAGATCTGGTGCGAGCAATTGCAGGTCAAGCAAGTCAACGCCGACGATCACTTCTTCCTGCTCGGCGGCAACTCCATCGCCGCTACTCAAGTGGTCGCACGCCTGCGTGAAGCGTTGGGGATGGAGCTGAATCTGCGTCTGTTATTCGAAGCGCCGACCCTCGGCGCGTTCGCCGCCGCCGTCGCCCGGCAACAACAGGATGGTGGCCTCGCCCAAGGCGCGATCACTCAGCTGTCGCGCAACGACGCCATGCCGCAATCCCTGGCGCAAAACCGTTTGTGGATCACCTGGCAACTCGACCCGCAGAGCAGCGCCTACAACATTCCCGGCGCCTTGCGCCTGCGCGGCGAACTGGACGAAGACGCCTTGCGCGCCAGTTTCCAGCAACTGATCGAACGTCACGAATCCCTGCGCACGCGGTTTTTCGAGCGCGACGGTGTGGCCCTGCAACAGGTCGATGCTGCCGCTGAGTTCGATCTTCAGGTGATCGACATCAGCGACGTGCCGGCCGCCGAGCGTGAAGCCCGCGCGCAACAAATCCGCGAGGACGAAGCCCGCATCCGGTTCGACCTGGAGAACGGCCCGCTGCTGTGGGTGACCCTGGTGCGCCTCGATGATGAGGATCATCAACTGCTGGTGACGATGCACCACATCATCGCCGACGGCTGGTCGCTGAACGTGCTGATCGACGAATTCTCGCGCCTGTATGCGGCAGCCTCTCAAGGCCAGACCGCCAGCCTCCCGGCCTTGCCGACCCAATACGCTGACTACGGCAGTTGGCAGCGCCAGTGGCTGGCGCAAGGGGAGGGCGAACGGCAACTCGCTTACTGGAAAGCGCAGTTGGGCGACGAGCATCCGACCCTGAGCCTGGCCACCGACCACCCACGTTCGGCGCAGCACACTTACAGCGCCGCCCGCCACACCCTGCGGTTGGACGCGGGCCTGAGCAATGCCATTCGCCAGACCGCCCAGGCCCATGAATCGACACCGTTCATGCTGTTGCTCGCAGCGTTCCAGAGCCTGTTGCATCGCTACAGCGGCCAGCGCGACATCCGCGTCGGCGTGCCGAATGCCAACCGTCCACGCCTGGAAACCCAGGGGCTGATCGGCTTCTTCATCAACACCCAAGTGTTGCGTGCCGAAGTGGACTCGCGACTGCCATTCGTGGAGTTGCTGGCACAAACCCGGCAAGCCTCATTGGGGGCGCAAGCGCATCAGGACCTGCCGTTCGAACAGCTGCTCGAAGCCTTCCCCCAGGCTCGCGAACAAGGTTTGTTCCAGGTCATGTTCAACCACCAGCAACGGGATCTCAGTGCATTGCGCCGCTTGCCGGGGCTGCTCGTCGAAGAGCTGCCGTGGCACAGCCGCGAAGCCAAGTTCGACCTGCAACTGCACAGCGAAGAAGACCGCAACGGACGTTTGAGCCTGTCATTCGACTACGCCAGCGAACTGTTTGACGCACCGACCATCGAGCGTCTGGCCGAGCACTTCAGCAACCTGCTGCGAGCCATCTGTGAACGCCCGCAACAAGCGATCGGCGACCTGCAACTGCTGACCGCCGCCGAACACGCTCAGCACAATGACTGGAGCGTTGCCCCATGCAACCCGGCACAGCAGTGGTTGCCGGAACTGCTCAATGAACAAGCGCGCCAGACCCCGGACCGCACCGCGTTGCTGTGGGACGGCGGCAGCCTGGACTTCGCTGAACTGCATACTCAGGCCAACCGCTTGGCGCATTACCTGCGCGACAAAGGCGTCGGCCCGGATGTGTGCGTGGCCATCGCCGCCGAGCGTTCGCCGCAGTTGCTGATCGGCTTGCTGGCGATCATCAAGGCCGGCGGCGCTTATGTGCCGCTCGACCCTGATTACCCGACCGAGCGCCAGGCCTACATGCTCCGCGACAGTGGCGTCGAGTTGCTGCTGACCCAAACCGAATTGCTCGACTGCTTGCCGGCCACTGATGGCGTCTGCGTGATTGCCATGGACGCCCTGCACCTGGAGAACTGGCCAAGCCATGCGCCGGGTCTGCACCTGCACGGCGACAACCTGGCCTACGTGATTTATACCTCCGGTTCCACCGGCCAGCCCAAGGGCGTTGGCAACACTCACGCGGCGCTCGCTGAACGTCTGCAATGGATGCAGAACACTTATCGCCTGAACGAAACCGACGTGCTGATGCAAAAAGCCCCGATCAGTTTTGACGTGTCGGTGTGGGAGTGTTTCTGGCCGCTGATCACTGGGTGCCGCTTGCTGATCGCCGGTCCCGGCGAACACCGCGATCCACACCGCATCGCGCAACTGGTTCAGCAATACGGCGTGACCACGCTGCACTTTGTGCCGCCGCTGCTTTCGCTGTTCATCGACGAACCGCTGACCGCCGAATGCACCAGCCTGCGCCGGGTGTTTTCCGGCGGCGAAGCCTTGCCCGTCGAACTGCGCAACCGCGTGCTGACGCAACTGCCGGCGGTGCAACTGCACAACCGTTATGGCCCGACCGAAACCGCGATCAACGTCACCCACTGGCACTGCACAACCACCGATGGCGAGCGCTCGCCGATTGGCCGGCCATTGGGCAACGTGCTGTGCCGGGTGCTCGACAGTGACCTCAACCCGGTGCCGGCCGGCGTGCCGGGTGAACTGTGCATCAGCGGTATCGGTTTGGCTCGAGGTTATCTGGGCCGTCCGGGGCTGACCGCCGAACGCTTTGTCGTCGATCCGCTGGGCGAGCAGGGCGCGCGTCTGTACCGCACCGGCGACCGTGGGCGCTGGACCGCCGATGGCGTAATCGAATACCTCGGTCGTCTCGATCAGCAGGTCAAGCTGCGCGGTTTTCGTGTCGAGCCGCAAGAGATCGAAGCACGGCTGTTGGCACAATCCGGCGTCGCCCAAGCGGTGGTGCTGGTGCGCGAAACGGCGGTCGGCGGGCAGTTGATCGGTTACTACACCGCCACTGATTCCACTGAAGACCTCGACGCTCAAACCGCACGCCTGACAGCTGCGCTGGCCGCCGAGTTGCCGGAATACATGGTCCCGGCGCAACTCATGCGTCTGGACCAAATTCCCCTGAGCCCGAGCGGCAAACTCGATCGCCGCGCCTTGCCGGAACCTCAGTGGCATGTCCGCGAGCACGTCGAACCGGTCACGGCGCTTGAGCAACAAATCGCCGGCATCTGGCGCGAAGTGTTGGGCCAAGCGCAGATCGGTCTGCGCGACGACTTCTTCGCCCTTGGCGGCCACTCGTTGCTGGCCACGCAAATCATCTCCCGTACCCGTCAGGCCTGCGACGTCGAGTTACCGTTGCGGGCGCTGTTCGAGGCCAGTGAGCTGGGCGCGTTTGCCGAACAGGTTCGCTTGATCCAGGCCAGCGGCAAAACCAACCGGCAGCCTCCGATCGAGAAGGTCGACCGCCGCCAACCGGTGCCGTTGTCCTACTCCCAGCAACGCATGTGGTTCCTCTGGCAGATGGAACCGGACAGCCCGGCCTACAACGTCGGCGGCATGGCGCGGTTGCGCGGCGTGCTGGATGTCGGGCGTTTCGAGGCGGCGCTGCAAGCGTTGATCATGCGTCACGAAACCCTGCGCACGACATTCCCGAGCGTCGACGGCGTGGCCCGGCAACAGGTGCATCCGGACACCGGTATGCGCATGGACTGGAAGGATTTCTCCGCACTGGATGCCGATACCCGTGAGCAGCGAGTCCAGCAACTGGCCGACAGCGAGGCGCACACGCCTTTCGATCTGGAAACCGGACCGTTGCTGCGCGCCTGCCTGGTCAAGACCGCCGAGCAGGAACATTACCTGGTGCTGACCCTGCACCACATCGTCACCGAAGGCTGGGCGATGGACATCTTCGCCCGGGAACTCAGCGCGCTCTACGAAGCCTTCGTCGATGACCGCGAATCGCCACTGCAACCCTTGCCGGTGCAGTACCTGGATTACAGCGTGTGGCAGCGTCAGTGGCTGGAGTCCGGCGAACGTCAGCGCCAGCTCGATTACTGGACCGCGCAACTGGGCCGTGAACATCCGCTGCTGGAATTGCCCGCCGATCGTCCGCGTCCGCCGGTGCAAAGTCATCAGGGCGAACTGTTTCGCTTCGACCTCAGCGATGACCTCGCGGCGCGGGTTCGAGCCTTCAACGCAGACAACGGCCTGACCCTGTTCATGACCATGACCGCCGCCCTGGCGGTGCTGCTTTACCGCTACAGCGGCCAGACCGACCTGCGCATCGGTGCGCCGGTGGCCAACCGCATTCGTCCGGAAAGCGAAGGGCTGATCGGGGCGTTCCTCAACACTCAAGTGCTGCGTTGCCAACTCGACGGGCAGATGTCGGTCGGCGAGTTGTTCGAGCAGGTTCGCCACACGGTGATCGAAGGCCAGTCCCATCAGGACCTGCCGTTCGATCACTTGGTCGAAGCCCTGCAACCACCGCGCAGCGCCGCTTACAACCCGCTGTTCCAGGTGATGTGCAACGTGCAGCGCTGGGAATTCCAGCAGAGTCGCAACCTGGCCGGGATGACCGTCGAGTACCTGGCCAACGATGCGCGAGCGACCAAGTTCGACCTCAACCTGGAAGTCACCGATCTCGACCATCGCCTGGGTTGCTGCCTGACCTACAGCACCGATCTGTTCGACGAGCCGCGCATCGCGCGCATGGCCGGGCATTGGCGCAATCTGCTGGAAGCGTTGCTGGCCGATCCGCAACAGCGCTTGGGTGAACTGCTGTTGCTCGACGCCAGCGAACAGCAAAACCTGCTCGACAGCCTCGGCATCGAGCCGGGTGAGCATCGCCTCGATCAATGCATCCATCAGCTGTTCGCTGAGCAGGCGCTGGTACGCAAGGACGCGCCGGCGCTGACGTTCGCCGGGCAAACCCTGAGCTACGCCGAGCTCGACAGCCGCGCCAATCGTCTGGCCTGGATGCTCCGTGAGCGCGGTGTCGGGCCGCAGGTGCGGGTCGGCTTGGCGTTGGAACGTTCGCTGGAGATGGTCATCGGTTTGCTGGCGATCCTCAAGGCGGGCGGCGCCTATGTGCCGCTGGACCCGGAATACCCGCTGGATCGCCTGCACTACATGATCGAAGACAGCGGCATCGGTTTACTGCTCAGCGATGCGGCGATGTTCGCGGCACTCGGCGAACTGCCGGCCAGCGTCGGTCGCTGGTGCCTGGAAGACGATGCCGCGGACCTGGCCAACTACCCGGCCAGCGAACTGCCGTTTATCAGCCTGCCGCAACATCAGGCATACCTGATTTACACCTCGGGCTCCACCGGCAAACCGAAAGGCGTGGTGGTGTCCCACGGTGAAATCGCCATGCACTGCCGCGCGGTGATCGAGCGTTTCGGTATGCGCCCGGATGACTGCGAGCTGCACTTCTATTCGATCAACTTCGATGCCGCGACCGAGCGTCTGCTGGTGCCGCTGTTGAGTGGTGCGCAGGTGGTCCTTCGCGCTCAAGGCCAGTGGGACGCGCAGGAAATCTGCGGGCTGATCCGTCGCCACAACATCAACATCCTCGGCTTCACCCCGAGCTACGGCAGCCAGTTGGCGCAATGGCTGGCAACCCAGGGCGAAACCCTGCCGGTGCGCATGTGCATCACCGGTGGCGAAGCCCTGACCGGCGAACACCTGCAACGGATTCGCGCGGCGTTCAAGCCGAGCCTGTTTTTCAACGCCTATGGCCCGACTGAAACCGTGGTCATGCCGCTCGCCAGTCTGGCACCGGAGCAACTGGAAGAAGGGCAGGGCAGCGTGCCGATTGGCAGCGTGATTGGCGCTCGGGTGGCGTACATTCTCGACGCCGATCTGGCGTTGCTGCCACAAGGTGCGACCGGCGAGTTGTATGTCGGCGGTGCCGGTCTGGCACAGGGTTATCACCAGCGTCCAGGGATGACGGCCGAGCGTTTTGTCGCCGATCCTTTTGCCGCGAACGGCGGACGCTTGTACCGCACCGGCGACCTTGTCCGTCAGCGCGCCGATGGTCTGGTGGAGTACCTCGGCCGCATCGACCATCAAGTGAAGATCCGTGGTTTCCGCATCGAGCTGGGCGAGATCGAAACCCGTCTGCTGGAACATGAATCGATCCGTGAAGCGGTCGTGCTGGCGCTCGATGCGCCGAGCGGCAAGCAACTGGTGGGCTATCTGGTTACAGACGTGGCCGAGCAGAATGAAGCGCAACAAACTGCATTGCGCGAAGCGTTGAAGGCGCACCTCAAATCTCAGTTGCCGGATTACATGGTGCCGACGCACTTGATCCTGCTGGCCAACATGCCGCTGACCGCCAACGGCAAACTCGACCGTCGCGCACTGCCGGCGCCGGACCCGGAGTTGAATCGTCAGCAGTACGTGGCGCCGAGCAACGAAATTGAGCTGACCCTGGCCGGCATCTGGTGTGAAGTGCTCAACGTTCAACAGGTCGGCCTCAACGACAACTTCTTCGAACTGGGCGGCGATTCGATCCTGTCGATCCAGGTGGTCAGCCGGGCGCGGCAGCAGGGTATTCACTTCAGCCCGCGCGACCTGTTCCAGCACCAGACCGTACAGACGTTGGCTGCGGTGGCGACCCGCACCGAGCAGGTCACCGCCGAGCAAGGTTTGCTCACGGGTGAATCGCGTCTGACGCCCATTCAGCACTGGTTCTTCGACACCGAAATCCCGCAGCGTCAACACTGGAACCAGGCGTTGCTGCTGGAACCGACCGTGGTGCTGGAGCCGCATCGCCTGGAGCAAGCGCTGTTGGCGGTGATCGAACAGCACGACGCCTTGCGCCTGCGTTTCACTGAGGTCGCCGGCCGTTGGCAAGCCGAGCATCAGGCGGTTTCCGATGCCGCTGTGCTGTGGCAGGTACACGTGCCGACCCTGGACACATGCGCCGCGCTGTTCGCCGAGGCCCAGCGCAGCCTCGACCTTGAGCAAGGGCCACTGATGCGAGCGCTGCTGGTGGATGATCCCGAGGGGCAACAACGGTTGTTCATTGCCATTCACCACCTGGTGGTGGACGGGGTGTCGTGGCGGGTGCTGCTGGACGATTTGCAAACGGTTTATCGGCAACTGGAATCCGGGCAGTCAGTAAAACTGCCAGCGAAAACCAGTGCCTTCAGGGACTGGGCCGCACGGTTGCAGGCTTATGCCGGCAGCGAATCCTTGCGGGAAGAATTGAGCTGGTGGCAGGCGCAACTGGCCGGCCCAAGCGCTGAATTGCCGTGTGATCAGCCTCGGGGTGGGCAGCAGAATCGTCACGCGCAAACCGTCAGCGTGCGCCTCGACAGCGAGCGCACCCGGCAACTGTTGCAACAGGCACCGATGGCCTATCGCACCCAGATCAACGATTTGCTGCTGACTGCGTTGGCCCGTGTGTTGTGCCGCTGGAGCGGTCATGGGTCAGCGTTGATTCAACTCGAAGGTCACGGCCGCGAACCCCTGTTCGACGACATCGACCTGACCCGCACTGTCGGCTGGTTCACCAGTGCTTATCCGCTGCGCCTCACTCCGGTGAGTGAGCAGGGCGCGTCGATCAAGGCGATCAAGGAGCAACTGCGCGCGGTGCCGCATAAAGGCCTGGGGTATGGCGTGCTGCGTTACCTGGCCGATAGCCTGTGTCGGCAGACCATGGCCGCGCTGCCGCTGGCGCCGATCACCTTCAACTACCTCGGCCAGTTCGACCAGAGCTTCGGCAGCGATGCGCTGTTCCGTCCGCTCGATGAGCCGGTCGGCGCGGCCCATGATCCGCATGCGCCGCTGCCCAACGAACTGAGCATCGACAGTCAGGTGTACGGTGGTGAACTGGTGCTGCGCTGGACCTTCAGCGCCGAACGCCACGACCGGCAAACCATCGCCGACCTAGCGCAGGCGTATCTGGATGAATTGCACAGCCTGATCCAGCATTGCTTGAGCGACCATGCGGGCGGCCTGACGCCGTCGGACTTCCCGCTGGCCAAACTGACTCAGCCGCAACTCGATGCACTGCCCGTGCCGGCGGCGATGATCGAAGACGTCTACCCGCTGACCCCGATGCAGGAAGGCATGCTACTGCACACCTTGCTCGAACCGGGCACGGGCCTCTATTACATGCAGGACCGCTACCGCATCAACAGCGAGCTCGACCCCGAGCGTTTCGCCCTGGCCTGGCAAGCGGTGATCGCCCGCCACGAAGCCTTGCGCGCCTCGTTCTGCTGGAACATCGGCGAAGACATGCTGCAAGTGATCCATAAACCGGGCAACACGCCGATCGAGTATCTGGACTGGAGTGCGGTGGCCGAAACCGAGCAAGAACCGAAGCTGCAGGCGCTGCTGAAAAGCGAGCGCGAGGCCGGGTTCGATCTGCTCAATCAGGCACCGTTTCACTTGCGCTTGATCCGGGTGGGCGCGGAGCGTTACTGGTTCATGATGAGCAACCACCACATCCTCATCGATGCCTGGTGTCGTTCGCTGTTGATGAACGACTTCTTTGAAATCTACACCGCCCTCGGCGAAGGCCGCGAAGCGCAACTGGCGGTGCCGCCGCGTTATCGCGATTACATCGGCTGGCTGCAACGCCAGAGCCTGGCCGAGGCGCGGCAGTGGTGGCGGCAGAACCTGCAAGGTTTCGATCGCACCACGCCGATTCCGAGCGACCGGCCGTTCCTGCGTGAACATGCCGGCGACAGCGGCGGCATGATCGTCGGTGACCGTTACACAAGGCTTGATGCCCGTGACGGCGCGCAATTGCGCGAACTGGCCCAGGCCCATCAGCTGACCGTCAACACCTTCGCCCAGGCGGCGTGGGCGTTGGTGCTGCGTCGCTTGAGCGGTGAGCGCGACGTGCTGTTCGGCGTCACGGTGGCCGGGCGTCCGGTGGACATGCCAGAGATGCAACGCACCGTCGGGCTGTTCATCAACAGCATCGCCTTGCGGGTGAAAATGCCCGAGGACGATCAGCGCTGCAGCGTTCGTCAGTGGCTCAGCGGTTTGCTCGACAGCAACATGCAACTGCGCGAGTACGAGTACCTGCCGCTGGTGAGCATTCAGGAAACCAGCGAACTGCCGAAAGGCCAGCCGCTGTTCGACAGCCTGTTCGTGTTCGAAAACGCCCCGGTGGAAGTCTCGGTGCTGGACCGCGCGCAAAGCCTCAATGCCACTTCGGATTCGGGCCGCACCCACACCAACTTCCCGTTGACGGCGGTTTGTTATCCGGGGGATGACCTGGGTTTGCACCTGTCCTACGACCAGCGTTACTTCGACGAATCTACCGTCGAGCGCATGCTCGGTGAGTTCAAGCGCCTGTTGCTGGCGCTGGTCGAGGGCTTCCATGGTGACATGGCCGATTTGCCGCTGTTGGGCGCCGAGGAACAGGACTTCCTGATCCATGGCTGCAACCAGAGCCAACACGACTATCCGCTGGAGCAGAGCTATGTCTCATTATTCGAAGCGCAGGTTGCCCGGCATCCGCAGCGGATTGCCGCCAGTTGTCTCGATCAGCAACACAGCTATGTTGAGCTGAACCAGCGCAGCAACCGTCTCGGCCATGCGTTGATTGCCGCCGGCGTCGGCCTCGATCAACCGGTGGCGCTGCTCGCCGAACGTAACCTCGATCTGCTGGGCATGATCATCGGCAGCTTCAAGGCCGGTGCCGGTTACCTGCCGCTGGACCCGGGCCTGCCGAGTCAGCGTCTGAGCCGCATCATCGACCTGAGCCGCACGCCGTTGCTGGTCTGCACCCAGGCGTGCCGTGAACAAGCCGTCACGCTGTTGGAGGAATTCGGATGTGCCAACCGGCCTCGATTGCTGGTTTGGGAAGATGTGCAGGCGAGCGACGTTTCACTGGCCAACCCGGGTATTTACAGCGGCCCGGACAACCTCGCCTACGTGATTTACACCTCGGGCTCCACAGGCCTGCCGAAGGGGGTGATGGTCGAGCAGCGCGGCATGCTCAATAACCAGTTGAGCAAGGTGCCGTACCTGAAGCTGAGCGACGCCGATGTGATCGCCCAGACCGCTTCGCAAAGCTTCGATATTTCGGTCTGGCAGTTCCTCGCGGCGCCGTTGTTCGGTGCCCGGGTGGACATCGTGCCGAACAGCATTGCCCACGATCCGCAAGGTTTGTTGGCTCACGTTCAGAGCCACGGCATCACTGTGCTGGAAAGCGTACCGTCGCTGATTCAGGGCATGCTCACCCAAGACCGCATGAGCCTCGACGGCCTGCGCTGGATGTTGCCGACCGGTGAAGCGATGCCGCCGGAACTGGCGCATCAATGGTTGCTGCGTTACCCGGAGATCGGTTTGGTGAACGCCTACGGCCCGGCGGAATGCTCGGACGATGTGGCGTTCTTCCGCGTCGACCAGGCCTCGACCCGTGGCAGTTATCTGCCGATCGGCACGCCGACCGACAACAACCGTTTATACCTGCTAGATGGCGCGCTGGAGCTGGTGCCGCTGGGGGCGGTGGGTGAGTTGTGCGTGGCCGGCACCGGAGTCGGTCGCGGCTATGTGAGCGATCCGTTGCGCACGGCGCAGGTGTTTGTGCCAAACCCGTTCGGCGCACCGGGTGATCGTTTGTATCGCACTGGCGACCTGGCCCGGCGGCGCAGTGACGGCGTGCTGGAATATGTCGGTCGCATCGACCATCAGGTGAAGATCCGCGGTTACCGCATCGAACTGGGTGAAATCGAAGCGCGTCTGCACGAGCAGCCGGAAGTTCGCGACGCGGCGGTGGGTGTGCAGGAAGGTCTCAACGGCAAGCATCTGGTCGGCTATCTGGTGGCAGCGGATTCGGCATTGAATCCGAACGAGCGACTGGAGCGGATCAAGCAGCGCCTGCGTGCCGAGTTGCCGGAATACATGGTGCCGCTGCACTGGTTGTGGCTCGACAAAATGCCGCTCAACGCCAACGGCAAACTCGATCGCAAAGCCCTGCCGGCGCTGGAGATCGGCCAGTTGCAAAGCCAGGACTATCAGGCGCCGGGCAATGAGCTGGAGCAGACCCTGGCGGATATCTGGGCCCAGGTGTTGAAGGTCGAGAAGGTTGGCGTGCGTGACAACTTCTTCGAACTCGGCGGGCATTCGCTGCTGGCCACCCAGATCGCCTCGCGGGTGCAAAAAGTCCTGCAACGCAACGTGCCATTGCGGGCGATGTTCGAGTGCAGCACGGTGGCGGAGTTGGCCAGGTACATCGACGGGTTGGCGGCGAGCGACATTACCGAAGAGAAGGCGGATCGGTTGAATGACCTGATGGCTGAGCTGGAGGGGCTGTAGTTCTCTAGCGCTTGCGCTGGCGCCTTCGCGAGCAAGCCCGCTCCCACATGAGTCCTGCGAACACGGGTCCAGTGTGGGAGCGGGCTTGCTCGCGAAGGCGCCAGAACAGACACCACAAAGGTTCGGGTTGACTGACGGGGCCCACGCGGCTCAGGCTTCCCATGCTCTTTAATGGATCCTATTTCACCAGGGAGATAGTCAATGCCCTTCGTAACGATTGATGGACAAGCGCTTCACTACATAGATCAAGGCACAGGCCCGGCGGTATTGCTGGCCGGCAGCTATCTGTGGGACCAGGCCATGTGGGCGCCGCAGATTACGGCCCTGTCGCAACACTATCGGGTCATCGCCCTGGACCTGTGGGGCCATGGCGAATCCGGGCGGATGCCCGAGGGCATGACGTCGCTGGATGACGTGGCGCGTCAGGCACTGGCATTGCTCGATCATCTGGACATCGACCGCGTCACGCTGGTTGGTCTTTCAGTCGGTGGCATGTGGGGCGTTCGCCTGGCGCTGTCGGCGCCGCAGCGGCTCAACGGGCTGGTGCTGATGGACACCTACGTCGGTGTCGAGCCGGAACCGACTCGCCAATATTATTTCTCGCTGTTCAAACAGATCGAAGACAGCGGTGAGATTCCGCCGCAATTGCTCGACATTATTGTGCCGATTTTCTTCCGCCCGGGTATCGATCCGCAGTCGGCGCTGTATCAGGAATTCCGTGCAAAACTGGCGGCGCTTCCAGCCGAGCGTCTGCGTGAAAGCATCGTGCCGATGGGGCGGATTACCTTTGGGCGTGATGATCTGCTGCCGCGTCTGGCTCAACTGAACGCTGACACCACGCTGTTGATGTGCGGCGACCAGGACAAACCACGTCCGCCGTCGGAAACCAAAGAAATGGCCGGGTTGATCGGTTGTCCGTATGTACTGGTGCCGGAGGCGGGGCATATCTCCAATCTGGAGAACCCGGCATTTGTCACCGAGGCGTTATTGAAGTTTATGGAAGAGAGAGTCTGCAAGACCGTGTAATCGTTCTTCGCGAGCAAGCCCGCGCCCATATTAGACCGCGTAAACACGGTCTAATGTGGGCGCGGGCTTGCTCGCGAAGGCGTTAGAGAAATCACCTCGACTCTGAAGGCAGCATCATTTCGGCCCGAGAATCTTCACCAGCTTCTCCGGCGACGGCGCGCCTTGCTGTTGTTGCAACTGGCCCTTTTCATCCATGTAGAAAATCGCCGGGGTGGCGGCCAGTTCCAGGTCTTCCATCAACTTCATGTTCGCCGCCAGTTTCGCCTGAACCGCCGGCGGCACGTCTTTCAAGGCCTTGAGCGAGCTGCCCTTGCCGGATTTCTCGTGCTCTTCCAGGGCTTTCTGCGGGTCCTTGGCGGCCAGCAGCGCGGCGGATTTGCCTGGGCTGTCTTCGCGAATGATGCCCACCATGATGTGCCGCAGCTGCACCTTGCCGGCCTGGACCCACGGCCGTGCCTGTTCCCAGAACATGTTGCAGTACGGGCAATTCGGGTCACTGAACAGATAGACGATTCGTGGTGCGTCCTTGTTGCCGTCACCGATCCAGTTGCTGGCTTCCATCTTGCCCCAGACTTCCTTGGCCATCGGCGCGTACACCAGTTTCTGCAACGGTGCGCTGCTCAGGTCATTACCGTCGGCGTCGTACAGATTGCCGAGCAGCACATGTTTGCCGTCCGGGGTCAGGTACAGCGTCATGCCGCGGTTCTGGTACTGCGCCGCGTAACCGCGCAGGCCATCGGGCGCGTCGAAGGTGCCGACGATTTTGGCGCCCTTGGCTTCGATCTTCTTGATTGCTTCAGGCAGTTCTTCGGCCTGCACCGACGGCAAGTGCAGCAGGGTGGCACCCAGGGTCAGTGTCAGCAGGTGGCGGAGGCGGAGCATGGCAATTTCCTTGAAGGCGTGGCCGAGGTGGCCGGGTTCGGGGTGTCGAAGTTTTCCAGGGCGCGGGCCAGGCTGGCTTCAGAGAGTTCGCCCAGATGACTGCCCAGCAGATACCCGTCAGGGCTGTAGAACAGCGTAGTCGGCAATGCCATGGAACCCACGGCCTGGCTCAATCGACCGCTGCCATCGAACAGCACGTTGGTCAGGCTCAGGCCCTGGGTTTCAAGGAAGGTGGCGACGCTCTGCATGCTTTCGGTCTGGTTGACGAACAGGAAGGTCAGGTCCGGGCGCTGTTGCTGGGCGTTTTCCAGCACCGGCATTTCCCGGCGGCACGGCGGGCACCAGGTGGCCCAGAGGTTAATGACCAACGGGCCGCCCTGGTAGTCGCTGAGTTGGATGGTCTGGCCGGCGGCATTGCGCAGGGTGATCTGCGGCAGGCGCGTGCCTTGTTCGTAAATACTCAGGGAGAAACTCGCCAGCAGCCAGAACGCCAGACCGCTGGCCACGCCAAAGCCCAATGGCCGACGCATGCCCGGTCGACGCCAGCCTCGGTACAACGCGGCGAGCAACAATACGAGCACCCCCGGCCAGGCAAGGAAACCGCCGTCGCGCAGGTCGATGATCTGCCACGGATCGTTGCGATACTGCGCCCAGTAGGCGACCACGAAACCGACCCGCGCCGCCAGCATGCCCAGCAGAAACAGGCTGAACAGCGCCGATTCCGGGTTCTCGCCGCCACGCTTGGCCACCCGCCAGCCGACAAACGTCGCCAGCGCCAGGGCACTGATCAGCAGCAAATGGTTAAGCGCGATGGCAAAGGTGCCGAGGGTAAAGGTCAGCATTAACGAGCGTCTCGGGTGGTGGTCCAGCGTTGCAGGAAAGTGCCGGCATCGACCTCGCCGGTGATGCGCTGGCTGCGACGCTCTTCGCCGTCGGTGCCGATCCACAACAGGCTCGGCGGCCCCGGCACTTTATAACGGCCGAGCAATTCGCGGCTGGCGGCATTGTCGGCGGTGACGTCCAGCCGTAGCAAGCGCACATCGCTCAGCGCATCCAGCACCTGGGGTTTGCCGAAGACCTGTTTTTCCATGACTTTGCACGACACACACCAGTCGGCGTAGTAGTCCAGCAGCACCCATTGGCCCTGGGCCCTGGCCGCGTCGAGCTCACGTTGCAGGGCCGCGGGTTCCTTGATCGTGGTGAATGCATCGTGAGCGCTCGGCGAGATAGCGCCGGTACGACCGGCGCTGTACACCTGCAACGGCTGATACGGATCGTCACTGCCGCCCGCCGCACCGACCACCAGCAGACTGCCCCATAGCCCCAACAGCAGCGAACTGGCACCGAACAGATGGGCAACGCGGCCAAACCCCTGGGACTGCTTCCAGGCGCTGTAGGCGGCGGTCAGAAGCAAACCGCCACACAAACCGAGCCACAGCGATTCATTCAGCACCGGGCGCAGCATCAGCAAAGCCGTGGCGAGAAACAGGAAACCGAACACACCCTTGAGCAGGTTCATCCATGCGCCAGGTTTAGGCAGGAAGCGATTGCCGACGGTCACCAGCAGCAACAGCGGCACACCAATGCCAATGCCCATGGCGAACAGAATCAGCCCGCCGTGCAGCGCATTGCCGCTCTGGGCGATATAGAGCAGGGCGCCGGCCAATGGGGCAGTCATGCACGGTCCCACCAACAGACCGGACAAGGCCCCCAGCGCACCGGCGCCGATCAGGCTGCCACCACGTTGGTTGCGTGAAACATGTTCCAGCCGATCTCGCACGGCCACCGGCAATTGCAGTTCAAAAAAACCGAACATCGGCAAGGCCAGCAGCACGAACACCGCCGCAAAGCTGCCCAGCAGCCATGGATTCTGCAGTAGCGCTTGAAGGTTCGCGCCGAGCGACGCCGCCAGAACACCCATTGCCGCATACACCAGCGCCATGCTGATCACATAACTGCCGGCGAGGGTAAAACCGCGTTTGGGCGTGGCACCACTGCCAACGATCAACCCCGCCAGAATCGGCAGCATCGGCAACGAGCAAGGGGTGAAGGCCAGCAACAGGCCCAGACCAAAGAACACCAACAAGCTCCAGCCCAGCGCGCGTTGTTGCAGGCTGCTGGCCAAGGCTTGGTCCGGTGCTTCGCTGGCCGCAGATGCAGTAGCCTTGCCGCCCAGGTCCACGATCTGGGTTTGCGGCGGATAACACAAACCGGCATCGGCACACCCCTGGAAACCCACCTTGATCTGACCGGTGGTTCCCGCCGGAATCTTCAGCTCCAGGCCTTGGCGATAAACCTCCTGTTCGCCGAAGAACTCATCGCTGTGTGCTTCGCCTTCCGGTAATACCGGCTGCTGTTGCGCAGACAAACCTTCGAAATTCAGGCGCTTCTGATAAAGGTAATAACCGTCGGTAATCTGCCAATAGAGCTGTGTTTCACCTGATTCGAGGCGTTCGGAGGTAAAGGCAAAGGCCTTTTCCACTGGCAAGAATTCAGGTTTGGTGTCGAACGGATTTATCCCTGCCTGGGCCACACCCGAGATCAAGAGAACAAAAAATAGAAACAGTCGACGCATGGGTAAGCCTTATCCCTGTGCAAGTTGACTGCACAATGGGTGGCGGCGATTAACCGATGATTAACCGCCGCCGGTACCGCCTGCTCGCCCCGTCAGGAGGTAGCCACTACGGCTTGAAACTTCAGTTGCGCAACAGGCCTGGCCAGGATTGGCTATCAACCGCATGCGGACCGGAAACCAGGCGATTTTTCGGAATGTTATAAGTCAGAAACTGATTGTCAGTCAGAAAGATATAGTAATAACTGTCGGCGAAAGTCCGATCGTTTTGCACCGCCGTAATGATTCGGTCTTTGTAGGGAGCAAGACCGGGCCAGGTAGCCTCTGTAATGGGCTCTGTCCTCAGTGACTGGACCGGGGTTACAACAGGGGGAGGGAGGTCGTCGTCAAGTTTGCCACCGATATAGCCGTGGTCCCGGTTGGGATCCTCATCCAGATCCAGATAGAGGGAGTTCCCGTCATTCATGATGAATCGAAAGAGTGAGGGGCGACTTACTTGCCACCATGTCCCTGCAACGATTCGATCAAAGTGAGGCAACAGCAGCTTCCATTTAGTGTCTGCAACCTTGCGGGTTTGCATCACCGCATCGGTATCCTGATTGTAGGCGCAGACCATCGGCGTAGTACGCTCGTAATAGCAAAGCCAAAGGATATCGAGGTCGGAAGAGTCCATGGGACGATCAAGCGTTATGCCCGTGGTCGTAAATCCAAACCGCAGGTTTTTCATGTGGTTTTCCAACGTCCCCCAGTTTCCTTTAATCGGCCAGGGGTATCCATCAGAGACCTTGTTATCGGGAATATCAAAGCGGGAATAAGTATCGGTGTCTTTGAAGATGAAGTAGATCTTGTCTTTTCCTGAACGCCAATCGACGGTCACGATGTTTTTAAGTGTCGGCATGATCTGATTCCTTTCAGATAATTAAGTAGGGTTCGGGTCTTTAATGACTTTCTTCCAGGCAGTTATTGGCCTGGCGTGGAGCCGTGCTAGGGTAGCGTGATGTTTTAGGCTGTTGTCATGTTTTCAGGATGGAATATGTTTCGGTTTGAAACGACATGCTCGCAGGCGTCCGGCCAAGCATTAACAGCAAACTTCACTTTCAACACTTCGTCGATTAGTCGTCGCGACGCCTGCGTGGGAAGCGCTGCTTCTCGTCGGCGGCGGGCCTTGCCATAATTGCGGCTTAATCCTCGGCTGCTTCACTCGCTTTTTTGTCCTGGGGGCTCCCATGCATGTACTGGTTTGCGAAGACGATGAGCTGATCGCCAGCGGTATCGTTGCCGGCCTGACCGCGCAAGGCCTGACCGTCGAGCACGTTGCTACCGCGTCGGCTGCCCGGGCGATGCTCAAGGTGGCTGAGTTCGATGTCATGGTGCTCGACCTTGGCCTTCCCGATGAGGATGGCCTGAAGCTGTTGCAGCAGTTACGTCACAGTGGCCTGGAGATTCCGGTGTTGATTCTCACGGCACGGGATTCGGTCACCGATCGCGTCGACGGTTTGCAGGCCGGGGCCGACGATTACCTGCTCAAGCCGTTCGACCTGCGTGAACTCGCCGCGCGCCTGCACACATTGTTGCGGCGAGTGGCGGGGCGCAGTGTCAATCTGATCGAGCATGGCCGTCTGACCTACGACCCAAGCAGCCGCGAAACCATGCTCGGCGGTCAGTCAGTCGACCTTTCGCGTCGTGAACAGTCGCTGTTGCAGGCCTTGTTGCATAACCGTGGCCGGGTGCTGTCCACCGAACAGCTGAAGGACAGCGTCTACGGTTTCAACGATGAGCTGGAAAGCAACGCCCTTAACGTCCATATCCATCACCTGCGGCGTAAACTCGGCAATGGCATTGTCGAGACCGTGCGCGGCCTGGGTTATCGCCTGGGCCCGGCTGATGGTGGAGAAGAATCGAAGTGATGAGCCTGCGTTTGCGCCTGAGCCTGACGCTCGGCGCCGCATTTGCGCTGATCTGGGCCCTGGCGGCGGCCTGGATGCTCAGCGATCTGCGCAACCAGATGATGTTTTCCCTCGACCAGCGGCTGGTGGCGTCGGCGCGCATGGTTGCCGGCCTGATGGAGCAATTGCCGGCGTTACCGAGCAAGGGCGAGGGCACCCATTTCAGCGCTGAACAATTGAATATCCCCGGAGGCATGGCTTGTCAGGTCAGTTCGCTGCGTGGCGAAATCCTTGCCCGCAGTCACAGTGACCCGCAACAGGCCCTGGAAGCCGAGAAAATGGGCTTCCACGATCAGATCATCGACGGCGCGCCGTGGCGCAGCTTCACCCTGGCGCGGGGCGATGTGCGCATTACCACCGCCGACCGGCAGATCGAGCGCGAAGCGCTGAACATGTCCATTCTGCTGGCGGCCTCGGTGCCGGTCGGCGTGGCGCTGCTTGGCTGCCTGTGCCTGTTGTGGCTCGGCATCGGTCAGGGGTTGGCGCCGCTCAATCGTATGCGCGATGCGCTGATGCGGCGCAGCGCCGATTCTCTGGAGCCGTTGCAGATCCATCCGCTGCCCAGCGAACTGCAACCGCTGCTGGAAACCCAGAATCAACTGTTCCAGCGCATCGGCAAGACCATCGAGCGCGAACGGCGACTGACCGGTGATGCCGCGCACGAATTACGCAGCCCATTGACCGCGATCAAGACCCACTTGCAAGTGGCACGCATGACCGACGGTGCGGCTCGGGATCAGTCCCTGGCCCGGGCCGAAGAGGGCGCCGACCGCCTGCACCGTACCCTTGAACAATTGCTGCTGCTGGCGCGTGTCGAGGGCAGCCTGTCATTCGATGATGGCGTGCAATGCAGCGCCGAGCAGGTGGCGAAACTGGCGATTCAGGATGCGGCCAGCGGCGATCGTCAGCGGATCAGGTTTCAGCTGCCGGCCAGATTCTCCGATGCGCCGCTGCAAATGCCCGCAGTGCTGTCGATTGCTGCATTACGCAACTTGCTCGATAACGCCCTGCGCCATACCCCGGGTGATAGGGCGGTGGATCTGAGCCTGGAAACCAATGGCAATCGCGTGCACTTTCTGGTTCGCGACCACGGCCCGGGAATTGCCGAAGACGACTTGCAACACCTGACCCAACGCTTCTGGCGCAATGGCCAGAGCACCGGTTGCGGCCTCGGCCTGGCGATTGTCCAGGCCATCGTCCAGCGCTGCGGTTGTACCCTGCATTTCGATAGCCGGCCGGATGGCTTGCGGGTTGAATTGACGATGCCTCTGCAGCCGGCCTGACAAGTCACCGCCGAATAAATGTGGGAGCGGGCTTGCTCGCGAAAGCGGGCTATCAGTCAACATCATTGTTGAATGTTAAATTGCTTTCGCGAGCAAGCCCGCTCCCACAGTGGATCTGTGACTAGTCTGAACCATGACAACTGCTCCCATATGAATTCTGCACACCAAATGTAACGTCTCTCCATTAGCCACCTGGCCCCCACAGCGCTATCGTCCCCGGCAGCTTTGACTCAATGGATTGAGGTAACAGCGCCATGGATGCATCGATACACATCTGCAAGGCAACGTCTGCCGACGCCGGCATCATCAGCCGGATCGTCGAGCGCTCGATTCGCGTCGGCTGCGCGCTCGACCACCGCAACGATCCGCGAACCGTCGCCACCTGGACCCACAACAAAACCATCGAACATGTGCAGCCCTGGCTGAGCGACCCACGGTTGTACCTGAACATCGCCCTGTTGCACGACAAACCGGTCGGCGTCGCCATGGCGGCGATCAGCGGCAAGGTCGCGTTCTGTTATGTGCAGCCGGAATGGTTTCGACGAGGCGTCGGACAAGCGCTGGTGCACGATCTCGAATCCTGGTTGATCACTCAGGGGGTGCCCCAGGCACGGCTCAACAGCACCCGTACCGGCGAAGCGTTTTATCGCCGCCTGGGTTACCGGGTTTGTGCTGAAGCCTTCACGGTGTCGGGGCTTCACGCCATTCCCATGCACAAGGCGCTGTCGCCATCTTCATGGAAAGCTGATCGAGGGTCTAAATCCTTGAGGCGCTGATGCGTTTCCAGAACAGGAAAACCTGCAAGTGCGCCCCTGACCGGAACGCGCACCTGCCCGGTGTGCAGTTTTGGTCACTATCAACAGGGGTCGAGAGATGTCAGTCGCTACCAGCCTTATCGAAGATCAGCCGGCCCGGATCGCCCCGGTGCCTGCCGAGACGCTTTATCAGTTCAGCGAGTCGCCGCTGTTGGCCCGTCAAAGCCGCCAGGAATCGAACGCCCGCAGCTACCCGCGCCGCATTCCCCTGGCACTCAAACGCGCCAAGGGCATTTATGTCGAAGACGTCGAAGGCCGCAGTTTCATCGATTGCCTGGCCGGTGCCGGGACCTTGGCCCTGGGGCACAATCACCCGGTGGTGATCGAAGCGATCCAGCAAGTGCTGAACGATGAACTGCCGCTGCACACCCTCGACCTGACCACGCCGGTCAAGGACCGGTTTGTCCAGGACCTGTTCGGTCTGCTGCCGCCGGCATTGGCCGCTGAAGCGAAGATTCAGTTCTGTGGCCCCACCGGCACCGACGCCGTGGAAGCCGCGCTGAAACTGGTGCGCACCGCCACCGGGCGCAGCACCGTCTTGTCGTTCCAGGGCGGTTACCACGGCATGAGCCAGGGGGCGTTGAGCCTGATGGGCAGTCTGGGGCCGAAAAAGCCGTTGGGTGCCTTGCTCAGCAATGGCGTGCAGTTCATGCCGTACCCCTATGATTATCGTTGCCCGTTCGGGCTCGGCGGTGCGCAGGGAGTGCAGGTCAACCTGAATTACCTGGAGAACCTGCTGAACGATCCGGAGGCTGGCGTGCAACTGCCCGCCGCCGTGATCGTCGAAGCGGTGCAGGGCGAGGGCGGGGTGATACCGGCTGATCTCGACTGGTTGCGCGGTTTGCGTCGCATCACCGAGCAGGCCGGCGTAGCGCTGATCGTCGATGAAATCCAGAGTGGTTTTGCCCGCACCGGCAAGATGTTCGCCTTCGAGCACGCCGGGATCATTCCGGATGTGGTGGTGATGTCCAAGGCCATCGGCGGCAGCCTGCCGCTGGCGGTGGTGGTCTATCGCGACTGGCTCGACACCTGGTTGCCGGGCGCCCATGCCGGGACCTTTCGCGGTAATCAGATGGCCATGGCCGCAGGCTCTGCAGTGATGCGCTACCTGAGCGAACACAAGATTTGCGAGCACGCCACCGCCATGGGTGAACGCTTGAGCGAGCACTTGCACATCCTGCAACGGGACTTCCCGCAACTGGGTGACATTCGCGGGCGTGGCCTGATGCTGGGCGTCGAACTGGTCGACCCGAACGGCGCGCCGGACGCTCAAGGCCATCCACCGGTATTCGGTCGCCTGGCGCCGCTGGTGCAGCGCGAATGCCTCAAGCGCGGGTTGATTCTCGAGCTGGGTGGGCGTCACGGCGGTGTCGTGCGTTTCCTGCCGCCACTGGTGATCACTGCCGCGGAAATCGATCGGGTGGCCGACATTTTCGGCAGGGCGATGGTCGCGGCTACCGCCAGCCTCTAAATTTTTCAACGCCTCGAACGTTCCTTCCACATAACGGCTACACACGGTGTGCAGCCCACCCCTACAGCGATGGAGACACAGCATGACGTCAGTATTCGACCGCGAGGACATCCTCTTTCAGGTCGTGGTCAACCACGAAGAGCAATACTCGATCTGGCCCGACTACAAAGCCGTGCCGCAAGGCTGGCGCACCGTGGGCAAGAGCGGCCTGAAAAAGGAATGCCTGGCCTACATCGAAGAGGTCTGGACCGACATGCGTCCGCTGAGCCTGCGTCAGAAAATGGAAGAGCAGGCAGTCGTGGCTCACTGAGCTGTCAAGTGAGACGCGAAGCGTCTCTGGCTGCATTCCCACGCAGAGCGTGGCAACGAAAAGCCCGCTGATCCGGTGACGGTCAGCGGGCTTTTTCAGGACTGGAATTTGTGTCGATCACAATATCTGCGCCCGCATCGGTTAAATGTGGGAGCGGGCTTGCCCGCGAAGAACGATAACGCGGTCTAACTGAAGCTACACCCCGCTCAACCCCTTGATCACCCGATCCACATTCTCTTCCAACTCGGCCACCGGATCCGCCGCATCGACACTCAACACCACCAACCGGCTACCTGCCTGTGAGATCGCCGCTTTCAGCGCGTCCGGCGGCTGCCGATGATGCAACACCACCGCCACGTCATTGTCCTTGAGCATCACACCCAACTGCTTGAGCGCTTCAGGCGTCCACTCGGCATCCGGTCGTGCGTCGAGGCCGATCAACTCCAGGTTGAGGCCGCCGATCAAGTAGCCGAAATGATCGCTCAGGCTCATCACGCTCAGGTTATCGGCATTGGCCAACCGTGACTCGCTATCGGCACTGAGTTTGAGAAGGCGCTGTTTGAGCGCCGCCAGGTTGGCCTCGATGGTCGGCTTGGCCTCGGGCGCGAGGCGCACCAGGTCCGCCGCCATCACGTCCGCCATGCGCCCCATGTTGTTGCTGGAAAGCCACGGCTGGCTGTTTAAACCGTCGACCTTGCTGCCGGGCTGCACGGCGATGCCGGGCAGGGCGCCGTCCACCGGGCGGGCGGCGTCGACTTCGACGATACGAATATTGCTGCGCCGGGATATCGGGTACAGCGGATCATCCGCCCACAGGGAACGCAGACCAATCACGGCATCGGCGTCGGTCGCCAGCTTGGCCAGCGCCGGAGCGCCACGACCGGTGAAATAGGCGGTCTGTCGGCTGCCGGGGAGATTGTCTGGAGCGGCCCGTTCCAGTTTGATTTCGGTGCCTTTGAGCAACACTTCGCCCAGACCATAGGTGATCGGCAAGGACGCCAGCACGTGCAGCGGTTTGGCGCTGTCCGCCGCAAAGCCAGTATTGGCCAGGCCGCACAGGGCTACGGCCAGGGTCAGTTGACGCAAAGAAAAACACATTTATCCGAGATTCCCTTTCAGGCTGGGGACAATGCCGCGAGCGATCGCGGCCAGGGCGAAGGCGATACCGGCCACCAGAATGATCGCGGCACCGGACGGGATAGGCAGGTCAAACACTATTGGCGCGAGAATGCCGCACAGCGTACTCACCGTGGCAATCAGCACCGAACACCAGAAGAAGCCCTTCAACGACTGGCTGAGCAAGCGCGCGGCCGCCGCTGGAATCACCAACAGGGCGCCGACCAGAATCGCGCCGATGACTTTCACCGCCGCCACGGTGATCAAGGTCACCAGGATCACGAACAGATAATCCAGGGTCTTCACCGCCACCCCGCGTACCGCCGCCAGTTGCGGGTTGAAACTGGCGAGCATGATGCGGTTATACAGCGGCAGGGCCAGTGCCATGACCAGCGAACCGACGATGGCCAACACCAGCAGGTCGTTACCGTTGACCGTCAGCACCGAGCCGAACAGCACGTTTTCCAGAATATGCACGTTGATCTTGCCTGCCAGAATCAACAACAGGCTGGCACCCAGCGCCAACGACACCGACAGAAACACACCGATCAATGTATCCGGCGCCAGTCCCGTACGGTTGCGCAGGTAGTTCAGCAAAATCCCGAACAGCAGGCAGTAACCGAACAGGCTGCCGTAAGGCCCGGTGTAGGGTTCGCCGAGCAGAATGCCGATGGCCACGCCCGTCAACGCCGCGTGCCCCACCGCCTCGGAGAAAAACGCGAAGCGCTTGACCACCACCAGCGTCCCCAAACCGCCCAGCACCGGGCCGATCAGCAGGCCGGCGAGCAGGGCGTTGACCACAAATCCATAGGCCAGCGCTTCCGGCAGGTAACCCGACGAGGCCCAACCCTGGACCATCAAACGAAAAGCTTCGTAACTCATCAGGCAGCGCTCCGGGGATGGGTCGAGAACAAGGTCAGCAGTCGCTCCGGGGTCAGTGCCTGTTTCGGCGCGGCATCGAACAACACCCGGCGATTGAGCCCGGTGACCCGGTCCGCCAGGCGTCCGACGGCCTCCAGGTCATGCTCGATCCACAGCACGGTGATGCCGCTCTGGCGCCAGTCGCCCAGCAGCCGTTCGAACACTTGAATGCCAGCCTCGTCGAGGGCCGACATCGGTTCGTCGAGCACGAGCAATTGCGGCGCCGGAATCAGCCCTTGGGCCAGTAAAACCCGCTGGCGCTCACCGCCGGACAGCGCGCCCATGCGCCGTTTGCGTTTGTCCTGCATGCCCACTCGTTCCAGGGCCTGGCCGATGGCCGCTGCGTAATGCTTGCTCAAACCGAGGAACGCCGGGCGGCGCTGACACATGGCCGCCATGAAGTCGTCGACGGTCATTGGCAAACCGCGATCAAACTCCAGCGCTTGCGGCACGTAGCCGATGGTCCCTGGTTCGCCGGGCCATTGCAGGCTCAAGCGCCCCAGATGCGGCATCTGCCCGAGCAGGGTCTTGATCAGCGAACTCTTGCCGCCACCGTTCGGGCCGACCAGGGCATGCACGCTGCCGGGCCGGACCTCGAAGGTCACCTTGTCGAGGATCGTTGTGCGACCCAGCGTCAGGCTGACATCGGCAAAATCCAGCGTCGGCCCCGAAACCCGTGGGAGCGGGCTTGCTCGCGAAAGCGGTTGGTCAGCCAACATTGATGTCGACTGATACTCCCTATTCGCGAGCAAGCCCGCTCCCACAGGGGATTGAGTGATGGTTTCTTTAGCCGTCATGCGCCGGACTCCTGAATCGCCCGAACCACGGTATTGAGGTTGCCGGTCATTTCCTTTTCGTACTTGTCGGCGGTGTATTCGCCATAGGAAATGTGCGACAGCGGATACAGCTTCACCCCGGATTCACGCTGGATGGTATCGACGTAGGTGGACGGGAAATCCATCTCCGAGAAGATCACTTTCACGTCCAGTTCCCGCAGTTGATCGATGGTCTTTTTCAACTGGCTGGGGCTGGGTTCGATGCCGTGTGCCGGCTCGACCACGGCGGTGACTTCCAGGCCGAACTCGCGCAGCAGGTAGTCGTAGGCGGCATGGACCGTGGCCACGCGCAGCTCGGCGTTCGGCGCCTGGGTCAGTTTGGCCAGGGCATCGGCGCGCATCTGCCGCAGGCGCTTACCGTAGGCGCGGGCATTCTGGGTGTAGGTCTTGGCGTTGGCCGGGTCGAGCTTGCCCAACTCGCGGGCGATGTTGTTGACTTGGGCAATCGAGGCGCTGATCGACAGGAAGGTGTGCGGATTAACAACCTTGCCGGCACCCCGGGCTGCGACGCCGGTGGCGGCCAGCAGCGGCACGTTTTCGTTGGCTTCGATCACTTTGATATTCGGGGTTTCGCTGGCGGCGATCATGCGGTCGGCGAAGTCGTCATGGCCCACGCCGTTGAGTACGATCACGTCGAGCCCGCTGATGCGTTTGATGTCCTCGGCGCGGGGCTCATAGGCGTGCGGGTTGAAACCGGCCGGAATCAACGGCACCACTTCGGCCTTGTCGCCGACGATATTGGCCACGTAGCTGTAATAAGGGTGCAGGGTGATGCCGATGCGCAGACGCTTGGCTTCGTCGGCACTGGCCAGAGGCGTCAGCAAACAGGCAAGCAGGCCGACCAGCAGCAGGCGCAAAAAACGACGTTGAGATGAACTAGGCATGGGAAAGCGGTCTTCTCTCGAGTGAGGGTTCAGTGCCGATGCTGGCGGGTGACCCCGGCATCGAATTGCGCGACGATCTGCTGCCAGCCGGCGCTTTCGAGCGCGGCGTCAGTCAGATCAGTCGGGGGCGCGAGGGCTTTGGAGCGGTTGAGCCAGACGTCTGGCGCATCGTCGTCAGCGGTCAAACGCATCAGGAACGAGCCGGCCACGGTGGGTGCCTGGCTCTGGCCGAAGTACGCCTTGGCGTCCAGCAATTGCCAGGCATGACCGCCACGGCTGACGGAACTGGCGTCCCGGGCAAACGGCGCGAAACCTTCATCGGCGAGGGTGGCGGGTGTGGGCAGTGCTTGTTGTTCCTCGCGCAACAGGTGGATTTCATCCAGCGTGACCCGCAGGTCTGCGTAAATACCTTGCTCGGATGCGCTCAGGTCGCGGCGGGCATCCAGTTGATGGCTGCCGACGCTGCTCACTTCCTGGGACTCATGGCGCCAGGCGACCACCGAGCCGGCCACCGCCAGGATCATCAGGCACAACAGCAACACATAGAGGGTTTCATGGCCGGCGCCGGCCGGGCGCACTACTTGGGTGGTTGGCGTGGTAATGCTCATGCTCAGGGCGCCTCGATGTCGGCTTGGTCGATCTCGACCACGTGGCCGGGACCTGCGTCGAACAGCACGTAGAATTCGGCGCCGGGTTTCTTGAACGTCAGGGTCGAATCGGCGCCGAGCTTGCCTGGCACCAGAATGGTTTCGTCGTAGCCGATCACATCTAGGGTCACGCCCGGCGCGCCGCTGCCGTCGGAAAAACCACCGGTGCAACGGATCTGTTCGGCGTCGATGGCCTTGCATTCGCACATCGGGTTGTGGGCCAGGGCGCTGGCGCTGAAGACGGTGCAGAGCACCAGTAAAACGGGGCGAAAAACGCTGGTCATGGTTTGCCTCCTTGTCTGTTCAGCCATGCGACGGTGGCCGGGGACGCCTGGCTCAGGGGGATGGAGGCTTGATGCATGGCGCCGTCCCAGCCCTCCATGGTGATCCACAGTTCAGCGTCGTTTTTGGTCTTTTCCGGTACCGGCAGCGCGGCGCCCATGTGGTAGGGCGTGCCGAAGAAAATCACCCCGGCGGCGCGCAGGCTGCGCGGTTTGCCAATGCGCAGGTAAGTCGCCTTGACCTGATCGCGACAGCTGTCGCAGAGCGCAGCATTGAAGGATTTCAAGTAGCCGGCCGGGCCGTCGGCTACGGGGGCTGCGTTGCGCAATTCGGCCAGGCGCAGGCTCCAGGGGCCGACCTGAACTTCGCCGATTTCCCGCTCACCCAGGCCGGTGTCACCGCGAAACAGCGCTGCGTCGGAGAAGTATTTGGGCATGAACCCCAGCGGCACCAGCAACAGCAGCACGTTGAGGTGGAAGCGCCATGTGTGCCAGAAGCGGCTTAGCGGCGAGCGCGGTTTTTCTACGGCAACCTGACTCATTGGCGGACCTCCGTGGCTTCGCGGCCCATGGCCGGCCGATTGGCCACTGCAATCCGTGGACGCTTGTTGCTGCGCTTGAGCGCGTTGGCCGTGGCCAGGGCGGTGCGTTTGGTCCAGATCAACAGGCCGCTGAGCACCATCATGCTCAGGACCAGGCCGAAGAAGAACCAGATCAGCTTGATCCAGATGCCGCCGAAATCGCCGGTGTGCAGCGGACGCATGGATTCGGTCACCAGCTCCAGACCCGAACGATCCGACAGCAGGCGTGTGGCGGAGATGTCACCGGTGTAAGGGTTGACCTCGGCGCTCTGATAGATCAGCGGGTACCAACTGCGCCCGCTCACCAAAAGGTGGCTATAGGCATTGGCGGGCAGGCTGACAGAGCTGTCTTCCAGGCCGGGAATGCGTTCCTTGGCCTCGCGGATCGCGCTTTCCAGGCTGATCATCGGTGCTGGTGCGCCATCGACGGTGAGCGGCACGCTCTCACGCGGGACGACGGGGGCGACCGGCGCGGTGGAAATCGAAATATGGTTATCGAACAGGATCGCTTCGATCATGAACCAGGTGCTGGTGACGGAAATCACCGCAATGAACCAGATCGACCAGATGCCGCTGAGCCGGTGAAAGTCGCCCCAGAAAATCCGCGCGCCATGACGAATGCGCAGGGTCGGTCGCAAGAAGCCTTTCCAGAACCGTTTGTAGACCACCAGCCCCGTCACCAGTGAAGCCAGCATCGGCAAGCCGAGGAACGACACCAGATACCAGCCCCAGCTGTAGCCGTTGGTGAATGGCACCAGCCACCAGCCATGCAGTGCGCGAGTGAAGGCCTGGAAGTTGAAGGGTGGAGCGGTGCCCTGAATCGCCCCGCTGTAGGGGTTCACATAGACCGTCACCGAGCGTCCGTCCGGGTAACTGACCTTTACGTCCAGGGCGAAATGCGACTCGTCGGGACGGTTGATACTTTCGACCAGCGTCTGGGGTTCGGCCTTCTTGATGGCGGCGATGATCTGGTCATAGCTGAGCAGCGGCGCGTCGTCCGAAGGCGCGCTGGCGCGCATTTGCGGGTTGGCCAGCCAGACGATTTCCTGACTGACCACCGCCAGCGTGCCGGTCACGCAGACGATCAATACAAAAAACCAGATGGGCAGGGCCAGCCAGCTATGGACCAGAAACCAGAGTTTTGAGCGGGATTTCTTCGACATGATTAAAGGTCTTGTTTCGATGAGAGGGCCTCTGCTGCGGGCTTCCCAGCGTTGAGGTCCATGAAAGGCCCGGTCGTGGCTTTTGCCTACGCGACCGGCTGCATCTAAATAAGACGTATGAGCATCGGAAATCCCGAAAGGGGATATGAAAGTAAATGTTTCGTGTTTCTGCGCTGTGGGGAAGTAGCCAATATTTATGTTGAATGTGATGCCCCTCTCGCGAGAAAGCCCGCTCCCTCACCGGATCTTCTGTGTACACACTCTCGGTGTTCGATGAAGATCAAATGTGGGAGCGGGCTTGCTCGCGAAGAGGCCCAAACATTCACTGAAAAACTCAACCCTGCTTGAACATCTCCTTCGCCCGCTGTTCGATCTGTTCCTGAGTCAAATCCTCCTTGCGCATGGCCAGAAACCACAGATGCCCGTAAGGATCCTTCAACGTCCCCGAGCGGTCGCCATAAAACTGATCCTTGACCTCGGACACCACCGTGGCACCGGCATCGATGGCCTGTTTATAGGACTTGTCCACGTCATTCACATACAAATGCAGGCCCACGGACGGCGATTTGTCCGGGTTGCTCAAAGGCCCCTGGTCGCAGGGTGTGCCCAGCATGATCGGGCAATCGCCGATACGCAGTTCGGCATGCCCGATGCCGCCGTCAGGCATGGCCAGGCGCATGACTTCGGTGGCACCAAAGGCTTTTTTGTAGAAGTCGATGGCTTCGGCAGCTTTCTGAATGCCCAGATAAGGCGTGATGCTGTGATAGCCCTCTGGAATGGGTTTGACACTCATGACGGTTCTCCCTTTATTTTTGTGAAATTAAGGTGTTCCTTCGCCGTTTTCCGGTCGAATAACTATAGGTCAACCCCTTCACCGCAACCGAGTGCCCGACGAGTAGTCGCGGTGCACTGCACACTGATCGGCTAAATCGACAACTGCATCAAGCGCTCACCCTGCAGGTTCTCCGCGGGGCGGCGTTTGTTCACCGCCAGTTCGCCGATCTTGATCAGGCGAGTGCGCGTCACATTGCGGCTCAGCCCCAGCAGGGCGGCGGTGTGCACCTGGTTGTAATGGCTGAAACGGTAGGCCGCTCGCAGCAAGGCATCTTCGACTTTTTCATGGAGCGCGCCGGCCTGTTCCTCGAAGAGCTTTTGAAAGGCTCGATCGAGCAAGGCTTCCGGTGAGTCGTCGACGCTGGTGTGGTAGTCGTCCTGACGTTCGATACGCATGTTCGACAGGCGCAGGTCATCGCGCTCGATGACACCGTTGCGGCAGATCAGCAGGGTGTGATGAATGACGTTTTCCAGTTCGCGAATGTTGCCCGGCCAACTGTAGCTACGCAGTTTGTGTTCGGCCTCTTTGCTGATGGTGATGCTGCCGTAACCCAGGCGCCGGCTGTAGGCTTCGATGAAATGCCGGGTCAGCGGCAGGATATCGCCGGGGCGTTCGCGCAATGGGCTCAGTTCCAGGTTGACCACGTCGAGGCGGTAATACAGGTCTTCGCGAAAGTGCCCGGCATTAATGGCTTTCTCCAGTTGGACATTGGTTGCCGCCAGCACCCGTACGTTGATCGGAATGCTCTTGCGCGATCCCAGGCGCACCACTTCGCGTTCCTGCAACACCCGCAGCAACTTAACTTGAATTGCCATCGGCAGATCACCGATTTCGTCGAGAAACAGAGTGCCGCCATCGGCCTCTTCGAACCAACCGGCCTTGGCGCTCAGTGCACCGGTGAAGGCACCTTTTTCATGGCCGAACAACTCGGCCTCCACCAGCGATTCGGAGAACGCGCCACAGTTGACCGCCACGAACGGCCGGTTGCGACGGGCGCTTAGATCGTGGATGTGCCGCGCCACCAGCTCTTTACCGGTACCGGTTTCGCCGATGATCAGCACGCTGGCTTCACTCGGCGCGACCTGCTGCAAGTGGGCGAGCAAGGCCTGGGATTTAGGGTCTTCGAACACTTGCGCGGTGGCGCGGATCGACGTAGCCAGCGCGGGCGAAGGCGGTAAGGTCAGCAGTTGCATGGGGCAGGCTCCCTGAATGAAAAATGATGAACAGAAGGTCGGGATCGGCAGGGACTGGTACAGCGCCTGCAGTGTTTGCGTGCGCAGTGGGAGCGGTAGCGGTGCATAAAGATGGGTTGTTATAAAGATTTGCTGTTATTCCGTAAAAGACAATAAATTACTATTTATATGTTTTTTAGAAATATAAGGTCGATGCAGGAGCTGCTGAAGGCTGCGATCCTTTAATCCCGATACCCACTATCGAGAGCATTGATTTCTGCCCAGCAGGGCACGCGGGTAGCCTGTGTTCATTGCCCCGAACCCAGATAGCCGGACGCCCGAAATGAAACCTTTACTCGCCCCTTTCCTGTTACTCGCCGTCTCGGTTCTCGCCGGATGTGCCAGTCATGTTTCACCGGAGTTGCGCCCCTACACCGCTGAAGAAACCCGGGAGCTGGCGCTGGAGGCACTGAATCGTCGCGGCTTGTCCTTCGACGAGTACCACGCGAAGAAGGCCGAATTGCTCGGCCAGCCGGCAAAATCGTTCAGTTTCGACAAACAAGGCGAGATGAACGCCGAACGTGCGGTACAGCTGCACGGGCGCCCAAGCTGAGCGAGGGCTGTACCGGTCGAACTTTCACGCAACTGTCCATGGGTTTCCCTTAAGGCGTGCGGTAGGGTCAACACCTGACCCTGATGGACTGCCACCATGACGCTTTCGCTCGATCTGCTGCTGGGCTTTGCCCTGTTCGCCCTTGTTACCTCGATTACTCCGGGCCCGAACAACACCATGTTGCTGGCCTCAGGGGTGAATTTCGGCTTTAACCGCACCATCCCCCACATGCTCGGTATTACCTGCGGCTTCTTCGTATTGGTGGTGGCTGTCGGTTTCGGCCTGGGCACGGTGTTTCAAACCTATCCATTGCTTTACACCGTATTGCGTTATGTCGGCGCGGCATATTTGCTGTACCTGGCGTGGAAGATTGCGCGTTCCGGGCCGGTAGCCGAGGGTGAGCAGGGCGAGGGCAAGCCGATCAGTTATTTGGGCGCGGCGGCGTTTCAATGGGTCAATCCCAAGGCCTGGATCATGGCCATCGGCGCTATCAGCACTTACACGCCAATGCAGGGCTATTTCACCAATGTGATTGTGATTGCTGCGGTCTTCGCCTTGATCAACCTGCCGAGCGTCGGTGTGTGGGCCGGTTGTGGCACGCTGTTGCGTAACGTGCTGCGCGATCGCCGCTGGTTGCGGTTGTTCAACTGGGGCATGGCCCTGTTGTTGGTGGCTTCGTTGTATCCGTTGTTGCTCGAAAGTTTTAGCTGACGCATTGCTTCAACCGGTCGCCCGATGCCTGTTAAGCTCGACTTCAGGAGCGTTCCTACGCACTTTTAAATGAAGTTGTTCTTCTTTAACGGCCTCCGATCAGGTATTGCTGTCGTTCTGAAAATTCGGCGTCGCTCATGAGGCGGCGCTTTGATACTTCCAGTGACGAGCTTCCTGATCCCGGAACACGCTCTGCGAGTCTTTTATGAATAAACGTCCGTTGTATTTCGACTACGCCGCCACCACACCGGTGGATGAGCGGGTCATCCAGGTCATGGTCGAGTGTCTGGGGTTTAGCGGTAACTTCGGCAATCCGGCATCCAGCTCCCATGCCTTCGGCCAGCAGGCCCGGCAATCGGTCGAGCAGGCACGGCGCCAGGTCGCCGAACTGGTCGGCGCCCAGGCCGGGCAGATCGTCTGGACCTCCGGTGCCACCGAATCCAACAACCTTGCCCTCAAGGGCGTGGCCCAGGCCCGCGGCGTGTCCGGCGGCCACATCATCACCAGCCAGATCGAACACAAGGCGATTCTCGATACCGCAAAACAATTGCAGGACGCGGGTGTTGCCGTGACGTATCTGGTGCCCGATGCCGAAGGTCTGATTACCCCTCAAGCGGTCAGCGAGGCGATGCGCGAAGACACCTTCATGGTGTCGCTGATGCTGGTCAACAATGAATTGGGCACCGTCAACGACGTCCCGGCTATTGGTCAGGTGGTGCGTGATCGGGATGCGTTGTTCCACGTCGATGCGGCCCAGGGCGCGGGCAAAGTGGCGATCGACCTGGCCCGGTGGCCGGTGGATTTGATGTCATTCTCGGCGCACAAGGTCTATGGCCCCAAAGGCATCGGCGCGCTGTATGTCGGGCCTCGCGCACAACAGCGTCTGCAGGCGCAGATCCATGGCGGCGGTCACGAGGGCGGGTTGCGTTCCGGCACTCTGGCGACACACCAGATTGCCGCAATGGGAGTGGCCTTCGCGTTGGCGGCGCAACTGTTCGATGAAGAAAAAGCCACCATCGCGCGCCTGCGCGAACGCTTGCTTGAGCCACTGCTGAGCATTCCCGGCGTTCGCCTCAATGGCAGCGCGACCCAGCGCATTCCTCACACCTTGAGCCTGACCTTCAACGAAGGCGAGTTCAATTCTGCAGCGTTGAGTGCCTCGATCGCGTTTTCCGCGACCTCGGCCTGTAATTCCGCCAGCAATGCGCCGTCCCATGTGCTGCTGGCCCTGGGGCACGACGCGCGCTCGGCCGGTCGCACCATCCGCTTGAGCCTGGGTCGTTTTACCACCGAGCAGGATATCGACCAGGCAGTACATCTGATCAAAACGGCCACCGCCAGTGCTCCGGCATTCTGGGCGACAGGTCCTTAAGCGCCGACTCCGATCGGCACCGAACAATAATGATGAAGTGGTTAGCAGGAGACACGATGAGTACGCAGCCTTCGATCAACGGATTGGTACCCCGGCGCCTGGCGCAAACCCGCGAGCTGATGAGCCGGGAGGGTATTCACGCTCTGCTGGTGCCGTCGGCCGACCCGCACCTGTCGGAATACCTGCCGGGCTATTGGCAGGGGCGGCAGTGGCTGTCGGGTTTCCATGGCTCGGTCGGCACGCTGATCGTCACGCCGGATTTTGCCGGCGTCTGGGCCGACAGCCGCTATTGGGAACAAGCGACCAAGGAGCTCAAGGGCAGCGGCATCGAGCTGGTCAAGCTGCAACCGGGTCAACCCGGCCCGCTCGATTGGCTGGCCGAGCAAACCCCTGAAGGTGGTGTTGTTGCAGTCGATGGCGCGGTGATGGCCTTGGCTTCGGCGCGTACCCTGAGCAGCAAACTCGAAGAGCGTGGCGCACGTCTGCGCACCGATATCGACCTGCTGAGCGAAGTCTGGAGCGATCGTCCGAGCCTGCCGAAAGAGCCGATCTATCAGCACTTGCCGCCTCAGGCGACCGTCACCCGTGGGGAAAAACTGGCCCAGTTGCGTGACACATTGAAAGCCCGCGGCGCCGACTGGCATTTCATTGCCACCCTCGACGATATCGCCTGGCTGTTCAACCTGCGTGGCGGCGATGTGTCATTCAACCCGGTGTTTGTGTCCTTCGCCCTGATCAGCCAGCAGCAGGCCACCTTGTTCGTGGCCCTGAGCAAGGTGAGTACGGAGTTGCGCGCCATTCTCGAACAGGACGGTGTGATCTTGCGCGATTACAGCGAAGTGGCCGCCGCCTTGCGTGCCGTACCGGTCGGCGCGAGCCTGCAAGTCGATCCGGCACGGGTCACCGCGGGGTTGCTGGATAATCTGAACAGCGGTGTGAAACTGCTCGAAGGCCTGAATCCGACCACCCTGGCCAAGTCGCAGAAAAGCCTGGCCGATGCCGAGCACATTCGTCGGGCCATGGAGCAGGATGGCGCGGCGCTTTGCGAATTTTTCGCCTGGCTGGAAGCGGCATGGGGGCGTGAGCGGATCACCGAACTGACCATCGACGAACACCTGACCGCGGCCCGTACCCGGCGCCCGGATTATGTGTCGTTGAGCTTCAATACCATTGCTGCGTTTAATGCCAACGGTGCAATGCCGCATTACCACGCCACTGAAGAGGAGCATGCGGTCATCGAGGGTGACGGCCTGTTGCTGATCGACTCCGGCGGCCAATACCTGGGCGGTACTACCGACATTACGCGGATGGTGCCGGTCGGTACGCCGACTGACGAGCAGAAGCGCGATTGCATCCGTGTACTCAAAGGCGTGATTGCACTTTCCCGGGCGCAGTTTCCACGGGGCATTCTGTCGCCGTTGCTGGACTCCATTGCCCGAGCACCGATCTGGGCTGAAAGCGTCGACTACGGTCACGGCACCGGCCACGGCGTCGGCTACTTCCTCAACGTCCATGAAGGCCCGCAAGTCATTGCCTATCAGGCTGCAGCGGCACCGCAAACTGCGATGCAGCCGGGCATGATCACGTCCATCGAGCCGGGCACTTACCGTCCGGGTCGCTGGGGGGTGCGGATCGAGAACCTGGTGTTGAACCGCGAAGCCGGCAAAAGCGAGTTCGGTGAATTCCTGAAATTCGAAACCCTGACCCTATGCCCGATCGACACCCGCTGCCTGGAGCCAGCGCTGCTGACCGACGACGAAAAGCAGTGGTTCAATGGCTATCATGCCGAGGTGCGCGAGCGCTTGAGCCCGCTGCTTGATGGTGCGGCCCTTGAATGGTTGAACACCCGGACCGCGGCTATTTGATCGGCTTGAGTCCAGGTGCTGTTTTCAGCACTCGGCTCATATCTGGCTATTGCACACGCAGGGCTTCAAGGACGAAGTCCAGTCGGTCCTGGCCGAAGAACAGCTGATTCCCGACAAACATGCTCGGTGCGCCGAATACACCGCGTTGTACCGCTTCGTCGGTGTTCTGCTTGAGGCCGGCTTTGACGTTCTCATCGGCGGTCAGCGCCAGCACCTCATTCGGATCGAAATTGTTTTGCGTCAGCACGGCGGCAACGGTCGCGGGATCATCAAGGCTGCGTCCTTCCACCCACAGGGCATGAAACAGGCAATCGATAAACGCCTGGAAGCGTTCCGGATGACGCATTTGCATTCCTGTGACAGCGCGCATCAGCATCAGGGTATTGATGGGGAAGTGCGGGTTGAACTTCAGCGGCACACCATAGCGTCTGGCATAGCGATCCAGGTCCTGAAACATGTAGCGACCTTTGGCCGGAATGGTTACCGGGGAGGCGTTGCCAGTGGCTTTGAAGACGCCGCCCAGCAGCATCGGCCTGTAGATCAGCTGACTATCAGTTTGCGCGCAGATCTTTGGCAGTTGGGTGTAGGCCAGGTAGGTGGCGGGGCTGCCGAGGTCGAAAAAGAACTCCACGGTTTTGCTCATGGTCGATGTGCTCTTCTTATTGATGCTGGGGAGGGCTTACCAGCGTTCACTCCAGGGGCGCAGGTCCAGCTCGAACGTCCAGGCGTCCCGTGGCTGGCTGTGCAAGTACCAATAGTTTTCGGCGATGTGCTCGGGATTGAGGATGCCGTCCTGATCCTTGGTCGCGTATTTTTCTGGAAAGCTGTCGCGGATAAAGTCGGTGTCGATGGCGCCATCGACCACCACATGGGCGACATGGATGTTCATCGGCCCCAGTTCCCGGGCCATGCTTTGGGCCAGGGCGCGAATCCCGTGTTTTGCGCCGGCGAAGGCTGCAAAACCCGAGGCACCGCGTAAGCCGGCGGTGGCTCCGGTGAACAGGATCGTGCCCCGTTGGCGAGTGACCATGCGCCTGGCTACTTCGCGAGCATTGAGAAACCCTGAGAAACAGGCCATTTCCCAAATCTTGAAATACTTGCGGGCGCTTTCTTCCAGAATGCTGCACGGCACATTGGCGCCGATGTTGAAAACGAATGCTTCGATGGGGCCGATCTCGGTTTCGATCTGTTCGATAAGCGCAATGACGTTCTCTTCCTTGCGCGCGTCGCAGGCAAAACCGTGGGCCTCGCCGCCATGGGTGGTGATGGCATCCACCAGTGGCTGAAGTTTGTCTGCTCTACGACGCGTGACGCAGGCGACGTAACCTTCCCGGGCAAAACGTTTGGCAATGGCGCCACCGGTGGCATCGCCTGCGCCGACGACCAATACGATTTTCTTGTTATCGATAGCGGGGGTCATGGATGTCGCCCTTTGCTGAACGGTCAGTGACTGACAAACGTTAGCAGCATCCCGGGCGAAGCGCCTATCGGGCTACACAAGCCCGATAGATGTGGAAGGTTACTTGCAGATGACGATCATACTGCGGCTGGTGTAACCGGCAGGGTTAAGGCCGAACGGATAATCACCGGGTTCTTCCACCGCATCTCCTGACTTGGCGATTACCTTGTAACCCTTGGGGGCGCACGAATTGGCGGCGCTGGTGTAGCACTTGTCCCAAGAGGACGATAGCCCTGAACAGTTGATATGCAGGCCTTTCTTGCCGTGTTTGATCTGGGTTTTCGAGGTCGCCGCGCAGCCCGCAACGGCAAGAACGGCGATCAGTATCAAAATTCGTTTCATTGCTGTCCTTATAGAGGCCCCGGATCTTTTTGCCCGGGTGTGCCTGCTGTCGCTTTCGCTTGAAGCGTTCTGATATCCCTATCTGAAAAAATCCATGCCTGACACTGAGTTACGTGGCCTAAACATGGCCTAATTGAGCGGCAAATACCAGACCTTCGTCAAATCTCGTTTCAATCTGCCGCGACTGCTGGCTTGGCGGCGCTCCCCATGGTCATGGTCGCGCCGACGGATGCCAGAATGATGCACAGGATAGCCATCCACTGTGGCAGGGAAAGGTATTCGTGGAGGAACAACAGGCCGGACAACGCGCCTATTGCGGGTTCGATGCTCATTAAGGTACCGAAGGTCCGGGCGGGCATCCGTGTAAGGGCGACCATCTCCAGGGTGTAGGGCAGGGCGGTGGACAGAATGGCGACCCCGATTGCCACGGGGATCAGCGAAGGTGTCAGCAATGCAGCGCCAGCGTGGACGATGCCGATGGGGGCCACGAACAGTGCGGCAATCATCACGCCCAATGCGGCGGTCTGAACGCCGTTGTCGGCACCGGCCTTCTGGCCGAACAGAATGTACAACGCCCAGCAGACTCCAGCACCAAGGGCATAACCTGCGCCGATCAGATCAATGTCTGCACTCGTGGCGCCTGTGGGAATCAACAGCAGTAAACCTATGGCTGCCAGAGCGATCCATAGAAAGTCGATCGCCCGGCGTGAGGCATAAATGGCGACCGCTAATGGTCCGGTGAACTCCAGGGCCACCGCAATACCCAAAGGGACGGTGCGCAGGGACATATAGAAGAGGAAGTTCATGCCACCCAACGCCATCCCGTAGACGATAACCGTGCGCAGGGATTTTGCGGTGAGCTTTGCTCGCCACGGTCGCAATAGCAGCAGCATGATCACGCTGGCGAAGATCAGCCGCAGGGTAGTGGTCCCTTGAGCGCCGACCACCGGGAACATGCTTTTGGCCAGGGAGGCTCCGGACTGGATCGATGCCATGGCTATTAAAAGCAGGCCAACCGAGAACAGGGTCGAGGCGAGGCTGCGGGGGTGGTCATTCATTGCGTGGCATCGTCCGAGGCAGGAAGCGAGAGTAGTGTTTTATGTGTTGGGCAATATACTGCGCATTCATTGCTGTTGCGTCTATATATAAGCAGGATTTTGAGTATCACGATAGAAAAGCGTAATCAGGGGTTGACGGCAGATTCTGGACGTCTATAATTCGCCCCACTTCCGGCGCAGTCGAAACGGAAAACTCCTTGGTAAACAATGAGTTACGCAGTTTTCGGCAGCGGTTACGCTTCAGTTCATCGAGGCCGGAAGGAGTTGGTAAGGCAGTGTGTTATCGCCTTATTGACGGTTCGATCTTCTCGGTCGAAAGCGGAGAAAAAGAGGTGTTGACAGCAGCGACTAACGCTGTAGAATTCGCCTCCCGCTAACGAGAGATCGGAAGCGCAAGTGGTTGAAGTTGCAAAGGAAACTTTGAAAACTTCGAAAAATAACCGCTTGACAGTAACAGAGGCTGCTGTAGAATGCGCGCCTCGGTTGAGACGAAAGCTCTTAACCAACCGCTCTTTAACAACTGAATCAAGCAATTCGTGTGGGTGCTTGTGGAGTCAGACTGATAGTCAACAAGATTATCAGCATCACAAGTTACTCCGCGAGAAATCAAAGATGTAACCAACGATTGCTGAGCCAAGTTTAGGGTTTCTTAAAAACCCAAAGATGTTTGAACTGAAGAGTTTGATCATGGCTCAGATTGAACGCTGGCGGCAGGCCTAACACATGCAAGTCGAGCGGCAGCACGGGTACTTGTACCTGGTGGCGAGCGGCGGACGGGTGAGTAATGCCTAGGAATCTGCCTGGTAGTGGGGGATAACGCTCGGAAACGGACGCTAATACCGCATACGTCCTACGGGAGAAAGCAGGGGACCTTCGGGCCTTGCGCTATCAGATGAGCCTAGGTCGGATTAGCTAGTTGGTGAGGTAATGGCTCACCAAGGCGACGATCCGTAACTGGTCTGAGAGGATGATCAGTCACACTGGAACTGAGACACGGTCCAGACTCCTACGGGAGGCAGCAGTGGGGAATATTGGACAATGGGCGAAAGCCTGATCCAGCCATGCCGCGTGTGTGAAGAAGGTCTTCGGATTGTAAAGCACTTTAAGTTGGGAGGAAGGGCAGTTACCTAATACGTAATTGTTTTGACGTTACCGACAGAATAAGCACCGGCTAACTCTGTGCCAGCAGCCGCGGTAATACAGAGGGTGCAAGCGTTAATCGGAATTACTGGGCGTAAAGCGCGCGTAGGTGGTTCGTTAAGTTGGATGTGAAATCCCCGGGCTCAACCTGGGAACTGCATTCAAAACTGTCGAGCTAGAGTATGGTAGAGGGTGGTGGAATTTCCTGTGTAGCGGTGAAATGCGTAGATATAGGAAGGAACACCAGTGGCGAAGGCGACCACCTGGACTGATACTGACACTGAGGTGCGAAAGCGTGGGGAGCAAACAGGATTAGATACCCTGGTAGTCCACGCCGTAAACGATGTCAACTAGCCGTTGGGAGCCTTGAGCTCTTAGTGGCGCAGCTAACGCATTAAGTTGACCGCCTGGGGAGTACGGCCGCAAGGTTAAAACTCAAATGAATTGACGGGGGCCCGCACAAGCGGTGGAGCATGTGGTTTAATTCGAAGCAACGCGAAGAACCTTACCAGGCCTTGACATCCAATGAACTTTCCAGAGATGGATTGGTGCCTTCGGGAACATTGAGACAGGTGCTGCATGGCTGTCGTCAGCTCGTGTCGTGAGATGTTGGGTTAAGTCCCGTAACGAGCGCAACCCTTGTCCTTAGTTACCAGCACGTAATGGTGGGCACTCTAAGGAGACTGCCGGTGACAAACCGGAGGAAGGTGGGGATGACGTCAAGTCATCATGGCCCTTACGGCCTGGGCTACACACGTGCTACAATGGTCGGTACAGAGGGTTGCCAAGCCGCGAGGTGGAGCTAATCCCACAAAACCGATCGTAGTCCGGATCGCAGTCTGCAACTCGACTGCGTGAAGTCGGAATCGCTAGTAATCGCGAATCAGAATGTCGCGGTGAATACGTTCCCGGGCCTTGTACACACCGCCCGTCACACCATGGGAGTGGGTTGCACCAGAAGTAGCTAGTCTAACCTTCGGGAGGACGGTTACCACGGTGTGATTCATGACTGGGGTGAAGTCGTAACAAGGTAGCCGTAGGGGAACCTGCGGCTGGATCACCTCCTTAATCGACGACATCAGCTGCTCCATAAGTTCCCACACGAATTGCTTGATTCATTGAAGAAGACGATAAGAAGCAGCCCGAAATTGGGTCTGTAGCTCAGTTGGTTAGAGCGCACCCCTGATAAGGGTGAGGTCGGCAGTTCGAATCTGCCCAGACCCACCAATTTTGTGTGGGAAACCTGTAGAAATACGGGGCCATAGCTCAGCTGGGAGAGCGCCTGCCTTGCACGCAGGAGGTCAACGGTTCGATCCCGTTTGGCTCCACCACTACTGCTTCTGTTGTTGAAAGCTTAGAAATGAGCATTCCATTGTGATGATGGTGAATGTTGATTTCTAGTCTTTGGCTAGATCGTTCTTTAAAAATTTGGGTATGTGATAGAAAGATAGACTGAACGTTACTTTCACTGGTAACGGATCAGGCTAAGGTAAAATTTGTGAGTTTAATCGCGAATTTTCGGCGAATGTCGTCTTCACAGTATAACCAGATTGCTTGGGGTTATATGGTCAAGTGAAGAAGCGCATACGGTGGATGCCTTGGCAGTCAGAGGCGATGAAAGACGTGGTAGCCTGCGAAAAGCTTCGGGGAGTCGGCAAACAGACTTTGATCCGGAGATGTCTGAATGGGGGAACCCAGCCATCATAAGATGGTTATCTTAAGCTGAATACATAGGCTTAAGAGGCGAACCAGGGGAACTGAAACATCTAAGTACCCTGAGGAAAAGAAATCAACCGAGATTCCCTTAGTAGTGGCGAGCGAACGGGGACTAGCCCTTAAGTTGATTTGAGATTAGCGGAACGCTCTGGAAAGTGCGGCCATAGTGGGTGATAGCCCTGTACGCGAAAATCTCTTATCAATGAAATCGAGTAGGACGGAGCACGAGAAACTTTGTCTGAATATGGGGGGACCATCCTCCAAGGCTAAATACTACTGACTGACCGATAGTGAACTAGTACCGTGAGGGAAAGGCGAAAAGAACCCCGGAGAGGGGAGTGAAATAGATCCTGAAACCGTATGCGTACAAGCAGTGGGAGCCCACTTTGTTGGGTGACTGCGTACCTTTTGTATAATGGGTCAGCGACTTATTTTCAGTGGCGAGCTTAACCGAATAGGGGAGGCGTAGCGAAAGCGAGTCTTAATAGGGCGTCTAGTCGCTGGGAATAGACCCGAAACCGGGCGATCTATCCATGGGCAGGTTGAAGGTTAGGTAACACTGACTGGAGGACCGAACCGACTACCGTTGAAAAGTTAGCGGATGACCTGTGGATCGGAGTGAAAGGCTAATCAAGCTCGGAGATAGCTGGTTCTCCTCGAAAGCTATTTAGGTAGCGCCTCATGTATCACTGTAGGGGGTAGAGCACTGTTTCGGCTAGGGGGTCATCCCGACTTACCAAACCGATGCAAACTCCGAATACCTACAAGTGCCGAGCATGGGAGACACACGGCGGGTGCTAACGTCCGTCGTGAAAAGGGAAACAACCCAGACCGTCAGCTAAGGTCCCAAAGTTATGGTTAAGTGGGAAACGATGTGGGAAGGCTTAGACAGCTAGGAGGTTGGCTTAGAAGCAGCCACCCTTAAAGAAAGCGTAATAGCTCACTAGTCGAGTCGGCCTGCGCGGAAGATGTAACGGGGCTCAAACCATACACCGAAGCTACGGGTATCACTTAGGTGATGCGGTAGAGGAGCGTTCTGTAAGCCTGTGAAGGTGAGTTGAGAAGCTTGCTGGAGGTATCAGAAGTGCGAATGCTGACATGAGTAACGACAATGGGTGTGAAAAACACCCACGCCGAAAGACCAAGGTTTCCTGCGCAACGTTAATCGACGCAGGGTTAGTCGGTCCCTAAGGCGAGGCTGAAAAGCGTAGTCGATGGAAAACAGGTTAATATTCCTGTACTTCTGGTTATTGCGATGGAGGGACGGAGAAGGCTAGGCCAGCTTGGCGTTGGTTGTCCAAGTTTAAGGTGGTAGGCTGGAATCTTAGGTAAATCCGGGATTCTAAGGCCGAGAGCTGATGACGAGTGTTCTTTTAGAACACGAAGTGGTTGATGCCATGCTTCCAAGAAAAGCTTCTAAGCTTCAGGTAACCAGGAACCGTACCCCAAACCGACACAGGTGGTTGGGTAGAGAATACCAAGGCGCTTGAGAGAACTCGGGTGAAGGAACTAGGCAAAATGGCACCGTAACTTCGGGAGAAGGTGCGCCGGTGAGGGTGAAGCATTTACTGCGTAAGCCCACGCCGGTCGAAGATACCAGGCCGCTGCGACTGTTTATTAAAAACACAGCACTCTGCAAACACGAAAGTGGACGTATAGGGTGTGACGCCTGCCCGGTGCCGGAAGGTTAATTGATGGGGTTAGCTAACGCGAAGCTCTTGATCGAAGCCCCGGTAAACGGCGGCCGTAACTATAACGGTCCTAAGGTAGCGAAATTCCTTGTCGGGTAAGTTCCGACCTGCACGAATGGCGTAACGATGGCGGCGCTGTCTCCACCCGAGACTCAGTGAAATTGAAATCGCTGTGAAGATGCAGTGTATCCGCGGCTAGACGGAAAGACCCCGTGAACCTTTACTATAGCTTTGCACTGGACTTTGAATTTGCTTGTGTAGGATAGGTGGGAGGCTTTGAAGCGTGGACGCCAGTTCGCGTGGAGCCATCCTTGAAATACCACCCTGGCAACTTTGAGGTTCTAACTCAGGTCCGTTATCCGGATCGAGGACAGTGTATGGTGGGTAGTTTGACTGGGGCGGTCTCCTCCTAAAGAGTAACGGAGGAGTACGAAGGTGCGCTCAGACCGGTCGGAAATCGGTCGTAGAGTATAAAGGCAAAAGCGCGCTTGACTGCGAGACAGACACGTCGAGCAGGTACGAAAGTAGGTCTTAGTGATCCGGTGGTTCTGTATGGAAGGGCCATCGCTCAACGGATAAAAGGTACTCCGGGGATAACAGGCTGATACCGCCCAAGAGTTCATATCGACGGCGGTGTTTGGCACCTCGATGTCGGCTCATCACATCCTGGGGCTGAAGCCGGTCCCAAGGGTATGGCTGTTCGCCATTTAAAGTGGTACGCGAGCTGGGTTTAGAACGTCGTGAGACAGTTCGGTCCCTATCTGCCGTGGACGTTTGAGATTTGAGAGGGGCTGCTCCTAGTACGAGAGGACCGGAGTGGACGAACCTCTGGTGTTCCGGTTGTCACGCCAGTGGCATTGCCGGGTAGCTATGTTCGGAATAGATAACCGCTGAAAGCATCTAAGCGGGAAACTAGCCTCAAGATGAGATCTCACTGGGACCTTGAGTCCCCTGAAGGGCCGTCGAAGACTACGACGTTGATAGGTTGGGTGTGTAAGCGCTGTGAGGCGTTGAGCTAACCAATACTAATTGCCCGTGAGGCTTGACCATATAACACCCAAGCAATTTGCGCTTAAGAGCCAGATTGCGGTGTGTGAAGACGCAATGAACCGAAAGTTCGAGAGCAACACACAAACTATCGCATACCCAATTTGCTGAAGCGTCGAAAGACGGTTCGGTACCCGAATTTCTTGACGACCATAGAGCATTGGAACCACCTGATCCCATCCCGAACTCAGCAGTGAAACGATGCATCGCCGATGGTAGTGTGGGGTTTCCCCATGTGAGAGTAGGTCATCGTCAAGATTAAATTCCGAAACCCCTATCTGCGAATGCAGGTAGGGGTTTTGTTTTGTCCGCAGAAAAGTACTTTGGCAATAGAGGGCTGGCCGATGGCTATCCCTGGTAACGGTCGCATCGTTCGTGAAACTTCGGCGGAGCGCGCTAAAAACCACGTCGTTTTTGGTATGGTGCAGCTCGTTTCAACGGACTGATTGCAAGCCTACGGATCGGCACCCCTGTTTATAGTCAAAGAGTTGCTGCAGAAATGCCCGAACCGATACCGATCAAGGACCACGAAAAAGAGACGCGCCTGGTCAACAAAAGACTGATGGCGTGCGCCTTGTTCGTCGCCGCCATTACTTGCGCGCTGGTGGTGCGCATGTACGTCCTGCAAGTCGTCGAGTTTGACTATCACTCGACGATCTCTGAAAACAACCGCGTCCATGTCCTGCCGATCACTCCAACTCGCGGGCTGATCTACGACCGCAATGGTGTGCTCCTGGCAGACAACCGGCCCAGCTTCAACCTGACCATCACTCGCGAACGCGCTTCCGATGTCAAAGGAGAGCTGGATGAAGTGGTCAACCTCCTGCATCTGCCGGCTGAGGACCGTACGCTGTTCGACAAGGCGATGAAGCAGGCCAGGCACCCCTTCGTGCCGGTCACGCTGTTCTATGAACTCAGCGAAGAACAGATCGCCGTGCTTGCAGTCAATGAGTTCCGTCTCCCTGGAATCGATGTAGAGCCGCAGTTCGTTCGCCACTACCCCATGGGCGCGCACTTTGCCCATTCGATCGGCTACGTCGGTCGCATTAACGAAAAAGAATCCAAAGCCCTGGACACGGTCGAGTACCGTGGCACCCAATCCATCGGCAAGACCGGTATCGAGAAATTCTACGAGTCAGAATTGCACGGCCATGTGGGGTACGAAGAAGTCGAAACCAATGCCCAGGGCCGCGTGCTGCGAGTGCTCAAGCACACCGATCCGATCCCAGGCAAAAACATCGTCCTGAGCCTCGACGTCAAACTTCAGGAAGCCGCCGAGGAGGCGTTGGGCGATCGTCGTGGCTCGGTGGTCGCGCTCGATCCGTCGACTGGCGAAGTGTTGGCCATGGTCAGCAAGCCAAGTTTTGATCCGAATTTGTTTGTGACCGGCATCAGCTTCAAGGAATACGCGGCGTTGCATGATTCCATCGACAGGCCGCTGTTCAACCGAGTACTGCGCGGGCTCTACGCGCCGGGCTCGACCATCAAGCCGGAAGTGGCAATCGCAGGCCTCGACGCCGGGGTGGTCACCCCGCAGACCCGTGTCTTCGATCCGGGTTATTACCAACTCCCGGACTTCGATCACAAGTACCGTAACTGGAACCACAGCGGCGATGGCTGGGTGGACATGGACGCGGCGATCATGCGCTCAAACGACACCTACTTCTACGATCTGGCCCACAAACTGGGCATCGACCGTCTGCACGACTACATGGCGATGTTCGGCCTTGGCGAGAAGGTCTCGCTGGATATGTTCGAAGAGTCTCCCGGTCTGATGCCGTCCCAGGCCTGGAAGCGCGCCACGCGCCGTCAGGCATGGTTCCCCGGCGAGACAGTGATCCTCGGCATCGGCCAGGGCTACATGCAGGTCACCCCCCTGCAACTGGCCCAGGCCACCGCGCTGATTGCCAACAAAGGCGTGTGGAATCGCCCGCACCTGGCCAAGACCGTGGACGGTGTCGCACCGGTGGACGAGCATCCGATGCCGAACATCCTGCTCAAGGATCCGCGTGACTGGGAGCAGGTCAACCACGGCATGCAGATGGTGATGCACGACGCGCGCGGGATTGCCCGGGCGGCAGCGGCGGGGGCCCAGTACCGCATTGCTGGCAAAAGCGGTACCGCGCAAGTGGTGGCGATCAAGCAGGGCGAGCGCTACAACCGGGCGAAAACCCTTGAGCGCAACCGCGACAATGCCTTGTTCGTCGGTTTTGCCCCGGCCGAACATCCGAAGATTGTCATCTCGGTGATGATCGAAAACGGCGAGGCCGGTGGTCGCGTCGCCGGCCCTGTGGTAAGGCAAATCATGGATGCCTGGTTACTCGATCAGGACGGCCACCTGAAGCCGCAATACGCCGCTCCAAGCAAAGCCCCGGGTGACCCTCACGTTTAAGGATCAACGCTTCACAGCACAGGCTCACGAATGCTGAGCATGTGCTGGAAGCTTTCGAGGAACACGGTTTCGGCCTGACTCTCATCGATCTGGTCTGGAAGGCCGTTAACTCTGATCGAATCCCAGCCGGGTCATACTTATCTTGAGCCACAACGAAGCCGAAGACGTGCGCAGGGCACCGATGTGCTGCTCAACGCGGTGCTTGCCCGGGCCGGTAAAGCCGAATAAACGCGACCCGACTATCCCTGCTACTTATCAATTTTTTCCGGCAGCGGCGCAAACAGCGCCTCGATATCATCGCTCTGCAACTTCCAGTCCCCGGTCTTGCGTCCATCCAGCACGCCTGCGGCCAAATCGGATTTTTCTTTCTGCAGATGCTGAATCTTCTCTTCCACCGTGCCTCTGGCAATCATCTTGTAGACGAACACCGGCTTCTCCTGGCCAATGCGATACGCGCGATCCGTGGCCTGATTTTCCGTCGCAGGGTTCCACCAGGGGTCGTAGTGAATCACCGTATCCGCTTCGGTCAGGTTCAGGCCCACACCGCCAGCCTTCAGGCTGATCAGAAAGATCTGACGCTTGCCGCTCTGGAACTCCTTCACCGGCGTGCGCCGGTCACGGGTCTGGCCGGTCAGGATCGCATACGCCACGCCGCGTTTGTTCAGCTCGTCCTCGATCAGCGACAACATTGAGGTGAACTGCGAGAACAGCAGAATCCGCCGACCTTCCTCGAACAGCTCTTCAAGCATTTCCATCAGGCTATCGAGTTTGCCCGAGGTGCTGCCGCGAGTGGGCAGGGCGGCATCGTTGACCAGGCGTAAGTCACAGCACACCTGACGCAGCTTCAGCAGTGCCTCAAGAATGATGATCTGGCTGCGCGCCACGCCTTTGCGGGTGATCTCGTCGCGGACTTTCTTGTCCATGGCCAGGCGCATGGTTTCGTACACATCGCGCTGGGCTTCGTTGAGTTCGACCCAATGGACGATCTCGGTTTTCGGTGGCAGCTCGGTGGCCACCTGTTCCTTGGTCCGGCGCAGCAGGAACGGTTTGATCCGACCGTTCAGGTGTTGAAGTCTTACTTCACTGGCACGCTTTTCTATCGGCACGCGGTAATCGCGGTTGAAGCTTTTCACGTCACCGAGCCAGCCCGGCAGCAGGAAGTGGAACAACGACCACAGCTCGCCCAAATGGTTTTCCAGTGGCGTGCCACTCAGGCATAGCCGCTGGCGCGCATTCAGCTCACGGGCGGCATGGGCGGCCTTGCTGTTGGGGTTCTTGATGTACTGCGCTTCATCCAGCACCAGTATGTGCAACGGCTGTGCGGCCAGGCGTTCGACGTCCTTGGGCAGCAGCGCATAGGTGGTCAGGATCAGGTCGTAATCGGCCAGATTATCGAAATGCTTTTTGCGACTGATGCCGTACAGCGCCAGCACTTTAAGCTGTGGCGTGAAATGCGCCGCTTCGTCGAGCCAGTTGGGAATCAGGCTGGTGGGCATGACCACCATGCACGGCCGATCGAGGCGCCCGGCATTCTTCTCGCTGAGAATATGCGCCAGGGTTTGTAGGGTTTTACCCAGGCCCATGTCGTCCGCGAGAATCCCGCCGACTTCCAGTTGTCGCAACGACTGCATCCAGCTCAGGCCTTCGAGCTGATACGGGCGCAAGGTGGCATTCAAGCCTTCGGGCGCGGCGGCGGTATGGTCCTTGATGTCGCGCAGGCGTTGGGCAAAGGTGCGGATCTGCTCGCCACCTTCCCAGAGCAACGGCAAGCCTTCCAGCGGGTTCAAACGCGTGGCATCGGCCTTGCTCAGCCGTAGCGTGGTTTCGCCGGGCTCCTGTAAATAAAACTCGCCGAGGGTGGCCAGCACCGGTTTCAAGCGGCCTAGAGGCAGGGCGACCTGCAACGGGCCCTGGTCGGTGCCGCGGCGTTGCGGAATGTTCACCAGGATCAGTTCGTCGTCGCGACGCCGGGCGAGCCGTTCCGGGTTGAGGATCTCGGTATGGGAGCGCATCAGGTTCAACAGGATCGGCAGCAGGCTCAGGCGTTCGCCGTTGACGATGATCCCCAGTTCCAGGTCGAACCAGTCGCGTTCCGGTGCCTGCTCGACGGTGGCGTACCAGTCGTCCACGGCGGTCAGGTCGAAACCGAAGTCCTCGTCGATCTGCAACTCCCAGCCCTGAGTGCGCAACTTCGACAGTTCGTTGAGGGTGAAAGTCAGCCAGGCGCTGTCGTTAACCATCTCGTAGAGTTCGCCGGCACTTTCCGGCAAGGCCTTGCTTTGTCGGGTGGCGACTTTGAAACCGAGGATTCGCAGCTGTTCCCTGTAGGTCTGTTCGACTTCCGGGTGACGTTTTATCCGCAGCGTCTGTGTCTCCTGACGAATCAGGATGTCAGCGTTTTTCTGTCCGCTGACGTATTCGTCCAGATAGCTGAATGACAGCGCCGCGCGATGCTGGATATAACGCTGCATCTTGCCGTTGCGCGGTTCAAAGGCGCTGAATTCGATGCTCGCCAGCCACAGGCGCGGTACCGGTTGCACATTGTCCACCAGCACTTGTGGCGGCGCTTTCGGGCTACGGTTTTCCAGCACGGCCTGCAGTTTTTCCAGCAGCTCGGCGTCTTTTGCCGCGGCCGGATAGGCAAGGGTTTCCTGTACTTGCAGCAACACCGCCGCGCAATGTTTGCAGTTGCTGTGAACCGGGCAAGTGCATGTGGCGTCGATCATCAGCAAAGTGCCTTTGGCCGACTCGCGCAGGCGAATGGTCTGACGGTAAACGTTACCGCCAGAACCTTCGCAACTGGCGGTAATGGTGGCATCGCCGACTTCGACGATCCTGACGCGGTTCTCCAGCGCGTAGCGACGGCCACGCTCCAGGCTCTGTTCCTTGAATCGGCTGACCCAGGATGTTGCCAGGGGTTTGCTCAGGGGCGGGGGCATCAATCAGTCCGGAATTACGTCGGGGACTGGCCGAGGTGCGGGGGCGGTCAGCGAGGTGATCTTGATCAGCAGGCCCAGGTGGCCATTGTCGAGGAAGTTCAACTGGCCGTTCTTGGTGTGGCTTTCCTGCTTCAGGCGTTCGCTGGCCGTGACCATGCCGTTGGCGTCAATCCGGTTGACCCAGAAGTCGGCGTCGACGTCGGTGAAGCGCCCCAGTTTCAGATTCAGCGTGCCTTCGATGGGGAACTGGCCAAACTGTTCCTTGCCCTCGCTGATCGCGACTTTGCTGGCTGACTCACCCAGGTTCTGTTGCCAGGCCTTGTGCAGCAATACCGTGTAGTCACTGCTGGCGGTGAGTTTTTCCACTTCGGCGTTCAGGCTCGGCGTACGAAAGCTGTCGGGGCTGATGCGTTGGGCGCCGGCAGCCCAGTCTTCTGGCGCGGCGCGACTGACGATGGCGGGCACGGCATTTTGCCGTACCAGAATCATTTCAACCTGATACAGATCATCAGCGAACGCCGTCGAGGCGAGCAACGACATCAACAACGTCATCAACAAGGTCAGTGAGCGAAACAGGCGCATGCGGCGTCCTTCAAGCAGTGGTCGGAATGAGGCGCTCGAATAGCGCCTCTACAGTATTAAAGCGTTCTTCGGGGCGCTCCATCGGCACGAGGAACTTGAACATCGTGGCGCCTTCGAATTTGTAGCGTTTGGGCTGGCTCTGGATCAGTTTGATCAGTGTCAGCGGGTCGACCGGGGTCTGTGCCGCGAACTCGATACGACCGCCTTGCGGGCCGCCGTCGACTTTCTTGATGCCCAGTTGTTCGGCCTGCAGTTTCAGCGCCGTGATCCGCACCAGGTTCTTGGTTGGCTCCGGCAACAGGCCGAAACGGTCGATCATCTCCACTTGCAGGTCCTTGAGACCTTCTTCATCAGTGGCCGAGGCAATGCGTTTGTAGAGGATCAGCCGGGCATGGACGTCCGGCAGGTAGTCCTCGGGAATCAGCGCCGGTACACGCAGATTGACTTCCGGGCCGCCACCCAGCGGTTGATCGAGGTTCGGCTGTTCGCCCTTGCGGATCGACTTCACCGCGCGCTCGAGCATTTCCATGTACAGCGTGAAGCCGACGGCCTGGATCTGCCCACTCTGGCCATCACCCAGCAGTTCACCGGCGCCACGGATTTCCAGGTCGTTGGTGGCGAGCACGAAGCCCGCGCCGAGGTCCTGGGTGTTGGCGATCGCTTCCAGGCGCTTTTCCGCGTCGGGAGTGATTTGCTGGCGCGGCGGTGTCAGCAGGTAAGCATACGCCTGGTGGTGGCTGCGACCGACCCGGCCACGCAACTGGTGCAACTGGGCCAGGCCGAACTTGTCGGCGCGCTCGATGATGATGGTGTTGGCGCTCGGCACGTCGATGCCGGTCTCGATGATGGTCGAGGCGATCAGCACGTTGAAGCGCTTGTGGTAGAAGTCGCTCATCACCTGTTCGAGTTCACGTTCGCGCATCTGCCCATGGCCGATGCCGATCCGCGCTTCCGGCACCAGTTCGGCGAGGTCGGCGGCGCATTTCTCGATGGTCTTCACATCGTTGTGCAGGTAGTAGACCTGACCACCACGCAGCAACTCACGCAGCAGGGCCTCTTTGACCGTGCTCTTGTTCTGCTCCATGACGAAGGTGCGCACCGACAAACGACGGGCCGGTGGGGTGGCGATGATCGACAGGTCGCGCATGCCCGACACCGCCATGTTCAGCGTGCGCGGGATCGGCGTGGCAGTCAGCGTCAGGATGTCGACTTCACTGCGCAGAGCCTTGAGCTGTTCTTTCTGACGGACACCGAAACGGTGCTCTTCGTCGATGATCACCAGCCCCAGGTTTTTGATTTTTACGTCGTCTTGCAGCAGCTTGTGCGTGCCGATGACGATGTCGATCTTGCCTTCGGCCAGGTCCGCAACCGCTGCGTTCACTTCCTTGGCCGACTTGAAGCGGCTCATCACTTCCACGGTCACCGGCCAGTCGGCAAAGCGGTCGCGGAAGCTGTTGTAGTGTTGCTGGGCGAGCAGGGTGGTCGGCACCAGAATCGCCACCTGACGACCGCCATGCACCGCGATGAATGCCGCGCGCATGGCCACTTCGGTCTTGCCGAAACCGACGTCGCCGCAGACCAGACGATCCATCGGTTTCGGCGCGAGCATGTCTTCGCGCACCGCCTCGATGGTGGTTTGCTGGTCCGGGGTCTCTTCGAACGGGAAGCCGGCGCTGAAGGTCGCGTAATCGGCTTTCGGGTCAGCGAAGGCATAACCCTCGCGAGCGGCGCGGCGGGCATAGATATCAAGCAATTCGGCAGCCACGTCGCGCACCTGTTCGGCGGCTTTGCGCTTGGCTTTCTGCCAGGTCTCGGAGCCGAGGCGGTGCAGCGGGGCCAAGGCATCGTCGCTGCCGGTGTAGCGGGCGATCAGGTGCAGGTTGGCCACCGGCACGTACAGCTTGGCGCCTTCGGCGTATTCGAGGGTCAGGAACTCGGCGGCCTGGTTGTCGATTTCCAGGATCGTCAGCCCCAGATAACGCCCGACGCCGTGATCGATGTGCACCACCGGCGCGCCTTCGCGCAGCTCGGTGAGGTTTTTGATCACGGCATCATTGTTGGCGTCGGCGCGTTTCTCGCGGCGACGGCGCTGCATCACGCGCTGACCGAACAACGGGCTTTCGGCGATCAGGGCCAGGGCTGGATCGTCCAGCAACAAGCCTTCGTCGAGCGGCGCAATGGTGATCGCCAGACGCTCTTTGCCGGCGACAAAGTCCGGCCAGCTGTCGACGGTTTTCGGTCGCAGCTTCAAGCGTTCGAGCAATTCCAGCAGCACTTCGCGACGACCCGCGGACTCGGCGGTAAACAGCACGCGACCGGGAAATTCATCGAGGAAACTGGCCAGCGCGGCCAACGGCTGAGTGGCCTTGGCTTCGATGGCCAGGTTCGGCAACGGCTGAGCCGGGAAGCGCTCGCGACCGACACCGGTTTCGACGTCCTGTTGACTGGCCACCACACGGGGCCAGCTCTTCAGGCGCGCAAAGCAGTCTTCCACCGGCAAGAACAGCTCGGCCGGTGGCAATAAAGGACGGGATGGGTCGACGCGACGCTCTTCATAGCGATTGCGCACATCGTTCCAGAAGTTCTCCGCCGCCTGTTCGATGCCGGGCAGGGAAAACACTTGCGTGTCCTGGGGCAGGTAATCGAACAGTGTGGAAGTTTCCTCGAAGAACAGCGGCAGGTAGTACTCGATGCCCGCCGGGGTAATCCCGCTGTTCAGGTCCTGGAAGATCGGGCAGCGGCGGAAGTCGACATCGAAGCGCTCGCGGAAGCGCGCCTTGAAGCGGGTGACGGCTTCTTTCTCCAGCGGGAATTCCTTGGCCGGTAACAGCTTGACCGAGTCGACCTTGTCGATGGAACGCTGGTTTTCCGGGTCGAAAGTGCGCAGGGTCTCGATTTCGTCGTCGAACAGGTCGATGCGATAAGGCAGCTTGCTGCCCATTGGGAACAGGTCGATCAGCGAGCCGCGCACGGTGAATTCGCCATGCTCGTACACGGTATCGACGTAGCGATAACCGGTGGCCTCAAGCCGGGTGCGCATCTGCTCGACATCGAGTTTCTGGCCGACATCCAGCACCAGGCTGCTGCCGAGCAGGAATTTGGTCGGTGCCAGGCGGTGCAGGGCCGTGGTGATCGGCACGACCAGAACGCCATGTGCCAGCTCCGGTAACCGATACAGGCTGGAAATGCGCTGGGAAATGATGTCCTGGTGTGGCGAGAACAGGTCGTAGGGCAGGGTTTCCCAGTCGGGGAAGTGCAGAACAGGCAAATCCGGGGCGAAGAAACTCAGCTCCTGTTCCAGCCGTTCGGCACTCTGGCTGTCGGCGGTCAGTAGCAGGGTAAAGCGCTTGGCAGCGCTGGCGGCCTCGGCGATGGCCAGGCTCAAGGCGGCACCGGGCAGGTTGCCCCAGTGCTGTTTACCTGCCGCGGCAGGGAGAAGCGGTAGACGCAGAACGGGCACGGAAGGTTGAGCTCCAAGCGTTGCGACAAAGTCGGTAATTGTAACGGTCTCGGGTGCCGGCTGTCAGTTGCAGACTGTGTCTATATACACAGGTTGAGCAAAATGTAGTGGTAATGACAAAAACTGGCGATTTAATACTGAAAATGTAGTGCCAAAACCGCCCAGTGTTACGGAGGGTTACGGACACTGTGGCGTTATCGTCGAAAAATTGACTGTGCTGAAAGCCCCGTATTTACTGGGCTGGCGCGGGGCGTGATTTTTTTGAACGGAATTTTGTTACCGCTCGTGCGACAGGCGCGCATTGCTACGGGAGGCTCTCGGCGGCATAATGTAGCCCCTTTTTTCTGCCCCTACATGTGGAAGGTTCCCGTGACTCAGAAGCCCGACCAGTGTCTTGGTGAATGGATCGACCGTGAAGCACTCGCAGAAGCGATGATTCCGCTTATCGGTCAGCTCTACCGCAATAACAACGTGGTGAGCTCGATCTATGGCCGCAGTCTGATCAACCAGTCTGTCATCGCGATTCTCAAAGCTCACCGCTTTGCTCGCCATCGCCAGTCCGATGACAGCGAATTGTCCGTCCACGAAACATTCCCGCTGCTCAAGGCAATGAGCGAGCTCAAGCTCGGCGCTGCTTCGGTAGATCTGGGCAAGTTGGCCGTCAAGTTCAAGGCCGAAGGCAATGGCCGTACCGCTGAAGCGTTCGTCCGTGACGAGCTGGCTGATGTGGTCGGCAAGCAGAATGGTTCCGGTCGTACCGGCACCGACGTTGTCCTGTACGGCTTCGGTCGTATCGGTCGTCTGCTGGCGCGCATCCTGATCGAGAAAACCGGTGGTGGCGACGGCCTGCGTCTGCGCGCCATCGTTGTCCGCAAGGGCGCCGAGAACGATCTGGTCAAGCGTGCCAGCCTGCTGCGTCGCGACTCGGTGCACGGTTCGTTCAACGGCACCATCACCATTGATGAAGCCAACAACACCATCACCGCCAACGGCAACCTGATCCAGGTTATCTACGCGAAGAACCCGACTGAAGTGGACTACACCCAGTACGGCATCAAAGATGCGCTGCTGGTGGACAACACCGGTGTGTGGCGTGATGCCGACGGCCTGGGCCAGCACCTGGCCTGCCCGGGTATCGATCGCGTCGTTCTGACTGCGCCTGGCAAAGGCAAGCTGAAGAACATCGTTCACGGCATCAACCACGGTGAAATCACCGCTGATGACAAGATCGTTTCCGCCGCTTCCTGCACCACCAACGCCATCGTGCCGGTACTGAAAGCTGTCAACGACAAGTTCGGCATCGTCAACGGCCACGTTGAAACGGTTCACTCGTACACCAACGACCAGAACCTGATCGACAACTTCCACAAAGGCAATCGTCGTGGCCGTAGCGCCGCGTTGAACATGGTCATCACCGAGACCGGTGCTGCGACTGCCGCCGCCAAGGCGCTGCCTGAACTGGCCGGCAAGCTGACCGGTAACGCGATTCGCGTTCCGACGCCAAACGTGTCGATGGCCATTCTCAACCTGAACCTTGAGAAAGCCACCACCCGTGAAGAGATGAACGAGTACCTGCGCTACATGGCGCTGCACTCCGATCTGCATAAGCAAATCGATTTCGTCAACTCGCAGGAAGTGGTTTCCACCGACTTCGTGGGCTCGCGCCACGCAGGCGTAGTGGACGCTGAAGCGACCATCTGCAACGACAACCGCGTTGTTCTGTACGTCTGGTACGACAACGAATTCGGTTACAGCTGCCAGGTAGTTCGCGTGATGGAAGATATGGCCGGTGTAAACCCGCCAGCATTCCCGCGCTAAACCTTAGCCGCACATGAAAACGCCCCGACTTCGGTCGGGGCGTTTTTGTTTGTGCGCCCGGCGAGGGCGTAATCGGTTGGGAGCAAGTCCCGGCAACCGGTCAGCCGCAGGCCTTCATGTCGACGGGGCCGACAAATTCGTTGCCACGGCCCATCACGCACGCCACGCTCTGGTTGCGCTGGCGTTCCCAGGCCTGAACCGGATAGGTCTTGTTCCAGGCTTCATACAATTGCCGATCCTGCTTCGAAAGACGCAGGCCATACTGCTTGCTCATGTAGAAATACGTCCGGGCGATCATGCCGCGAATGGAAGGGCGGGGCATGACCTTCTTCGCCTTGAAGTCGATCTGCGTCAGGCACGAGCCATATTGACCTGACTGCGCGGGCAGCCAGCCAAAACTGAAATTACTCCGATCGCCATTCACCTCGCCGATGCTGGGTACCAGGTTATGCAGGTCGGCCTCGGCTTTTTGATACGTCGAGTCGTAGCGCGTGCAGTTCTTGCGCCCGCCTTGTTGCCAGCACCGACGCTGATGGCCGATCTGCCAGGCAGGAACAATGTGTTCCCACTCGATGCGCGAGGCGCGCTTGGCATTTTTGCGTGGCACATAACCGCAGGCGGCGAGGTCCACGCGGTTGCCGGTGTATTTGCAGCCGCAGTAGAACTCGGTGGATTGCGGGGCGTACAGCGTCCAGGCGACTTTCTTGGCTTCGTTGAAGGTGCGTGGAGCGCCAGCCTGGGCGCCGAGGGTGATGAGCAGAAGCAGTAAAGCAAGCCAGCGGACGCTCATTGACTCAATCTTCCTTCGGCACAACCCAGAAAATCTGCACACCGCCATCGTCGCGATGGGCGAGGGTGACGTTGTCGTTCTCGTCGATTTCCTCGAGCAAGCGCTCCCACTCATCCACGGGTTCGTCCGGTAGGCGGAAGATCAGCGCAGCTTTGGCTTTCTGGGCGGTGGGGGAATTAATGATTTTCTGAACGCGCATACCCAGGCGTTCGTAAGCGTCAGGAGGGGCGGAAGTAGTGGCCACGGAGTTATCCTTATTAAGCTGTACGTGCATACAGTATTTAACTGTAGGCATTTTCGCAACTGCTTAAAATTCAAGAAAATCCTCTGACAGCGGTTTTTTCCGTTTGGTGTAGGACGATGGGAGTTTTATCGCAAGGGTCGTGAACCACTCGCCGGGGCTGGCGAGTGGTGACAGCGGTGCCCGACCGGAGCAGGTCGGGCGAGGGTGAATCAGTATTCCCAGTACATCCGTTGCAGCTCTTTGCTGTCGTTGGTCTTGGTCAGTGCGACCATGGCCAGGATGCGGGCTTTTTGCGGGTTCAGGTCGTTAGCCACAACCCAGTCGTACTTATCGTCAGGCTGTTCGGCGTTACGCAGGACGAAACCACCGGCGTTGACGTGGGAAGAGCGAATGATTTGCACGCCGTCCTTGCGCAAGGCCTGCAGGGCAGGGACCACGCGGGATGAGACCGAGCCATTACCGGTGCCGGCATGGATGATGGCTTTGGCGCCTGATTGAGCCAGGGCTTTGTAGGCGGTGTCGCTGACATTGCCATAGGAGTAGGCAATTTCCACGTCAGGCAGGCTCTTGATGGTTTTGATGTCGAATTCCGAGTCCATGGTGTGGCGCTTGGCTGGCAGACGGAACCAGTAGGACTTGCCTTCGACCACCATCCCCAAAGGGCCCCAGGCGCTTTTGAACGCCTCGGTCTTGATGTTGATCATTTTGCTCACATCGCGACCCGACTGGATTTCATCGTTCATGGTCACCAGTACGCCTTTGCCGCGCGCGTCTTTGCTGCTGGCCACGGCGACGGCGTTGTACAGGTTCAGCATGCCGTCGGCCGACATGGCGGTGCCTGGGCGCATGGAGCCGACGACGATGATTGGCTTGTCGGTTTTTTCCACCAGGTTGAGGAAGTAAGCGGTTTCTTCCAGGGTGTCGGTGCCGTGGGTGATGACAATGCCATCGACGTCTTTGCTGTCGGCCAGTTCAGCCACCCGACGCCCCAGTTGCAGCAGGTTGTCGTTGGTGATGCTTTCGGACGCGATCTGCATGACTTGTTCGCCGCGAACGTTGGCCAATTGGCTCAGTTGCGGAACCCCTGCGATCAATTGTTCGATACCGACTTTCGCCGCTTGATAGGTGGCGCTGTTGGCGGCGCTGGCGCCCGCGCCGGCAATGGTGCCGCCGGTGGCCAGGATCACCACGTTCGCCAGTTTCTGTTGGGTTTCGGCTTCTTTTGCCTGAAGGGCGACAGGCAGAAGCATAAGCAGGGCCAAAGCGCCCGGAATAAAAGTGTTGAAGGCAGATTTCATTATTGTTTTCTCTTGTAGTGAGACGGTGCGGATGCAGGTTCATCTAGAAGCGCCCCAGGCAGATCTGAACGCCGGGGGTGGAGAGGAATAGCAGGATCTGTACCAGTCGGACGCTGGAGAAGGTGATCTTTTAACCTGATGATTTTTATCAATATTGTTGCCGTGGCTGGCGACACTTCGCGCCTGGCTGTCCGGGTTTCCGAATATGTTCAGCCTTTACGTTCGGCTCACCGACCTTCATTGAGAAGGTCGCCTTGCAAAATCGAAAATCGGTGCTAAAGAAAACCCCGCACAGGTCGATGCTCCTTTAAAGGATCTATTTTTTCAGGAGTTCACATGTCGTTTACTGTCGGTTTTGCAAATGCAGGCGCAATCACTATCGGGGGCAAATCCCCGGCGACCATCAGCGACTTGAGCGAGGCGACATCCGACGCCTCGGCCCAGGCGTTGGGCGAAGAGCAGGGCGACGACAATCAGGTCAGAACCGGTGGCGGCGCGGCGGCTCAGAGCGAAAGCAAATCCGAGAAAACCAGCAGTCAGAGTATTGCGGTGCAGGTATTGCTCAAGCGCATGCAGGAACTGCAGCAACAACTGCGCGAACAGCAGCAGCAACTGGCGGCCGCTCAGGCGGCGAATTATTCGACCCCGGAAGCCAAGGCCAGCGCAGTCATGACGATCCAGGGGCAAATCGCCGATACCAGCGCTGCACTGGCGCAAGTGACCGGCAATCTGGTCAAGGAACTGGCCAAGGATTCCAGCGGTGGCGGTCTGGTCAACACCACGGCGTGATAAAAAAACGGGTTGGTTTTTGCCAACGAAGACACAGAACAGGTCGTTGACAAATCTCGACAGGGTTCGCATAGTTCGGTCTACGCAAACGTTTGCGCGGTCGCCATCGATGGGTTGATCATTGATGAGCCAGCGCAAGCGTTGCTCAGAATAATCATAAGATCGGAGTGAACCCATGAAGTTGCCATTCGCTGGACGTCTTCTCGCTGTCGCTATGCTGGCTGCCGCATCCGCCGCGTTGCCTGTCTCTTCGGCATTCGCCGCAACCCCTGAAAAACCTAAAGTCGCGCTGGTCATGAAATCCTTGGCCAACGAGTTCTTCCTGACCATGGAAGACGGCGCCAAGGCCTACCAGAAAGACCACTCCGGCGACTTCGAGCTGATCTCCAACGGCATCAAGGACGAAACGGACACGGCCGGCCAGACGCGCATCGTCGAGCAAATGATCCTGTCCAAGGTCAACGCACTGGTCATCGCTCCGGCAGACTCCAAGGCCATGGTCCCGGTCATCAAGAAAGCAGTCGATGCCGGCATCACCGTGATCAACATCGATAACCAGCTGGACCCGGCCGTGGTCAAAAGCAAAAACATCACCGTTCCATTCGTAGGTCCGGACAACCGCAAAGGCGCGCGTCTGGTGGGTGAATACCTGGCCAAGGAACTGAAGGCCGGTGACGAAGTCGGCATCATCGAAGGCGTTTCCACCACCACCAATGCCCAGCAGCGCACTGCCGGCTTCAAGGATGCGATGGAAGCGGCGCAGATCAAGGTCGTGTCGCTGCAGTCCGGCGATTGGGAAATCGACAAGGGCGGCAAGGTGGCCTCGTCGATGCTCAGCGAATACCCGAACATCAAGGCATTGTTGGCTGGCAACGACAGCATGGCGGTCGGCGCGGTTTCCGCCGTACGTGCCGCAGGCAAGGCCGGCAAGGTGCAAGTGGTCGGTTATGACAACATCAATGCGATCAAGCCAATGCTCAAGGACGGTCGCGTCCTGGCCACCGCCGACCAGTTTGCTGCCCGGCAAGCGGTGTTCGGTATCGAGACCGCGTTGAAAATCATCAAAGGCGAGAAAGTCGATAGCGGCGCCAACGGCGTCATCGAAACTCCGGTAGAGCTGGTTACCAAGTAGTCTTTCTGGCGACACAACGGTGCTCGCCTCTTGGGGCGAGCACATGGAGAGTTTTTATGTCAGTTTCCGCCCCGAACGCTGTCCTCTCGGTCAGCGGTATCGGTAAGACCTACGCCCAACCTGTCCTGACCGGCATCGACCTGACGCTGATGCGCGGCGAAGTGCTGGCGCTGACTGGCGAGAATGGCGCCGGCAAAAGTACGCTGTCGAAAATCATTGGCGGACTGGTCACGCCGACCACCGGCCAGATGCAATTCCAGGGGCAGGATTACCGCCCCGGCAGCCGCAGCCAGGCCGAAGAGCTGGGCATCCGCATGGTCATGCAAGAACTCAATCTGTTACCGACGTTGTCTGTGGCGGAAAACCTGTTCCTCGACAACCTGCCCAGCCACGGCGGCTGGATCAGTCGCAAGCAATTGCGCCGGGCGGCGATCGAGGCCATGGCTCAGGTCGGCCTCGACGCCATCGACCCGGATACCCTGGTCGGCGAGCTGGGTATCGGCCACCAACAAATGGTGGAGATCGCCCGCAACCTGATTGGCGATTGCCACGTGTTGATCCTCGACGAGCCAACGGCAATGCTGACGGCCCGTGAAGTCGAAATGCTGTTCGAACAGATCACTCGCCTGCAGGCGCGCGGCGTGTCGATCATCTACATTTCCCACCGCCTCGAAGAGCTGGCACGGGTGGCCCAGCGCATCGCGGTATTGCGCGACGGTAACCTGGTCTGTGTCGAGCCGATGGCCAATTACAACAGCGAGCAACTGGTCACCCTGATGGTCGGCCGTGAGCTGGGCGAGCACATCGACATGGGCCCGCGCAATATCGGTGCTCCGGCCTTGACGGTCAAAGGGCTGACCCGTTCCGACAAGGTTCGCGATGTGTCCTTCGAAGTGCGCGCCGGCGAGATTTTCGGGATCTCCGGTTTGATCGGGGCAGGGCGCACCGAGTTGCTGCGCCTGATCTTCGGTGCCGATACGGCCGATAGCGGCACCGTCGCGCTGGGGTCGCCGGCTCAGGTGGTGAATATTCGTTCGCCGGCCGACGCGGTCGGTCATGGCATTGCGTTGATCACTGAAGATCGCAAGGGCGAAGGCCTGCTGCTGACGCAATCGATCAGCGCCAACATTGCCTTGGGCAATATGCCGGTGATTTCCAGCGGCGGCTTCGTCAACAACGGTGACGAGATGTCGCTGGCCCAGCGTCAGATCGACGCCATGCGCATTCGCAGCTCCAGCCCGACGCAATTGGTCTCGGAATTGTCCGGCGGCAATCAGCAGAAAGTGGTGATCGGCCGTTGGCTCGAACGCGACTGCACGGTGATGCTGTTCGACGAGCCGACCCGAGGCATCGACGTCGGCGCCAAGTTCGACATCTATACATTGCTCGGTGAGTTGACCCGTCAGGGCAAAGCACTGGTGGTGGTGTCCAGCGACCTGCGCGAACTGATGCTGATCTGCGATCGCATCGGCGTGCTGTCGGCAGGGCGTTTGATCGAGACCTTCGAGCGCGACAGCTGGACCCAGGATGATTTGCTTGCCGCCGCGTTCGCCGGCTACCAAAAACGTGATGCGTTGCTCAATGAAGCAGCGCCTAGGGATCTTCCATGAATACTGCAACTCTGGTCGGCAAACGTAGTGGCAATTTTTACGGCCTCGGCACTTACCTGGGCCTGGCCGGTGCCTTGCTGGCGATGGTCGCGCTGTTCTCTGTGTTGAGCAGCCATTTCCTGTCTTACGACACCTTCAGCACCCTGGCCAACCAGATTCCCGATCTGATGGTGCTGGCGGTGGGCATGACCTTCGTATTGATCATCGGCGGCATCGATTTGTCGGTGGGTTCGGTGCTGGCGCTGGCGGCGTCGACAGTCAGCGTGGCGATTCTCGGCTGGGGCTGGAGCGTGCTGCCGGCAGCGTTGCTGGGAATGGGCGCCGCGGCACTGGCGGGCACTATCACCGGTTCGATTACCGTGGCCTGGCGGATTCCGTCATTCATCGTGTCCCTCGGTGTGCTGGAAATGGCGCGGGGGCTGGCGTACCAGATGACCGGTTCGCGCACCGCCTATATCGGTGATGCCTTCGCCTGGCTGTCCAATCCGATCGCATTCGGCATCTCGCCATCGTTCATCATCGCCTTGCTGATTATCTTCATTGCGCAGGCTGTACTGACGCGTACGGTGTTCGGTCGTTACCTGATCGGCATCGGCACCAACGAGGAAGCGGTGCGTCTGGCGGGGATCAATCCGAAGCCCTACAAGATTCTGGTCTTCAGTCTGATGGGATTACTGGCCGGTATTGCTGCGCTGTTTCAGATTTCTCGCCTGGAAGCGGCGGACCCGAATGCCGGCTCCGGTCTGGAACTGCAAGTGATCGCCGCGGTGGTGATCGGCGGCACCAGCCTGATGGGCGGGCGCGGTTCGGTGATCAGCACGTTCTTCGGTGTACTGATCATCTCCGTGCTGGCGGCCGGTCTGGCGCAGATCGGCGCGACCGAGCCAACCAAACGCATCATCACCGGTGCGGTTATCGTGGTGGCGGTGGTGCTGGATACTTATCGCAGTCAGCGCGCAAGCCGGCGGACCTGAGTCATGGCAACCATCAAGGATGTAGCGGCACTTGCGGGTATTTCCTACACCACGGTTTCCCATGTGGTGAACAAGACGCGACCGGTCAGCGAGGAAGTGCGGGTCAAGGTCGAGGCGGCGATCAAAAGCCTCGACTATGTACCCAGCGCCGTGGCCCGCTCATTGAAAGCGAAAACCACCGCGACCATCGGCCTGCTGGTACCCAACAGCCTCAACCCGTACTTCGCCGAGCTGGCCCGTGGTATCGAGGATTACTGCGAGCGCAATGGCTATTGCGTCATTCTCTGCAATTCCGACGATAACCCGGACAAGCAGCGCAGCTATCTTCGCGTACTGCTGGAAAAACGCATCGACGGTTTGATCGTTGCCTCGGCCGGTGGTGACAGCGGTCTGGCTGAAGGCCTGACGGGCGTGCGTACGCCGATGGTGATCGTCGACCGTGACCTGGAAGGGGTCGATGCGGACCTGGTGCGCATCGATCACGAATATGGCGCCTATCTGGCGACCCGGCACCTGTTGGAGTTGGGGCATCGGGACATTGCCACGATAGGTGGGCCGGCGAGTACCAGCGTGGCGCAGATGCGTCTGGCCGGTTATTGCCGCGCCTTGAAGGAGGCGGGTGTCGAAGTGCCGCGCGAGCGCATGCTGGAAAGCGATTTCACCAGCACCGGCGGTTACAACGCCGCCGCGATCCTGCTGGAAAAGAACCCGCCCAGCGCGATCTTCGCCGGTAACGACATGATCGGCATCGGTGTGTTGCGCGCTGCTGCCGAGCGCAATATTCGTGTGCCCACCGAGCTGTCGGTGATCGGCTTCGACGATATCCAGATGAGCCGTTATGTCTATCCGGCGCTGACCACCGTAGGCCAGTCGATTCTGCAACTTGGCGAGATGGCGGCCGAGGTGCTGTTGCGCAGGATTGCGGCACCGGATCTGGCGACCGATCAGCGCATCGTGACGCCCAGTATTGTCCTGCGGGAATCGACGGCGCCGTTGGCGGGTGTGTTTGCCCAATACCGTTGAGCCGAAAGCATCGTTAGACAAAAAGCATCGCCGAAACAGAATTGATGAGTAGTGACGTATGCCAGCAAAAGTAGTGGTAATAGGCAGCCTGAACATGGACCTGGTGACCCGGGCGCCACGGCTGCCCCGTGGTGGTGAAACGCTGATCGGCAAATCGTTTGCCACGGTTTCGGGTGGCAAGGGCGCGAACCAGGCCGTGGCAGCGGCGCGGCTGGGAGCGCAGGTGTCGATGGTCGGCTGCGTGGGCAGCGACGCTTATGGCGAAGCGTTGCGCGGGGCGTTGTTGGCTGAGCAGATTGATTGCCGGGCGATCAGTACGGTCGAAGATTCCAGCGGTGTGGCGTTGATCGTGGTTGATGACAACAGTCAGAACGCGATCGTGATTGTTGCGGGTGCCAACGGTGCGTTGACCCCCGAAGTGGTCGACCGTTTCGACGGGGTGTTACAAGCGGCGGATGTCATCATCTGTCAGCTGGAAGTGCCGGATGCCACAGTCGGTCATGCTCTGAAGCGCGGACGTGAGCTGGGCAAGACCGTGATCCTCAATCCGGCGCCCGCCAGTCGCCCGCTGCCGGCGGATTGGTATGCGGCCATCGATTACCTGATTCCCAACGAAAGTGAAGCCTCGGCCCTGAGCGGTTTGCCAGTGGACTCCCTGAGCACCGCCGAAGCCGCCGCGACCCGTTTGATCGCCATGGGCGCCGGTAAAGTGATCATCACCCTTGGCGCTCAGGGATCACTGTTCGCCGACGGCGCACATTTCGAGCATTTCCCGGCGCCGAAAGTGAAGGCGGTCGATACCACCGCGGCCGGCGACACTTTCGTCGGTGGTTTCGCCGCAGCCCTGGCGACCGGTAAAAGCGAAGTCGAGGCGATTCGTTTCGGTCAGGTCGCCGCAGCGCTGTCGGTGACCCGGGCCGGCGCACAACCTTCGATTCCCACCTTGTCCGATGTACAGGCCTTTAAAGCACCATGAAAAAAACACCCTTGCTCAATATCGCGCTGTCACGGCTGATCGCATCCCTGGGTCATGGCGACATCGTTGTGATCGGCGATGCCGGCCTGCCGGTACCGCCCGGCGTCGAATTGATCGACCTGGCCTTGACCCACGGCATTCCGGACTTCATCAGTACCTTGAAGGTCGTGCTCAGCGAAATGCAGGTCGAAAGCCATGTACTGGCCCATGAAATTCTCGATAAAAAACCGTCGGCCTTAAGCGTGCTGGATGAACTGAATGCCGAAGGTGCGCTTGGCCGGCGCGAGCTGATCAGTCATGAACAATTCAAGGCGCTCAGCCGACAAGCGAGGGCGATTGTTCGTACAGGTGAATGTCAGCCGTACTGCAACATCGTTTTGGTGGCCGGCGTAACGTTCTAACTTCCCGTTCTTCCCACGCACAAGGAGTGCGCTATGCATCGCTATGCTCAGAAACTGCATCACCTGCTTCGGAGTCTGCTGCTTTTGTCCCTGATTACCGCAACAAGCGCCCAAGCGGCGGAAAAGATCGACTTGATCATCGACACCGACCCGGGTGCTGATGATGTGGTCGCTTTGCTGTTTGCCCTGGCATCGCCGGAAGAGCTGAACATTCGTGCGCTGACCACCGTCGCTGGCAACGTGCGTCTGGACAAGACCTCGCGTAATGCGCGTCTGGCCCGTGAATGGGCGGGGCGTGAGGAGGTGCCGGTGTACGCGGGCGCGCCGAAACCGCTGATGCGCACGCCGATCTATGCCGAGAACATCCATGGCAAGGAAGGCCTGTCCGGTGTCACCGTGCATGAGCCGAAGAAAGGCCTGGCCGAAGGCAATGCGGTCAATTACCTGATCGATACCCTGAAAGCCGCCAAGCCCCACAGCATCACCATCGCCATGCTCGGCCCGCAGACCAACCTGGCCCTGGCGCTGATCCAGGAACCTGAAATCGTTCAGGGCATCAAGGAAGTGGTGATAATGGGCGGTGCGCACTTCAATGGCGGCAACATCACCCCGGTGGCCGAATTCAATCTCTTCGCTGACCCGCAGGCTGCCGAAGTGGTGCTGAAAAGTGGTGTCAAGCTGACCTATCTGCCGCTGGATGTGACCCACAAGGTCCTCACCAGTGAAGCGCGCCTGCAGCAGATCGCCGCACTGGATAACAATGCCAGCAAACTGGTGGGCGATATTCTCAACGAATACGTCAAGGGCGACATGGAGCACTACGGCATTCCGGGTGGCCCGGTGCATGACGCCACAGTCATCGCTTACCTGCTCAAGCCAGAGCTGTTCACCGGGCGTTCGGTCAACGTAGTGGTTGATAGCCGCGAAGGGCCGACCTTTGGTCAGACCATCGTCGACTGGTATGACGGCCTGAAAGCACCGAAAAATGCCTTCTGGGTTGAAAATGGTGACGCTCAGGGCTTCTTCGACCTGCTGACCCAGCGCCTGGCTCGCTTGAAGTAAGTCATAGGCCCGCAGGTGCCAGCCTGCGGGTTTTTACATTCACTCGCTATCTGTCAGGCCCATATAATCGGCGGGGTATTTCTCGAGTATCTGGGCGATGAAGGTCTGGGCAGCTTGTGTCCCCAGTTCCTTGACCAGCAAATCGATGCCAATGATTGCCAACTCTTCCGGGCTGCCCGGGCTGTAAGAGCTGTGGCCCTGTGGCCACTTGATGGTGATGTTGGCGTCGATGCTTACGGTGGTCATGATGGCGCTCGTGAAATCGAGATGTCTGAGTGTCGAGTTAACCATTTTGCGAGACGTTTGGCACTCCGACTTAGGCATGAGGGGAGGGCTATGCGACACTTGGTCTTTGACGAATTTTCAAGGACCGTGCTGTGCAGATCGATTTGAACACTCCTGACGGCTTGACCTGCGAAGCGGTGCGTCAGCTACTGGCTTCTGCCAGCGACGATGAACACACCCAGCTGCGGGTCACCAAGGGCGGTATCGCCTACATTTCATCGGGCATTGTGGGCGGTACGGACATCGACGGGTTGCTGTTTCGCCTGGAGACCTGGGCCAAGGGTTCCGGTTATGTCGGATTGGTCGCGGCCAGCGACGAGGTCTGGGTCATGCAGATCTTCAATGCTCTGAAAGAGAACTGGCCGAATCCGCCGTTCGACTACATCGACGTCTATTGAGAGCTGTTCATATTCAGTCACGATTGAGGGATGAACGGTAAGAGGATGTTCAGGCAAACTCGCCGCTTGTCCGGACCGAGGGCAGGGCGATAGCGCCCGCCTTGAAACCAAACGCCAAAATGGTGGTCGCACGATCTCAGCTTAATTTATTGAAAAAAGGAGGCTTCATGCCTTGGAAGCTCGCGTCACTGGGTACTTTGTTGGCCGCCACGCTGCTGGCTGGTTGCAGCAGCACGTCCACCGAGTCGGCAACGGACCCTGTGGCGACCGACACCGGCCATAGCCGTTGTGAAGCAAAGGCTGCCGAATTCACCATTGGCAAAAAGGCTTCGCCCGAATTGCTGGAGCAGGCACGTACCCGCGCAGGCGCGCAGAATGCCCGGTTCCTCAAGCCCAACGACATGGTAACCCTGGAATACCGCTCCGATCGCCTGAACCTGAACACCGATAGCAATCTGGTGATCACCCGCGTCAACTGCGGCTGATTGCTTCAGGCTTTTGTTTCGCCCATAAAAAACCCCGTCACATGGACGGGGTTTTTTTAGTGCGCCAGAAAATTACTCTGGGCGAACTTGTGCAGCTTGCATACCCTTTTGGCCTTTCTCAGCCACGAAGGAAACGGTCTGGCCTTCTTTCAGGCTTTTGAAACCGTCGCTTTCGATAGCTTTGAAGTGTACGAACAGGTCGTCACCGCCACCTTGAGGAGTGATGAAGCCGAAGCCTTTTTCATCGTTGAACCATTTAACGGTGCCGGTTTGGCGATTAGACATGGTGTATCTCCAAGAAACATATATTTTCAGTAGTACTGTGCTGCTCAGGCCAACTGGGCACACCGGAGTATCATAGTCGAAATGTTCGCTTTGGGAGCCCCCCGGACGTGCTGTTTGCCCTACAGTCGCGTTCTCTTTGTTGCTCAGTGTGGCTGAAAGCCCCGTTTTAAAAGGCTTTCAGCCAAAAGTAAAGACAATAAAAAAAGCTGTAAAACCTGCATAAATCGTACGAAAAAGCTGAAATCCGTCACTTTTTATCAGCGTTGGGCCGAGTCAAAAGGACTTTTTCCTCACTTTTTCGCCGGTGGATTGGCCTTGCATTTGGCGATCTGGCCCAGTGCCTTCTGTTGCAGTTCCGGGCTGGCCTTGTTGTCCATCAACGATTGAATATCGCTGGCCGGGTAGGATTTGATCGCATCGGCTCCGCAAGCGCAGTGTGATTTGGCTGCCGCAGCTCCGATCTGTGGGGTTGCCGCTTCGGTGCACTGAGCCATGTACTTCTCGCGCTCACCCTTTGGCCAGTCGGCATGGGCCGCCAGCGGCAGCAACAGGACGATGGGCGCGACTACTGCGAATAAACGATTCAGACGCATGCTGAGATGCTCCTTTCGGGTCAATGTCTTTTATCTGATGGGGGATGCGGGGTTCAAGTTCAGCACTTTGGCATAAAAAAGCCTGATTTGCCCCGGCAGAAAACCTGGGTGCATCGATGACCGTTCATCTGTGCTAGCATGCCTGGCTCGGGCGTTAGCAGGCTCCGGATGACCTTCAGTCCCGGCAGCGGCAAATGCGCGAATAACCCTGATTTGAATCCCAGTCACTCTGGTTCGGTTTTCCGGTTGGCCGCAAGGCTCCTGCCGCTGTAAGGCAGGCGTTCGTTATTGAATGGCCTGGATCGGATCTTGTACTGGCTCATCCCAACCCACGTGACCTTTGGTAGGGGTCACCACTAGGAGAGGAGGCGCCATGCCAACTATTACTCTTCCCGACGGCAGTCAACGTTCATTCGATCACCCGGTTTCCGTAGCCGAAGTCGCCGCATCCATTGGTGCCGGTCTGGCCAAGGCCACCGTGGCCGGTAAAGTCGATGGCAAGCTGGTCGACGCCAGCGACATCATCAGCAGCGACGCTTCGTTGCAAATCATTACGCCAAAGGATGAAGAGGGGCTGGAGATCATTCGCCACTCTTGCGCCCACCTGGTTGGCCACGCAGTCAAGCAGCTGTACCCGACGGCCAAGATGGTCATCGGCCCGGTCATCGATGAAGGCTTCTATTACGACATCGCCTTCGAGCGTCCATTCACGCCGGACGACCTGGTCGCCATCGAACAGCGCATGCAGCAGCTGATCGAAAAAGATTACGACGTGATCAAGAAAGTCACTCCGCGCGCCGAAGTGATCGAAGTGTTCAAGGCCCGTGGCGAAGACTACAAGCTACGTCTGGTCGAAGACATGCCGAACGAGCAGGCCATGGGCCTGTACTATCACGAAGAATACGTCGACATGTGCCGTGGTCCGCACGTGCCGAACACGCGCTTCCTGAAATCCTTCAAGCTGACCAAGCTGTCCGGCGCCTACTGGCGTGGCGATGCCAAGAACGAGCAATTGCAGCGCGTTTACGGCACCGCATGGGCGGACAAGAAGCAGCTGGCGGCTTACATCCAGCGCATCGAAGAAGCTGAAAAGCGCGATCACCGCAAGATCGGCAAGCGTCTGGGCCTGTTCCACACCCAGGAAGAGTCACCGGGCATGGTGTTCTGGCACCCGAACGGCTGGACTCTGTACCAGGTGCTCGAGCAGTACATGCGCAAGGTTCAGCGCGACAACGGTTACCTGGAGATCAAGACTCCGCAAGTCGTTGACCGCAGCCTGTGGGAGAAATCCGGGCACTGGGCCAACTACGCCGACAACATGTTCACCACTCAGTCGGAAAACCGCGACTACGCCATCAAACCGATGAACTGCCCGTGCCACGTGCAGGTGTTCAATCAGGGCCTGAAAAGCTACCGCGAGCTGCCGATGCGTCTGGCCGAATTCGGTGCCTGCCACCGTAACGAGCCGTCGGGTGCGCTGCACGGCATCATGCGCGTTCGCGCCTTTACTCAGGACGATGCTCACATCTTCTGTACTGAAGAGCAGATGCAGGCCGAATCCGCCGCGTTCATCAAGCTGACCATGGACGTCTATGCCGACTTCGGCTTTAAAGAAGTCGAAATGAAACTGTCCACTCGTCCGGAAAAACGCGTCGGTTCCGACGAGCTGTGGGATCGCGCCGAAGCGGCATTGGCCGCAGCGCTTGATAGCGCGGGCCTGCCGTACGATCTGCAGCCGGGAGAGGGTGCGTTCTACGGTCCGAAGATCGAGTTCTCGCTGAAAGATTGCCTCGGCCGTGTCTGGCAGTGTGGTACCCTGCAGCTCGATTTTAACCTGCCTGTCCGTCTGGGAGCCGAATACGTCTCCGAAGACAACAGTCGCAAGCACCCGGTGATGTTGCACCGGGCGATCCTTGGCTCCTTCGAACGTTTCGTCGGGATCCTGATCGAGCACTACGAGGGAGCATTCCCTGCGTGGCTGGCGCCGACCCAGGCAGTGATCATGAACATCACTGACAAACAGGCCGATTTTGCCGCTCAGGTTGAAAAAACTCTCAACGAAAGCGGATTTCGTGCCAAGTCTGACTTGAGAAATGAAAAGATCGGCTTTAAAATCCGCGAGCATACTTTGCTCAAGGTTCCCTATCTCTTGGTTATCGGAGATCGGGAAGTCGAGATGCAGACTGTCGCTGTGCGTACTCGTGAAGGTGCTGACCTGGGCTCGATGCCCGTCGCCCAGTTCGCTGAGTTTCTCGCGCAAGCGGTTTCCCGGCGTGGTCGCCCAGATTCGGAGTAATTATTATTAAGCGTGAAATGAGACAAGATAAACGAGCTGCACCGAAAGCCCCGATCAACGAGAATATCTCGGCACGCGAGGTTCGGTTAATTGGGGCTGAAGGTGAACAGCTTGGGATTGTGTCAATTGAAGACGCGCTTCTTAAGGCTGAAGAGGCCAAACTGGATTTGGTGGAAATTTCCGCCGATGCAGTACCCCCTGTTTGCAAACTGATGGACTACGGCAAATCGATCTTCGAAAAGAAGAAGCAGATTGCCGCGGCCAAGAAAAACCAGAAGCAGATTCAGGTTAAAGAAATCAAGTTTCGTCCAGGGACGGAGGAAGGGGATTACCAGGTAAAACTGCGCAACCTGGTACGTTTCCTGAGTGACGGGGACAGGGCCAAGGTATCCTTGCGATTCCGCGGCCGTGAGATGGCCCACCAGGAGCTGGGGATGGAACTCCTCAAGCGAGTTGAAGGTGACTTGCTCGAGTACGGTTCGGTCGAACAGCATCCTAAGATGGAAGGACGCCAGCTGATCATGGTCATCGCCCCGAAAAAGAAGAAGTAATCAACAGGGCACGGCAGGCCTTCTGATTATGTTTATCAACTGAATGCGGAGTATCCGAACATGCCAAAAATGAAAACGAAAAGTGGTGCTGCTAAGCGGTTTTTGAAAACTGCTAACGGTATCAAGCACAAGCACGCTTTCAAGAGCCACATCCTGACTAAAATGTCGACCAAGCGTAAGCGTCAACTGCGCGGTAGCAGCTTGCTGCATCCGTCTGACGTGGCAAAAGTCGAGCGCATGCTGCGCCTTCGTTAATTTTAGTCAAGAATAGAGGAAGTAACTCATGGCTCGTGTAAAGCGTGGCGTCATTGCCCGTAAACGTCACAAAAAAATTCTGAAACTTGCTAAAGGCTACTACGGCGCTCGCTCGCGCGTATTCCGTGTTGCCAAGCAAGCGGTAATCAAGGCAGGCCAATACGCCTACCGTGACCGTCGTCAGAAAAAACGTCAGTTCCGCGCTCTGTGGATCGCTCGTATCAACGCTGGTGCACGTATCAACGGTCTGTCCTACAGCCGTTTCATCGCCGGCCTGAAAAAAGCGTCCATCGAGATCGACCGTAAGGTTCTGGCTGATCTGGCAGTGAACGAAAAAGCGGCGTTTGCTGCGATTGTCGAGAAAGCTAAAGCCACCTTGGCTTAAGTACCCCCGACAGTCACCCGGCCTCACCTCTGTGGGGCCAGGTGTTAAACGTCATAAATAGGGGAAGAGCCTTCAAGCTCTTCCCCTATTTTGTATCTGGAGTCTGTACATGGAAAACCTGGATGCGCTCGTCTCTCAAGCACTAGAGGCTGTGCAAAGCGCTGAAGATATCAATGCCCTGGAGCAAATCCGGGTTCACTACCTTGGCAAAAAGGGTGAATTGACTCAGGTGATGAAGACCCTGGGGAATTTGCCGGCAGAAGAGCGTCCGCAAGTCGGCGCGCTGATCAACGTTGCCAAGGAGCGTGTCACAGAGGTTCTCAATGCGCGCAAGGCATTGTTCGAGGAGGCCGATCTTGCGGCTAAGCTCGCCGCCGAATCCATTGACGTGACCCTGCCTGGCCGCGGCCAGACCTCAGGCGGTCTGCATCCGGTAACCCGGACTCTGGAACGTATCGAGCAGTTCTTCACCCACATCGGCTACGGCATCGCCGAAGGCCCCGAGGTCGAAGACGATTACCACAACTTTGAAGCGCTCAACATCCCAGGCCATCACCCGGCCCGGTCGATGCATGACACCTTCTATTTCAATGCCAACATGTTGCTGCGCACCCATACCTCGCCGGTACAGGTCCGCACCATGGAATCGAAACAGCCGCCGATCCGCATCGTCTGCCCAGGCCGTGTGTACCGCAGCGACTCCGATATCACCCACTCGCCGATGTTCCACCAGGTCGAAGGCCTGCTGGTCGACCGCGATATCAACTTCGCCGACCTGAAAGGCACTATCGAAGAGTTCCTGCGCGTGTTCTTCGAAAAAGAACTGGCCGTGCGTTTCCGCCCTTCGTATTTCCCGTTCACCGAGCCATCCGCTGAAGTCGACATGGAATGCGTGATGTGCAGCGGTAAAGGCTGCCGGGTCTGCAAGCAGACTGGCTGGCTGGAAGTCATGGGCTGCGGCATGGTTCACCCGAACGTGCTGCGTATGTCCGGGATCGACCCGGAAGAGTTTTCGGGCTTTGCCTTCGGCATGGGCGTTGAGCGTCTGGCCATGCTGCGTTACGGCGTGAACGACTTGCGTCTGTTCTTCGACAACGACTTGCGGTTCCTCGCGCAATTTCGCTAGTCGTAACGAATTCTTAGGAGAGCAGGATGAAATTCAGTGAACAATGGCTGCGTGGTTGGGTAAGCCCGCAGGTAAGTCGCGACGAGCTGGTTGCTCGTCTGTCGATGGCCGGTCTTGAGGTCGATAGCGTTACGCCGGCCGCCGGTGAATTCAGTGGCGTGGTGGTGGGCGAGGTGCTGAGCACCGAGCAACACCCGGACGCCGACAAGCTGCGTGTGTGCCAGGTCAGCAATGGCGCGGAAACCTACCAGGTGGTATGCGGTGCGCCAAATGTGCGCCCGGGCCTGAAGATCCCGTTCGCTATGATCGGTGCCGAACTGCCGGGCGACTTCAAAATCAAGAAAGCCAAGCTGCGTGGTGTTGAGTCCAACGGCATGCTGTGCTCTCAGGCCGAGCTGCAAATTGGTGAAGGCAACGACGGCCTGATGGAATTGCCGGTCGATGCGCCGGTCGGTCAGGACATTCGTGAATACCTGAACCTGGACGACGCGAGCATCGAGGTCGACCTGACCCCTAACCGCGGCGACTGCCTGTCCCTGGCCGGTCTGGCCCGCGAAGTCGGTGCGCTTTACGCCGCCCCGGTGGTGCGCCCGGCAATTGCCAGCGTTCCTGCCGTGCACGACGAAGTGCGTTCGATCGAAGTGCTGGCGCCAAACGCTTGCCCGCGTTACCTGGGTCGTGTGATCCGTAACGTTGACCTGTCCAAGCCTACGCCACTGTGGATGGTTGAGCGCCTGCGTCGCGCCGACGTGCGCAGCATCGACGCCGCCGTCGACATCACCAACTACGTGATGCTGGAACTGGGCCAACCGCTGCACGCATTCGATCTCGCCGAAATCAATGGCGGCATCCGCGTGCGCATGGCCGAAGAAGGCGAGAAGCTGGTGCTGCTCGATGGCCAGGAAGTCAGCCTGCGTAGCGATACGCTGGTGATTGCCGACCACACCCGCGCATTGGCAATCGCTGGCGTCATGGGGGGCGAGCACAGCGGCGTCAACACCGCGACCACACGCGATGTATTCCTGGAAAGCGCGTTCTTCGACCAGATTGCCGTCGCTGGCAAGGCCCGTTCCTACGGCCTGCACACCGACGCTTCGCACCGCTACGAGCGTGGCGTGGACTGGAAGCTGGCCCGTGAAGCCATGGAGCGCGCCACCGGCCTGCTGCTGGAGATCACCGGCGGTGAAGCTGGCCCGATCGTCGAAACCGTCAGCGAGCAGCACCTGCCATCGATCGCACCGATCACCCTGCGTGCCCAACGCATCACCCAGATGCTGGGCATGGAAATGGATTCGGCCGAAGTCGAGCGTCTGCTCAGCGCCTTGGGTCTGACCATTTCTGCCGATGGGGCAGGGCAGTGGCGCGTTGAAGTGCCAAGCTTCCGTTTCGATATCAGCCTGGAAGTCGACCTGATCGAAGAGCTGGCCCGTCTGTACGGTTACAACCGTCTGCCGGTTCGCTACCCGCAAGCCCGTCTGGCGCCGCAAGCCAAGGCTGAAGCGCGTAGCGAACTGCCTGAGCTGCGTCGTCTGCTGGTGGCCCGTGGTTATCAGGAAGCGATTACCTACAGCTTCATCGATCCGAAACAATTCGAGTTGTTTAATCCGGGTGTCGAGCCGCTGCTGCTGGCCAACCCGATTTCCAACGACATGGCTGCCATGCGTTCGTCCCTGTGGCCTGGTTTGGTCAAGGCGCTTCAGCACAACCTGAACCGTCAGCAGGATCGCGTCCGCCTGTTCGAAAGCGGCCTGCGTTTCGTCGGTCAGCTGGAAGGCCTGAAGCAAGAGCCGATGCTGGCCGGTGTGGTATGCGGTAGCCGTCTGCCGGAAGGCTGGGCACAAGGTCGCGATGTCGTGGATTTCTTCGATGTCAAAGCCGATGTGGAAGCGGTGTTGGGCTTCGCCGGTGCACTGGGCGCGTTCACGTTCGTGCCGGGCAAACACCCTGCGTTGCACCCGGGTCAAACCGCGCGCATCGAGCGTGATGGTCGCTTGGTCGGCTATGTTGGTGCTATCCACCCTGAATTGTCGAAAACCCTCGGTCTCGACCGTCCGGTCTTCGTATTCGAGCTGGTTCTGGCCGAAGTGGCCTTGGGCAAAATGCCTAAATTCCAGGAGTTATCGCGTTTTCCTGAAGTGCGTCGTGACCTTGCGCTTCTGGCGGACAAAGACGTTGCGGCCGCTGCCGTACTGGACGTAATCCGTGAAAATGCAGGCGAATGGCTGACGGACCTCAGGCTATTTGACGTGTATCAGGGTAAAGGCATTGATCCTCATAGAAAAAGCCTTGCAGTTGGCTTGACCTGGCAGCATCCATCGCGCACTCTTAATGACGATGAGGTGAATTCCACGACGCAAGACATCCTCACCTCGCTCGAACAAAGGTTGAACGCCACGTTAAGGAAGTGACGTATGGGGGCTTTGACGAAAGCTGAGATGGCGGAACGTCTGTACGAAGAGTTGGGCCTGAACAAGCGGGAGGCCAAGGAATTGGTCGAACTGTTTTTCGAAGAAATCAGGCACGCGCTTGAAGACAACGAACAAGTCAAATTGTCCGGTTTCGGCAATTTCGACCTTCGGGACAAACGCCAGCGGCCTGGCCGCAATCCGAAAACGGGAGAAGAAATCCCGATCACGGCTCGCCGTGTGGTCACCTTTCGTCCAGGGCAGAAGTTGAAGGCCCGAGTTGAGGCTTATGCTGGAACCAAGTCATAACGACGAACTACCCGTCATCCCGGGCAAACGCTACTTCACCATCGGTGAAGTCAGCGAGCTGTGTGCGGTAAAACCACATGTGCTGCGCTACTGGGAGCAGGAGTTTCCTCAACTCAACCCCGTCAAACGCCGCGGAAACCGCCGGTATTATCAGCGCCAGGACGTGCTGATGATCCGGCAGATCCGCGCGCTTCTTTACGATCAGGGGTTCACCATCGGCGGCGCACGCTTGCGTTTGTCCGGCGATGAAGCCAAAGACGACACCACCCAATACAAACAAATGATCCGCCAGATGATCGCCGAGCTGGAAGATGTTCTGGTGGTACTCAAGAAATAAATTCCTGCTTTTAAATACTTCCAGTTTTCAAAAGCTTGCGATATATTCTTGAGCGTTCCTCGAGAAGAGGAACAGAGTCAACGCCTAGTCGGGGCGTAGCGCAGTCCGGTAGCGCACTAGCATGGGGTGCTAGGGGTCGAGTGTTCGAATCACTCCGTCCCGACCATATTTATCAATGACTTAGGCCAATGTTCACAGCATTGGTCTTTTTCATGTGCGTGACATTTGCGTGACTCCTCTATTTTTCACGCCTGTTTCCTCTTCAAGATTGTCAGGACCGGTCCACGCGAATCGGTTGCTGATACCATGTTCGCAGCTTCAATCAGATGCCCGAGCTCAGCGCCCGAGTAGTGGCTGGTGATGCTGCCGTTCTTGTGGCCCAGAAGTGCCTTGCGGTCTTCCTCGGTGACGCCTGCTGCGCGTAGCCGACGGCCAAATGTGTGTTTGAGGTCGTGGATCCTTATGGATGCATAACCTGGGTGAGCGGGGCGAAGGTTTTCCTCCTGCCAGAGTTTCGCCGCTCTCACCCGCGCCTTCTTCCAGGCCGAATCGTTCATCCGGTGCATCGCGGTGCCGTTGTAAGGGAAAACCCACTCCTTACTCAGGCCGCGCTGCTTCTCAATGATCGACTTCGCCACGCTGTTGAGCACAACCAGTCGCTCATCACCGTTCTTCACCCCAGACCGTTCGTGTCTGCCGCCAAAATCAGCCGGGATCAGAAATACGCTGGTCCCGAGCTCCGGCACCGAAATCTCCCAATCCCATCTCAGCTTGCAGACTTCCTGCTCCCGCGTGCCGGTGTTCACCTTGAACAGCGCCATCGTTTGCAGATGGGCTGGCAACTCCCCAAAAAGAATCGACTGCTCCGGCCATGACATCGGGTAGGGCTTGCGGCTTGACTTCTTCTCTTCCAGCTTTGTGAGCATCGGCACGTTGTCCAGCCATGGCCTACGCTCATCGTCTCGCCACTTCCTGGCACATAACGACAAAACCCGAACCACACGCTCGATCGAGATATTCACCGTCCGGTTGCTGACACCTTTCTTTACCTTGCCATTCTCAAGCCTCTTGGTCGCCAACCTGTCTTTGATGAAGGGCAGCAGCGCCTGATCATCAATGTGGGTCAGCGGCACGTCACCTATGAATGGGTCCAGCTGAGCAAGGTGATGCGCCGAAAGCTTGATTGACGGCTGGTCCTTGAACTCCAGCAGGAAGCGAGTCGCCGCCTCCCGCCAGATCCTGACCTTCTTTACGCCATACACCTTCTGTTGTCGGATCTGCTCTAGCCTGAAGATCAGGTAGCGCTCTGCTTCTTCCCGGTCACCAGTTCCAGTGCTTTCGTAAAGTCGTTCTCCGTTGATTTTCTTGTCGATATGCCAGATACCTTTCCTTTGGGAGAGGCCTGTGATCGATTTTCGCGCCATGATTTATCTCCTTTCTGGCGCTCGCTGCGGGGCAATTGTTGCTCCGGGGCGCGGTTTTTATCAATGGACTTGGCTTCGACGTATGCCGAGGCCCAGTCGTCCAACTCCTTCCGGTCGAACCCGACACCGCGCTCGCCGATGGGAAATTCGTGGACGTGCGGTCGAACCTCGGCGTCAAACACTGCGCGACACATGCCCAGGTACGCTGGCGCCTGCTTGGCCCGGATGAAGCGGGGGAGCAATGCGAGCTCGGCATTCATACCTTCCTCCAGGTAGCAGCCGACACCCGCGCCCAGCGCTCGGTCGTGACGATGATGAAGTTGCGGATACCAGTCAGGACCGGGTGCATCTCGCCGTCGAACTCGACGAATTGACCGGTCTTGCGGTGCTCAGGCTGGCGGTCGATAACATCGAGCAGCTTGCCGACGGCGCCGTCTGGTCTGCGTTCGTGCACATCAATGCTGGACATGGCGCTCTGCCTCAATTCGTCTTTGGATGCCTGTCCGGTAACTCTCAGGCCGTTCTGCTGCGGTACGCTGGATGTTCGCGATGACCCGCTCGACGCCGCCGAATATCGGGTCTACCAAACGACCGGCCTCGATCAACTGATCAGCCAGGTTCCAGCCTTCTCTTTCTTCAATGCGAGACATAGGGATGCTCCGGCCGCGCGGGGCGGCAAGCAGGGTTGCGGGGAGTGGGTTACTGCGGAATTGCGAGAGGGGCGATCAGCTTGCGCTGGGTTGATTCAGCTCATCGACCTTGCGAAAGCACTCAACCGGGAAGTCAGCGTATTCAGCGCATGAACAGGCATCGCCGCAGCGCTCGGTGCGTTGCTCGGGCTTCAGAAGACCGTGTTCCACTGCAAGTTCCTGAATCTGTGCCCCGTCGGCGTCGCAGCCTTCAAGCGCGATATCGATCAAGGCGTTGGCGAAATTGCGCAAGCTCACCACCGCTACCGGCGCGGGCTGCTCGGCGTAGAGCGGTTCGGTGAAGATGCTCCGCTTCGTTCGACTTGTACGAACGTTGGCTATTTCAACATCCCCGCGAACAAGCGTGTTCCAGTCTTCAACACTGATATAAAACGGTGCATCCCCGCGCCCACGCTCTAGATCGGCAATGCGCTGCGCCTGCTGTGCGATGGTCGCTTCCATTGCGATACGGTCGCCGTTGGCGTGCAGGGTTTGGATGAGGGGTGGGACTGGTTCGGCGTAGAGCTTCGTGCCGTCCGGCAGTGCTGAGAGACGAGCCCAGCCATCAGCGTCGAATCCGCAACCGGGCCTCAAGTCGCAAATCTTCGACGTTTTCACTGCAACCGGCTCTTGGCGCTCGACGACTGGGGCGGCGAGCAGGGTGCGCAGCTCTTTTTTCACATCAGAAACCAGTGCGTAATCACACAGATGGTCTTGCACGCCAACCTGGCTCAAGGCGCGCTCAAGGCGCTCCGCAAGCTCCCGGCTGATTTCGAGTTTGTTGGTCATGATAAAGATCCGTCGATAATGTCATTGGTGAGGTCACGAATTGCCCTGTCGCTTGCTCCCGATTCGGTGGGTTTTTGCTCAATGCGCTTAAACGCCTCGTCAATCATTTCCAGCGTGGTGCGAGCGCTTGCATCGCCGAAGTCTGTGGCCTCGCAACGAGCCCGGACAAACGGATAACAGTTACGCAGCAAGTCATAGAGTTTTTCGAACTCGCCGTTGTTATCGCGAAGGTCGGCCAGTCGGATCAGTGCAAGCAGCTGCTGGGCATCATGGTCTTTCTTGAGCTCCGCATTCCGCTGCTCGGCGGCTGTCAGGCGCTGATAAAGGTCATCAGTTTTTCTGCACTGATTGTTGAACGATCGAGCAAAATTGGTAGATCGTGACTTAGTTTCGGCCAGCTCTTCCCGCAACGCAGCCAGCTCGGATTGGGCGGTCTGTAAGAGCTCGACGCAAACCCAGTCACCACCTTCTGCCTGGCACATCGTGCCGCTACAGTCGTATCGCTTCGCACCATTAACTATGTTCATCTGCCGTGCCTCTCTGTGTATCCGATTGATTTTTCAAGGCGATACCTTTCAGCTACGGCATCAAGAAGGCAAGTGAAGTACTTTGAAATTTGCTTTCCATTATCTCCGATATGCGCTGACCAACGCCTTGCATTGTTATGCCACCTAACCCCAGTTACTCCTGGGCAGTCTGATCTCTTCCGCTTGTTCTTCATATTCATCTGCCTTGAAACCATGCGGAGATTATTCAAGGAGTTATTAGTTCGATTTCCATCAATATGGTCTACCTCCATTAATGGCCATTCCCCATATGATATTAACCATGCAACTCTGTGTGCTAAGTACTGTTTACCGCGTATTTTTAAAACGATGTACCCGTAGTTACTAATAGTCGTGCAGGAATCTCCAGCCATTACGCCATAGCGTCTGTCAACCTTCCAAAAAAGAGTTCCACTGTCAGGTTCGTATCTAAGAAGGGAATTTATTTCATCTAGGTCACCCATCTCAAAATCTCCTGCCAATCTGCAATCATCGATAGCCCGACAAGGGCGGCGTAGTGTTCTATTTCTTCGGATAGGTCTTTGTCAGCGCGCCGTTGACGGCATGTCCGCGCTTCAGGACGACGTTGGCCAACTTCTCCCGGTCTCTCTCGCTGTGACTTGCTTGGCTGAGCAGGCCGAAGTAACTGTTGGCGGTCTCGCGCAGATCCTCGGCAGGTGCCGCGGCGGTTCTCTTCAATGCCTGGGCCAGTGACCGCTTGCGGGTTGATCTCCGCCACGGCTTGATGACGTGGCCAACGAAGTCGACGCCGCGGTCCACGGGTTGGAGGATGGTCTTGCTCGGGTTCAGCTTGGCGCCGAGGCTGGGCAGGAACGCTTCGACCTCTGCCAGCCAGGCGTTGAGCTGTTGCGGCGACTCATGCAGGAACACGAAGTCATCGACGTAGCGCACGTAATGTTTGGCGCCCAGCCGGTGCTTGGCGAACTGGTCCAGCGCATCCAGGTACACGTTGGCGAAAAACTGCGACGACAGGTTGCCGATCGGCAGGCCGAGGCGTGCAGGCTGCGCGGTGAGCCGCTTGTGCTGCGGCACCCGGTTGAACAGATGGGCCGGGCTGCGCACCTCGTAGTCTTCGCGAGGGTCGTGCATCAGGATCTGTTCGGCGAGTGCCAGCCACCAGGGCTCGGTGATCTTGGCGGCCAGCTGCTTGCGCAGAACCTCTTTGTCGATCGCGACGAAGAAGTTGGCCAAGTCGCACTTGAGATAAAAGATCGGCTTCGACCAGTTCTGGCTGGCGCTGCGGATCTTCGCTTCAAGCCGGGTGGCGGCGTACAACGTGCCGCGCCCGGGAATGCATGCACAACTGTCCGCTATGAAGCTGGCGTAGAAGCGCGGTGCCACACGGTTGTACAGCAGGTGGTGGACGACGCGGTCCCGGAAGGCGGCAGCCCAAACCTCTCGGGCTTTCGGTCGGGTGACCACGAAGCACATCGATCGGCCTGGCCGGTAGGTGCCGGCGATCAGGTCGTCGTGTAGACCGATCAGGTTGTGCTCCAGGTCCATTTCGAAAGCCAATGCACTGGCGCTGTTGCGCTTCGAGCGGCGGCAGTCGTAATAGGCCTGAACAAGTTCGCTGAACGGGTAGGGACCAACATTCGAATCTGCGGACGGGGCGGACGCGCGCGGTGTTGTTCTTGTCGTTGTTGTTCTGATTGCCATCATCGAAGTTCATGTTGAATGCGTTGTTGGCGGAGCGCTGCGACCTATCGTGCTATCTACATCGCCAAGCCGAAGGCAGAGCCGATCAGCAAGGAAACTGCGCGAGACCTGCACGGACGCTTTAGACCGTCGGTATCTCTGATGCGCATGGCGGTGACCCAGAGGTCAGCGGCACGACCAGATTCAATTCGCACAGACCTGAAAGCCATGACTCTCAGGTGGCGGGCGCGGTTGGGGTGGAGCGTTTCCAGGCAGTGGCCTGTTTACCGATCGAGGAAGTAACCTCTATCGAAGTGGCATGCTGCCCGACACTGATGAACCGACTCTCTTTGAAGAGTCGCATCAGGAACTCGATCACCTGGACCTTCTCTACCAGCAGGGTCAGATGTGGGTGCTTGTCCCGGGTCGAGTTGGCCCGGGCAATCAACATCAGCACGTCGATGCACTCATCGATAACGCGCTTCCCGAGTGACTGCTTGAGGTCTCGGGGAATGTTGCGGGTGAGGTTCGTCGCCATCTGGAGTAGGCCCAGTGACACCTTGTAGATCTGCAATTCCGTGTGCATTCCCATAATGGGCGCTCTCCAAGAGCAACCGGCCGCAAGCGGCCGGATTAAATAAGCGAATTAATCAATCAATTGACTGCGGACGGGGCGGACGCGCGCGGTGGTGTCCTTGCCGTCGTAGCTCTGACCGCCACCACCGAAGTGCATGGTGAAAGCGTTGTTGGCGGAGCGCTGCGAGGATGACCAGTACCAGGCTGGCTTGAAAGCTTCCGCTCCACCAGCTTGGAAGGAGGCCAGCGTGGTCTGAGCCGGTGACTCTTCGGTATGCAGCAGCCCGACAGGCTCGCTGTTCGGGTTATCCCCGCTGCGGCCGTACTGCCAATTCGTTTCGGTGGTCGGCTTGAAATGGCGGTACTGCAGCTCCTGCACGTCACGCGCCGGGATCGCCCAGTCGGTATGGCCACCGATATCCAGCGCCATAACCTTCTGTGCCAGTTCGCTGCCTGCGGCTGCCATGGCTTCGGTGTTGGCCCGACTGTTGGTGAAGCTGTCGGCGCCTTCGATCTTCACGCCGTACTCGCCCCAGGCGCCGACCAGTTCGTGCGCGGCGCCGGCGGTGATGTTCAGGTAACGCTTGCCGGTGTCCGGATCACGGGTGATGCCGGCGAAGAATCCGCCACCGAGTGCCTGGCCGATTTCCGGGAGGGTGGCTGCTGGTGCGACTTGCTCTGCTGCGGACATGGTCTTTCCTCTTTTCGAAGGCAACAAAAAAGGCGCTGCTGCGCCCGGTGCCGGATCAAGAACGAATTATTGAAGAATCAAATAAAGAATCTGCGGACGGGGCGGACGCGCGCGGCGCTGCCCTTGGCGTTGCTGCCCTGACCGCCACCACCGAAGACCACGAAGAACGCGTTGGTGGCGGAGCGCTGCGAACTCGACCAGTACCAGGTGTCCTTCGCGAACAGTTCCGGCACGTTCACCCAGCAGTGGTACAGCTCGGCGCAGGCGGGCAGGTAGAAGTCCTGGTGACCTTCAGCGGTGTAGGCAGCTACCGCCTCAATAGCTGGGTGACTGCCTTCAGACTGGAGCACCTCACTGTTGGAAAGGCCGTCGGTCTTGCTTGTTGCGCCCGATTCTTTGCCTCGTCCGCCCCATTCGTGGTCGCCGATATCGCTCTTGGCGATGATCAGATAGTGCGCCGGGACATCGCCGCGCGCTGCAACCAGTCCACCATTGAAGCCACCTTGTCCAGGCCACTCAGCGCCGAGTGCAGGGATGTTGGTTGGTGCGATCGGTTGGACATTTGCCGCCGGAGGCAGGACCAGGGCAAACGTGCTGGCCAGTGCCAGTTTGGCAAGTTGTGACGCTGGCATCTTGATCGTGGTATCGCCGTGCTTGAGGGTGATCATTTCGGGTTTCATGTGGTGCCTCGTTATTCGTTTGAACGGAGTGTGTTCACTGGATCTGGTGTCTGGTTGCGCGAAGCTCTCGGATGAACGTGTGAGGATGAAATCCAATCTTTGCGGAGACATCCCACCAGGTTGCACCGGCCGCCCGCATGTCGAGCGCCATGCTCATGTATTCGGCGTTGATCTGCTTGGGCTTGCCCTTATGACCGAGAACGATCCCGGCGGAGTTGAGGTAGCGCACGACGGTCGGGTATGCGCAGCCGGCTGCCGCGGCGATGTCGTCAACCTTCCGGCCTTCCGCATGCATGCTGAAAATCAGCCCGACAGAGTCAGGCGATAACTTGGCTGTCATGCTCATTCCTCCGCGATCACTGGCCAGATGCCCTTGGGGCTGGGAGCTCTTTGGTGGACTCGATGAACCCCGTGGTTTCTACGTCGCCATCCATCGCGTTGATGAACAGCACCTCGACTTTTGCCGAATCAACCAGCACCTTCGCGACCTCTGCAATCGCCTTGGCCCGCTCGATCTCCATCGGCTTGTCAGGGTCCTGAAGCGCTTCGAGCGTGGCGAACAGGTGGTTCCTGAGGTCAGTCATCTTATTTTTCATTGGATGCCTCGCTGATCGCTTTCTTGAGCTTTCCGAGTTGGCGAATAGTTGATTTGAGTTCTGGCGGGTAGCGATGGATCGTATTGCGACGCATGTTCTCGGCGCGGGTGATCAGTTCAAGATTGTCGATATCGATATGCGCTGTGTTCTTGTCGCGGAAGACGACGATGTGTCCAGGGGGCACCGTGCCGTTGGATTCCTCCCAGAGGATCATGTGCACCGACTTCCAACGGCGCTGCGGTGGGCCATCATCGCGAATCTTGCGCTGGCGAATGCCGTCCTTTGTGATGCGCTCTGTGCCAATTGGCTGCAGCAGGAGGGCGGCTTTTCCGTTCACAGCTCCTACTTTGAAGCGTGTTTCCGCTGAGCGCCCGCCGGCTACATAGCTCAGGCCTTTATTCCATGAGGTTTGGCCTTTCTGGAATCGCGTGCCGGTGCCAGGATTATTTTCTCGGCGTAGCCTGCAGGCGTGTTCGCTGGCCAGATACGCCTCGCTTCGCTTCAATCCGAGCAGGTACGCCTTGTTATAGATCGACCAGTATGGGCGCTTGAAGGCTTGGATGAGCTCAGGCATTGGCGTGTCCGGGTACAAAGCGCAGAGGCGGGCTTCGTCATCTGGCGACCATGGCTTACGGTCTTTGGTGCGCCGCTTGGGCTCACGACTAAGACCGGCCAGCGCGTTATCAAAAGCTTGTTGCGCAATTGGATTCATGGCTTCGCCTCGCCAGTTGGCGTGCTTCATTGAGAAAGGTTATGCAGCGGCCTGCAGCGCCTCGATGATTCGCTGTCCTGCCAGAGGCGGTACTGCGTTGCCTGCCATGTGCATGGTCAACCGATGATTGTCCGGACGCTTGGTATCCGCCGGGAACGACATGGCAGCAAGCGCCTCATTCGCCGAGAGCATTCGCATCTCGTTGCCACGGACGAGTGCCCACCGGTCAAGCGTGGTGATGGTGCCAATTGGTCGGTTGATATCGCGCCCAGTCAGACCGGAGCCTTTGCCGTAGTAGGGCATGATGAACCGTTCGCCGAAACGCTCCCGCCCATTGCGCACGCGGTCCAGGGTTGCCTGGGCCCGCCCCGGCTTCTCGATTGTCGACCAGCGACCCGAATCGAAGTCAAGGAAGCTGGCGGCAGACACATGCTGGCGCCGGTGAAGCTCGAGCATCAGCGGAGACTTGCTCCGAGTACAGACCAGAAACAGCCGTACTCGATGCTGCGGCACGCCAAGGTCGGCGCAATCGACAACGTGCGGCGCGATCATATATCCGAGCGCCGCCATTGCCTGCGACCAAGCAGGGTACAAGGCCCAGTCCGTGAACTCTTCGACGTTTTCGACCAGCACCACTTCCGGCCGATGGAACTCGGCGGCAGACACAACCGCCCAGGCTGTCGACCTGGATGCATCATGCTGCGCGTTACCCGACTTTTTGCCGCGCGCCTTTGAGTGGCCTTGGCAGCACGGCGAGGCCAGCATGATGTCGTGCGCTGGAACCTTCGACCAATCCGCTTGATGCAAGTCTTGGCAGATATGAATCGCTTCCGGGTGGTTGGCGCTGTGCCACTGGACAGCGACCGGCCAGTGATTGGCGGCCCAGATAACGTTGATACCGGCATCGCGCGCACCGGTACTCCATCCGCCGAGACCGGCGAACAAATCGATTGCTGTTGTCATGGGGATGTTCCAGGGTTGTTTATTCGTCGCTGCAGATGCGCAGCGATTCGCGCTGATAGGCGATAGCCAGTTTTGCCGACACGTTTTCACTGATTGTGATTTCGTGTCGCGGCGGGGTCAGAAGCGGAGCGGACTTTTGAGGCCCTAACGCATGAAGGTGGTGAATCATCAGCGTGATGGCCTCGCCCTGTTCCTCAATGCCGCTCCATGCCATAAGGTCAGCCAGTGCCTGGCGTGTGCCAGCCATGCAGTGCAGCCTGATCTCTTCCTCGCCGCGAGTCTTTCGCCTCGCCGCAGTCTTGGCTGAGCGCGCTTTCGGTTCGGCTGCCATGGTCACTCCTGCCGCTTCGGCGCCTTTGGGAAGAAGGCCGGATGAGGCCCTGCTCTGCGCTTCGGGTAGTCGATATTGAACTTGGCCAAGATGCGGATGAAGGGTTTGAACGTGAGCCCGGTCTGCTCCATGGCCTTGCTACGGGTCAGACCGATTTCCATGAAGGCCTTGATGCGTTCGGCCAGCTTCGCGTCGTTCGCATCGTCGATAACGCCGCGTTTTTGACCGCGTGAGCCCTTGTAGTCGGCGGGCTGGAACTTGAACCCATGCTCCTTTGCGATGGAAAACAGGACCTTTCGTGACAGCCCGGTGCGCAGGATCGCTTGGGAGTAGTTCATGGTCTCGGCGAGTTTCTTGACGCGCTCGACGAGTTCAGCCCGATCCTTTGCGGCAATAGCCGCCCTCTCTTCGCGCTCGATCTCGCGCAAAGTCATTTTGGTGGGCTCCGGTAGCGCGGCTTCAGGCTTGGCCGCTGCTGGTTTGGGCATCTTCTTCTTCGGTGGCGGCTCATGCCTCACTGGCGGCGGCACAAAGCTCGGCCCCTGCAATACCTCAATAGTCCCTCCTTTGTTCAAGAAGGCCTCCTGAAGCAGGGCCAGTTCGTGGCGTTGAGGGTCGAGCATCTGGATCATGCTGAGTTCAGTGCTGACGTATGCGTTCATGCTGCTTTACTCCGCAGTTTCGCCTCATACCCGTCGACCAGCAGCTTGAATTGCCACAGGTCTTCCTCAAGCTTTTCGATGTAGTCGTCATCGCGCTTGAACTCTTGCAGCCAAAGCTGGCGGCCAACCGGCTTAAGCAGCGGGCAGTACATCCCGATGTGCCACCATTTGCGATCAGTGATCCACATACAGCCCTGCACCTGGTCGATGATCCCGCTGGCATCGTTATCGATGTGGAAGGACCGCAGTTTTTCCGGAGCAAGGAAGCATTTGTACTCTGAGCCGCCGTCTTCACCGATAAAACCGTCAGCGCTGGCCCCGAAGGCACCGTCGTCGGTCTTGACCAGCCCGACCTGTGTAACGATCAGACCGGTTTGGATTTCGTGTTCCATGCGGGCCTCAGGTTCAAGCTCATGGCCGCGGCGCATCTGCCAAGTCTCGAAGCCGTTGTCGAGTGGCTTCCCGCCGATGCGCTCAACGGCCAACTGGAAGGCGTAGTCGAGGGCAGCCGAGGATGGCTCGCCGACGGTTTCGCCATCCAGGGCACGCTGTACCACTTCAGCCTTCGGGCCAGCCTTGTAGCCGGCCAGGTCGCGGGCTTTCGCTTCGCTGTGGCCGGCCAACATCGCATCTACGTAGGTGCGTTGCTGTACGGTGAGCCCGTTCACCTTGGAGCGGGCTGTGGTGAACATACTGGCGGTGATACAGCCGGCGCGCTCTTGGAGCCAGATTTCTTCACCTTGCTTGCAGTTGATGATGATCATGCCGCTTCTCCTGTGCTGGGTGCTGGGGCTTCCAGCACAGCCTTTCTGGCGCTGACCGCAGACTTGAACCGTTCGTAGCCGGCGACGTCCTTGGCCTCCTTGAAAGAGCTGACGCCTTCAGTCCATGTGGACTGGAGGGAGGCCAAGTCCTTGCAGGCGGCAGCCTTTTCAATCCAGCGAAGGGTCATCTCTTCGTCGCCCTTCGTTGATGGCTTGATCTGGTTGAGACCTTCGTCCGTCTCGGTGTTGAGGTAGTGAATTGCTTTTTCGAGGCGCTCCGTCTTGGGCCAGTACTTGTAGGCTTGCTTCACGCAGGTCTTCTTGGTCATTTCGCCAGGGTCGGTTACCCATGGGCAGACCTTTGAGTTGTCCTTGACGTAGGCCTTCCAGGCCTCGGAGCGGTCACGAATAGCAATGACCTCGTTCATGCTCATCGGGTGTGTCAGGTAATCCCCATCGGCTGTCTTGACGACGACATAGACGCCAACCACTGGGCCTCTGTCCGTCGAAAATGGCTTGGTCTTGTGCGTGGGCGCCTGATCAACACCGTTCAGCTCGAAGACATCGTTCTCATACACCAGTTTGGCCTGGCCCCAGCGCACGGAACCGGTAGCCATCGCCAGATCCATCAGCCCCATGTAGGAAATATCGAGGCAGATCTTGCCTTTACGCGGAACGAAGTAGGCTTGCTTTTTAGCGGGGTTCAGGCTGAGCCCGATCGAAGCGATGTTGGTCACCGCGTCTATGACAGCCTGCCGGTTCTGCAGCGCTACTTTCAGCGAGTAGTTGTTGCCCTCCAGTATCTGGATGGCGAAGTTCGCTTCACGATCAAAGTTCAGCGATGGCTCGGCCTGCACAGCCAGGAACGCATCGCGGCACGAGTAGATGTCGCTCGTGACGAGCGCAAGATCATTGCTCATGGTGACCTCAATACTGAATTGAAATTGCGGGGATCTTGCGTTGGGCTATCAAGGTGATGGCCTGCTTGGCGCATTCCTCGGTCATGCCGCCGGCGACAAACGCCTCCAGTGCAGCGCGATTGGTCTTCTTCTTGTGCTCAAGGTCGGCTTCGCGGGCTTCGGCTTCGCGCTTCACCCGAGCAGCCTCTGCCTCTTGGCGAGCAACCTCGTCCCGCTGAGCCTTCGCCACCGCTTCGGCCTGACGCTGTTCGGCAGCGATGCGGTCTTGCTCAGCACGCTGTTCGGTGGCGATCCGGTTGGCTTCAGCCTGCGCTGCTGCTGTCCGGGCTTGTTCGGCTTGCAGTTCCAGTTGCATGCGCTGATGTTCTGCGGCTGCTGCTGCGTCCCGTGCGGCTTGCTCTGTGGCGCGCTGTGCGGCGGCAGCCTGGTCGAGCAGTTCCTGTTCGCGTCGTGCAGCAGCATCGCGTTCGGCCTGAGCGCGTTGCTCAGCTTCGATGCGGGCTTGTTCGGCGGCGGCACGGGCAATCTCTGCCTCGCGGTCACGCTGGGCTTGTGCTTCGGCCTCAGCGCGCAAACGGACCAGTTCGGCCTGCTCAGCTTCGTATTGCTGGCGAGTGGCGAGGGCGGCGCGCAGTTTGGCGAGCGTCGATTCCTTGGCGCGGGCGGCTTCTGTTTCGAATTCCTCCCAGTGCTCGCCCATCCGCACGCTTTCAACCGACGTGATGGATTCGAGCAGGACAGCGGCATTGACGTCGGCCAGGTCCGCGCAGAAATCGTGAATAGCTTGAACCGCATCCACATGCTTGTCCTTGCGAGCAGTTTCGGCAGCTTCCCAATCAGTCAGCGGCTTGCGGGTTTCGTCGCGCAGCGCATCCATGGCGTCGACGAACTCGCGAAGTTCAGCTTCCACGACCCTTGGCATTTCCTTGAGGCGCTTCAGGTATTCGCGGCCAGGCTTCTCGACGGCCACCTTCGACTTGCTGACCTTGGCGGCGAGCGAAGCGATGCGGTCGCGGCCTTTGGCGGTTGACAGGTCCGGCACCTGGGAGCTGACTTCCTCCTTCACCGCTTGCAGGAATGGCTTCAGGCCGTCCTTAACGTAGATGGCTGGCGCATTGGCTTCGCTGATGTCGTCAATGGTGACGGCAACTTGATTCGCAGACATGGGGAGTTCCTTCCGCCATGCAGGCGGCGTATGAGTTCGAGCTATTGAGTGGGGAGGGGATATCAGGTCACAAACGGTCTGGGTTAGCCCGCTTGGCTAGGTCTCCACAGACAGCCCTGCAGGTGAAGGACCAGCTCCTATTCGCCCTGATTGGCGGTGATGTCTTATCGCGCTCTTACCGCCTTGCGCGTCTGGGCCATCCAGTTAAGGCCCTCCCAGCGAGGGTGAATTACTGAGTGAGCTGGCTGACGTAGGAGCTGGCCAGCATGACGAAGGTGGTGCCGAGGAGGACAACAGCTGAGCCGCGCCAGACGTAAATTCGTTTTGCGCGCTGGAACGAAGTCACCGCGACACCGCCACAGGAAGGCTGATCTGCCGCGGCTCGCCGTTCTCTTTGAACAGGCTGTACTGCATGAGTAGGATGGTCAGGCCGAAAGCGAGGATCCAGTAGAAGGTTTTCATGGCTATTTCCCCTTGTACCGAACCGGCACGAACGTGTACTGCTCCTGCCCGTGGTGATGGACAGACCAGAACTCCATGTCGATGCGGTTCATCAGTTCTTGGAATGTGTAGACGCGGGTGGCGAGGCGTTTCATGGCGTCACCTTTTGACCGAGCAGCACATCGCTGACGACTTCCCAGAGTTGAGACGGCGACCATTGGAACCTGTCGAATTCATCGTCAGGCTTTATGCCGGCGAGGCAGGTTGAATGCGCACCTCGCGAATACTCCATACCCTTGCGCATGATCGTTGCCACGCGGCCATCACCTTCTGGCTCGGTGCGGTGGAAGTGATAGGCCCGCTGCTGGTATTCGAGTCCTGCGCCGACAGTGAAGTCGGCGACCTCTACAAGATCTGCGTAGCCATCAGGAACCCAAGGACGCCCGCCGCACGCGGTTCTTGCACCTTCATGTAAATAAAGGATGTGGCCGCCTCCGCGATGTTCATCGACGCGGAACTCGATATTGCGCTGCGTGCCAACCAGGACTCGTGACACGAAGTCGAAGCGGTGGTCATGAATTGCCGAGTGCTCAAAGCAGGTGCGGCGCGGCAACTCAGGGTGCCAGACGTGCAGGCGCTGATTGCCTTCCAGCTGGACCTGCACAAAGCCCAGCCCATGCAGTGTAATTTTGTCGGTCATTATGTCGTCGATGATCATCCTAACCTCACAACCAGCATGCCGCGCCGGGTCTGAACCTTGATGCGCTGAGGCAGATCAGCGACCAGAAAAAAGCCTCGCGATTGCAAAGCTTGGATTAGGGCTTCGTGGGTTCTCGCGATGATGGTCATGCCGCACTCCTTGGCCGGTTCGCCGTGGCGACATTCAGCCGTTTGCAGTAGTGGTGGAATTCTTCTTCAGTGATGGCTTTGCTGGTGTAGAAGGTCGTGATGTTGCGCAGCACCAGGATCTCGTACTTGTCCGGGCAGCCTGCATGGTTGAGTTCGTCGAGGTCTTCGTCGATCAGGATGTGCGGGCTCACAGCTCACCTCCCACATCGTCTTCTGCTGCTTCGCGCTGGGCTGCCACTGCATCGGTCGCATAGTCCCGCAGGAATTCGGCGGCGATCTCTTCCAGGCACTGGCGTGGCTGTTCGTTGCCGAGCAGATACTTCGCGTGAGTGATAGCCTCGCTTTGGCTGCCAGAGATCACGCTCAAGACCAGATTGGCGAACGAGTCTCGGTCGTCCAGCCCGTCGATCTGGCGCTCATTCAGGTAGAGCTGCAGGTAGGTCGCGTACTGGGCGGCAGTCACCTTCTGCGGCGTACCGCGGCGCCGTTTCCAGGTGACATCGCAGCCGCGCACCAACTGCTCAGCCGAATGCTCCAACCACTCCCGCTCTTCTTCCGTCTCGCTGACTTCAGGAGGCAACTGCGCATCGTGCCAAGCCTGACAAATCTTCAATGCTGCGTTCATGGCTGCGTGCTCGCTGTCTGCGCTCGGTAGCGGCGTACGTAGCCGTCAGTGAGGCGCTTGATGATTCGTGGGTATCGTTCGGGGTCATGAAGACGACAGGGCCGCTCTTCGCGCCCCCACATCTCGTGGTCGCAGTAGTCGCACTCGCAATGTTTGTTCAGCAGGGCTCTGGCCTCGGCCCGGCACGCGGCTCGCAGGGTGAACCATCGGCGGCCACCGCCACGGAAGACGACAGCATGCTCAGTCGTGACGTTCATGGTCGCCTCCAGTGGCGGGGTTATTCGATTGGCGGAACGGGGATTTCGTACCAGTGGGTCGGGGTGATATCGCAGCGGTCGCCGTCTATGTAGCGCCAAGGCCTGTGTTCGTTTCCGCACGTCATGGCGAAAAACGGGCCGTCGTTGGTCTTCTTGCCAAGGCGGTAGGCCAGAACCTTCTGGCGAATCGGCGGCAGCCTGTCGCTGCACTTGATCCAACCGCTCATGCTGCCTCCGGCCAGTGGCGTTCGATGCTCTCTTTTGCGTACGGCGACAGGCGCTGGTAGCTATTTATCGATCCGCAGCCAGGCATGGTGCCTTCGAGCTCAACACAGGCGCGGATGTCGCAACGCCTGGAGCAAACCCATCCGCCGTAATGGCAGCGGTGCACCTGGCCTTTCGGTTCGGGGTGGTAGGCGAGGCCCGCTTTCCACGATGGCGAGCCGCGCAGCTTGAGGCCACATCCTCGGCAAACTGCTTGGGTATCGGTACAGCTGTGCATGGCGACCTCCAGTGTTTGGTTAGGCGATATACCCGCCCGGCATAGTGGTAACGATCTTCCGAGGGGCGTCATGCATCCGCCCTTTGGCGCAGTCGTGGACATCGGGGCGTGGCTTGCGGGGTAGAATCTGTGTGCGTTTCATGACTTCGCACCTTCGGCGGCGATGGATTGCAGATCGTCCATTTCAAACCAATGTGTAAGGCCGTGAATTTTCCGCTCACCTTCATCAAAGGCAATCACTGGCCCAGTTACGTCTGGGGCGCTCGACTTCATTGGCGCTGCATACCAGACGTGGCTCATACGCCCCATACGATCTCTGGCATCCAAGTTATTGGTCACCAGCACCCTTGGCGTCGTCTTCACGCTTTGGTCGTCAAGCGCTGCGTTCTGTGCAGGCCAGCGTTCGGCAAAAGCAATCCATGTTGGGTTCATCACACTCACCTCCAATCGCCAAATAAAAAGGCCGACTCGAAAGCCGGCCTTTGCCACCTTACGTAACGCCCGGGCGCATGAGGCGTCGGGGAGTCGGCTATCTGTTACATGGCTGCAAATCCTCCGCGCTGATGAGTTGGACTGTCAGGCACACCCTGGCAGTTGATGGTGCTGCAGGTGGCCGGCACTGCCCGGCACGTATCAGGTCTGGCCTCTCGTACCTGAGAAGCCCCGCGATTCACCCGCAAAGAGTAATAAATGAAGAATTAAATAGGCAATCTGCGGACGGGGCGGACGCGCGCGGCGTAGTCCTTGCCGTAGTAGTCCTGAACGCCACCATCGAAGTCCATGCCGAATGCGTTGTAGGCGGAGCGCTGCGAAGATGACCAGTACCAGGTCTTCTCGAAGTGCTCGGCGATGGTCTGCCAGGCGTGATTCAGTTCGCCAATGCTTGGCAGATAGAAGTCGTGGTGACCGTCGGCCGAGTGGTTACCAGCCGCCTCGGCTGCCGGGAATGTTCCATCAGCCTCCAGCAGAGTCGTGGTATTCAGTATGCCGTTGACCTTGCTGGTGGCCGCTGTATCGGTGCCGTACTCGCCCCAGGCATGCTCGCCAATATCCTTGTCGGCGAAGATCAGGTGGTAAAGCTCGCCGTCCTCACCCTGCCGAATGCCTGCATAGATACCGCCCTGGCCCGCCCAGTAAGTGCCGATCGCCGGAACATCGCTGTTCGCCGCCGGCGCCTTGGCTTGTTCGCCGCCAAGAACCATGTTCGCAAACATCAGCACCAGCGCCTTGTCGGGGCTGCTGATCGTCGATTCGCCGCAAGTGATATGAGTCATCATGTTCTGTGCTCCTTGTCTGGTCGGCGCTCAGATAGCGCTGGATGCTTGAGTGTTGAGTTGTTCTTGCTCGGCTTCGGTCGGATAGCGTTTGGGGCCGGCCAGCATTCTCACCAGCCATGGCAACAGGACGTTCCGGGTGAAGCTGATTCGGGATTTCTCAGCCATGGCTGTATTGCTCCTCAGTAGTCGCAAATTTGGTGGTAAACCGGTTTGAATTTGGCCGGCTTGGTTTCGGTGGTCATGAGGTAAAGCATGAACAGGGCAAACATTTCGTCTTGCTCCTCTGTGTGGCTTTCGAATGCCTCCCGGGGTTTGAGAGGCAGTCGTAAAGCCAGATGGCCAGCCTGAAACAGCAGGAAGCCATCTGATATCCGGCCGCTCTCTACTGGAGGCAGTGACCGGGTGTTTCGTCAGTGGTGTTGATGCAGGTGGCCGCGTTGCGCGGTGTGGACTCTTCCGCATCGGGGTGTGATCTATCCGGACGGCAATCCCCGGCTGACACCAACAGGTGTGCCTCCCTGCCACGCCTTCGCAATCGCTTGCCGCCGGGCGTGGACAAACTGTCTTCCCGAGGTCGTTATCCCTCGTATTTTGGCTGTGCGCCTGCGCCGTAAATTTGCAGGCATTCCAGATCACACCCCGATGCGCTCTCATAGAGAGGATCGGGCAGTTAACGACAGGCTGTCGTGCAGTGATTCTGTGTCCGAAGGAGGTCGGACCGGCATGCAAGGCCATTACGCCATTCACCCACCTATCGGGCTCTGTCACCCCTTCATGACGCGTTCGGGGTTTTACGCGGCGATCCAGACTTATTTGAAAAGATTCCAGGGTCGCATCTCTCTTTTCTCGTTGGCTTTCGCCATCCCGCTGCGCACTCGGTGAATGCGCAGGAGGATGGTTCAGTACGGCTTCTCAACTTTGCCCTGGTCTTGCAGGCTTTTGATCTGGAAAAGGCCGTTCAGCATGTTGTCCATTTGCTGAGCAAGCTGATTGCGCAGACCGTCTTTTAGTGCACCGGCAACGTTTTGAATGTTCTGCTTTAAACCGGCAGAAAAATCCTCTGCACAAATCTGCGTCATCAGGTATTCGGCGCGAGTGACCGTGTTGTAATCGCTCGACGCTGGCTTGCCTGTGCGCGGCTCAACCTTCGCTGACCAGTAGGCATTCACAGTTTTTTCCAGCTCTTTGCGGATAGTCGTGGAAGGGCCTTCCTGCTCGCCCCAAGTGTTGATGCGGCGATACTCGCGCTCGAACGAGCCATTAATGGTTTCGTTGATTGCTGTTTCAATCTGCGCAGTCACTCGCTCGTTGAAAATCTTGTCGATGCGCTTCTTCAGTTCCGCTGCAACCATGCCGGAAAGGTCATCGCCGTCGCGCAGCAGCTCATCAGATACCTTGGCTACGATTGCGGTTTTCAGATCGTCTTCGTTGATGTTGAGCATTTCGGGTTCCTCCGTTGATTTCCAATGCCGCCTCATCGAAGCGGCATCAGAAATCTGTGGGTGTTTCATCTCCACCACGCGCATCGCCCGATTCATATCTCTGGCCGGCGTCACACATTTCGTGATCGATGCTCTTCCGGCTGGCTTGCGTGGTTTCGCGTACTCACATCTGGTGAGCACGGCCAGTTCCAGAGCTGGCATGGAGATCGAATTTATTGCTCGCGCTGTGCCAGTTGCCTGGGATCGATCTGCGAGGATCTTGAATTGTTAAAGAGCGGTCCCTTTCGGGGTGCCTGCGTATGGAGTCGCCGGGCAGTTGCTGCATCGGGTCTTTTCAGGCCCTGGCGCCTCGGTGTTCTGTGGCGTTGAAATGAATATAAGCCTGCTTATCTGATCGGTCAATAAGATTGCTTATATTTTTTTAAGGGGACGAAAAAAATCCCGCAGAAGGCGGGATCTATGGGGTGTCGGGGTGTTTATTTGCGGCGGGGAGAGCGCCTAACGGTCGACCACCAGAAGACGCGACCAAGCATTCTGACCTCGTCGGCGAACTGCTCGGCAGTCATGATTTCATCGGGGAAATCTTCAGAGTTCTCGCTACGGATTCTGACGCCGCCAGCCGGCAGACGGTGAAGGTACTTCACCCGAAGCATGCCGGTGTGGTTAAAGGCATAGATCTCACCATCAATAATAGAGGTGTCGTCCAGGTCGAAGCCAATGGCCGCGCCATCCAGGATGAGACGCTCCATGCTGCGGCCTTTAACCCTGGCACACGCAGCACTTTTTGCATCTACACCAGCAGCCTTCAATGTCGCAGCGCTGAATCTGAGCTTCCTGTCCGCAATTTCAACGACTTCAGTCATACCTTGACCACCGGCAAATTCGACTTCTGCAAAGTACGGTATTTCGAACTCGTCGTCACCTAGGGAATCGCCTTCCTCCCAAGTATCCATATCCCCAAGAAGGTCCGCGTTGGATTCGATGTGCGTGAGCCTTCCTTTCATCTCGCCGATGCCTTCGGAAAGCCACATGGCGTTTACCGAACAGACATGGGCGATTTTTGCGATGTGAGCGCTCTGAAGGTTCTTTCCCGTTTCAAGCTGGGAAATGACGGGCTGCTCAACGCCCACCAGCTCAGCAAGCTTCCTCTGAGTCAGGCGCGCGCCTTTGCGGGCAAGTTTGATTCGGTTGGCAAGAGTATTCATGTACACGACGTTATAAGCCCCCTTATCAGCTTGCAAATAAACCTGCTTATGCCTAGGATATAAGCAGGCTTATCAGGAGGGATCTCGTATGACCCCTATCGAACGACTCGTTGACTACTTCGACGGACAGACCAAGACAGCTCTAGCCCTCGGGGTTTCTCAGCCAACAGTCTCGTACTGGGTTACAGGAACTCATCGCATCAGTGCCGATAAGGCATTCCTTGCGGAGGATCTGACGTGCGGAGCGATCACCGCCCGAGAGCTCGTCACTGGCATCAATCAATCAACCGCTGCGTAACCATTACCCACCGTAAGGATTCAAACCTATGTCCTATGACAACCCCCGTCACACCAAGGACCGAGAAATAAAGTCTCGCTATGACGATGAGACATACGAGGCGCTGAAAGCGCTCGCCAGGCTCCACAAATTGCAACTCGCCGTGTTCGTACGAATGTGCGTCGAAGAGAAGCTGGAAAGCATCGTTGAACGGGATGTTACCTCTCATCGCACATCGGCCTGAAGGCCCTAAAGGAGGCCTTTGTGCCTGAAACCACGATATGCCATGGCATTGATGGGGATCTTTACGAAAAGCTTGAGCGGCTGGCAAAACAGGAAGGAATAACGCCAGAGGAATACGCGGCGGCGCTCGGTAAAGAATCGCTCATTGAAAAGTCCAGGCCAAAAGGAGCCCGAAAGATTCGGCTTCTTCCAGTAGTGAAACGAGACCCTAACGTGGACTCAAGAGGCCCTCAAAAGGGCAGGCGAGGGACTGATGAGACCCATGACTAGACCAGACACCAAATCGAAGACGAAAAAAAACCGGGGCGCAATCCCGGTTTCTTTCGTTGCTATGCAAAACACTCTGGAGCCGATTATGCCAACAGATTATCGGATGCACAAGCCACTTCTCGCTCTTGTTCAAGAGGGGAAATGACATGGCCGGGGACTGGATAAAAATGCGCGTAGACCTGCAAACCCATCCGAAAGTTTTCCGCATGGTGTCCGCATTGCAGGCGGACAGATTGCGGGTAATCGGCGGACTACATGTCGCCTGGAGCATATTTGATACCCATTCCGATGATGGCGTACTGCACGGCTACACCATCGACGCCATGGATGCGGTAATTGGCTGGCCAGGCTTCACCCAGGCCATGGTTGACGTCGAGTGGACCTGCATAACTGACGACCACTGCTTGATCATGCCGCGCTTCGACGAGCACAACGGAAAGAGTGCAAAACGCCGCGCAAATGACTCTGAAAGGAAGCGCAACTCCCGTGAATCCGGCGGTGTCCGCAATGTGTCCGCAAGTGATGCGGACAAAAGCGTGACCAGAGAAGAGAAGAGAAGAGAAGAGCAAGATCAAAAGCCTGTCGCTGGCGCTCCGGTGAAGGCGGGGAAGTTCGACCCTTTGACGGCAAAGCCTGACAACGTGTCCGACAAGGCCTGGGCCGACTGGTGCCAGCACCGCAAGGAAATCCGTAAGCCGCTGACCGCCAAGAGCTGTGAGCAACAGGCTAAGGCCCTTATTGGGCACAGCTGCCCCGACCAAGTTTTGTCCACATCGATATCCAACGGCTGGACCGGGATATTCCCTGACAAGGTCACCAGCAACGTCCATCCATTCCCCAGTCGCCGCCAGCCCAACGAGCCGGACTTCGACAGCAGTGCGTGGGCTGAAGGCCTTGTGGTGACGACATGAAGCCAGTCAACCAGCTCATGGCAACCATGGGCAACTTGCCAGCCGCCAGTGATACCCAGTCGCTGCCAGTGACCCCGCAGACAGCCGAGGTCGTGAACGATCTGTTCCGTCGCCTGCGTGGGATCTTTCCTGCATGGCGGCAGGCCTGGCCGTCCACTGAGGCGCTGGACGCCGCCAAGGCCGAATGGATCAAGGAATTCGCCGCCGTCGGCATTCGCACCCTGGAGCAGATCGAGTTCGGGGTTCAGAAGTGCCGCAAGCTCAGCAAGCCGTTCGCGCCGAGTGTGGGTGAGTTCATCGCGATGTGCACGCCAAGCGCTGAGGACTTCGGCATGCCGTCCCCGGCTGACGCATGGATGGAAGCCCTGATCGGCACCTACAGCCATGAGGGCGTTCACATCGCTGCCAACGAGACCGGGATCTTCGATCTGCGCGCCGCCAAGCAGGAAGATAAATCGCTTCGGACACGGTTCGACCGGGCTTACGCGATCGTCATCCGCCGCGCCCAGGAAGGCCAACCGCTGGACGGCAAAATCCTCACCGGCATCGGACACGACAGCCAGAAGACCGCCTTCGAATTGGCCAACGAACTGGCCGACCAACAAACCCAAGCCCGAATCATTCAGCAAGGCATCCCGGCCGACGGCAAGTCCGCCCGCGCTCTGCTGCTCGCGAAATTCGGCAAGAACAAGAATCAGGAGCATTCCCAATGACCGACTACAGCGAATTGAAACTATTGGCCGAAGCTCTCCACGGAGCCGAATGGCAATTGGTCGACGGCGAAGGCTTTGAGGCTGACAACAGGTTTGTTACGTCACAGCGCCGCATCGACGATAGCAAGGTGGCCTTTGCTGAAATTAATTATGGGCATCCAGAGGCCGGAATGGGTGAGCCTTTTCAGAGTGAGCAGGTTGCTGCCGGGGAGTTCATCGCCGCCGCAAACCCTGCCGCTGTGCTGGCCCTGATCGGTGAGCGCGACAAGCTGAAGGACGAAAACGAAGTCGCCCGTATGCGCATCAAGGAACTGGACCTGCTGTTCGGCCGCTACATCCTCGCCATGCGCGCGGCGGTCATCGAGGAAGAGCATGGACTGGGCGCAGAGGGCGCCATGATGTGGATTTACAACTCGCTGGTTGGCCCTGGAGAGCTTCCACCTGAAAACGAAACGCTTGCTCAGGCCTACTTCGACCGGGAAATCGTCGCGGTCGACAACGGCATGCAAGAGGTTCTGGCCTTCCACGATGCGCGCCGCGCTGCCAAGGAGAAAATCTAATGGCAGACGTATGTGATCTCGCTGACGACGTAATCGAAGAGTCCCTCAATCGGTCCATCGCCCAGATCCCCCGTTACACCGGCATCAGCGCCAAAGAATGCGAAGAGTGTGGCGAGGACATTCCTGAGTTGCGTCGGGCTGCGGTACGTGGCGTGAAGCTCTGCACGGAATGTGGTGACCGGGCAGAACTGAAAGCGAAGGGGGTGCGCCGTGGTTGACTTGAACGATCTTTCTCAAGCAGCACGCTCTGCTGCTATGCGCGGCGGTACCGCTGGCTGGGCTCAGATTGGTGGGCTTGCTGAACATGTCCGGTACATGGAGTTGCGGCCCAAGCGGGCAGGGCGAAAACCGAAATGCCATTGCGGCTGTGACACGCCGAAAACACATCTCGGCATGGCCAATGGCGTCTGCTTGACGAGCGGCTGCGAGCTGTACGTCCGTCGCTGGGTGAAAACTGCCGGCATTCGGAGGGCGCAGCCATGACTGACAAGATCAGCGTCAACAGCTCCAGCAAGCTCACCGAAGCCATCGGCATGCTCACCGCCATGTTCCGCGAGAAGAAGTTTGTGGTGGTGTCGCTGCGCCCGGGCAAGGACCGCACCCTCGACCAAAACGCACTGTGGTTTGCCTTCTACAAGCGCATCGCCGAGATGACGCAGATCGGTGACGCCTCGGATGCGCGCAAGCACTGCAAGCTCCACTTCGGTGTGCAGATCCTGCTGAACGATGACCCGGAGTTTCAGGAGGCCTGGTACCGGGTCATGCGCCATCTGCCGTACGAAGAGAAGCTGGCCATGATGGGCGACTGCAAGCTTTTCGGCCCTGACGGTTTCCCGGTGACCAGCCTGTTCAACCGCGCCCAGGGCATCGCTTACACCGATCGCATCGTGGCCGACTTCACAGAGAAAGGCGTGTTCTTCGGCGACCTGCTGAGCAAGGAGGCCGCATGACTCTCCCAGCCAAGCAACCGCGCCCGAAGAAATGTCGTGTCGAAACGTGCAGGGCCTCATTCGTCCCGTCGCGCCTTGGCCAAGCAGTGTGCAGCCCGGCCTGCGCGATCCTCGATGCACCGAAGAATCAGGACAAAGCGCGCAAGGCTCTCGCCGATGTAGGGCGCAAGGAACTGCAAGCCGCTAAGGAGCGCATCAAGCCCAAAGGGCAGTACATGCGTGAGGCCCAGACCGCATTCAACGCCTGGGTGCGCGAGCGTGACGCAAAGCTGCCATGCATCAGCTGCGGCCGGCACCACCAGGGCAAATACGATGCCGGGCATTACCGCACCGTCGGGAGCAACCCCGCGCTGCGCTTCGAGCCCCTGAACTGCCACCGCCAATGTTCGCCCTGCAACACGCACAAGTCCGGCGACATCGTGAACTACCGCATCGAGCTGGTGAAGCGGATCGGCGCCGATAAGGTGGATTGGCTGGAAGGTCCACACGAAGCCAAGCGCTACACCATCGAAGACCTGAAAGCCATCACCGCCGAATACCGTGCCAAGACCCGTGAACTCAAGAGGACGGCCGCATGATCACTTTCGTAAGCGAGAACCTGATCCATTTCTACCTTGCCGGGATGCTGGTGATCGGCGGCGGCTGCATTGAGGGGATTCGCCGGCTGATGCGCCGGGACCGGATTGCGCGGGGTGTGCGCTCATGAACTGGCTCGCCATTACCTTTGCCGTCTGCACCCTGATCTGCATCGTTTGGTTCTTCCTGGAAGGCCATTTCATGACCTGGTGGCGGATTCGCAAGGAAGACCAAGTCAACTTCGACATGGAACGGATGATTGAGGCCCTGAATAGCCCGGAGGATCGGCCATGAACTGGAAACCCATCAGTAGGCACTGCATGTCCAGCGACGAAGGCTACCTGCTCAGCAAGTACAAGCTGGAATTCGGTGCGGCCTACGTCGCCCGCACGCCGGCGGGGAAGATCCTGCACTCTGGCAAGGATCTGGAAAAGGCAAAGGCCGCATGCAACGACCATTTTGAATCGACCCAAGGGAAAGCAGCATGAGCCAGCCAAAGCAAGGCGTCACATTGCGGCATGAGCGCGCGAACCGTATCTATGTCGCTGGCCCAATGACCGGGATCGTGGATTTCAACTTCCCGGCGTTCAACCGGGCGGCCGAGATGCTGCGCTCGAAGGGCTACATCGTCGAGAACCCTGCCGACCACGGTCTAGTTGAAGGCGCGGAATGGGCTGACTACTTGGCCTACGACCTGACTCGCATCGGCTTGTGCGGTTCGATCTACCTCCTGCCTGGCTGGGAGCAGTCCAAGGGCGCGCAACTCGAAGTCATGATTGCTCAGCGCTTGGGTATGGGTGTCATTTACGCAGATGAAGAGGTGGCAGCATGAGCGAGATCAAACCGTCCAATCCAAAGGATCTGATCGGAAGTGGAAAGCTGCCTCTGCACCTGTGGCCAGTCACCGCCAGCGCACTGGGAAGCCTGGGTCTGCTCGACGGGATGCTGAAGTATGGCAGGTCGAACTTCCGCGCCGTGGGTGTTCGGGCGTCGATCTACTTCGATGCCGCCAATCGGCACCTTAACGCGTGGTTTGAAGGGGAGGAGGCTGATCCAGATAGCGGGTTGCCACACCTGGCCCATGCGCTGGCCTGCCTGGCGATCATTGTCGACGCCCAGGCCGCCGGCAAGCTCAACGACGACCGTATGCATCCCGGCGGCTACCGTGCACTGATCAATAGCCTCACGCCTCACGTGGCACGCCTTAAGGAAGCTCACGCCGACAAGAGCCCGCAGCACTACACCATCGAAGGGGCTCAGTAATGGCCGAGCGCAAAGTCACGGACGAGCAGATCATCGAAGCGCTCAAGACCATGGGCGTAGCGAAGGCTGCTGAACACCTTGGGCTCAATGTCCGCAGCCTGCAGAAACGCAAGGCGCGTATGGTCCGCAAGGGCTGGAGCCCCGAGCACGACATGACCCACATCGTGCCGGATGGGTTCCACCTGAAGGGCACGTCGAGTTTGTACAAAGAGGGCGTTAAGGCACCAGTGCTTCAGTGGGTGAAAAGCTCAATTGATCATGAACGGCAAAAGGAGTTGATGCAGGCTGCCATCGAGGCGATGGGCGAAGACCTGCCCCGCATGGTGTTCGCACCGGCGCCCGCTGCATGCAATACCGACCTCCTGAACTGCTACGTCGTAACCGACTACCACCTCGGACTTCTGTCCTGGCACGAGGAAACCGGCGCAGACTACGACCTGAACATCGCTGAGCAACAACTGGTCGCATGGTTCGCTACGGCAATCCACATGGCGCCAGATGCGGAGATCGGCGTGTTCGCGCAGCTCGGGGACTACCTGCACTGGGACGGACTCGACGCCGTGACACCAGCCAGCAAGCACCTGCTCGACGCTGACACCAGGTTCCAGAAACTGGTGCGTGTGGCGATCCGTGTAACCCGCCGCGTCGTCGACATGCTGCTCACCAAGCACCAGCGAGTTCATGTCCTGATGGCCGAGGGCAACCACGACACCGCCAGCTCCATCTGGCTGCGCGAATGGTTCTCAGCCATCTACGAGAACGAGCCACGCATTACCGTCGACCGCAGCCCTGATCCGTACTACTGCGTCGAGCATGGCCAGACCAGTCTGTTCTTCCACCATGGACACAAGAAGAAGCCGGCGAACGTTTCTGATGTGTTCGTGGCCAAGTTCCGTGACGTCTTCGGTCGCACCCAGCACAGCTACGCGCACCTGGGCCACCTGCACCACGTCGACGTCAAGGAAAACAACCTGATGATCGTCGAGCAGCACCGCACCCTGGCCGCGCCCGACGCATATGCAAGCCGTGGAGGGTGGATCAGTGGGCGTGACGCCAAGGTCATCACCTACCACAAGGCATACGGCGAGGTAGGGCGCCTGACGATCAACTCGGACATGTTGAAGGCGGGGGCAGCATGAAGCTGATCGTTAAAAGCGGGACTGATAAGGGCCTCTTTTTCGCACTCTTGGGGAGATTGAACTGATGACCTACAGAAACGTCGTGTCCGCAGTCGTACGCGCTCTGGCCGCCGAGACCATCAACTCGGCAGGTGGATGTGACTTTGAACCTAAGGTCCAGTGCGCCAAACAGAAGGGGGAGATTGTCGGGAAGGAGGCTGCGCTGCTTCAGGACTGCATCGTCCACAAGCTGCTGCACCAGGTCCTGAGTCAGCGCCACTGGTTTGCCCTGACCGCGAAGTTCAGCACGCACAATGGCCGCAAGATCGAAGCGACTGGGCGACTGGTGGCAATCGTGACCAGTCCAGCGCCGGCCCTGTTCACCCGCAAGGCTGTGACTGCGTGGGCCATACCGCAGATCAAAGGTGTCCGCCGGGAGCCTGTGAAGATCAAGGCGCCTGAGTTCGACGAAGACATACCAGCGTGGCGGGTAGAGGCAGCAAAGGCCGCCGTCGAGCGCGCGAACGCATCAGCGGCCAAGCGCGGAACCTGTCAGCGGGATGGCGCGATAGTCCTCGCCGATTCGAACTACGACATGAACACCTGGGACAACCAAGGCATGACCGAGCGCACCTATCAACTCTGGAACAAGGCCATCAAGAAGGCATTGGAGAGCCTTGTAGACGATGCGCTGGTGGAGGCGCAAATCATCCTCGAGCAGGCCGGAGTATTGGGTGAGGAGGCTGCATAGCGAAATGGCATAGAAAGTGCTTGCATTTCATTTCGCCGCTTCGTAATATTTACCCATCCTGTCGATCTTGCGCGTTAGGGATTGACACTACAAAGCCTCGCCACTGTGCGGGGCTTTTTCGTTTGCGCAGGTGCAAGACTGATAGACCAGCCCTGCCTCCATAACTGCAGAGGCAACCCATGACTATACGCATTCGCTGCAAACTGATCTGCCATGGTATCTGGCCCCACGAGTTCACCAACGAGAGCAATCCTCTTTCCAAGGTTCGCTTTGGTGCCGTGTACTCGCCTGACACCGGAAATCCAGGTGATGAGAACGCCGTCTTCGGCAAGGCCACGCCATTTGGTGAGTTCAATCTGACCATGGCCACCCATGTTGCTGACAAGCTGGAGCAGGGGAAGGCCTATTACGTCGACATCACCCCGGCCGCATAAGAATCAACCAACGCCGAATGCCCGCACATGCGGCCCTATTCAAGTCCGGCAAGCCTCTCAACGATGCTCAAATATCCCGGCAAGCCCAGCCATAAACCAGCTGGACTTTTTATTTCCCAATCCACCGCTCCCCAGCGGTTTTGGCCGCCACCTGACGGCCTTTTTTATTTCACACATGCAACTGAGAGGTCGAGCGCATGGAATTCTTTCATCGCATGCTCGACAAGGCCGAGTGGATCATCGCCGGCTTCTTTGGCGCCATCGTTGCAAGCTGGTGGCACAAAGACGATCTGACCGATTGGAAAGCCTGGGTGGTCTTCCTGATCACCGGTGTTGCTTGCGCCCTGTACCTGACTGGGATCGTCAGCACCTACCTCAGCATTACGGACCCCAGCAATGTGGCCGGTGTTGGCTTTCTCTTGGGAGCCTTCGGCGGGTCGCTCATGACCGCCGTCAACCGTGCCATTAAAGCCGCTGACCTTTGGGCGCTGTTCCGCTCGAAGTTCGGAGGGGGTTAATCCATGAATCTTCAAACGTTGAGCACTCTGTTCATTGGCGTCATCAGCCTGTGGGCCATGTGGTGCATGTTGAGCGCACGAGTCCATGATGGGATCGTGGGTAAGATCATCTACGCAACGATCATGTTGACCGGCTTTGCGATCGTCACCCGGGCCGAGACGGTGTTTGTCACCCCGAGTACTGCAGGCGTCACCTTTCACGGAGCGCTTGCATTGGCTGGACTGAGACACTGGTTCGTCGCCAACCACTGGCCGGTCGTCAGGGGCTGGCTGTGCCGATACCTGCACTGCGAACAATGCCTGAATAACCTTGACCGGCCGTCGGACGACAAATCATGACTCCAGAACAGTTCGCCTATTGGCTCCAGGGTTACACCGAGTTGACGGCTGGACAACAGCCAACGCCTGAGCAGTGGAAGTCGATCACCGAGCACTTGAAGACGGTGTTCGTGAAGGTCACGCCTGAGTTCCAGATCAAGCCGAGTATCAATTTCCCGCCAGCATCAAACCCGCGGGATATTGCCGACGCTATCGGGAAGGCCTGTCGTGATGCGCAGCGCGACCCTCTCTTCAGGCAGCCGATTCAAATTACCTGTTAAACCAAAGGGTGCCTGGCTTCGTGCGGGCGCCACTCTCTACATCCATGGGTGACGATATGGCCCGGAAAGTCTTCCTGCTGGCCTATCACCCATGGTGGTTTCGCCTATACGTGGTGGCGGTCAACACCTTCGCCTATATGGCAGACCTTGAAGTCGACACCGACAAGCTCGAGGCCCAAGGCCGGAAGGCGACCCGGTATCGCGAGATCGAACCAACCGATGAGGCCAGCCAATGACGACCATCGCTTACAAGGACGGAATCATCGCCTATGACGGCCGAGTCTCGCGAGGTGGGACCATCGTTTACGACGACTTCGACAAGATGCACGAACGTGACGGGGCGACTTTCTTCGGCACTGGCGCGACAGGCGAGATCAACGAACTGATTGGCGCTTGGTTTGGCGAAGAGATTGTCGGCGAATGTGAGGCGAGCGCCCTTGTTCTGCATGACGGCGACCTGACGTTGATCGGGTATGCCCAAGGCAAGATGTGGAAAGCACCATGCGTGCTTGACAGGCCATATGCAATCGGCAGCGGCTCGGATCACGCTTATACCGCCTTCGACATGGGCGCAACCGCCTACCAAGCAGTCGAGATGGCAGCCAAGCGTGACACCAGCACTGGCGGCAAGATCAGAACGCTCACCGTGAAGGTGGAGGCATGAGTGACCGGTCAGGAAGTCATGTCCACTGGGCTAACGATGGCAGGGGCAGACGCCTTGTGTTCATTGATGGCGAGCGGACCAGATTCGTCATCTACGCCGATGCCAGCGCAGGCATTGCTGTCGTGTATGACGACCCAATCAAGTCAACTGATGGCGAGCACGCTGACATCCACCCAGTGTGGGGCCATATCGAAGTTGTAGACATCGAATGAAAGCGCCGCAAAGGCTCAGCAGTAGAAGGAATTCAACATGGCGGCAAAGCAACCCGACTGGGAGGCGATTGAACGAGCCTACCGGGCTGGTGCGCTTTCCATCAGAACCATCGCTGACCGGAATGGCATCAGCGACACCGCGATCCGCAAGAAGGCCAAGGCCTCTGGATGGGCAAGAGACCTTTCCGAGCAGGTCCGTAAAGAGGTTCGCAACAAGTTGGTTCGCGGCGAGGTTCGCGAAGAGCAATGTGCGAACCCTGAGCGAGATGCCGAGATCGTCGAGGAGGCTGCCGAGGAAGGCGCCAGGGTTGTTCGCAGTCATCGCCGTGACATTCGCAAGGCCACGAACCTTGCGAACCTGCTGATGGATGATTTGCTGACGACCATCAGCAAGCGGGAAGAGATCGAAGACTCGATCGACGAAGAGACCAAGGAAGATAGCAACGGCATGCGGCGGGCAACCATGCTTTCCGCTGTCAGCCTGCCGAGCAACGCCAAGACGCTGTTTCAGTTGTCGTCGGCCATGAAGAACTTGCAGGTCCTTGAGCGTCAGGCATTCGGCCTGGACGACAAAGAGCAGCCCGGAGACTCGGACGAACTATCCAAACTGATGGATGACCTATCGAAGGAAGCCTGACATGAAGCCCGAGCACATAGCGCTGCTCCGGGATAAACGTTGGAGGCTGAACAATCTCTACTTCATCACGGATAAGCAGGGCAAGAAGGTCCGCTTCCGGATGACGGACGAGCAGGTCGAGTACTTCGATGGGTTGCATACCCGCAACATCATCCTGAAGGCTCGCCAGCTCGGCTTCACCACTGAGTGCTGCATCATCCAACTGGACGCCGCTCTGTTCGAGTCGGCCAAGTGCGCGCTGATTGCCCACACCCTGAACGACGCCAAGCGCCTGTTCCGGGAGAAGGTGAAGTACGCCTACGACAACCTGCCGGTCGAGATCCGCAAGGCCAACCCTGCACGCAACGATGCGTCGGGCGAGCTGGTGTTCAGCAAGGGCGGCTCGATCTACGTTTCCACGTCCTTCCGAGGCGGCACGCTGCGTTACCTGCATGTGTCCGAGTTCGGGAAGATCTGCGCCAAGTTCCCGCATAAGGCCCGCGAGATCGTCACTGGCGCCTTCGAGGCTGTGGCCACCGACTGCTTCGTCACCATCGAGTCGACGGCAGAGGGGCGGGCGGGCTACTTCTTCGAATACAGCCAGAGCGCCGAAAAGCAACAGATGTCCGGTGTGCCCCTAGGCCTACTGGACTGGAAATTCTTCTTCTTCAGCTGGTGGAAGAACAAAGACTACCGGCTTGACCCGACTGGCGTGGTCATCCCGCAGCGCCTGACCGACTACTTCAATGAGTTGGCAGCCAAGCACGGCATCGTCACCAACGACGGCCAGCGAGCCTGGTACGCCGCCAAGGAGAAATCTCTCGGCGACGACATGAAGAGGGAATACCCGTCGGTCCCGGCGGAAGCGTTCCAGCAGTCGGTCGAAGGCGCCTACTACGCCAAGCAGTTCGCCAAGCTCTATGCCAACAAGCGCATAGGGGTTGTGCCGGACAACAGCCATTTGCCTGTGATGACCTTCTGGGACATTGGCGTCGGCGACTCCACGGCCATCTGGTTCGTGCGTCAGGTCGGCACCGAATACCATGTCATCGACTATTACGAGAACTCCGGCGAAGGCCTGCGGCATTACATGAAGGTGCTCAAGGACAAGGGTTACACCTACTCCGAGCACTGGGGGCCGCACGACATCGAGAACCGGGAGTTCGGCAGCGATGCCAAGAGTCGCAAGGACATCGCCAAAGAGGGCTATGTGATCGATGGCGAGAAGTACTCCATTCGGTTCCAGGTCGTACCCAAGACAGCAGTTGATACTGGTATCGAGGCCGCGCGGGAGATCCTGCCGCTCTGCGTGTTCGATGAGTCCAAGTGCGAAGAAGGCATCGGCCACCTGGAGAACTACCGCAAGGAGTGGGACGAGAACCGCGGCTGCTGGAAGGACAAGCCTCTCCATGACCGCACCTCTCACGGCTCCGACGCCTTCAGATACTTCGCCGTCGCGAAGACCAAGCGTGTACGCACCGCATCCACCGCACCTCTGAGAATCTGACTATGTCTGACGACCCAAGCAAAACGCTGCCGGCAGTGGACGCCATGCGCGAAGACTGGGCCATCGTCGATCCTTTGATGGGCGGTACCCGGGCGATGCGCGAGGCTGGTGAAGCGCTGCTGCCGAAGTGGCCGAAGGAGGAGGGCAGCGACTACACGAAGCGCCTGAACCTCTCGACTCTGTTCCCGGCCTACCGCGAGACGGTGAAGAACAACACCGGGCGCGTCTTCGCTGAACCTATCGTACTGGGCGATGACGTTCCGCCAGTGCTTCAGGACCTGGCCGAGGACTTCGACCGCCAAGGCAACAACCTGCAGGTCTGGGCGAAGTCGTTCTTCACCCAGGCGCTGTCGCACGGCCTGTGCCATGCGCTGGCCGACTACCCGAACATCAAGCCGAGCGGCGACACTGAGCAGCTGGTCACCCTGGCCGACGCTCAGGCCGCCAAGGCTCGCCCCTACGCCATCATGATCCGCCCTCAGCAGGTGCTGGGGTGGCGGGTCAGCAACAATGGCGGCGAACACGTCCTGACCCAGTTCCGCTACATGGAGTCGGTCGAAGAGGAAGATGGCCTGTTCGGCATCAAGTGCATTCCGCAGATCCGCGTGCTGATCCCTGGCGCATGGATGACCTTCCGCGAGCAGGAAGTCGAGAGCAAGAAGACGTGGGTGCTGTACGACGAGGGCGCAACCTCTCTCGACCATATCCCGCTGACGACCCTCTACACCGACCGCACAGGCTTCATGACCGCCAAGCCTCCGCTGTTGGAGCTGGCCTACCTCAATGCCAAGCACTGGCAGTCTCAAAGCGACCAGGACAACATCCTGCACGTTGCCCGAGTGCCGATGCTGGCGATCTCGGGTATCGACGATGACACCTGGGAGTTGAAGGTCGGCACCGCATCCGCCACCAAGCTGCCAACCAACGGCAAAATGGAGTGGGTCGAGCACACCGGCGCCTCGATCGAAGCCGGGCGCACCTCGCTGGCCGATCTTGAAGACCAGATGCGTGTCGCCGGTGCCAAGCTGCTCCAGAAGGACAAGCAGGCCGTCAAGACTGCCACGCAGGCCGAGGATGAGGCCGCTCAGGAGTTGAGTCCGCTTCAGACCATGGCGAGCGGGCTTGAGGATGCTCTGGATCAGATCCTCCAGCACTTCGCCGAACTGAGCGGCCTGCCGGAAGGCGGTCACGTCCAGGTGCAGGGTAACTTTGATATCGACTTCGCCCCGGAAACGACTCTGCCTCTGCTGCTCAACATGGCATCGCAAGGCCGGCTATCCGATGAGACCCTGTTCTCCGAGATGCAGCGCCGCAACGTGGTGTCGAGCGACATCAAGTGGGACGAAGAGAAAGCCAAGATCGCAACGCAGGGGCCGGGCCTCGGAGTGCTCTAAATGCCAACCGTCAACCAGGTCCTCGAAGACGAGCAGATCGCGCACGCGGTCAGCCTCGAAAAGTACAAGATTGGCGTGGTCCGGCGGATCATTGCGCTGCTGAATCGGTCGGATGCTGACCTTTCGGCGGCGCTGGCTGCTGCACTGGAGCGGTTGCCGGCTGAGTCCTTCACCGTCGAGCGCCTGGAGTTGCTGCTGGATCAGGTCCGGCTGATCAACACTCAGGCCTATGCATCTGTCGCCCAAGCGCTACAGGATGACCTGAAGGAACTGGCAGGCTACGAGGTGAGTTGGCAGCAGGCGCTGTTCGAGAAGGCCATTCCCGAGCCGGTGCTGGTCCGCTTTCCGATTGCCAGTGTCAGCGCCGAGCAGGCCTATGCTGCGGCGCTCTCCAGGCCGTTCCAGGGTCGCCTTTTGCGCAACTGGGGCGAGGAGATCGCCGCCGACCGGATGATCAAGGTCCGCAACGCCATCCGCACCGGCTACCTCGAAGGCAAGACGACCGACCAGATTGTTCGCAGCATTCGTGGCTCTCGGGCTACTGGATACGCTGACGGGTTCCTTGAGCGGCCACGCAAAGACCTTGCGGCGGTCGTCAGGACGGCTGTCAGCCATACCGCGGCGACTGCACGGGATGAATTCAACAAGGCCAACGAAGAGATCCTGAAGGCCGAGCGCTGGGTGTCCACGCTCGACAACAAGACCTCGCCGATGTGCCGTATACGCGACCAGCTTCAGTACACCGTCAATACGCATAAGCCGATCGGTCACAAGGTGCCTTGGCTGCAAGGGCCGGGCAAGATCCACTGGTGCTGCCGGTCGACCTCGGCGGCAGTGACCAAGTCGTGGCGTGAACTCGGCATGAAGCTGGACGAGATGACCCCGGCCCAGCGCGCCAGCATGGACGGCCAAGTCCCGGCGAACACCACCTACAGCGAATGGCTCAACCGCCAGTCGGACGCCCGCAAGATCGAGGTGCTCGGCCCGGTGCGCGCTCAGTTGCTTAAGGATGGCAAGTTGGATCTGGAGGACTTCTACACGCCGACCGGTGAATGGATGACGCTCGACCAGATGCGTGCGCGCGACGCAGCAGCATTTGCTAAGATCGCAGCATGACCGATAAACCGCGCTTCCACGTGATCGACGGCACCACTCCACCGGATACCCCGGTCGAGCAAGTGCGTCGTCGTGTGCGGGCGATGCCAAAGCCTGAAGCGATGATTCAGTGCCATCGCTGCGGCGGCAGGGAAGTGATCGAGACCAAGATCGGCGTACTGATGAAGAACGGCAAGCCAACTGGCGGGACAAAGGTTCTGTTGTGCGTTGGCTGCCTACTCAAAGGCGAGCGTGTCACGCTGTAGCGTCACGAAACGAATTCAAACAGCCCTGGCATCCGCCGGGGCTTTTTTATGCCCACGATTTACACAGGTCTCGTCAATGACGGGGCTTTTTATTGCCGCCAGGCGGCCAACAGACCCCAGGGGTTAGCAGATGTTTATTTTCGGCAAGTGGTATCCGCTGATGGCGGAAGAAGGTGGTGGCGAAGGTGGTGATGGTGGCAATGGCGGTGGTGGAGGCGGGTCAAGCCCGGAAATCACCCCGGAAATCGAAGCGATCATCGCGTCTCGGGTTGGCGAGGCTGTAACCGGTCTGAAGACCAAGAACAGCGAACTGCTCGGGAAGATCAAGACCTACGGCGACCAACTCAAGTCCTTCGAAGGTATCGATCCGGAAGCAGTGCGCGGCATTCTCTCGAAGTTTGCGAACGACGAAGAAGCTCAGCTGATTGCCAAGGGGGATATCGACACTGTCCTGGCCAAGCGTGCTGACCGCATGAAGGCCGGCTTCGAGAAAGACCTGAAGGCGGCACAAGACGCCGCGACCAACGCATCCAGCCGCACCGAAAAGTTCGCTTCCCGCGTCCTCAAGGGCGAGGTGGTAGGCGCCGCAACTGAAGCTGGCGTACACAAGTACGCCATGGAAGACGCGATGCTGGCCGCCGCCCGCGATTTCGAGCTGGACGACGACGGTAACCCAATCGCCCGCGAGGGCAAGTACGGCAAAGACGGCAAGCCGCTGACGCTCAAGGAGTGGTTTGCGGAAATGAAGGACTCCCGTCCTCACTGGTTCCCTGCTACCGGCAACGGTGGCGGAGCGGGCCATGGCGGCGGGAATGGCTCCAAGACCATGACGCAAGAAGCATTCAACGCACTCTCCCCGAAAGAACGGGCTGCGGCGATGAACAGCGGCATGACCATCAAGGGCTGATTTACCAAACCCCAAACCAAGGCCCGCCATGTGCGGGTTTTTTATTGCCTTAAGGAAACCGCCACATGGCAAACGTTCTCACCGCATTGCAGCCGGTTCTGTACTCGGCTGCCCAAGAAGTCTCGAACGAAGCGTTCGGGGTAATCAGCTCGATCAATGCCAACTTTGACGACAAGAAAGTCGCCAAGGGTGACACCGTCAAGGTTCCGGTCGCTCCGACCCGCACTCCGACTGACTTCACCCCGGGCGTGGCCGCTCCTCAGGGTGATGATGCAACCGCGACCAGCGTCGACGTGGCAATCACTGCTTCGAAGAAAGTCAGCTGGTACATGACTGGAGATCAGCTGCAAAGCCTGCAAAACGGCGGCACCGACAAGGAATGGGTTCGCCAACTCATTGCCCAGGGCATGCGCTCGCTGCGCAATCTGGCAGAAGCTGACTGCGCCGTCGCCATCAAGCAGGGCGCCTCCCGCGCTGTCGGCACCGCCGGCACCAACCCGTTCGCCTCGGACATCAACATCATCGCCGACGCGCGTAAGGTGTTGCTGGATAACGGTGCGCCGCTCGCTGACCTGCAAATGTGCATCGACTCGAGCGCTGGCGTGGCTGCCCGCAAGCTCGGCATCATCCAGCAAGCCTATCAGGCGGGCAGCGATGAAGAACGTCGCAGCGGTCGTCTGCTGCGTCAGTTCGGCTTCGCTATCACCGAATCGGCAGGCATCACCACGCACACCAAGGGTACTGGCGCGTCCTACGTTACCAGTGGCTCGACTGCTACCGGCGTGCGCGACATTGCTCTGGTAACCGGCACCGGTACCGTGCTGGCTGGCGACGTTGTGACCTTCGCTGCTGACTCGGTCAACAAGTACGTGGTCACCAACGGTGTTGCTGCTCCTGGCACTATCAGCCTTGGCCGTCCGGGTGCTCGCACCACCATCGCGACTGCCAATGCCATGACCATCGGCAACAACTACGCACCGAACCTCGCGTTCGAACGTAGCGCCGTGGTAGGCATCATGCGTCCGCCAGCCATGCCGGAAAACGCCACCATCGACCAGATGCTGATCAGTGATCAGAACGGCATGACCTACCTGCTGCTGCAAATCCAGCAGTACGGCCAGACCACCTGGGAGCTTCACCTGGCATGGGGCTTCAAAGTGGTTCAATCCGAGCACGTCTGCCTCGTTCTGGGCTGATACGTCGAATAGCGCTCAGGGGCTTCGGCCCCTGCGTGTTCAAGAGGAATAGAGCATGGCTGGTTTGACCAAAGAGCAAAAAACCGAGCGCGCACTGCAAGCGAAAGCATTGGAGCTGAGCGGGCTGAAGGCAGAAGAATTCGCGCTGTTGTCTGCTGAAGAGCAGGCGGTGCACATGGCAAAGGCGCAAGAGGCACTTGATGCGGAGGAATTGGCCAAGGCAGCGGCTGCCAAAAAGCCCGAGCCTGAGGAAGATGAGGTGGACAACTCCCACCTGATCGAAGTGGAAAAGGACGGCGAAACCCTTCACGTGCACCCAACCGCACTGGCTGACCACAAGCGCAACGGCTGGAAAGAGGTTTAACCCATGGCTCTCGTCATCGAAACCGGTTTGATCGTTCCAGGTGCCGAGAGTTTTGCCACGGCTGCTGAACTGGTCGCCTATGCGGCGAACTTCGGCCGGGTGATTCCGGCTGATACGCCGTCGCAGGAGGCATTGCTGCGCCGGGCAGCGCTGCAGATGAGTGCGCTGCCCTGGAAGGGGCACACGGTGAGCTCGCTGCAAACTCTGGCCTGGCCTCGGTATGAAGTCAGCCTGAACAAGTGGCTGCTGCCGTCCAACACCATCCCCGCGCAGGTCAAGGCCGGGCAGATGGCTCTGGCGACCGAGATTCATGCGGATGACCTTTCCCCACCTGAACAGCGCCTTGGCGCGATCAGCCGGGAGAAGGTTGGCCCGCTTGAAACCGAGTACTCGACTGCAAGCCCCATCATCAGCAAGCCTGCAGCTGTTCGGCAGTCCTATGCGCAGTTCTCTGGGCTTTTGCAGTCATCCAGTCAGGTCTCACTGAGTAGAAGCTGATGGCAGACATCTATGATCGAGCGAAGGCGAGCGCTGCGCGGATGTTGGCGCCGCGCTCCCAAGGCGGCAAAGGCCTTGAGCTGTCGCTGATCCGCGTTACGACCGGCGATTACGACCCGGAGACGGGCACCACGCCGACCACTCCGGCTCAATACGATGGTTCAGGCTTTCGTGACACCTACAAGCAGAGCGACATCGACGGCTCGCGCATCAAGCAGGGCGACGTGAAGATCCTAGTCTCGCCGCTGCTGCTGGATGGTACTGACACGCCGAAGCCGATCAGCCAGGACAAGATCCTGTTCGACGGCGACACCTACACCGTGCAGAACGTCGACCCTTGGGATTACGCCGGCCTCGCTGTCGGCTTCGCTGTGCAGGCGCGCAAATGAGCTTCTCCCTGGACCTGAAGGCGTTCGCCGCGAAGGCCGAAGCCAATGCCGAGACGGTCATCAAGAAGGTCGCTATCGACCTGCTGGGCGCCGTGGTGGATCGATCCCCGGTTGGCAACCCTGAGCTATGGGCAGCCAACGCCACCGCGACCCAGTACAACAATGAAGTATCACGGCTGAATGCCGAGCTGCGCAACGTTCCGGCGAACCTCACCAAGGCCGGCCGGATGAAGCCTGGGCGACTGATCAAGGACAGCATGGATCTAACCGCCGGCGCCGGGTATGTCGGCGGGCGCTTCCGGGGCAACTGGCAGGTCAGCTTCGACGTAGCCAAGACCGGCACGCTCGAGCGCATCGACCCGTCTGGCAACGACTCGAAAGGCGAGGGGATAGGCGTCATCCAAGGCTTCACGACCCAGGTCGGCACCATCTGGATGATGAATAACCTGCCTTACGGCCAGCCGCTCGAATATGGGCACTCGACCCAGGCCCCCGCCGGCATGGTCCGCATCTCCGTCCTCGAAGTGCAGATGTTCATCGATAAAGCCGTCTCGGAGCTTCCCTGATGTCAGACAAGATCATCCGCTCCCTGTTTGAGGCTCGCCTGAAGACGTGGGCGACTGCCCGGGTTCCGGCGCTGCCGATTGCCTACGAAGACGTCGCCTTCACGCCGCCAGCGGACGGCTCGCCCTACCTGCGCGCCTTCCTGCTGCCGGCCAACACGACCAGCGAAGACCTTGAAGGCAAGCACACGGCTTACCGTGGCGTCTTTCAGGTCAGCGTGGTGACCAAGGCCGGCATCGGTCGTGGTGCCGCTGAAGGGATCGCCGACGAGATCGCCGCTCTGTTCCCGAACAACCTCGGCCTGACAAAGACGACCTTCACCGTATACGTCCGCGCACCGATGTCCACTGGCTCAGCCCAGCAGGGCGACACGACCACCACGCTGCCGCTGTCGATCCAGTACCGGGCCGACACCAACTAATCCGCCCATTGGGCAAACCCAGAACCCGCCATTGAGCGGGTTTTGTCATTTCTGCATAGAGGAATACCCATGGCCGTAAAATTGCCAAACGGTGCGACGTTCGAACACGCCGCCACCTACGCCGCACCACTCGCTTTCTCGGCGATCTCCAACGCCTCCGAAGCCATCTGCACCGTGACCGGCGCCACGCTGGCGGTCGGCGATATTCTGCTGGTCGCGTCTGGCTGGACCGCACTGAACAACAAGGTCGTCCGCGTCAAGGCAGCAACTGCCACCGCGATCACCCTGGAAGCGATCGACACCACCGACACTACCGTGTACCCGGCCGGTTCTGGTGTTGGCAGCCTGAAAAAGGTGCTGACCTGGGTGCAGATCCCGCAAATCACCGACTTCGCGTCGGCCGGCGGCGAGCAGAACTACGCGGATGTCGCCTTCCTCGAGGCGCAGCAAGGCTTCCAGATTCCGACCGACAAGTCTGCCGCCAGCATGACCATCACCGTTGCGGATGACCCGGCCCTGCCATACGTGCCAGTCGTTACTGCGGCAGACACTGCCCGTACCATCCAGGCTGCGCGCATGAACCTGCCAGGCACCGACAAGCTGTACTACGGCGTCTTCACCTCGTTCTCGCAACAGCCGGCCATCTCGCGCAACAACGTGATGACAAAGACTGTTTCCATGGCGCTGCAAGCCACCGCCACTCGCTACACGTCGTAAGGAAGCCCCATGGCCAGTTTCAAGATTGCCCAGAACCCGACGTTCAAGAAGGAAGTCGAGATCCCTCGCGTCGGCGCCGATCCGATCTCGGTTGAGTTCGAGTTCAAGTATCGCGACCGCAACGAGCTTTCCGCGATGTTCGACAAGTGGAATGCCGCGCGCGAAGCCACGGTTGCAGCAGCTACCAAGGAAGGATCGACGTGGGAGGAAACCACCGCCGCCGAGATCAAGCTTCAAGCCAGCCAGATGAAAGACATTGTGGTCGGCTGGGCGTTTGATGATGCGTTCACGGAAGAGGCGATCGTGGATCTGGTCACTGCCTGCGTCGGCGCTCCTACCGCAGTTATCGATGCCTACCAGAAGGCCTACGAGGTTGCCCGCCGGGGAAACTGATCGCCGCAGCGCGCGCGATGTATGAGCCGTGCGCCACAGCCGAAGACATGGCCAAGCTGGGCCTGACGCTAGCTGATATTGCAAATGACGACGTGGAGATCTGGCCAGATAACTGGCCAGTCTTCCGCCTGTTCAATGCGCTGGGCACTCAATGGCGTACTGGTGCTGGCGGGGCTACCGGACTGGATTACTCCGTAGTCCGTGAAGTAGCAGTCCTAATCGGCATAAAGAAGCGGCAAATCCCCGAGATATTTCCTGACCTCCAGATCATGGAGGCCGAGGCGCTGGCCGTCATGGCCGAGGCGTGAGAACGCAGCCCGTTAAGCCGGGCGCTTATTTGAAGGTGGTCTATGGATATTGCATCGCTCGGCATAAAGATTGATACGTCGGACGCTGCAAAAGCCTCTACTGACATGGACAAGATGGTCGACTCAGGCGTTCGAGCCGAAGAGACTGTCAAGCGCACGGGTAAGGCTTGGGAGCAAGCCCTAGGCGGTATGGCTGCGGATACTCAGCAGATCGTCCGCGAGCTGCAAGCTCTGAATGCCAAGCAGGACGCTACAGCGCGGGCGATGGTTTCAGTCGGGAAGTCCATTACGGATGCGTCCAGCTCGTTTCAGGCGGCGGCCAATTCCATAGGCACGTACCGCGAACGATCTGAAGCGCTCAATGGAACTCAAGAAAAGGTTGTCAGAAGCGCTGAAAGAGCGGCCGTTGCCATTAAGCAGCAAACAGTCTCTGCAGATAGTGCAGTTGGCTCATTTCGCGCACTGCACGGTGGCACGACAGCTCTTGAAGCTGGCATGTTCTCACTTGGCAACTCAATCAAGAATGGCACCTTTGTCGACTCGCTGAAATCGACTCAAGAGGCAAAAGCATGGCTTGCGTCGCTGAATGCAACCACCAAAGAGTCTGGCGTCGCATTCCTTGAAGCAGGACAGAAACTCACCTATCTATCGACCGGCCTGAAGGGGCTTGGCGCATGGTCTGGATCTGGCACTCCGGTTTTTGGACAGATCAGCAAGCAAGGCGCCGAAGCAACTGCTGGCTTGGTCAACTTCAACAAGGCCGCCATTCAAACCGGAGTCTCAGCCAAGCAAACAGCCGCGGCATTGCGCGGGGTGCCAGCGCAGTTCACTGACATTGTGACCAGTCTTCAGGCCGGCCAAGCACCACTGCAGGTGTTTCTACAACAAGGCGGTCAACTGAAAGACATGTTTGGCGGTGTCGGCCCGGCAGCGAAGGCTCTGGGTGGTTATGTTCTGGCACTGGTAAACCCCTTCACCGTTGCAGCTGCGGCAGCTGCTGCGCTGGGGTTCGCCTATTACAAGGGTAGTCAGGAGTCCACTGCCTACAATACCGCCCTGGTCCTCACCGGCAATGCGGCAGGAACCAGCGCTGACCAGTTGGCAACTCTGGCCGGCCAAGTCAGTGCGACAGTTGGCACCACCGGTGCTGCTGCTGAGGTACTGGCCAAGCTGGCTGGCAATAGCAAGATTGCCGGCGAAAGCTTTGGCGAGATCGCTACGGCTGCGCTGGAGATGGAGAAAACTACCGGCAAGGCGATTGATGAAACCATCGCCGAGTTCGCCAAGATCGCCAAGGATCCGGTCGCTGCGGCGAAGGAGCTGAACGATCAGTACGGCTTCCTGACGGCAGCTGTCTACTCGCAGATCGTTGCGCTGAAGGAGCAGGGCGACACTATCGGCGCCGCCAAGCTGCTGACCGACACCTATGCCTCGACCATCAACTCCAGAACAGGTGAGATCACCCAGAATCTGGGCCTGATCGAAAGCGCCTGGAAAGGAATCAAGTCTGCAGCGCTTGGCGCGCTGGATGCCACGCTCAACATCGGCCGGACTCAGACCCTGGAGCAGCAAGCGGAAGAAATTCGCCAGCGCCTGAAATCGAATCAAGGCCGTGGCGGGCGCGCCATGGCATTGGGGCTGGATACCCGCAACACCGAGCAGGATAAAAAGGATCTCGACTACCTTGAGCTTCAAATAGAAGCCGAGAAGTCGAGAACCAAGTTCATCGGTGACCGGGTTCAGGTCCAGCAGGAAGGGATCGAGGCGGCTGGCAAACTCAAGGCGCTCAGTGACGCCAACCTCAGCAATGAGGAAAAGCGTAACAAGCTGATCAAGGAGTATCAGCGCGATGTCGAGAAGCTTCGCGCGGCCAACCCTGACGACCCATTGGTTCAGGCTGCCGTTGTCGCGAAGAACATCCAGAACATCAAGGACAAGAACAAGGATCCCGCCGGCAAGGCCAATCAGCTCAACCTGACCGGCTACAACGACGCCCAGAACGCTATCAAGGAGCTGCAGGCCACCTACTCGAACTCCGAGAAAGAGCTTGAGGCGCAGCAGAAGGCCGGGCTGATCACGCAGCAAAATTACCTCGACCAGCGTACAGCGCTGATCCGGGCGGAGCGTGAAGAGGTCACTGGCGCCTACCAGGCTGAGATTGCGGCACTGGAGGCGGTCAAGGACAAGTCGGGCACGACTGGCCAGCAACGCATCGAGCTGGACCAGAAGATCGCCGACGCACGCACCAGCATGGTCAAGGCGCAGAAGGATGCCGACAGCCAGCTTGAGATCCTCGCGACCAACGAAGAGGGCAGGGTCAAGAAGCAGGCTTTGGCGATCAAGACCTACACCGATGCCTTGCAGCAGCAGGCCGTCACGTTGCGCAACCAAGGCCAGCGAGACGCAGCAGGGCTCGGCCAGGGTGATCGGCAGAAAGCGCTATCCGGGCAATTCAACAGCATCGACGACAAGGCCAACGCCCAGCGTATCGATCTGGCCAACCAGTACGGTGACGGCTCAAGGGGCATGAGCCTCGACGAGTACAACGCCAAGCTCAAGGCCGTCGCACAGAGCCAGCAGGACCTGCGCAACGTGGTTGTCGCCAACTACGACGACATGACCTCGGCACAGGGCAGCTGGAGCGCCGGCGCATCGTCGGCCTGGGAAAACTACCTGGAATCGACGCGGGACGTGGCCGGGCAGACGAAGAGCCTGTTCACCAATGCGTTCAGTTCGGCTGAGGACGCCTTTACACGATTCGTCACGACCGGCAAGGCTTCGTTCTCTGATCTGGCCAAGTCGATTCTGGCTGATATGGCGCGGATTGCTGCTCGGCAGGCCAGCTCCTCTGCACTGAGTGGTCTGTTCGGCCTGGCTGCCAATGTGGCTGGCACCTATTTCGGTGGTAGCGGAAATGGTCTTGCCTCGGGCTCTGCCGGTGCGACCTCGTCGAACGTTGGCGCATCACAAGCTGGCTACTCGTCGACCTACTTCCCGCAGGCGAAAGGCGGAGCCTGGGCCGGCGGCGTGCAGATGTTCGCCAATGGCGGGGCCTTCTCCGACAGCGTCATCAGCACACCAACAGCCTTTGGTATGGCCAACGGCAAAACCGGGGTAATGGGTGAGGCTGGTCCGGAGGCGATTGTGCCTCTGGCTCGCGACTCGCAAGGCCGTCTCGGCGTTCGCGGCGGGGCCAACTCCAGCACGGTCAACGTCAGCGTGACGGTAGACGCCTCCGAAGGTGGTGGCGCTTCACCAGATCCGGCGCGCCTGGCTGAAGCCATCAAGGTGGTTTGCCGTCAGGAAATATCACTCGCACGCCGTAACGGTGGGCAACTCACTTAAGGAGGCAGCATGCTGGCATTCACATGGGTTCCAACATACGACGCCTCCCGGGTGATCACGCCGACCGTCAAGGTGATCAAGTTCGGCGATGGGTATGAGCAGCGGCAGGGGACCGGGATCAATCGGCAGCCACGCAAGTACTCGCTGACGTTCAAGCGGGCCAAGGCGGAGATTGATCTGATCGATGCCTTTCTCGCAGCCCGAGGCGCCGTCGAGGCCTTCAACTACACGCACCACGGTCAGTCTATCGGGGTTTTTGTTTGCCGCGAATGGACCAGGACCGACATCGCCCGCGGCGTGGACGGCCTGTCTGCGACCTTTGAGGAGGTTTACGAATGACCGCACTCCAGGGTCAGCTTTCGCTGGCAACCGGTCTGACCATGTGGGAGGGGTTCGAGCTGGTGCTACCGAGCCTGACCCTTCGCTTCACTGCCGGGACAAACGAAAACCTTGGTTCGGTCATCTGGCAGGGCAACACCTATACGCCGTGGCCAATCAACGCTGAGGAGTTTGCAACGCCGAGCCAAGGCTCGCCGGCGCGGCCCAAGCTGCAGGTCGGCAACTTCGGCGGCACTATCTCTGCGCTGTGCCGGCAATATGAGGACTTGCTCGGCGCCAAACTCAAGCGTCGGCGCACCCTGGTCAAGTACCTGGATGCAGTGAACTTCTCGGCCGGCAACCCAACGGCAAACCCCTCCGAAGAGTACCCGGTCGAAACGTGGATCATCACGCGCAAGGCCAACGAAACGCCGGCAGCCATCGAATTCGAACTGGGCTCTCCGCTCGACCTGCAAGGCGTCAAGCTTCCGCGGCGCCAGGTCATTGCCGGCACTTGCCTATGGGCCTACCGGTCTGGAGAGTGTGGCTATGCCGGCGGCCCAGTGGCGGACTACCTCAACAACCCCACCAGCGACCCCAGCCGGGATCAGTGCAGTCGGACTGTCACTGGCTGCAAGTTACGCTTTGGCGCCAATGGCGAACTCCCCTTTGGCGGCTTCCCGGGCATTGCCAACGTTCCGAGGCTCTGACCATGAGTGAATTGTTCAGCAAGTGTCGGTCAGAGGCTGAGGAGCATGCCCGAGCCGAGTACCCGCGGGAGTCCGTGGGGCTGGTCGTCAGCGTGCGCGGTAAGCCGCAGTACAGGCCATGCCGCAACCAATCCGAGGAGCCCGACCACTTCATCCTGCACCCCGAGGACTATGCGGCCGCCGAAGACCTGGGCGACATCGTGGCTATCGTTCATTCGCACCCGGACGTTGGTCCAGAGCCAAGCCTGCATGACTTGGCCAGCCATGCCGCGAGTCGCACCGCCTGGTGGATCGTTGGCTTGGTCGGCGATGTAGCGACATGGCATGAGATGCCGGCCTCTGGCGAAATGGCGCTGGAAGGCCGCGTGTTCGTCCATGGCGTGATCGACTGCTATACCTTGGTCCGCGACTACTACCGGCAAGTGCTCGGCATCACCCTGCCAGACTTTCACCGCAAGGATGACTGGTGGCACAACGGCGAGAACCTGTACGTCGACAACTTCGCCAAGACCGGCTTCGTCCCAGTCGACACGCCCGAGCAGGGAGACTTGATCGTCATGGCGATCGGTAGTTCGACGCCGTGCCATGGAGCCATCTGGCTGGATGGCGACATCCTGCTGCACCACCTCTATGGGCGCCTGAGCTGCAAAGAAGTCTACGGACGCGCCTACCGTGAATGCACGACGCATATCATGCGATACACGCGATAGGCCCTGTATTTGTGCGCATCTTCCCTGTTAGAGTCGCCAAAACACTCGGAGGCTCACCATGCGCAAAACTCTCGCGGCCTTGGCCCTGATCGCGCTGGCAGGATGTGCAACTTCGCCAGTTCCGTCGGCGCAAGCTATAAAAGCACCGGCCGATCGCGTACTGGCTTATCAAGTTGCACTGGAGGGCTCGGGGACGCTTACAGTTATCCGAGATAGCGGCTTTATGGGCAGCGGCTGCTACGCTACTATTTTCCTTAACGGTGAGCGAGCGGCGAAGCTCGCCCCAGAAGAAAAGGCGACTTTTATACTTGCTCCGGGGGAGTGGGTTGTAGGTGCCGCGATAGAAGGAGCAGGACTTTGCGGGCAATTGAATGAAAAACGCACAGAGACAGAAACAATATTGAAGAAGGGGCAGGAGAAATACTTCCGCGTTTTCTCGGCGCCAGAAGCAGGGCTAGACGTCCGGCCAACCAGCCTATAGCAACTAACAGATTACTAGAGCCGCCTACGGGCGGTTTTTTATTGTCCGGAGAAAAGTATGAGCGCCGTTACCGACAATGGCATGACCAGAATTCTACTCTCTGGAAGTCTCGCCAAGGCATGCGGCCGGGAGCATTTCAGGAAACTCGAAACAGGTACATCGGTCGAGGCATTCAGCGCGCTCAAGCATACCGTACCCGGATTCGAAGACTTTATCCGCGACTCAGCCCGTAAAGGCCAGCGATATGCCATTTTCCGCAACCGCGAAAATGTCGGTGAAGACAGGTTCACCCTTAGCGGGACGACTGAGATCCGCATAGTTCCGGTCATCTCCGGCAGCAAGAACGGCGGCCTGTTTCAAACCGTGCTTGGCGTGGTGATGATCGTTGTTGGCGTGGTGGCCTCTGCCTTCGGCCAGGCCTGGATAGGCGCCCCATTGATTCAAATGGGTATCGCCATGACCATCGGCGGGGTTATTCAAATGCTCTCGCCCACTCCTAAGTCGCCAAGCCAGCAAGAACAGGCCGGCACCGAGAACAAACCCAGCTACCTCTTCAACGGCGCGTTCAACTCGACGCAACAAGGCCTTCCTGTACCTGTGGTTTATGGGCAGATGCTGGTGGGCTCCAGCGTAGTTGCAGTCGGCACGTGGGCGGAGGCTATCCCTGCATGAGCGAAGTCATTGTCGGTAGAAAGGGGGGCGGGAAGGGGGGCGGTGGCGGTGGTGGGTCGACCCGCGCCGCGGTTGAGGCCCCCGACAGCCTGCGCTCACGCCAGCATGTTCGCATCTTGCACGCGATCTGCGAGGGCGAGATTGACGAGCTGGTGGGCGGCAATCAGGGAATCTATTTCGACGATGTGCCGCTGCAAAACACCGACAACAGCTACAACTTTTCGGATGTCAGCGTGCAGTGGCGCTACGGCACCCAGTCGCAGGCCTACCTGCCCATCACCGGGCTGGAGGCCGAGCAGTCGGTTGGCGTTGAGCTGAAATCGGGCGTCTCCGTTGAGCGCGCCATTACCGATGCCGATGCCGATGCTGTTCGCGTGACGGTCAGCACACCGCAATTGAGCGAGCAGAATACGCAGAACGGCGATACCAACGGTTCGTCGGCGGTGTTCAGAATCGAAGGCAAGTTAGGTAGTGGTGCATGGTTTCTGCTGTGCTCAGATCTGACGATCAACGGCAAGACCATGAGCCGGACGCAGTTTTCGTACTATCTGCGCCTGCCGACCTCAGGTGGCTTGCCGCGCTATGTCCGGATCACCCGCATTTCTGCAGACTCGACGAGCGCGGCAATCCAGAACCGGACCTTCTTCGACAGCCTGACCTTGCTGTGGGACGAAAAGCTGCGCTATCCCAACACGGCGTTAGTCGGCATCTCGATCGATGCCCAGCAGTTCGCCAGCATCCCGCGCACGGCCTTCATGATACGTGGGCTGAAGGTGCTTGTGCCGATCAACTACAACCCTGGAACCCGTTCCTATAGTGGCTCCTGGAACGGAACCTTTACCCGTGCCTGGACCGACAATCCGGCCTGGATCTGGTACGACATGCTGACCAACACCCGCTATGGGCTGGGCGGCTTGCTTGACGTTTCGCTGATCGACAAGTACGCCCTCTACAGCATCGCGCAATATTGTGATGGCTCTGTACCGAATGGCTATGGCGGCATGGAGCCGCGCTTTACTTGCAACCTGGCATTGACCACGCAGCAGGACGCCTGGAAGCTGGTCAACGACATGGTGTCGGTGTTCCGTGCCATCAGTTTTTGGGCGGGTGGCACGCTGACGGCGGTACAGGATGCGCCGCGCGCCAGTCGTTACCTGTTCAATAACTCCAACATCGTTGGAGGCGATTTCAGCTACCAGTCGGTCGCCTCCGATCAGCGCTATAACACCGCCGCAGTGACGTGGAACGATCCGCTCCAGCAATACAAGCAGTCGGTCGAGATCGTCGAGCGCCCCGACCTTATCGCGAAGTGGGGTCGCATCCAGCAGAGTGACGTGGTGGCAATTGGTTGTACCTCGCGCGGCCAAGCTCGCCGCCTTGGTCGCTGGCTGCTGTACGCAGAAAGCGAGGCGGTGACGTTTGGCGTCGGGGCGGACGGGGCCATCCCACTGCCTGGCGACATCATCGATATCGCCGATGCTAACCGGGCCGGCGCTCGCAACGGGGGCCGGCTTCTGGCCGGCAGCACGGTCTCCACGCTCTTGTTGGATGCGCCCATTGGCCAGGCCGGCACGGGCGTGGTCGGCGTGGTGATGGCGGACGGATCATACGCGACGGCGGCTGTCACCGTGGGAGCGGGCGCGACCTCCATCACGGTCTCACCGCCGTTGACGACACCGCCTCTGGCCAGCGCACCATGGGTGTTCTCGACGGCGGAACTGGAGACGCAGAAGTTTCGTGTCATCGGCATCAGTGAAGGCGACGACGGGACGTACTCGATCAGCGCCGTGGCGTATGACGCCGGAAAATTCGACGAGGTTGATTTCGGTACGCCGGATGTCGACAACCCGACCAGCAATGTGAACCTTTCTGCTCCGGACACGGTGGGGCAACTGACGTTCCTTGAATCGCTGTATGACACCGGCACCGGTCTGGCCGCTGCTCGGCTGACGGTCAGCTGGGCTCAGCCCGAGCGTGCGATGCGCTACCAGGTTGAGGTAAAGAAGCCTGGCGGCAATTGGGAGTATGTCGCCGAAGTCTCGACGCCGAGTATTGATTTCGACTCGGCGTCATCTGGTGTGTGGTCGCTGCGCATTACGCCGAAATCGGTATTGGGCCTCTCCGGGCCTGCATCGATCCAGACGTACACGGCGCAGGCGTTGCTGGCTCCGCCAGCGGCACTGACCGGACTGCGCCTCGATGTCGTCAGCAGCGTAGCCACGCTGGCGTGGGATCCGGCGGCGGAACTCGACGTCAAGCTGGGCGGCAGTATCGCCATAAGGCATTCGCGCAACACCTCATCCAACTGGGACGCGGCCTTGCCGCTGACCGACGCGGCGGGGCGCTCCACGTCGGCGGTGGTGGCATTGCTGCCAGGCAAGTACCTCGCTCGCGCGGTCGACTCCTCTGGGGTTGGCGGGCCAGTGACTGAGGTCTGGTCGGATGCGCAGGTGCCTCTGCCGGCCAACGTCTTGCTGACTGTTGCCGAGTCGCCGGCGTTCACCGGCGTCGCGGTCAATGCGGCACCGGCTGACGGCGTGCTGAGAATGTCCGGTGCCGGGTCTTTTGACGGCATAGCAGACGTCGACGCATTGCTCGGTGAGATCGACAAGTTCGGCGGTTCCGCCCTGACGATGATCTACAGCTTTGCCGCGCCGACTGACCTTGGTTATGTCTATGACTGCACGCTCACCGCCAATGTGGTGGCAGCGCTGTACGACGACGGCACCTATATCGACACGATCGCCGACTTTGACGCGCTGACAAGCATAGATGGCGACCCGCCCAGCAGTTCTTCGCTGTCGTTGTGGGTGCGCACGTCGGATGTGTCGCCGGCGGTGTGGTCGGCTTGGAAGCCGTTTGTCGTCGGGGATTACCGTGCCCGCCAGTTCGATTTCCAGCTGCGCGGCTCGGTGGAGCAGAGCACCAACTGGATCGACGTGTCAACGCTGGAAGTCGTGATCGACATGCCCGATCGCATCGAGAGCGGCAACGATTTGGTGGTGCCGATAGGGGGCCTTACTGTCACCTACTCGCCGCCGTTCAACGCCTCTCCTGCCGTCAGCCTCACCGCACAAAACCTCTCGCCGGGTGATTGGCCTGATATCTCCGTCAAAACGGCCGCCGGTTTTACGGTGGTCATCCGCAACTCAAGTGGGGTCGCTCAATCCGGCCGCTCTATCGACTACATCTCCAAGGGATACTGACTTATGTCGCAGCATGACATGACCGTTGCAAACGGCCCCGGACTGACGGTGAGGGGGGATATCAACAATGCCCTGCAGGCGCTCGCATCGCTGAGCAGCGGATCTGTGGCTCCAAGCCCTACCTTCCCGTGCCAGTTATGGGCGGATACCGGGACCAACCGGCTGTTTCGCAGGAACAGCGCCAACAGCGCATGGGTGGACATGGGACCGATTGACTCTGGCCTGCGAGAAGCATTCAACGCGTCTGTGTCTGTTACCGGAACCGGATCGGCCAACGCCTACACGGCAACCTTTGTGCCAGCAGTTACGGCATTGGTGGATGGGTTGATCCTCAACTCCACGGCTATTGCCTTGAATACTGGGGCGAGCACGTTTTCCCCAGACGGAATGACAGCCAAGCCGATCGTTAGCCTGGGTCATGCCGCACTCATTGGCGGCGAACTGCCGGTGAACAGTCGTTTTACCGTGAAATATTCATCGACGTTGGACGCATGGATTCTTACGTCTGCAAGCGGCGGCACGGCGCTGGCCGGACGCCTGCTGAATATTCAGGTCATTACCACGACCAGTACCTATACCAAGACCGTTGGCACGAACACAATCGAAGTTGAGGGCGTGGCGGCTGGTGGCGGCGGTGGCGGCACGCAGGCAACATCAGCGAGCCAGTCGGCAGCTGGCGGCGGTGGCAGCGCAGGCAGCATCGGCAAGGGGAAGTATGATGCTACTGGCTTTACCACTCAGTCGGTGACTATTGGCGCCCCAGGTGTTGGCGCGGCCGGTGTCGCGGGGACCAACGCTGCATCCTCAAGCTTCGGGTCTTTGATGACTCTACCTGGCGGGCTTGGCGGTGGTCTAGGAGCGGCTCAATCATCATTCGCCAATGCCGGGGGCAATGGTGCATCGCCAGGCAGTGCGCCGACAGGGGCAAATATTTACGGGTCTTCTGGTGATGGAGGTACTACTGGTGCCTGCTACCAAACAAGCAGCGCTACGGCAGGTATCGGCGGCAAATCACCATATGGTGCAACCGCCTTGCTTGCAGCAGTTGGTGGTTTTGGGTGTGGAGGAAGTGGTGCTCGCGCGACAGCTTCCAGCTCTGCCAATAACGGGTTCAATGGCGGGCCTGCCATGTTTATTGTGAGGGAATACGCATGAGGACTTTCGCGCGCATAGATGCAGGGGTGGTGATGGAGTTCTTTCCGACCCCTGGATATCCCCAAGAGCAGATCCCGGAAGGCGGTGATATTCGCTCGCTGTTTCATCCAGATGTTCATTGGGTCGAGATCACTGGGGCTGATCCTGCTCCAGCAGTGGGCTGGAGCTATTCGGACGGATCTTTTTCCGAGCCGGCTCCTTACGTACCAAGCGCTGCCGAGATTCACGCAACTAATTCTGCAATTCGCGACAACATGCTTGATGCCGCGACACGGGCAATCGCACCGCTTCAGGATGCCGTGGACCTTGGCGAAGTCACCGACTCCGAGCAAGCCTCCTTGATTTCGTGGAAGCAGTTTCGGGTTGCGGCGAATCGGGTAGACTTGACACATCAAACCCCCGAGTGGCCATTGCCGCCGGAGATCCAGGGATGAAGCATATGATTCGGAAAATTTTAATTGTTTGCGCAGCCATGATGCTCATTGGTCAAGCCCTGGCGGACGACGTACTATCTGCCACGCGGCGCGCCAGCGACATGGCGGCGAGCGCAGTTTTCCCTTCAGGGATGATCAGCTCGGACTACCTGGAAACGAGTGCGGCAGGGGAGCCATACCTGATCAAGTGCACCGCTCAAGCGAATCGAATCATCCTCTACCTGCATATGTGGTCGGGTGACTACAAATCCGTCAAGACCGATTTCCCCGAGCTGGCGACCTTGGATCGGGCATGTATTGTCTCGCCAAATTTCAACGGTCCTAACACCACGCCTCAGGCAATGGGTTCTGACGATGCCCTGGCTCGCATCGACATCGTTCTGAGGGAGGTGCAATACAAGACCGGTCTGTCCCGCGTCTACATCGCTGCTGCTTCTGGCGGCACGATGGCAGCCCTGAATTACATGGGTAAGTATCCGGGCAGAATTCACTTGGCATCGCTATGGCTGATCATCCACGACCTGTCGTCGCTCTACACGACAACCCAAGATCAGCAGCTAAAAGACAACATGCTGTCGGTAATCGGCACCGCGCCGTCCGGTCCTGATGATCCTGCTTATCTGGTGAGATCACCGCGCGCCAGGCTGGCCACGACCAAAGGGCCGGTCAAGGTATTCTTGAACTACGGCACCCTAGATGTCAGCACGCCACCCGCTCAAGCGGATGCAGCCAAAGCGCAGATCAATTCTGTAGCGCCTGATGTTGACGTGACTCTTAAATCTTGGCCGATAGCGCATGCATTCGCGGCATCGACACGTCAGGAAGCCATAAAGCAGTTGGTGCTTGAATAGGAAGACCTAAGCCGTGCTGCTTGGTCGTGTCACAAGCCAAGCCGGTTGGCCACCTGAAGTGATTTGGCCAGCTCAGCCGGTCGCCGGTATGGATCTGACCGTTTCGGCAGTAGCGCCAGAAACGGCGTAGTTGCAGTCGAGCACGCGCATCCCGATCATGCATTCTTGCGAATGAAAAGCCCGCCGATAGCGGGCTTGGTGTTATCTCAAGTGCACATTAAGCAAGAGCTGTTCGTGTGCCTGTCTTTCTCTCCATGGCAATCCTGAGTTTCCCCATGGATGGCTTTTCGATTAGTGCATAGGAGATATAAGAGAAGAGTATGCAGATAGCACACAAAATTGTTCCGCTTACTAAACCATATTGAGACCATCCTGGTATGTTGCGGTTGAAGACCGGGTAGTAGTACTCTACGACATAAATAATTTGGTAATGCCAGATATACATGCTGTAAGAGATGACACCCAAAAATACAAAGGGCGATATCAACCAAGACACAGCCTGATTGCATTCCTTGCCTTTTGTCAGTGAGATGCAGGACAGGGCAAACGCAATGGCGATGATCCGGCCGGCGTAGGCGTGCAAAGCATCCCCTAGGCAGGCGTAAATCGCCAGTGCTATAGCCGCAAGGCAGATGATCAGCCTCTCTTTGTTGCTAGCCTCAGCAAAAAAAATACCAAGGGCAAAGGCGTAAAAAACCTGCGCGAACTTGAAATATCCAAGCCAGCCGCAAGCTAAGAAAATGCCGAATATGGCAAGCGATGAAAATAGAATTACGTATTTGTCTCGGATGCCTGCCATCAATATGATGGGGGCTATCACATAAAACATTGCTTCGTGGGTTAGCGTCCACAGAACAGGGTTTATGTCTCTAGCAACTGAAGGGTATAGATCTTGAGAAAATATAAGGTGTCTGAAGATAATCCATACATCATAAGTCGGAGTCCAGCGGCTACCGATAAAGCTAATTGCAGCTGTAACAACGAGCAAGCTAATAAGATAAAGCGGAACTAGTCGTGTGAGGCGATGGATTGCGTATAGTTTGATCCCGCCAGGTGTTCCGATAAGACGCGTGCCAGACTGCCATATCAAATAACCGCTCAGACAGAAGAAGACGTAAACCCCGAAATCGCCCATGAGACCCTTGTGGGCAGAAAACCAGGCATTGGTTGCAAGTCCGGACGTATCTGAGTGATCGAAGAAAACGGCGGCGGCGGCGATTCCTCGCAGCGCGTCAATCGTTTTTGTATGCAAGTTGTATCTCATGCGACAAGAAACCATGGCTTTGTAGAAAGGCCGACATGATGGCACCAACAAACCTATTAGTCGAAGCCCGCCTAGTGCGGGCTTTTTGTTGCCCGGAGAAAAGTCATGACCGAAACCGAGAAAGACCGCGACATCCTCGCACGCACGCTGTGGGGTGAGGCGCGCGGCGAATCACTGGCCGGCCAGATCGCCGTGGCCTGGACCATCCGCAACCGCGTGAACGATGGCAAGGCCAAGTCGTGGTGGGGTGAGGGCTATGCCGGCGTGTGCCTGAAGCCTTACCAGTTCAGCTGCTGGAACAAGAACGATCCGAACTTTGCCTACCTCAGCGGCGCGAAGCCGATCCCGGAAGGGCAGTTCGCCCAAGCGCAGAAGGCTGCCGATGTGGTGATTTCCGGCGCAGAGCCCGATCCCACTAGCGGCGCCACGCACTACTACGCAACCACCATGCCCGCGGCTCCGGTCTGGGCGGCAAAGGCCAAGCAGACGCTGAAGCTCGGCCACCACGTCTTCTTCAAGGATGTGCCATGAAACCGCTCTGGCTGCGCATCCTGCCTTATATAGCGGCGGTGCTGCTGGCGGCCGGCGTTCTGTTTGGCGCATATCACCACGGACTGTCGGTGAAGGAGGCCGAATGGCAATCGGCCTGGAATGACCGCAACACACGGGACGCTGAGGCCAAGGCACTGAATGAGTCCGCCGAGCGCGCCAAAGAACAAGCCCGTCAACTTTCCATCAATAAGGCGATTCAGGATGGCCAACAGATTATTGACCAAGCAATTGCTGATGCTGCTGCCGCTCGCGCTTCTGCTGACAGCCTGCGCGGGGCAGCCGACACCCTTGCCAGTCGCCTCTCAGCCAGCCAAGCCAGCGGCAATTCCTGCACTGCCGCCGCAAGCAAGGCAGCTACCCGCGCCGCAATGGTGCTTGCCGACGTGCTCAAGCGCGCTGACCAGCGAGCGGGCGATCTGGCTGAAGTTGCTGACCAGGCCAGAGCCAGGGGCGTGACTTGCGAGCAGGCGTATAACGGTATTTCAAAATAGAGATTGTGTTCGGTCGGCAGGACGCCGGAGGAGGGTGCGTGACTTTTGCGTGACTCTCTCACGCACTTGCAAGCTCTTGTGGGCATTCGGTTGCAGCGAGCGCCAATGATTACGGCCGTTTCACAAGGTCTTGCCGGGGTACTGCGTGCATGGGGTGCTAGGGGTCGAGTGTTCGAATCACTCCGTCCCGACCATATTTCCTGAGTAAAATCAGACAGTTAAGCCGATCAGATAGATCGGCTTTTTTGTGCCTGCGCAAAACTGGCGCAAAACTATCCGGTGATTTCGCTGATATTCAGGTCAGGAATTGCCTCGGACCAGATGACTTCCTCGTGGTCGCGCTGGTAGTTTTTCGTCATGCCCTCACTCGCGTGCCCTGCGATCTTCTGCCCATCCTTTCCGGCTTTCTTGTACAAGTGCAGCGATAGCGCCCGCACTTCGTGGAAGCCCGGCATTTCCTCTTCCTTCCATCCCTTGTAACAACCCGCCAGTTCCCGTGCCTCCTTGAAGGCACGCGTCAAATACCGCTCCTCGATCTGCGTCCAGTGATCCTTCGTCTGTGCCTGTTTTTGTTTCAGGCGATCCGGGCGGCGGTGCACCAGGTAGGGGGAGGCAATATCATCCCTGCAACGGCTGATCACAGCCTGGAGTTCTTCGGTCACCTTGAACCGGATCCACGCTGCGTCACTGGCCTTGGTCGTCTTCTGCTGCACCACATACAAATACACCTTGGCCAGCTCGCGTGGCGGCAGGACATCGCGTTCGTAGGTGTCAAGGAAACCGGCGAAAGACTCGGAGGCGTTACCCATTACGGCGCCGATCAGGTCTGCACCGCGCATGAACTCCAGATTCAACTGCTTTGCCGCGTCGATGGCTTTGATGCGATCGGTGCCGAACTGAAACCACTTACCGTCGGTGGGCCGCCGGTAGCGATAGCTCGAACGCCGCGAATCGAAGTACAGGTTCTGCGGAAGGTTCTTGTTCGCCTTGTTGCGCGGCCGTGGGACCATCATGTCGCTCCTTTCAGTACCATTGCGACCAGGTCGTTTCCTGCCGACTTGCTAAACGCCGTCCAGTCAACGTACCAGAGTTTGCCGATCTGCTCGCCGGGCACCTGGCCATTCCGGATGTAGTTGCGGATTGCTTGGGGGCACGGTGGCGTGCCGTTCTCGCCCCAACGGCGGCGCTGGAACTCACTGATCTTGATCAGCTCTTTCTTCATGGGATGCTCCATGCCGCGCGTGGCGGCAGAAGGTAGTGATGGGGGTTATTCGTCTTCATCTGGATCAAGGTCGTCATGACAATCATGGCTGACGCTGATCGGCAGTTTCCCGAGGCGCGCCACCGCCAGCGAAAGCCCAAGACGCAGACCCTTTGCCATGTCGTCGGTCAGCAGGAGTTCAACCGGATCGGTTGTGCCAAGCTGGATTGACACGCCTTCTTTGGCGTTGTCGGTGATGATTTGCAGCTGGTCTACTTGCCTTTTGTGCCAGGCCAGAAGGGCCTCAATCATCTCGGCAACTTCCTCCAGCACGCCAACTTCCCCAGACAGAGCTGCGACGACCATTTTTTTCAGAGTGGCTTTCTCTGCGCGTGCCAGGTCGATTTGGTTGCCTGCAGCGAAAGGGCCGTCGACTATTGACCAGCTGCTGGCGAAAACCTGGGCTTGGTCCATGATCGCGGTAACGGTTTTTTCGGACATACGAATTCCTCGCCCGCCGTTCACCGGCAGGCTGGTAGGTGGAAGAGGGGAGTTAGAATTTCTTTCGATTTGGCGGGGAGGGCGGGAAGCCGAAGTGTATGCGGCGCTTGCCGGTGTACCCACACTCGCTGCATCCGGTGGATGGGCCGCAGCTGCAGCCACCCTCGCATCCGCAGCTGCATCCGGAGCAATCCAGGGTGCACCAGCTTTCCTGCTCGACTTCGCCTTCCTGGGTGATCGAGTAGTTGATGCGGCGGTCCAGCCGGAACCCGATGATCTTCTCGGCGTCTTCGTAGGTCGCAGGAACCGAGCTGAATCCGTACTGGGCGGCAGGATCATCTACGAACCGCAGAACTCTTCTCATAACCGCAGCCCCTTGTAGCAGTACACGTAAGCGAACCAGGCGAGGGCGATCATGCTGCCACCTCGCGGCGCGCCTATTGCACGTACGGGCCGTCATCAGTATCGAAAATCCCGAGCAGGAACCAGTCGTACTCCGGCGGCGTTTCCGGCTCCCAGCCGAGGCAGTGACAGGCTTCATCATCCCAGTAAGGATGGGCTTCTAAATCGGAATCCATGTGCCACCCGATCACCTTCAGGTCCTGGGCTCCGAGCCACGCCTTCCACGCTTCGGCGTCTTCATCGAAATCCGGGATGTCGGGGTGATACCAGTACCCGCTTTCGTCACGCACGATTTCGACGGGGCCAATCAACTTTTCTTCAGGCATGACTTCGTCCTTACCGCTATAGCGGCTGACTTTGAAGGGGGGGGAGGGAGTTACTGTACGGCCGTTACTGATGATGGCTTGGTGCTACGCTAAATTAAGTTGCTGAACTCGGATCGGAATGATTTATGAGTGGTACTTCAGTAAATGTTCGGCATAGCGTTGCTTTGGAAGTCTAAGGGCTATGGAAACCTTAAGATGCGGCGTTGGGCGTGGTGCGTAATAATAAAGTCCTTATATGAGGTTGGCAGTTATGATTAGTCGTCCGAGAATATGCGCTTCTATTGTAATGCTTATAGCCTTGAGTGATATGGCTCTAGCCGACTCCACTCGAGTAGAGTTGGGGTGGGGGAACATCACTCCTTGCTCGCGGGTGACCAGCAGCGGGAGCAATATGCTGGGGAACTGGGTTCCAGACACCGTTGAAACTGCCGAACAACGTGTTTATGTATATGCCGTAGTCGAGGCGCCAACTGTTGCAGGTATTCAGAATGACATACAACAATGTGCTGTGCAGGGAGCTGCTGCTGCGACACTGAGTGCGATAATTACCTCTCCCGCTGGAGCGATGCCTGCATTTCAAGGTCAGTTCGATAGTTGTTTGAAGTCTCGCGCTCAGAACTATCTTTCGTTGCAGTTGAACGTCTCAGAAGGGCAATGCATGTGGTGATAGGTAACTACTGTTGAAAAATATAAGTCGGCAAGCGTCTGATCTTGCGGTTGTCGACTTTCTTTTAACTTAATTATTATTTGTGAAGCTTTAATACGCCTTATTGGACTGCTCCTAGCTTATAAACTTATGGTGACGTAGTCACACTGCCTATCGAGACTACGAAGCATCAACTGATTGTGGAGAGTGGGCGAAAAAATTGAGGATTGGTCAGGCTGCCACCTGCTGCTTTTCCTGGTGAATCGCTTCCAGCACTGCTTCGACGCCGCAGAGATGTGTACTTGTGCTTTTCCTCCTTGGTCACCGACTGAGTAATGCCATTCCTTACCGAACAGGTCGCGTCGAGGTTGCTCTCGCCGAGATGGACTACAGTTGAGAGGTCATTCACAAGGAGGTTGGAAAATGGCATGCCTGATCTGCAAATCAGCAGCGGAAGACATTGCAACTATCGGAGATTGGCAGGAGAAGCGTTGCCTTGACGGATGCGGGAGCTACCGTGTGGCTGGCACGTTAGTCGCTACGATGCGGAACAGAGGGCAATCCTTCGACATTGAACAGACTCGACTTTGGCTGGAGGTAAACAGGGTTACGCATCCCGCACCTTTGATTACCTCTTCTACAGTGATGTACGCCTGAAGCTGTAAAGCAAGGCGCCAATCCAGCGCACTATAGGGACCGCCTTGCTGTTCCCGATCGCTTTGTATTATGGCCCCTCATCAACACAGTCGTGGCGCAGACACTGAACGCAGTTGATCCAGATTACTGCGTCGAGAGCGTGACCAGTTGCCAAGCTCGGGATCGGCTCGACCAGTTTGTTTTCTGTGGGCATGGGGTGTCCTATGGCGGGTCATGCCCGGGCGTTATGGGTTCAAGTTGTGGACTGAAGTCAGCTCAAGCTGACATGATCAATGTCTTTGAGTGGGGCAGGCTGTCGTGGAGAGAAGGACTATTGGGATTGTTTTGGCAGTTGGTCTCGTTGGTCTTGTCGGCAAGGGAATGATCGATAGTCACAACAATCCAACCGCCAAAGTCACTCCTAGCCACCGCGTTGCTCAAGTACAGGTCGCACCAGTTCAAGCATCCCCCCCGAGAGAAGCAACCAAGGCTGAAGATTCTGAGTTCAATCATGATCTCTCACATGCTCATAGCAGTCGGAACCTAACCAAAGCGGACCTGGCATGGCATGCGCTAAATACCTACGGCTGGGACTGCTCGGAGGTTGTTGCTGAGAAGCAGCAACCCACGGAAAAGTATTCAGTGATAACTTGCTCCAGCGGCCTGAAGCTCAGAGTGTATCTTCGGAGTGACGCGCACCCGATCATCCGCAATATGAAGGGCGGCTATGACTGAGTCTGCGGCACAGTCATAGTGGATCCTCGCCGGCTGGCGTGATTCGTTGAAGTGGATTCGGTCTATGCTCATGGAAGCCCTACAGGAGGCATCACATGGCTATTTGCAAATGCGGGGAAGAGATCGCGGTAGATCCTGATGACACGAAGGATGTGATGGAAGTGGTATGCCCAAAGTGCGGAGCTCGGTACGAACTCAGATGGGTCGCATCATCACCCGCGCTACCTGGTGCTCAATTCACACTAGTGCCCATCGAGTGAGCAAAGTGGCCCGGCATGGAGCCGGAAAGGAAAAGCAATGCTTGCGCGAATTGTTGTGGGAGTTTTGATTGGGTTTGTAGCGGGCCTAGTTGAGGCAGGGAAGCTACCTGTATCGCCAAAATCGCTGCAGGTTTTGGAAGTGCTGTTGTTTCTCGTAGGAGGCGCGTTTGTCGTTTCGTCCTTCATGTTCGGCGCTATCTTTGGCGTGATGGCGATAGCCGAAATCGCTGCTGGTTACTACGCATACACCAAAGTTTTCCGTTCAGAAAAGGCCGAGTCGTAATTTTCTCCAGTCAGGCGCCGCCCTCCGTGACTGGATGAGCAGCGTGTTGTGATGAAGTTGCAAATTGGCGTTATACGAGTTGTTGGGCTATTCCGTAGCTACAAGGAGATAGCTTTAGGGAGCGTAAAATGATCTCTAAGAAAAAAGTAGGAGGTTGGGTGTTGGTAGCTGCGTCATAGCTGGGCTTCTTGCAGGTATAACCACTTCAGAGGAGTGCAGCATGAGCGAGTACGAATGCCATACAGTTGCAGTCCACTGGTATGGGATAACCATGTGGAAGAAAACCATGGGGAGTGTGCAAGCATCGCCCGTTCAGTCTTCGTAGTCGATCTAATGCGCTGCCCTCCGTGATCGGATGCGACCGTGGGGGTAGCTGTTGGTAGTGGGCGGCAAAGCGTCACAATACTGGCTTGATTCGTTGATGTGGGGTATTTGTGTTCTGCCCGGCATGGGCTGGAAGTAGTGGTCGCACAATTCGTTGAAGTAGGAACTGTTAATCATGTTTTTGTGCTTGGCTAATATTTTCGAGATTCACAACTGAGTGGAGCAAGTCTTGAAAGCAGGAATATGTGGGCTTTGCAAAAAGAGTGGCATTATTAAAAAAAGTCATCTGCTGCCAAAATCAGCTTACAAACAGGTTAGAGATCATCCATCTGAAGGTGGTGGGTCTCCAATGATAGTTGATATGGCTAGAAATAAATTCGGTAAAACCGATAAGCAGGTTGATGCGCATTTTTTATGTGGGAACTGCGAAAGTGTTTTTTCTAAGTTCGGAGAGGCCCCTGTATCCAAAATTTGGGCCACGCATTTCGATTTTCCCATGCTCGATATTTTGAATAAAATAACTCCTATTTCAATCAGCACAAAAAGAAAGTTATATAAGTCGGATCAATTGGATGGAGATCTTGCCCGGGCACTATATTACTTCGCTGTTAGCGTGGTCTGGCGTGCTATCGAGTGGCCTCGCACCAATGTAGGGGTTGTAAGTTGTAAGGGAGTTTTGAATGTGGATCAGATGCGTGAGGTCACTCAATTCCTGCTCGGAAATATTAGTGTTGTTGATGATCTTTTTATAGTGCTCGATGTTAATACATGTTCTGAGATGACCGGTATGTTGTCGATGCCAGCACGTTTCGCGGCTGACTTGGAGTCATTGCTATTTGATGTACTAGGTTTGCGGTTTATGGTGTTTGTAGGGCCAGGGTTTCCATTGGAGATTGAAACACTTCGAACTACGTATGATCGTAATCTGTTAGTTACTAGTTCTGATCATTCGGAGAGTCGGTTTGCAATGCAGATTGCCAAATATCTGAATGAAAATAATATTCAATAAGAGGGCACTCCGATTGGATGTTCATCGTGTGATGGCAATTTGGTTTGGGTTGGGGTATTACGGGTGATCAATCTTCAGGAATGGCAGGAATCTTATGTACGCGGGAGAGGTTTCAGTGAACGCGATGACCGTATTCGGCATCGGGATTTCTACTCGACACGGAAAAGCATACGAACTCGCTGAAATGATAAATTTCTGTGTTGCGCTGGAAAGTCGAGGCATGCAAAAGAAGGTCATCAGCGTGTTCTATGATTCGAACAGCTGTTGCTGCAGCTTTGAACTGTGCCCGTCTGTCGATCGGTACGACGATTCGGAACAGGAGATTCTTGATGCTGCCAAGGAAACGATTGGACAGTTTGATTGGTTCGGTACTGTGAAACATGGCGCTCCGTTAGAGCGGGGCTAGCACTTCATCTCCCGGGTCTCGAGATAGTTCAGCCAGGCTTTTGCCAAGGGGCAAACGGTCTCGAAAGCCTTGGGAGCGGAGATCCTTGAAAAGATAGATAACCCATTGATTTTCAAGGGGGACCACGCGGGAGCGGCCGCACAGTTTCAAGGCCAAATAAACGGGTATGAGGTCGGGCTTCTGATTGATATTTGCCAAGCTCGAATCATTCTCGGCGCTTCGGCAAAAGCTGGTATTCAAGGGTTGGTTTACGCCCTCGCTGGCTATGATCGGACGAAAGAAGATATTATCGAAGCCTACAAACTTTATGTGCGTGAGGAGGCCCGTGAGTATGAGAAAGAACTTTCGCCGGAGCTTTATGAGCAATGGTACCGGCTATATGGTCTCGTCAAACCCGAGCGCGGGCGCCCTTGGGAGTTTAAGTATCTGACGATCGACCACATATACAAGCCTCTTGCACGCAGCCAAGGAAAGGTTTTCGATCTCGCGAAGGCCAGCAAGCAGGTGAACGGTGATAAAAGTTCGAAGGTTCACATGTTCTTGTCCGAAATCGGGGTGAAAGCGTTGCGGACACAAATTGGCAAAATCATCGGTATTGCTACTGTTTCCGATTCAAGAGCAGAGTATGAAAAGTACATTGCCGAGAAAATTTACGGTCAGCAAAGCCTAGACCTCAGAGAATGATCTTGACCCTTAGATCATAAAGCCCGGCCCAGTGCCGGGCTTCTTGTTTGTGTCCGGTCGATGCTACATTGCCTCCATTCCCACAGGAGTGACCTGTGACACTCCACCCTTCGGTTTAGGGCAAGTCTTTGCTCTCGGCTCGAGCATCTGGGGAGTCAAACAACTCAAGAAGCATCTGGTCATGCTCCTTCTGAGTGACCGAGTAGAACATGCATCGGTCCAGAAGGATAATTTTCATGCTGCGAGCCGAGGCTAGGCGCCTGGGGTCGACTGAGATTGTCACCGTCTTTTCGTTTCTAGCGTCGGTCACTTCCAAGTTGTAGCGACCAATTAAACCGTCATCCCGAGTTGTGTGGCCTAGGCATTTGAAGGCGAGAGCGGATTCAGACATACCGGACTCCGAAGCTTGTTTATCAGGCCATAGTTGACGATGGTTCATGAGAACGTTAGTTAACGGAAAAATCTTTGGTGTCACAGCTGTTGTCGACTTGACACTTGTTAACCGGTACCCAAGGGCCTTTCGGTTCTACTGAATCTAGACGGTACATGGTAAGAATACCGGCGTAATAGCTTCCCGGAACCCCAGGGAATGCTGCCTTTTCACCGTCCTTGAAACGTCCATCGTAAACCTGCACTGTGCTACCACTTTGCGGAGCGAGGCTCACAGATACGCGACCTGACGGCCGACAGTGAATCATCATCACTGCATTAGTGCGGTGCCCGTTGGGGGATTGGTCGAAGGCGCGCACAATTTCGTGCCCGTCAGGTTCTAGACAGCTTTTGGCGGGGATCGTTGCCGACACGGCCTCAGCCCATGGCTCACTAGGTGAGGCAGAGGGCATGTATGTCTCGAGAGTGATGCCGATCAGTGCATCATCGGGAAGAGGAGAGGTCCAATCCTCTATCGCATTCCTAGCGCTGATAAGCGCGGGCTCAAAGTTCTTCTTCATTACATCGGTAGTGGCTTCGAGGAAGGCGCCACCAATGGCCGCTAGAGCCATGGCAAGAGCTTTTAAAACTTTCTTTTTTAGTGTCAACATTTTCAACATCCTTGCGTTTTCCGCGCCGAAATTGGCCCAGTCCCAGTCCCAGTCCCAGTCCCAGTCCCAGTCCCAGTCCCAGTCCTTGAGCTTGCAGGCGAAGGACTGGGAAATCCTTAAAATAGCGGACCCTCAGCTGGATTTAGAATCCCAGCCTGTTACTTCGTCGTTCTCGACAGTAATGCGTAGCCCATATCTATTTGCGCCTTGGTGGCGGTACTTCCAGACATCACGTGTTTTTGTTTTCAGCAGTTTGTGATCGGTGGCTGCCGGATAACCGAGGGAGTCGGTGAGCTGCTCTGATGTCTGACCGATCCATATTCTCTTTGCGAGAATGTTTTGGACAATGTGTTCGTCCTGATATTTATCTCTGAGATAACGCAAACGTGCCCGCTTTTTGGACCATCTATTGAGAAAAAGGAGCAGCAAAAAGCCAACAACAATCAGGGTGGGGATTTGCCAGCCGATTGTTTTGTTCATCTTGTCAAACAGATAGATTGGCACCCCCACGATGAGTGCGATCATGAACAACCAGCCAGTCATCTCCTTTTCAGCTTTTGAAACTCGCTTCGCCATGTCCTTTTCCCTGAGAACGATCGGTTGATAGCCGAAAGCTACTACTTTGGGTTGGCGAGGCGTTACTGGGGATTCATACAGGTGCAAGCCAATGAAATGAATATAGGCTTCAATGCGAGCAAAACATAAGAGTCTAGCGATGGAATAGTTTAATGGTTTAAGTTTCGGAGGATTTTATAAAGATATCGTAAATTTTATTTAAGTGATGGAATGCCTTTGCCAAACTGTGATTGATGGCTAAACTGAGTGTTTCGTGATCTGCTAATCAGGGATTTGATATGGCTATGTATGCGTATAAAGGTCAGGGCTATTGCTTGTTTTTGATATATGATAGTTCGTTGAAATTGTTTACTCCTATATTTAGTGATGCGACTGGTTTGGCAAAGTTTAAGATGGATGTAGCAGATCCTTGGAAGATAAGTGACGTTAATGTGCCGCTCGAAGTGTCGGCTCACGTTGCTTACCATGATGCGGTGGATCTTTTAATAAAAGCGATTGATCCCTCCTATTTTGGTCGCTCTCTTGATTTGGGGCATGGACATATATCAGTTGCTGGTCAGTCGTCTGAAACAATTATGAATATTGTTGCAACTTTCTCGATATTTCCGAAAAAACCGAAGCTCATATCAAAAGACACGTATAAAGCTCTTATGACTGATATACAAAGAGACAGTGCGCCATCAGACGATGGGAGCGGTTCTTCTACAGGGTCGTAGATATTTTTAGAAAGCGCGAGGTGGTAACGTTTGGCCGGTACATTGTTAGGGTTTTTCGTTCCTGGCACCCAGTGCTACATTTCTCGCCTTTCCACAGGAGTGACCTGCATGAAATTTTTCGTAGGAGCGTTGGCGGTAGTGCTGCTGGCTGGGTGTGCATCATCCGCTATACCGGTGAGCCAAGCTGAATCAGTCCCACAGGATGAGCTCTATGCATTTCAGTCCAAACCTTCTGGCGAAAGCGGGAAAGTAATTGTCGTCCGGGATGCGGGGATGGTTGGTTCTGGCTGCGACATTGTTGTGTACGTCGATGGTCGGAAAGCGGCGAAAATAGGAACCGGTCAGCGTGCAAGCTTTTATCTTCCGGTGGGCACTCCAAGCATTGGTGCGGGACTTGCGGGATCTGGTTTGTGCGCGGGAGCTGCAATTCGAACAATTTCAGCCAACGTACAGACTGGGAAGGAAAGCATCTACAGGATCAGTGGTGATATTAGCGGCTTCTACATCGGGCCATACGTCGATTACCAGTGACAGAAATTTATACAGCCGCCTTCGGGCGGTTTTTTTGCGCCAGGAGAAAGCCATGCAGGCAGCGACCGCACATTATCAGCCCATGACCACCATCAAACTGTCCGGATCCGTTGCTCATAAATTTGGTCGAGTTCATCGGCGTCTATTGGCCTCTGGTCAGGCTTGGGAAGCGTTCAAGGCCCTGAAAGTAACGCTTCAGGGGTTCAAGGAGGAGATTCGGCGCCTAGATCGTTTGGGAATGCGATTTGCGATTTTTCGTATCCCATGGCATAGCGTCAGCCCTCAATCTTTCTCCGGGCATTTGAAGTTCCAGGAATAAATCTTCATTTCTTTAATCGTTTCGCCGACAGTTCCCACACCAAGGCAGGTTTCATTCTTGATGTAATTTAAGCTGCAGTACCGGACACCCTCTGTGCAAGATTCGATCTCTTCGAAACCTTTTCTCATGATGATGTTCTCGACCCCAAACTCACCTGAATAGGTTGGGTTCGGCTTCCAGCCATTTTGAATCAATGCTTTTCTGGCATTTAAAAAGGGCATTCCCTCTTTTATAGGGACGTCTGTTGCGTTGGCAAAAAAACTGGCGCAGCAAAAAAGGCTGATGAGGAATGTTTGCAGCTTCATTTAACGGTACCCCCGAAGTTTTTATATATTTTTTCTACTTCACCGTACTCAGTATATGGTTGACCCGATGGTTTTCCTTTGATTGGCCGATTCGCCAAACCAGGGCCCATGGGTAAGGCTTCCCATTTTTTTGAGGCTTTTTCCACTGCAACTTTTAAGTCGCCATTGATTAATGGTTCGATTGCATTCACGTTGCGCAGCAGTTCAACTGCAATCAAATCCTGTGTTCCTGGTGTGAAGTCGGATAATCCCATTGCTTTAACGGAGAGCTACGCCCACGTAGCTTTCGTAACTTGATACCTTCCGGACGCTGTTGTTGAACCGCCATAACCTGCTCCGGGGTGGGTAGACTCATCACTGAATGCCCACTTTCCGGTTTTCCAGCCCTGCGCCCAGCCATATCCAAATTTTGCGTGATAATCGCCGCCTTCGACTTGTGCGAGGGTATCCAAAAAGGCTTTCACATTTTTGTTTTTTAGAAACTCAGCATTCTCGGCCCGTCTTACCTGTCTGCATTCATTGAAGAAGAGTTGAAAACTCACTCAGACCTGAAAGATCAGCCTTAAAGTCGTCAGCGTCATAATCACAGAAACCCAGCGAGGCTGGAATTTCAGCCCCGCAACACCAAGACATTGATCCTATTTTTGGCTAAGCGTCGCTATCGATACTCCCGAAGCGACGAAGGTGAGTCCTGCCCCTACGTTCAGGCCATTTACCAGCCGTGGGCTCTGACGCAAAAATCGGGACAGTACAGTGGCAAATACGCCCATAAGTGCGAATCCCACTGCCGTAAGGGCGGCGAACCATATGCCGTACACCAGCATCTGCACGCTCACTGAGCCGCGTTGTGGGTCGACGAACTGCGGGATGAACGCAAGGACGAAAAAACCAGGCTTCGGATTGAGTGCTGCCGAGAGTAATCCCGTGAGGAAAATGCTCGGCAGTGATTGCCGAGTCGCTGGCTGGAAGCTGATCAGGCTACGGGAGCGTAGGACTTTTATGCCCAGCCAAAGCAAATAACCGGCGCCGATAAGTTTGACGACCCAGAAGGCAACGGCGGACGTCTGCATAAGCAAAGTCAGTCCTAGCGAAGCGGTTGCCACATGAAAGAGAATTCCCGCCCCGGATGCCATCCCCGACACGATAGCGGCTATCCTGCCCTGACTGAGTCCTCGGCCTACGGCCAGCAGATTGTCCGGGCCTGGTGCGAGCACCAATAGCAAGCACGCGGCAGTATAGGCAAGCCAGATATTGATCGGAAACACGGCATTCTCCTTAAGCCTCACCGAGGCATCCATCCTCATGTAGCACCAGAATGTGCCTGTGCCAGGCTGCAAAGTCAAAGCCACTGCGTTTGAGAATAACTTCAACCGCCGATTGACTCGTGCGCCTTAATGGAGAGTCGAAATCCTTCGACTCTCTCCAATCCTGATCCGATCCAGAGCCCGGTTTAGCGCATCCAAGGCATCGAGGAGGGCTTTTGCTTCAGCTTCCCGGCCCTCACCCCAAAGGCGTTCTGCCATTTTGTTCAGGGCTTGGATGGAGCGCTCAATTTCCGCAGCAGTCGCTGCTTTGCTTTCCAGTTGTTTCTTCAGCATTGAGTAACCTTTCTGCAGGGCAGTACTTGCTTTCAGTAGGCCGCGTATTCTCGTTTGGCTAGATTACGCCTGCTGTGCACAGGCGACGCCAAATGTGTGCCGAGATCATGAGTCTTCACGCCAGACCATTCATGTCTGCCGCCAAAATCAGCCTCCCAGGGCCGGTGTTCATCTTGAACAGCGCCATTACTCAGCACAATTTGAGGACTTGTTCGGATGTTCCTTTTCGACCGACTAGACTAACGTTTCGTCTGCAGGGAGCGCGCCCAAGATAAAGGCACGCCCCCAACGTGAGCCCAATTGCCTCCCAGGGGGCCGCTCGATGAAAAAACTATGGATCTGCGGGCTTCTGCTGATGGCCCAAACCGCCCATGCACTGGCTCAGGACGACGCGTCTCAAAAGAACCAGGGTTTCTGGTACCTGCAAGCCAGCGTCTACACCCACCACTACTCATCGGACCCCGAGCACAATAACCATCAGGATTTGATTGGACTGGAGCGGGAAGAACCATCCGGCTGGTTGTTTGGCGGGGCGACTTTTCGCAACTCGTTCAGCCAGCGTTCCTATTACGCCTATGCCGGTAAGCGCTACGAAAGTGCGGACTACCCGGTATATATAAAACTGTCCGGTGGCGTAGTTGAGGGTTATCACGGTCAATATCAGGACAAAATCCCACTCAATCGCTTCGGAGTCGCACCGGTGATCATTCCGTCACTGGGGGTTCATTACGGGCCGGTAGCCGCCGAGCTGGTGTTGCTCGGCTTCAATGCGGCCATGGTCACCACGGGCGTGCGATTCTAGGGCAATGCCAACCTTGTTTTGGATAACTCAGCCCCGGTAACTACCGGGGTTTTTTATAGGTGCGCCCGGCAGGACGCCCGAGAACAGGACGGGTAGATCAACCGCAATCGACGACTTTTCCAGGACGAGGCATTACGCAGCCCTCTTGCCTGGGCAATGTTGAGTTGAGGCGCGGCGTTACTGGCCTTTCATGGCGCAGAGCATTTACTCAAGTCGATTTCATTCTGTTGTCGCTCGCGGTATCGCGGAACAACCGGGGCGACATGCCGAATGCCGATTTGAACTGCCTGCTGAAGTGAGCGCTGCTGCCATAGCCCCAGGCAAAGGCGATGTCGGTGAGTGAGCGATGGGCATGTTCCCGGCTGCGCAGATCTTCGGCGCAGCGCAACAAGCGTCGTTGCCAGATGTATTCGCTGATGCTGCAGCCAAGCTCCTCCTGAAATGCGCGGTGCAAACTGCGCACCGAGCATTGCTCGACGTTGGCGATGCGCTCGATGGTCAGGTCGCGGTCGGCCAGGTGGCGCTCGATATACGCCTTGAGGCGGTTTTGCTTGAAGAAGCGGAAATCGTGTTCGAGTTGCTTTTCTTCCTGTTTGTTCTTCAGGACGTTATCCAGAAGCCCCGCGATACTGTTGCCGATCAGTTCGGCTGAATGGTTGTTGAGCAGTGGGTACTGGCTGTAGGCATCACTGATCAGATGCATCAACATGCGGCCCAATCCATTGCGCCCGTTCAGGTGAACATCGCCCGCTTGCGGTGGCTGTCCGGCCAGCCCCTTGAAGAGCAGGATGAAATGTTCGCAACCTTGGGTGCTGGTGACGCTGAAGGGTTGACCACAGTCGACCAACAGCATCTCATCAGGCGCTAACGCGCTGCTGTGCCGGCCTTGTTCGAAATGGCTGACGCCGGCGATCTGCAGAATCAGCATGCGTGGTGTGTCGGGTGAATCGACTGCTTTGCTCAGATGGCGTGAATAACGATGGGCACTGGCGGTCATGCGGCAGAAGCCGAGCTGACCCAGATCGCCATATTCCAGCCGCCCCTGAAAGTTGCTGTTATGCAACGGATCGATGAACGTCGATTCCAGGCGTTTGATGTAGTCCGGCGTGCGACCCAGGTGATCGCTCATGAATTCTTTCCACTTCATCAGTCGGTCGGAGCGAACAACCTGATCGGTGGACACACAGGCTAAATTATTCATTTTTCGCCTCTTTTATTATTGTTTTTGCTGATTGGGCAAATGGGTCAACACTTGCCCAACTTTATTCCGGTCAGTATCGATCAAGGATCAGAAAGGGTAGTGGTGGCTCCCGGGTTGCCAGGTAACCCAATGGGCACGGGTGAATTCATCCAGGGCGTAGTGACCATTGAACCGCCCGAGACCGGAGTTCTTTTCACCGCCGAAGGGTGCATTGGGTTGATCGTCGACGGTGATGTCGTTGATATGGGTCATCCCGGCCACGATGCCACGGGCAAAGTTCAAGCCGCGGGCCATGTCTCGGGTGAACACTGCGCTGGACAGGCCATATTCGCTGGCGTTGGCCAACTCCAGGGCATGCGCTTCGTTTTCTGCGATCAGCAGCGGCAGCAACGGCCCGAAGGTTTCATCGCGTGCCAGTTCCTGATCGGCCCCGACTTCACCGAAGACATGCGCAGGCAACACCAGCCCGGAGGCTGGACCGCCACAAAGCCGCTTGAGGCCCGCGTTCTCGGCTGCATCGATTTTACGTAGCAGGCCATTGAGCTGGTTCTGATTGACCACTGGCCCAATCACGGTGTCTGCGTTGGCCGGGTCGCCGGTCTTGAGCTTGCGCACTCGCTCCACCACCAGCGCGGTGAAGTCCGCATACAGCGAGCGGTCGACGATCACCCGGTTGACGCTCATGCAGATCTGGCCCTGATGCAGGAAGCGCCCGACCACCGCCGCGTGCGCCGCTATATCAATATCCGCATCATCCAGGACCACCAGCGGAGCATTGCCGCCCAACTCCAGCGCAACGCGTTTGATGTGTTTGCCGCCGGTCGCGATCCGGCCGACATTGCGACCGACATCGGTTGAACCAGTGAAGGAGATCAGGCTCGGCACCGGGTGTTCGACGAAGGCGTCGCCAATCTCCGAACCCGCGCCGACCACGACATTGAGCGAACCATTCGGGAAGCCTGCTTCGTCGAACAAATGAGCAATCAGCAGGCCGCCGGTTACCGCCGTGTCGCTGGCGGGCTTGAGCACCACGGTATTACCCAGCGCGAGTGCCGGGACTACCGAACGCATGCTCAGGTACAACGGAAAATTCCACGGACTGATCACCCCGACCACACCCAGTGGTTCACGAAAGACAAAGCTCTGTTCGCCGGGCTTGTAGCTGGTCAGGATCCGTCCTTCAACCTGCATCGGTAATGTTGCGCACTCACGAACCAGGTTCAGGGTGAACTGCCACTCCATGCTCGCCTTGATGCGCGTGCTGCCCGACTCACGAATCAGCCAGTCGATGATTTCCTCACGGCGGCTCTGAATGACGTGAGCCAGTTTTTCCAGTTGCGCGCTGCGCTGGGTTGGATGCAGTTGTGCCCACGCCGTTTGCGCGCGATGAGCTGCCTGGTAGGCATCGTCGAGGTCGGCAATCGAGGCTAGCGGCATTTCCAGCAGTTGTTCGCCATCGAACGGGTTGCGGTCATCCAGGCGGCGCAAGGAACGACCTGCACGCCAGGTGCCGTTGATGTACTGGTCGCCATTGATGGTGTAGGGGGCGAGCTGTTGAGTCGTCATAGTCTTACCTTCGAAGGCCGGTGGCCATGTCGATTAAGGAAGTGGATGATGCAAAACCTGAAGAAAATTGCTCAGCTCCTGATCCAGGCGCGTCCCCAGGAGTTGAGCGTGTATTCCTCTTGTGGCCAGACACCGGGTTGGCGGGAGGCATCGGTTATTTCGAGCTCGGCCGAAAACTCCAGACGGTTGCGATCGGCATCGACCACCATAAAGAACAAATTGTTGCCGGGGCCATGTCGGCCGGGACCGAAGAAGAGGGTTATGCGCTCCTTGGCGAAGCGATCACCCCAGTCACGGATGTCGTTCCATTCGTTGGTTTCGTAACAGTGGTGATCCCATTCGTTTTTCGAACCACGGAAAAACGCCAGGGAATGATGCTCATCGTCCGAGCGCAGGAAACACGTCATGAGCTGGCCGGTCTGCTCGTCGACGACGTTGTCCGACACCGTGTACCCGACCGTATTGACGTAGAAATCGATCATGGCTTCCAGTTCAGTGGTCTGGAATACCACGTGTTGCAGGCGGCCCGGCATGCCTGGCCGGTCGGCGCTGGAATCCGTGCGGGATACGCCAAATATCGTTTGCCGACCCTGTGGGTCACGAATCAGAAAGGCGCATGGTTCGAGCAGCGGTGAGTCGATGTCTTCGACAGCACAACCGTTTTCGATCAGGCGAGCGCGCAGTTCTCCCAGTCGAGCCTGATCGCCCAGGTCATAGGCCGCCGCGAGCAGGCCGTTGTGGTCGGCGGGCGATACGAGCATGGCGCGTTGCGGGCCCCTGAGTATCCAGCTGCCATCGGGCTGTGCCAGGCTGTCCATGTCCAGCATGCGCCGGTAGAAATCGATTTGTCGTTGTGGCTCTTTGCTCGCCAGATGCAGGTAGCACAGGCGCGCAGGGGTGCAGGTCTGTAGGGTTTGCATAAACACCTCCGTAGCTTTAAGGGTTCAGGGAAAGACCGGCGCGATACTCGACTCGGCAGTCCGGTTTCGCGCCTGCGCGATGCCGAACAGCGACTGCAGCGACTCGGCAGCCTTTGTTTCGCCGGCCTTGTCGAAGATGGCGGCGATATAGCGATCCGGGCGCAGCAGCAAGAACGTGTTTGAATCGCCCAGTATTTCTTTGAGCAAACCCTGGCGGTCATGGAGCACCGTGCAGCCAGGCATCGAAGGCATGGTTTTGACAGGTTCGGGCAGGATCAGAATGCGTTTGGCTTCGAGGTGGGACCAGAAGCCATGCTGGAGTTCATCGATACGTTGGCGGCTGTGGTCGCCGTACTGAATCAGGGCGAAGCCGGGGCCGATCGAGTCGTCGAGCAGAGATTCCTGGCCCTGGGCATCGGTGAGCATCGGTTGAGGGAACATATGCCCGCAGGACAGTTTTCCGGCTTTTCCTTCGGTCAGTACCAGTCCTTTGGTGAATCGGGGTTTTGGCTTGAAGCGCATTTGCAGGAAATAGTCTCGCAGCGGTGGCAGCAGGCCGATCACGGCGAATGCACAGCTGATCAAGCGAGCGCGCAAGACGGTAGCCGGCGCCATGACCACGCCCAGGTTCAAGGCCAACCTGATCAGTGCCCAGGCATGATCGCGGCGCTCGCTTTCGTAAGACAGCAGAGCCGTTTCAGCCATTTTGCCCTTGAGCACGCCAATCAGTTTCCAGGCCAGGTTATGGGCATCGCGGACACCGCTGTTCATGCCTTGTCCGGCATAGGGCGGGGTCAGATGCGCGGCATCGCCGGCGAGAAACACGCGACCCACTTGCCACCGTTCGGCAACCCGGGCGTGGAAGGTGTAAACGGTCTTGCGCACGATGGACGCCGGAGTGTTGCCCTTGAAAGGGTGAAGCAACGCTTGCAGGCGAGTGTCGCTGAGCACTTGGTCATCCGTTTCGTCCGGCTTGAGCAGAAACTCGAAGCGGCGTGTGCGGTGGGGGCCGGGTACTTCAACCACGGGACGGCGCGCATCGCAGTACACGCGCGTTTGCCAGAACGGATCGTCATCTTGATCGGTGTCGACCACCAGCCAGCGCGAGGAGAAGCTTGAGCCAACCATCTCAACCCCGAGTTGCTTGCGCACCGGGCTACGGCCGCCGTCGCAGGCGACCAGGTAAGTGGCGTTGACTTCCATCAACTCGCCATCGGCATCGCGAATCAGCGCGCGCACACCGTGGTTGTCCTGATTGAACTCCAGCAACTCATGGCTGAAGCGCGCCTTCAGGTTGGCGAAACGCTCGAGGCCCGTTTTCAGCGTGCCTTCAAACAGTGGCTGGCGAAACGCATTGCGCTTGGGGAACCCATACAACTTGCCGGTAGGTTCGACTTTGCCGAAGCAGCGGCCACCAGGCCGGGTGAAATAGTGCACGCCGTAGCCTGGCACCACGTCACGCAATACGGCTTCATCCAGCCCGACGGCCTGCATGGTGCGCAAGGATTCGTCATCGATTGAAACGGCCCGTGGCTCTGTCACCGTGCCGGGCTTGCGATCGATGATCAAGGTGTCCACATCGGCCTGGCCAAGCAGGTTGGCCAGGGTCAGTCCGGTGGGGCCGGCACCGATGATCAAAACGTGTGTACTGATTGTTTTGAGGGGTTTCATTGTTGTTGTTCCCTTCCGGATGGCTCAGTCCAATGGCTTGGGGCGGTTGGCGAGTGCAGCCATGAGCTGCGACAGGTTTTGCGCCAGGGCAACGATCTGCCGTCCTTGTTGCTCTTCCCGAGTGCTGTCACGTTCCTGAATCGGGCGAACGCAACTGATGCTGCCAACGACTTTGCCATCGCTATCGAAGATCGGCGCGGCGAGGCCATAGACCCCCGCGTCGACTTCGCCGGCGCTGGCCACATAGCCCTGACGACGCAGGTGCTGCAGCGAGCGACGGAACTGTTCCCAGGTGTGGCCAAGGTTGCTGGCGCGCACCTCATCGGGGTTCTCCAGGTAGAGCTGGCTGTGTTGACGCGAGCTCATGTTGGCGAGGATGGCCTTGGAAGTTGCCCCCAGGAACAACGGCCTCGGGGAGCCGCGTGAGTAGCTGACCTCGCTGAACAACTCGCCGTATTGATGAATGCAGACCACCTGGTCCTTGAACAGGCGGCAGATCAGCCAGATCTGCTGCTCGCTCCAGCGTGGGAGGCTTGGCTCCAATGATTGCGCGGCGCGCACCAGGGGGTCGCTCAGTCGCAACTGACGATCCCAGGTAATGATCCTCGCGCCCAGCGCGTAATGTCCGGCCCCGACCTGGAACAACAGATTGGCCTCGGCCAGTTCGCGCACATAGCGATAAATGGTCGAACGGGTGAAGCCCAGTGCACTGCCCATGTCATCGACAGCCCAGATCGGACTCTCTTCGGTAAACAGATCGAGTACCCGCAGCATGCGCTCCAGGCTCGAACCTTTACTGTCGGTATCTTGCCCCGGCAGTTGTTCCGATTCGCGTAGTGTGTCCATGGCTTACTGCTCGTCGACGATGCTGTTGCGCAGGATGCCGATTCGCGAAATCTCGATTTCGACTTCATCGCCCGGTTTCATCCATACCGGTGGTTCACGGAACGCGCCGACGCCACCGGTGGTGCCGCTGACAATCACGTCACCGGGAGCCAGTTCGGTGAAGGTGGAGCAGTATTCGATCAACTTGCGCACATCGAAAATCATGTCGCTGGTGCTGGTGTGCTGCATCACTTCGCCATTGAGGCGGGTGGTCAGTTCCAGGTCCTGTGGATCACCAATCTCGTCCCGGGTGACCAGCCAAGGGCCAAAACCGCCGGTACCGGGGAAATTCTTGCCCGGTACGAACTGAATGGTGTGCTTCTGCCAGTCGCGAACACTGCCGTCGTTGTAGCAGGCGTAACCGGCGACATAGTCCAGCGCGTCGGCTTGCTTGACGTGACGCGCCGGCTTGCCGATCACCACCGCCAACTCGCCTTCAAAATCGAGCTTGTGCGAGGCCTTTGGACGAACGATGGGTTGCAGGTGGGCGGTCTGGCTGTCGGCGAATCGGGTGAAAATCATTGGGTAGGTCGGCATCTCGCGACCGGTTTCACGCACATGTGTGGCGTAGTTGATGCCAATGCACAGCACTTTTCCCGGGTTCGGGATAACGGGCAGAAAGGTCACTTCAGCCAGAGGCAAGCGCTGCAGACTCGCCAGGATGTCGTGGGTCAGCTCGGCCAGGCGATTGTTGGCGATGGCTTGTTTGAGGTCGGTGCCGAAGGTCTGCTTGACCGACTCCAGATCGATGATGTGCTCGCCATCGACGACGCCATAGGTGCTACGGCCTTGAACCATAAAGCTCGCGAGTTTCATTGAGTGCTCCTTGGAAGAAGTTCAGTGCATGCGCAGGGGGCAAAGAGTGCTCGTTACTGCTCATGCGACTATGGCCGCGGGTAAGCCGCGGGCGGTTGAGGTTGAATCTATTCCTACGATTTAATCCTGTAAAGAGAGATTTTTAATAAATCTCAAAATGCAGGAATTTTGCTTTTTATGTATTTTTGGCAGCACTTTGCCGACCCTCCAGAACAGGCAATACGAGACTGTGACGTTTATGGGAGATCAGAACAGGAGCCCCATCCCAGCCTGGATAATCACTGTCTTCCAGGCATTTCAGCGGGCCTTCATGGCTTCATTTTTTACTCGGCACCCAGCAACCATGCAGCGACATGCGCAGCCGGAACGGCACTTTGATTCGCGCAATGGGGCCACTCGCCATGTCACCAGAGTCCAGTACGACGAGCTCACTACGGCCTTCTGCGATGAGATTGAGCAGAGCGACGACATAACCATCCGCTTCCTGTGCATCAGGGGCGCGTGGAATGAAAATGGGTTCCTGGAAGCATCCGCTGTCACCGGGAAACCAGGCGTCGGTGGCTCCTGTCTTGAGGTTTACACGAGCCAGCAGATTGAAGAATTGAAACGGTATCGGCCCATTCGCCGGGTTATACGGGCGCTCTGGATCGAACGCGAGTACAAAGCCGTGCTCGTATTTTCGGCCGATGTAGCGGTCATCGCACCTCGGGAATTCGCAGGGGTAATCCGTCAATGGCTGCGGTTGAATATCGTCCTGGGTGCTGGTGAGATCGAAGGTCCAGCGCATCAGGCTGGCAGCCAGGGTTTCAGGTGGCGGGACATAACCGTCGGCCTGAGGAAAGAAGTAAAAGATGTTCCCGCCGGTGACCGGCATGTCCACGTAAACCTTGTCGTCCTCATCGAACGCGTTGAGCGTATGGCCCTGGAAACCGTCCTTGGGGCCCTTGAACCAACGAACGTCCTCCGCGTGCCCATTGCGGGGTACGACGGCGAAGAGCTGAGGCAGATCAGGTTGCCATTGGAAATGCTGGCCGCCGTTTTTCATACGCTCGACGTCGACCGTCAACGGAATCAGCGGGAACACCACGTAGTGTTCAGTTACCGCAAAGTCATGAACCATGGCCGCGTAAGGCGCCTGGAACCAGATTTGGTGCAGCAGTTTGCCGTCGGGCGACAGTTCGAAATAGGCCAGGTCGGGCGTGCCGTCACCTTTGGCTTCGTAGCTGAAGGCCAAGAGGTTTCCAGTTACCGGGTCGAGCTTGGGGTGGGCGGTGAACGTCGCTGATTCGATCTGCCCGTCAAAACTCCATTCGCCGAGGGTTTCCAGGGTTTCGAGATCCATTGCCCAGGGCAGGGCATCCTCTTTGAGTGCAAGCAATACACCGTTATGAGCGACAACGCTGGTATTGGCAGTCGTATTGTTTTTCGCTGCCAGAGGATCATTGGTGAAAACGTTGCGATAGACGCCATTGAGCGAGCGACCTTCACGGCGCTGAGCCATCAAACGGTCGGTTTTTACGTAGCGACGTCGCATCGATACCTTGCCATCGGCAAAGTTAAACGCGCTGACCATCCCGTCGCCGTTGAAGAAAATATCGTTGCCCAGCATCGGCGGGTATTGCGGGTCTGGCGCGACTTGATAGAAAACTCCACGGATCGAGGCCGGAAGGGTGCCTTCAATCTCCAGGTCGAACACCTCTGCTTCTACGCGGCTGGGTGCATAGAGCGCGCCGGAAAACTCAGGGGTTTGGGGAAACGGATGGGGCATCGGGATCACCTCTAAAAATGGGCAGCGGTTGTTCATGGTTGAGCCTGCTGGGTTTATCAAGCCGACTGAGGCGACAGTGCTGCTGCGCAAGTCTTCGTGTCACGACGAAAGCGCACCACCAGCAGACACGAGATCACCAAGGCGGTCAGATAGGCAGAAGCCGCCAACCACCCGACAGCGCGGAAGTGTCCCTCACCCACCACGAGTGCTGCGCCAAACGGGCCGAGGCCCTGGCCGACGAAAATCGCGGCGTTACCCAGCCCGGCCAGTCGGCCGGATGAGTCCAGTTCGGCCGCCATGGACAGCAGATAAGGCAGGCTGAAAAACCACACGGCATGGATCAGGCAGGCAGTGACTGCAAAAGCGACAGGGGTATCGCCGTAGACCATGATCAGTGTCGCAATCAGCGCCGTGCCGAAGCTCAGCAGTTGCGGAACCAGCAACCCGAGACGCCTGCCGATAAGTCCGGCCAGTGCCGCGCCAAGGGCACCGGCAAGGATGCTGCCCCCCAGTATCCCGCCGATCTGTTGAGGTTCCAGGCCAATGCTTTTGCCGATGCGCTCTTGATAAACCCACAACGCGGAGTGGCCAAAAAACAGCAGTGCAAAAAGCATCAGCAGCAAGATGGACGTGAGCCCGAAAGGCCGGACCGAGCCGCTCGCCGCACGATGTGCCCCAGGGTAGTTCCTCGGCACTCTCCAGTAACCGGCGATCGCCAGGGCGCTGGCGATGGCCAAGAGATAAAACGCCCCAGCCACACCGTAGGATTTCAGAATCAGCGGCATGGAACTCACAAGCAGCATGCCCCACAGCAGGTTGCCGATATTGATCACCGCGAATGTCGAATCCTTGGATGTGCGCAGGGCTGCCGTGGCGTAGACAACGGCCATGACGGCGCCTCCGCTTGCGCCGCATATCATTCGGCAGATCAGTAGCAACCCCTGGCTGTGCAACTGAGCACTGGCCAGATTGCCGAGTACCAGCATCAGCAAGGCAATCAGGGCAAAGCGACGCCGGTCGACGCTGGCCATCAACATGGCGCAAGCGCCGCAGGCGACTGCCATCGCAATCAGTTCTGCGGCAAAAATGGCACCGATGGCATGCAGCGGCAAGCCGAGTTGGTCGATAAAGGCACCGCCCAGAATAGGCTGGATTTGCAGCGTCCCCAAGGAAATGACCATCATCAGGCAGATAGCGGCCAATGATTTTTTGCTGTTAATGGCGTCGAGCGCGTTCATGAAACATCACCTCGGGTAAAAGGGCCCGCTCATGCACGAGTGGGCGCACATCGGTCAGAATGTGTGGGCGTATCGGATCTGGACGGCGTAATCCGTTTGCGCGCGGTTCTCGACGCCAGTCTCTTTATAGGTGTTCAGCCAGAAGCCCTGGCCATCGCTGATTTTCCAGAACAGGCCCGGGCCGATGCCCAACACCTTTTCCCGAGAGTTGCTCAGCCGGTCCCCGTTGACCTTATCGTCTGATATTTGCTTGAAGTAGTACCCGTTGATCCCGAGCGATACGTTGGGGATCACTTCATACGAGGCCGTGAAGTTGGCCCACGCCGATTGTCCTGCCTGGGTGTCGCGCACAGGCTGGCCCTCGAAAAGTTGCGTCGAGCTGCTCGCGGGATCCTTGTTCTTGAAGTTGTACAGGTAATGCAGCCTCCAGCTCACCTCCCAACGAGGCGCCGGCATCCAGGTCGCCGCCCAGTAGGGGTTCAGAGAGAAGTAATTGGAGCCTGGGTTCAGGTCCTTGTGTTTATCGTATTTGCCGGTTGGAAGGATGGTGTCGAAGGCCAGGCGCTGCACAAAAACGGGCCTGCCGTGGGCGTCGACGATCGGGTCGAACTGGACCTGCGGCCCTACCGTGACATCCCCGAGGCCCGTGCCGTTATCCTGGAGCTTGGCACCGTGGTCGCCAAAGTCACCGTCCAGGGAGATGATTGGCACCAATAGGCTCCAGCCCAGGTGTGCACCGCCGCCGATGGTGTCGGGTGAGTAATAGCTCAGCTGATTGATCAGCGAGATGACGTTGATCTTCGGGTTGTCGAAGGCGCCATTATCCTTGCCTGCATTGTCCCTGATGCTGCGTGCGGTGCTGAATTTCAGATAGGTCAGATGGGATAGACCGGGCGGCCCCGCGAAACCGTCGTAGAAACTGGTGCCGCCCAGGTTGATACCGCTGGGCTCACTCACTGACGGTGGTGGAGGGCCATCTGCTGCGAGTGCGGCAAACGATGCGAAGCTGAGTGCCAGGCAGGCTGGCAGGGATTTTTTCAGGCTCATCGAAGTGGCTCTATTCTTGGAATTGTGAGCCGGGGTAGCTTCCCCTGGCACTTCGACTTTAATTCCCGGCCGTTGGTGATGCTTGAGCACAACGGCCAGAGTTGACTGAGAGCGCCATGACGCAGGAAGCGCGAGATGCCTCATCGCTTGTCGCTGGTGTTACGTCGGTTTTTGGCCCAGCGCGGCAGGGCCCCGGCTCATTTGTCTGGAAACGGAAGCGATAGAAGCCAGGTGCTGAAGGCATTCAGGGAGGGTAGGTGCTGGTAGCGGGTCGCGTAGACCAGGTAGTAACTGCGGCCGCTGTCCATCGGCTCGAACAATGCAACGAGGTCGCCGCTCTTGAGTTCGTCCTGCACCAGAATTTCCGGAACCAAGCCAATCCCGATGCCCGCCGACACCGCTTGAATGAGGTGGGCGGTGAACTCGAAGCTCGGGCCGGATCTCATGTTGGTGTGATCGATGTTATGGCGATCAAACCAGTCAGACCAGGCACTTGGCCTGGATACGACGTTCAACAGGGCATGCTCGGCAACGTTCGCCGGTGACATCGAACGGTACTCGGGCAGTGCGGTGGGGCTGGCAACCACCACCAGTTTTTCCGTGAGCAACTTATGCGAAATGTAGCCCGGCCACTCCCCGGAGCCCGCGCAGATGATTGCGTTCATGTCTTGGGTTGAAGATTGAATGTCCTCGCGGATGATCCTCGAGTGTATGTGAACCAATATTGCGGGATGTTTTGCATAGAACTCATGCATCCGTGGCAGCAGCCATTTCGAACCCAGTGTCGGCAGTACCGCCAAGTTCAAGGGGCCACCGTCGTTCTTGTACGAAATGGTCTGCAATGTTGCGCTTCGAATGCGTCCCAACGCTGCCGTCAACTCGTGTTGATAAAGTGCTCCGGCAGCCGTCAGTTCAATCTTTCGGCCTTCGCGCCTGAAGAGCTGGATTTCAAGTTGGGCCTCCAGGGTTTGTACCTGCCGGCTGACCGCGCTCTGGGTCAATGCCAGTTCTTCTGCGGCTTTGGTGAAGCTGCAATGGCGCGCGGCCGCCTCAAAGGCAACCAACAGCGACATCGAAGGGGTCAGTCTTCTAGGGTTCATTCATAAAGCTCATGCAAAACCAGCAGGAATTACGTTTGTTCCAAGCGTGCATAGACGCAAGAATCACAAAAACCATATGCACCTGCTCGGGGCGCCTTGTACTGAGCATACGTAATGTGAATGCATAGATTAGCTTTTTAGCCCGTAGGAACTCCATCATGATTGCCCGGTTATCGCCTCCTGATTCCCAGAAAACGACCTATGACGCGTTTCTGAACGCGCTCCAGGGGGCGGGGTTTCAAGGAGAGATTGCCCGCGACTATGGCGACCGAACGGTATTGGCCACCGACAACTCCATTTACCAGCGTCTGCCGCAAGCGGCGGTGTTTCCTCTGGATGCGCGGGACGTGGAGATTTTGTCGCGGCTGGTCAGTCATCCAGAACACAGTGCGGTGGTGCTCACGCCCCGGGGTGGAGGCACCGGCACCAACGGGCAATCGCTCACCGAGGGCGTGGTGGTCGACCTGTCCCGCCATTTGAACAAGATCCTCGACATCAATGTTGAGGAGCGCTGGGTCAGAGTACAGAGCGGTGTGGTCAAGGATCAGCTGAATGCCGCACTCAAACCTTACGGCTTGTTCTTTGCCCCTGAACTCTCGACGTCGAATCGCGCGACCATCGGCGGCATGATCAACACCGATGCGAGTGGTCAGGGCAGCTGCACCTATGGCAAGACTCGCGATCATGTTCTCGAGCTTTCGACGGTGTTGCTTGGCGGTCATCGTCTCACCAGCTCAGCGGTCGACCCCGAGCATTTGCCCGCCCTGACCGGACGCAAGGATCGGGTGGGTGCGGTCTACAAGTGCGCAGTGGAGATCGCCGATACCCACGCTGATCTGATCGAAACCACCTTCCCCAAACTCAATCGCTGCCTGACCGGTTACGACCTGGCGCATCTGCGCGAATCAGATGGACGCTTTAACCTGAACAGCGTGCTTTGCGGCTCTGAAGGCTCGCTTGGGTTCATCGTTGAGGCAAAACTGAACGTCCTGCCCATCCCCAAATATTCGATCCTGGTTAACGTGCGTTACGCCGGATTCATGGATGCCTTGCGCGATGCCAAGGCGTTGATGGCCATGAAGCCTCTGTCGATCGAGACCGTGGATTCCAAAGTGCTGATGCTGGCGATGAACGATATCGTCTGGCACGGCGTCGCAGAGTATTTCCCTGAAAACCCTGACACACCGACCCTCGGGATCAACCTGATTGAATTCAGCGGTGATGAAGAAGAGGTCGTGCAGCAAAGCGTTCACGAATTTGTCCTGCACCTGCAGCGCGATACTTCGGTCGTGCGGTTGGGCCACACGCTGGCGATCGGCGCCGATGCGCTCAAGCGTGTTTATGCGATGCGCAAGCGAGCGGTCGGGTTGCTGGGCAACGTCAAAGGCGAGGCCAGGCCGCAGCCGTTTGTCGAAGACACCGCCGTTCCGCCGGAAAACCTCGCTGACTTCATCCAGGAGTTTCGCGCACTGCTGGATAGCCATGACCTGCAGTACGGCATGTTCGGCCACGTCGACGCCGGTGTGCTGCATGTGCGCCCGATCCTCGACATGAAAGACCCTGCCCAGGCGGCCCTGATCCGCCCGATCTCCGATGCAGTCGCGGCCCTGACGCAAAAGCATGGCGGTTTGTTGTGGGGCGAGCACGGCAAGGGCTTGCGGTCGCAGTATGTGCCGGATTACTTCGGTGATTTGTACCCTGCGCTGCAAGCACTCAAGGCCGCCTTCGATCCACACAATCAACTCAATCCAGGCAAGATCGCAACGCCGAAAACCGTGCCTGGCGCTCGACTGACACGCGTCGACGAAGTGACATTACGCGGTGACCTGGACCGGACAATCGATGAGCGTGTCTGGCAAAGCTATGACACCGCTGTGCACTGCAATGGCAATGGCGCGTGCTACAACTTCGATCCTGATGACGCCATGTGCCCCTCCTGGAAGGCGACGCGTAATCGTATCCACTCTCCCAAAGGCCGAGCATCACTGATACGTGAATGGCTGAGGTTGCAGGGCGAGCAAGGTGTTGATGTGCTGGAGGCAAGCGATCGCGTTCGTTTGTCCGCCGGGTCGCAGAGCGTTGCCCGCCGGGCCGTTAACAGCCTTGCACAAAAGCTGGGGCAGCCAGACTTTTCCCATGAAGTCTACGAAGCGATGAGCGGTTGCCTGGCCTGTAAATCATGCGCCGGCCAATGTCCGGTCAAAGTGAATGTGCCGGAGTTCCGATCGCGCTTCCTTGAGCTGTATCACAGTCGCTATCTGCGCCCGCTCAAGGACTACCTGATCGGCTCGTTGGAATACACGGTGCCTTACATCGCCAGGATGCCGCGCCTCTACAACGTCGTGATGAGTGCTCGACCGGTTCGCTGGCTGCTCGAACGAGCCGCCGGGATGGTCGATAGCCCGCTACTCAGCCTGGTGGATTTTGCAGCGGCTTGCCGACGTTGGAACGTGGAGGTGGCGACACCTCAGCGTCTGGCTGCCCTTTCAGATGAGCAGCGTGGCAAAAGCGTCATTCTCGTTCAGGATGCCTTTACTCGCTTTTTCGAAACTCCGTTGCTCGTTGACTGGGTGGAGCTGATCTCAAGGCTCGGTTACAAGGTCTACCTGGCGCCGTACGCGCCGAACGGCAAACCACTTCAGGTGCAGGGCTTCCTCAAGGCCTTTGAGAAGGCTGCCAGCTTCAATGGGCAGTCTTTGCTGAGTCTTCAGCAGTACCAGATTCCACTGGTGGGGCTCGATCCCGCGATGACTCTGGTTTATCGACAGGAGTACGCCAAGACATTGAAAGACGGCCAGGCTCCCCTCGTGTTGCTTGCGCAGGAGTGGCTGATCAATGCGCTGCTCGAGGGTGAAGTGGCGAAGGAGGGCGAGCCTTATCACTTCCTGCCGCACTGCACGGAAAAAACCAATGAACCAGGCAGCATTGGCCAATGGCAGAAGATCTTCGAACGTATGGGTCTGACGCTTCAGGTACCCGCAAGCGGCTGCTGCGGGATGTCGGGTACCTACGGACATGAGGCGCGAAACGCCAAAACGTCGGACACGATCTATGGGCAATCCTGGAAGCCGCTCATTCAAAAGTTCAACCAATCGGGGCGAGTCGTTGCCGATGGCTATTCTTGCCGCAGCCAGGTCAAGCGTCAGGAAGGCGCAACGGTGCTCCATCCCCTGCAAGTTTTATTGGCTCGGGTGATTTCCTCAGAAGCGGGTACTCAATGATTTTTACACAACCAGCAGGGAGACCCCGCCAAGGGGCCGGCCTCTGAAGGCTGTGCCCATTTCGTCACCCTCCGTGACCAAACCCATCAAGCCACAGCTCCGCGGATAGACCACCCTGACCGGTCTGTCCAAGGAGATGAGCATGATCCGACTGACCCTGATCGAAGCCCGTGAGCTGGCCGAATCGATTCTGTTGCACAACGGTTTTAATCTGCCTCATGCGCAAGCGGTGGCGGCGACCGTGATCGCCGGCGAGCGCGACGGCTGTGCCTCCCACGGTTTGTACCGGATTCTGGGCTGCGTGAATTCCCTGCGAGCCGGCAAGGTGTCGGCCGATGCCGAGCCGCGAGTGATCGACCAGGCGCCGTCGATTGTGCGGGTGGATGCCGGTGGAGGTTTTTCGCAGTTGGCGTTCCAGGCGGGTCTGCCGTTACTGGAGGAGAAAACCCGGGCCAACGGGATTGCGGCGTTGGCGATCAATCATTGTGTGCATTTCTCGGCGCTATGGGTGGAGATCGAGCAGTTGACCGCCGCCGGGCTGGTGGCGCTGGCGTGTAATCCTAGCCATGCCTGGGTGGCGCCGGCCGGGGGACGTGAGCCGGTGTTCGGCACCAATCCTATAGCCTTTGGCTGGCCGCGGGCGGGGCAGGATCCGTTTGTGTTCGACTTCGCCACCAGTGCGATTGCCCGTGGCGATATCGAGTTGCATCGGCGTGCCGGCAAGGCGATTCCCGAGGGCTGGGGCGTGGACGCCGAGGGGCGGCCGAGCACCGATGCCAGCGTGGTGCTCGACGGCGGCGCGATGCTGACGTTCGGAGGGCACAAGGGCTCGGCGCTGGCGGCGATGGTGGAGTTAATCGCCGGGCCTTTGATCGGTGACCTGACCAGCGCCGAGTCCCTGGCTTACGACGCGGGCAGCAAGTCGTCGCCGTACCATGGCGAGTTGATCATCGCGCTGGATCCGCGACGTTTTCTGGGGGTGGCCACTGAGGAGCACTTGGCCCGGGCCGAGGTGTTGTTTCAGGGGATTGAAGGGCAGGGGGCGCGCTTGCCGTCGCAACGGCGTTATGCGGCGCGGGCGCACAGTTTGGTGGAGGGCGTGCAGATTCCCGAGGCGCTGTACAACGACCTGAAAGCGCTGCTGACCTGATAACCCGCATGCCCACAGGCAATGCTGTTCACTTAAGCAATTTCAGCCGCGACGCATTCCTTGTAGCAGCTGCCGAAGGCTGCGTTCGGCTGCGAAGCAGTCGTAAAATCAGCCATTGCGGTGTATCAGGTACACCATGGCTACCGGACTCACGACTGCTGCGCAGCCGAACGCAGCCTCGCAGGCTCGACAGCTGCTACAGATCGCATTACGGCTTGAGTGAACAGCATTGCGCTCCTACAGGAGGTCGTGTTGTCAGACCGGTTCGCGGTGGCTGGCGCCATCAACCAGGCGGGCAATACCCAGCGGGTTAGCGTTTTTCAGGGCATCGGGCAGTAAGGCATCCGGGCAGTTCTGGTAGCACACCGGGCGCAGGAAACGCTCGATGGCCAGGCTGCCGACCGACGTGCCACGGGCGTCGGAGGTCGCCGGGTAAGGGCCGCCATGCACCATCGCATCGCACACTTCAACGCCGGTCGGGTAGCCATTGAACAGTACCCGGCCGACCTTTTGTTCCAGCAGCACCAGCAGATCGGCGTGCTCCTTCAGGTCCTGTGCTTCGCCAATCAACGTGGCGGTGAGTTGACCGTGCAAACTGTTTAGCGCTTGTCGCAACTCGGCCTTGTCGGCTACTTCGACGACGAGGGTGGTCGGGCCGAACACTTCTTCCTGCAACAGCGGATCACCCTTGAGCAGCAGGCTGACGTCGGCCTTGAACAGTTGCGGCCGCGCTTGATTACCGTGCTGGTCCTGGCCTGCCAGATGGCTTATCCCTGGATGGTCGACTAACGCCTGCACGCCTTTTTCGTAGCTGGCGAGGGTGCCGGCGTTGAGCATGGTTTGCGCCGGTTGTTCGGCCATCAAGGCGCTGAGCCGCGCGGTGAACGCGCTGAACTGTGGTGAGCCAATACCGATCACCAACCCCGGATTGGTACAGAACTGACCGCACCCCTGAACCACCGACGCCACCAGTTCACCGGCGATTTTTTCGCCCCGTGCGCGCAGGGCTTCAGGCAATACCAGCACCGGGTTGATGCTGCTCATTTCGGCGAACACCGGAATCGGTTGTGGCCGTGCGGCGGCCATGTCACAGAGGGCGCGACCGCCTTTGAGCGAGCCGGTGAAACCGACGGCCTGGATCGCCGGATGCTTGACCAGCGTTTCACCGACGCCCGCGCCGTAGATCATGTTGAACACGCCTTTGGGCATGTCGGTTTGCTCGGCGGCGCGGATGATTGCATCGGCCACGCATTCGGCGGTCGCCATGTGTCCGCTGTGGGCCTTGAATACTACCGGGCAACCGACGGCCAGAGCAGCCGCGGTATCACCGCCAGCGGTGGAAAAGGCTAGCGGGAAATTGCTGGCGCCGAACACGGCCACCGGCCCGACGCCGATCCGGTATTGGCGCAGGTCGACCCGTGGCAATGGCTGACGTTCGGGCAACGCGCGGTCGATGCGCGCCCCATAGAAATCGCCCCGGCGCAGCACCTGAGCGAACAGACGCATCTGGCCGCTGGTACGGCTGCGTTCGCCCTGGATGCGTGCGGTCGGCAGGGCGGTTTCGCGGGTGACCAGGGCGACGAATTCGTCATCCAGGGCATCCAGTTGCGCGGCGATGGCCTCGAGAAATTCTGCACGGCGTGTCGCCGGCAAGTTACGAAAGGCAGGGTAAGCGGCAGCGGCGGCTTGGGCTGCGGCATGCACTTCCTCGGCGGTGGCTTGCATGAACGAATAGGGCAGCGCTGCGCCGGTGTTGGCGTCATGGCTGTGCATCGCGATGTTGCCAGCGGTGCTGCGGGCACCGCCGATGTAGTTGTGGCCGATGATCTGGGGCATGGAAAAACTCCTGTTGGAATGCGAGGCCAAATGCCGTTGGTTGAGAAATGCCAGGCGTAGCGCGGCGACCCGTAGCAGCTGCCGAAGGCTGCGTTCGGCGGCGAAGCCGTCGTAAATCATGCACCGCGGTATTTCGGCCACACCGCGGTGCATGGTTTACGACCGCTACGCGCTCGAACGCAGCCTTCGGCAGCTGCTACAGGTTGCGTACTGGCGATTAAGCCAACCGGCGTGTGGCGGCCGGTTCGAGGTTATCCAGAGCAGCAATGCGCGCAGCGGATTCGGCATCCACCTGATGCAACGACTTGCCACGGGTTTCCCGGGTCAGGCCGACAGCCACGATGGAAATCAGTGCGGCGCCGACCAGGTACCAGGCGATCGGTGTCGAGCTGTGGTACTTGTTGAGCAGGGTGATGGCGATCAGCGGCGCGAGGGATCCGGCGAAGATCGGCGCCACCTGGTAGCACAGCGAAAGGGCGGTGTAGCGCACATGGGTCGGGAACATTTCGGCCATCAGCGCCGAGTAGGGCGCATAGGTCATCGACTCGATGGCCAGGCCCAGGGTGATGGCGCCGATGATCAGCCAATTGTTACCGGTGTCCATCATCGGGAAGCCGATGAAGCCCCAGAACGCAGTGAGCACCGCGCCGATCAGGTACACCGGTTTGCGGCCCACGATATCCGACAGATAGCCCATCAACGGGATCAGGAAAAAGTGCAGCAAGTGCGCGCCGAACATCAGCAACAGAATCTCTGAGGTGTCCTTGTGCACCACCAGTTTCAGGTAAGTGATCGAAAAGGTGACCACCGTGTAATAGAGGATGTTCTCGGCAAACCGCGCGCCGATCCCCACCAGCACCGCGCGCCAGTGATGACGCAGCACTTCTACCACGCCCAGTTGTTGCTGCTTGGTCTGCGCTTGCCGGGCCTGGGCCTCCTTGAAAATCGGTGCGTCATCGACGCTGGTGCGAATCCAGTAGCCGATCAGCACCACCACCGCCGAGAACCAGAACGCCACGCGCCAGCCCCAGGCGAGGAATTGTTGCTCTGACAGGTTCGATGACAACAGCAGCAGGGCGACGGTCGCCACCAGGTTGCCGGCTGGCACCCCGGCTTGCGGCCAACTGGCCCAGAAGCCTCGTCGATTGTCCGGGCAGTGCTCGGACACCAGCAGAATCGCGCCACCCCATTCACCGCCGAAGGCAAAGCCCTGGATCAGCCGCAGCAGCACCAATAACACCGGCGCGGCATAGCCGATGCTGTCGAAGCCGGGCAGGCAACCCATCAGGAACGTGGTGATGCCAACCACCACCAGGCTCAGTTGCAGCAGGCGCTTGCGGCCGAACTTGTCACCGTAGTGACCGAACACCAGACCGCCCAACGGACGGGCGAGGAAGCCGACGGCGTACAGGGCGAAGGCGGCGATGATGCCGTCGATCGGGCTGTCGGTCTGGCGGAAGAACAGCTGGCCGAAGACCAATGCCGAAGCAGTGCCATAGAGAAAGAATTCATACCACTCGGCGACAGTGCCGGCCATGGCGGCGGCCACCACGCGTTTGAGTCCCGAGGGTGTGGTTGCGCGGGAGGTGCTGTGAGGATTGGACATGCTGACGTTTCCTGTAGAGGCGCGAAAACAGGTAGCCGGGCCGGACCCGCAAGGATCCGCCCGGCAATCACTCAGAGACCGACGTCCGGCAGCTCCGGACGGTTGGCCATGGCCTTGGCCATGATCTGTTCGACGAACTCCCGATCAGCTTGCGGCAGTGCCAGGCGTGGCGGACGGGTCAGGGCGCTGCCGCGACCGGCGATGGCTTCGCAGAGTTTGATGCACTGCACCAGGTCGGCACGGGCATCGAGGTGCAGGATCGGCATCAGCCATTCGTAGATCGGCATGGCTTCGGCGAAGCGACCGGCCTTGGCCAGGCGGAAGATGGTTTCGCCTTCTTTCGGGAACACGTTCGACATGCCCGAGACCCAGCCCTCGGCACCCACCGCGATGCTTTCCAGCACCACGTCGTCGAGACCTGCGAACAGCACGAAACGGTCGCCGACTTCATTGCGCACGTCGATGAAACGGCGGGTATCGCCGGAGGAATCCTTGAAGCACACCACGTTGTCGCAGTCGGCCAGGGAAATCAGGATGTCCGGGGTGACGTCGTTTTTGTAGATCGGCGGGTTGTTGTAGACCATCAGCGGAACATCGGCGTTCTTCGCCACGTAGCGGTAGTGCTCGGCGGTCTCGAACGGCTTGGAGCCGTAAACCAGCGCTGGCATCAGCATCACGCCGTCGACACCGACCCTGCGCACCGCATTCGCCACTTTGGCCGCTTGCACGCTGGTGAATTCGGCCACGCCGCAAATCACCGGCACGCGGCCGCGAGAGGCGTCGACCGCGACTTCGGTCACGGCGATTTTTTCTTCGGCGGTCAATGAGGTGTTTTCCCCCACCGAACCACACACCACCAGGCCCGATACGCCGTCACGGATCACGTTGGAAATCACCTGGTGGGTTTTTTCCAGGTTGATGGAGAAGTCATCGTTGAATTGAGTGGTCACCGCGGGGAAGACGCCACTCCAGTTAATGCGCTTGCTCATTGTTGCCTCCGGTTCGTTTATTGTATTTCGTATACGATATTTTAAATGCCGATGCTCGGCCAGTGGTTTTTTCAATCAATCCGGGTTTTTTATAGCCGTTGGTCTGGGGGAGTTTCAGGCGCCGGGCCAGGTGTCTGACAGGCGATAGCCCTGTGGCCACGGGTCGCTGGGGTCGAGCAGCAATTGGTGGGTGCCGGTGATCCAGGCCCGGCCGGAAATGCACGGGTAGATCGCCGGGCGGCCGGCCACTTCGGTCATCGAATCGATGCGGCAATGGAATTCGGAACCGAGGATCGAACGGCCGATAAAGCGCTCGCCGACCTGCATCAATCCCTTGGCCTGCAACACCGCCATACGCGCCGAACAACCAGTGCCGGTGGGCGAGCGGTCGATCTTGCCGGGTTGAATCACCACCGCGTTGGCCCCGGTGGCAATGCCGTTTTCAACCACGATGGGCGCGGCAATCTGGCAGAAGGAAATATGCGACCACTCGGGGTTCAGCGGATGGACGAAGCCCAGTTGTTCATTGGCCGCGCGGGTGATTTTCAACCCGACCTCGACCAGCTCGGCCGCCTCGTCAGGGCGGCTGGCAAAGCCCAGGCGTTTGGCGTCGGCGATGACAAAACTGTCGCCACCGTACGCGGTGTCGACCTGCAAGGAGCCCAGGCCTTCGACTTCGATCCAGGCGTCGAGGCGGTCCGCGAAGGAGGGCACGTTCTTGATTTCTACCCGTTCGACCTTGCCATCACGGCAGTCGGCCACGGCTTCGATCAAACCGCCGGGGGCTTCGAGCACCAGTCGGGTTTGCGGTTCGGTCATTGGCAAGATGCCGCTGTCGAGCAGCACCGTGGCCACGCACAGCGAGTTGGAGCCGGACATCGGGGGCGTGTCCGCCGGTTCCATGATGATCCAGGCCATCTGCGCCCGAGGGTCCTTGGCCGGCACCAGCAGGTTGACGTGGCGGAACACGCCGCCGCGAGGTTCGTTGAGGACGAAATTGCGCAAGGTTTCATCCTTGGCGATCCAGCGTGACTGTTCCCACACGGTGGCGCCCGGTGGTGGTGCGACACCGCCGACGATCACGTCGCCGACTTCGCCTTCGGCATGACAGCTGACTACATGAATGACTTTCGATGAGCGCATTGCCTGCTCCTTGTTTTGTCTGTTCGGGCCCTTTCGCGGGCAAGCCCGCTCCCACATTTAACCGAGCTCTGTCAGAAAAAATGCGATCCCATGTGGGAGCGGGCTTGCCCGCGAAGGGGCCATCCGTTATTTCACCGATTTCAGAAACGCCGCCGTTTCCGCATGTATCGGATTGCCAATCACCTGATCCGGCGAGCCGATCTCGTGCACCAGGCCATTGCGAAAGAACGCCACACGGTCGGACACATCCCGGGCAAAGCGGATTTCGTGGGTCACCAGCACCATGGTCATGCCGTCTTCGGCGAGCATGCGCATGGTGTCCAGCACCTCGCCGACCAGTTGCGGGTCGAGGGCCGAGGTGGCTTCGTCGAACAGCATGTAGTCCGGCGACATGGCCAGGGCGCGGGCGATCGCCATGCGTTGCTGCTGGCCTCCGGACAACTTGCCGGGAAAGGTCTTGAGTTTGTCGCCAAGGCCCACGTGGGTCAGTTGCTGCACCGCCAGCGCCTCGGCGTCGCACTTGCTTTTGCCCAAGACCTTGCGCGGCGCCAGCATCACGTTTTCCAGCACGGTCAGGTGCGGGAAGGCATTCCATTGCTGGAACACGATGCCGATTTTCTGCCGCAGGCGGTTGAGGTCGGTGGCGCTGTGATGGACCTCGACGCCATCGACCCGGATGTTGCCTTTCTGGATCGGCTCCAGGCCGTTGATGCACATCAGCAGGGTCGATTTGCCGGAGCCCGAGCCGCCGATGATCGACACCACTTCGCCCTTGTCCACCGTCAGGCTGACACCCTTGACCACGGCCAGATCGCCGAAGGATTTATGTACGTTGTCGATCTCAATCATTTTCTTGCCACCTTCTTTCCAGACGAGCGCCCAGGCGTGCAACCACCAGGCTCATGACGTAATAGATAAGGCCCGCGACGCACAGCACCAGCAGCGGTTCCTGAATGCGGGTGACGATGGTTTGCGAGGCGCGCAGCAGTTCGACAATGCCGATCCACATCACCAGCGCGGTGTCTTTCATCACCCCGAGCACCAGGTTCAGCCAGCCGGGGAAGGCCACGCGGGTGGCCATTGGCAGGACGATCCAGCGCAGGTCCTGCATAAAACTCAGGCCCAGCGAACGACTGGCCCGCCGCAAGGTGAACGGCACCGACAGCACGCCGCTGCGCACGATCTCGGTGAAGTACGCGGCGGTGTAGACCCCCAGCACAATGCAGCCGACGCTGAAGGCGCTGAGGTTCAAGCCGACGATGCTTTTGAGTGAGTTGAACAGCACGAACTGGATCAACAGCGGCACGCTGCGAAACACGTCCAGCACCCAGGCCAGGGGCAGGCTGGCGCGTGGCAACAGCGCCCGCAGCAGGCCAAACAACAGCCCGGCGACGGAGCCGAGGATGATCGACCAGAACGTCAGTTGCAGGGTGACCCAAGCGCCATCGAGCAGGAACAGCAGGTCATTCCAGGAAAAACTGGTGGAAAACATGGTCAAGCCCTCAGTAACGGAACAACCGCCAGGCCATCAGCCGGGCTGACGCGACGATCGCCTTGGCAATCAGGTAATACAGCGCCGCGGCGATGGCGAAGTATTCGAAGGTGCGGAACGTTTTGACGTTGTAGTCCTGGGTCACCCCGGTCAGGTCATTGTTCAGCCCGACGATCACCCCCAGCGATGTCATCAGCACCGCCCAGACCATCTGATTGGTCAGCGGGTAGAAGACGATCCGCAGCAGCTGCGGGACGATGATCATGCGGTAGGCCTGGAAGGCACTCATGCCCAGCGAACGCGCGGCGCGCACTTGCGTGTCCGGTACGGCCTTGAGGCCGCCGCGAAAGTTCTCCGCCAGATACCCGGCATTGTTGAAGGTGATGCCGGCGAGCAGGGCGAACCATGAGCTGACGTGCAAGCCCAGCGAGCCGAGGCCGAAGTAGAGGACGTAGATCTGGAACAGCGACGGGGTGTTGCGCGCGATCGATACCCAGCCGTTGCCGATACCGCGCAGCAGCGGGGTTTTGCTTTCGCGCATCACCGTCAGGGCCAGGGCGATCAGCACGCCGAAGATCATCGACAACGCGGCGGTCTCGAAAGTGACCCAGGCGCCGGCGAGCATGTCCGGCAGGGCGCGCAGGGTGGCGCGCCATTGGAAGGTGTAATCAAACATGCGCGAGCGTCTCCTGAGGGGTGGCAATGTTCAGCCAGGCCGGCAGACGACCGCTGGCCGTGGCACTGCAAGCGGTATCGACGCATTCAGCCAGGCTGGCGAAATGCACCTTGCGACCCACCAGGCCGGGTGCGTAATGGGCGTATTTGCCAGAGTTGGTCATCAAGGTTGTTGCACCCGGCGGGATCACCGGTTCGCCGAGCATGCACCAGCAGGTATCGGTGACCAGGGTCGCGCCGAAGGCTTCGATCACGGCGATATGCCCGGCTTCGCGAGCCTGCTCCAGCACGGCGCGGCCGCAGGTAATGGCGAGGACCACGTCGGGGTGTTTGCGTCGACCGAGGCACAATCGCGCCAGGTGAGCGAACTCGCTGAGAGAGAAATGCGGGTTACCCAGCGAGACCACATCCACCCGGCTGTCGCGGGCACTGTTGAGTTCGCGCCAGCTGATCAATAGATCCTTCAGGCGGATTGTTTCCACGGGCAGGGCTACATCTCCCTCCAGCACCTGCGCCGGGTCGATAGCTTCCGGGGTGATCCCGGCGATATGGAACAAAGGGGCGGCGGAGGTGGTGGCAAACGCCGCGCCGAACGCCTTGAGGTCGTCCAGGCTCGGCTTGCGGTTTTCCAACCCTCGCACCAGTGGAATCCTGCTGCCCGCCAGCGCGCCGATGTGGTAACCGAGCAACGGGTAGAAGGCATCGTCCAGTTCCCCCAGGGCGGGCACCTCGACCTGCAGTCGGGCCTTGCGTTGCGCGTCCAGGTGGCAGCCGATCAACGGGGCGCGGCCGGTCAGGGCGATGCAGATGTCCAGGTAGTCCGGGTACTTCAGGGTGCGTGCCCCCAGCACGCTGTTGGCGTAGACCACCGCGTTGGATTCGGCCCAGACGATCTGCTCGCCCGCCTTCGGCGCGCTGTCGAGCAGGTAGGGTGCGCAGGTGAAACTGAGTTGCGCACCCATCGCCATATAGGCATCGCCCAAGGCACTGGCCGGTTCGCCGAGCGCCGGGTCGATGCCCAATTCGCGCCAGCGGCGCTGGTCCACGGAAATCGAATTGAGGGTGGTGGGCACCCGCACGTTGGCGCCCCATTGCACCAGTTGCTCGGCAAAGCGCAGGCTCGCAGGTCCGGTGTAGATGCAGCCGTCGATGTGCGCCTGGGTGACATCCACCAGGCAGCGGGCACCTTGCAGTTCGGCCATGCGCAGAACAATCTGCATGGCCACTTGTGCAGCCTTGCCATGCTGGCCGTCGAGCAGCGCCCGGTCGTGTTCGGTGAGTTCGATCGGGGCACTTGGGTCTTGCGTTTGCAACGGGCTGTCGAATGCCTGCCAGGCATCGTCCGGCAGGTGCTCGAACAGGCTCAGCGTTGTGTCCTCGACCCGAGCGAAGGCCTTGCCGCGCAACGCGGCAAAGGCCTCCCGGCCGATACACAGCACCGGCAGGGAACGCTCGAAAATGGTCTGTGCCACGAGCACGCCCAGGGTCAGGATCTCATCGGGCTCGGCCAGCACCAGTGCGGCCGGTGCGTGACCGTTGCTGATCAGTTCCATCAACACGCTACTGCCGGTGCACGAACCGCGACCGCTGGGAATGGCCAGCACGCGGCCGGCCAGGTATTCGCCGCTGAGCGGATGGTGACGGTCAATGATCTCACCACTAAACGGATCGACCCCGCCCCAGAAACTCAACCCGATATCGGCGAACAGCAGGGCGCCCTCGGCGGCGCCCGCGACCAGGCTGCGACCGGTCAGAGAAGTGGGCCTAGGCATGCCGGACACCTCAGTAGTAAACCTGTGGCACGGTCAGGTTGGTCGGCGAAATTTCAGTGCCGACCCATTTGACGAACAGCTCCTTGTAACGACCGGTGCGCACCTGCTGGTTGACGAACAGGTTGAGGTAATTGAGCAGGCCATACTCGTTGCGCTTGGCGCCGAGGGAGACGTAGTCGATCACGTACGGCGCGTTACCGGCGACCTTCAGGTTTTTGTATTTGCCCGACTTGAGCGTGGCGGCGGCCACGGTATTGGTGACCACGGTGGCATCGATGTGGCCCTGGGCGACGGCCAGCAGGGTGTCGTTCTGCGACTGATAGGCGCGGAAGGTGCCGGTGCCCCAGTTCTTCACGTCTTTCTCCAGGGCGATGGCTTCATAGGTGCCACTGGTGTTGCCCACGGGTTTGCCCTTGAGGTCATCGAAGCTGTTGATGCCGGTGTCGTCGCGGGTCAGCACCACCATCTGGAAGGCAAAGTAGGGCACCGTCAGGCCAACGGTCTTGGCCCGTTCGAGGGTGTCGGAGGTGGAGGCGACGATCACATCGGCCCGCCCGGAGACCAGTGCCGGAATGCGGTCCGGGAACGGCGTCTCGACCACTTCGGCCTCGACCCCGAGAATTTTCGCCAGGTCATGGCAATAGTCCACATCAAAACCGGCCGGGTTGTTACCGGCATCGCGGAAACCCATGGGCGGGAAGTCCAGGGTCACGGCGCAGCGCAGCTTGCCCGAACCGATGATGTCGTCGAGCTTGTCGGCCTGGGCGGTGGCAATGAAGGAGGTACTGAGAACAGCGCTGAGGGCTACGGCAAATGCGGGGTTTTTCATAGAGGCCTCGTTGATGTGAAGTACTGTTGGATATCGTATTGGGGATTTCGTATACGATATTAAATATAGCAATCAACGTGCCCGTTTCCAGGCCGAGGCGTGAATTTGTTGGCAGGCCTTGGTGTAGAGGTGTTGCGGTGCGTCAGGGGATGTTGTGAGGGGCGGGGGCCGCAATGGCGGGTGTTACAGATGGGAGCAATGGTTGTGTGGGGCGCCCCTTAAAGGAACATCGGCGCCCTGCGATCAACCCGTGCTCTGACACACCTCATGTGGCGAGGGGGCTTGCCCCCGTTCGGCTGCGAAGCAGTCGTAAAACCGGTGTATGCGGAGTACCTGAAAACCTGCGGTTGCAGATTTTGGGGTCGCTTCGCAACCCAACGGGGGCAAGCCCCCTCGCCACAACAAGCCCCTTTGCCACAGATTCTGGCTAGCCCTGCGGATCGAGGTTATCCAGCACTCGATTCACCGCCAATTCACCGAGCATGACCACCGATTGAATCCCCAACATCACATTGCGATGTGGCATGTCCATCAACCCGGCGAACTCACTGAGCATCATGCTCGCTGACGCCAGGGATTCGCAGGCGTTGACCAGCAGGGTTTCGTTATCGACCTTGGGGCCGACGTGGTAAATGGTGCTGGGTTTGCGCTGGGTGTCTTTGGGGATGGGTGGTTTGAGGTAGTGGTCGAGGGCGCGGTCGGCGGCTTCGTGGAGTTTTTTGGAATCGAGGGATTCGTAGGGGGAAACGTCGTCGGGTGCTGGTGGATTGGGTGTTGGTTTGAACATAGATGGAACTCCATATGTGATTAGAGGAGCCATCACTCTCGCTACCAAACGAAGAGGTGGTGGCCATACGAAGGTTGGTAGACCGGCCCACATGGAAAAACCGGCGTGCCCGAGGGCACCCTGCGCATGGCCACCATAAAAACAAATGCTGAAAGCACCTGCATAAGGTGAAGCTATGCGATGTGGACGGCGGGCTACCAAACCCGATCGCTGTTTTTTTCAGCGACAGGGAAACGATATAGCCCGGGCCACAGGCGCACTAGCCGGCGGATTCTGGCGTAGTCGTAGGCAGAGGAGCAAGGATGTGTAGCCTGGATGAGTGTCTGGAAGTGTCGTTTAAACAGTGCTTGTTTAGTGGTCTGACATTGAGCCTTGTGGTGGTTGTACTGGCCTCTTCGCGAGCAAGCCCGCTCCCACACTGGATCTCAGGCGTACACAAATAATGTGTTCACTGAAGATCCCTGTGGGAGCGGGCTTGCTCGCGAAGAGGCCCGAAAGAACGCCCTCAACCCCCCAAATCAAACCACCGGAAAATGAGTCTAGCGCTGAGTATCGCGATACTGACTCGGTGACAGACCGGTCAACGCGCGAAACTGTCGGCTGAACGCACTGTGGTCGGTATAACCGCAGCGCAGGGCGATCTCGGTGATCGGCAACTCGCTGTGCAACAACAACCGCGAACCTTCTTCCAGGCGCGCCTTGTTGATCATCTGCCGTGGGGTGAGCTGGAACACCCGTTTGCAGTGACGCTCCAGTTGCGCCACGGAATAACCGGCGATGGCAGTCAGTTCGGCGAGGCTGACGGGGCGGGCGAAGTGGCTGCGGATGTGCGCGTCCACGGCGGCGAGTTTCTGGAACGCGGGGTGATTGGACTGTGGCGATTGCAGGTCGCGGGAGATCCCGGCCAGGCCCACGATGTGACCCTGTTCATCCTTCAAGGCGAGTTTGTGGGTCAGGCACCAGATCGGCTGGTTGCCGTAATACAGGTGCAGCTCCAGTTGGTCGGCCATCTCGCGACCGCTGGACAGCACCCGCCGATCCTGTTCGGTGTACAGCGGGCCGAAGCGTTCCGGGAAGACCATCTCGGCGGTGAGCCCCAGCAGATCCTCGCGATGTTTGAAACCACAACGCCGGGCCAGGGTCTGGTTGACGAAGGCGTAGCGGGCTTCGCGGTCCTTGATGAAAAACACCACGTCCGCCAGGGTGTCGAGCAGCGGCGCAATCGGCTGCAGGCTGTTCAACAGCGTGGGCAGGTCGCAGGGTTTGAAGGTGCTGAGCGAGGGATACATGGCGCTGGGGTCTGAGGGCGACCCCGGGATCATAGAGGCTCGGCAGCGTGGCTGAAACCCCCGAGGGGGTTTCAGGCCGGCGGGGTGTCGTCCAGGCACATCAAGGTCTCGATTCGTGCCGGGCTGAAGGGTGGGCGGGGCGCTGAAGGTTGCCAGCCAAACAGGTGCTGCACCGCGCCGCCACACACCCGGCCCTGACAGGCACCCATGCCGCAGCGACTGGCCAGCTTGGCTTCGCGCCAGTCGGTGTGCCCGGTCAATGCGCCGTAGGGCACGTCTTCGCAGCGGCAGACCAGGGTGTCGGGACCGGCCAGGGATTTGAGTTGCGGGTCGAGGGCGAAGGCCTGATTCAGTGCCTTGGCGAAACCCTGCCAGCGCGCACGGCGTGGCCATAACTGACGCGCCGCTTCAAGGTCACCGACCGCCGCGTGGCCCGCAATGGCCCCTTCGACCAACGCCAGTTCACTGCCACCAAACCCGGTGCATTCTCCCGCCGCATAATGGTCGGCGCGGCTGGCCTGCCAGGCATCCACGGCCAACGCCTGACCTTCGATGGCGTAACCCAGTGCCTGGCCCAATTGAATGTTCGGGATCAAGCCAAAACCACAGGCCAGCCGATCACATTCCAGTTCGATGATTTTGCCCTGCTGTTGCAGGCGCACACCTTCCAGCCGATCAGTGCCAAGGGCGGCCAGCACATGCGTCGCGGTGCGGTAATGGCGGTCGAACAGGCTGAACGATTGCAGCCATTTGCCAGGCCAGCGGGGCAGTTGCGCGGCGAAACCGACGACGGCGGTGCGCGACGCTTGCTCGGCGATGCGCTGGATCTGCGCGCCGTGTTTTTTCGCCGTGGCGGCACTCGCCAGTAACAACGGGCCGCTGCCAGCAATTACCACGCGCTCACCCTGCACCGGCAGGCCCGCCTTGATCAGCGCCTGCAAACCACCGGCGCCGGTCACGCCGGGCAACGTCCAGCCGGGGAAGGGCAGCAGCAACTCGCGGGCGCCGGTGCACAGAATCAGCTTGTCGTAACTGATCAGCCAACCGGCATCGTCATTTTCGACCAACAGTTGTTTCGGACCGGGACTGGCGATCACCCGAGTGCCGGCGTGACGGCGGATGTTGCTGCACGCCTGCAAACGCTCACGCAGGCGACGGGCCTGATCAGGCACATTGGCTTGCGGACCGTCACGCCAGATTTGCCCGCCCGGCAGCGGATTGTCGTCGAGCATGACGATGCGTGCGCCACTGGGTGCAGCGGCAAGAGCAGCGGCCATGCCAGCGGGGCCAGCACCGATGATCAGCAGATCGGCGTATTCGTTCATGGGCATGTCTGCACCTGCATGCCGTCACGGCACAGAGTCTGGCAGGCCAGGCGTCGCCGGCCGTCGATGGTCACCCGGCATTCCTGGCAAATGCCCATGCCGCACAGCGGTGCGCGGCGTTGGCCACTGACCGAAGTGCGTGTGCATCCGTCGCTGCCCAGCGCCAAGGCTGCGGCGACGCTGGTGCCCTCGGCCACCTTCAAGGCGCGGCCGTCCAGCAGTAATTCAGGCATAGGCGGGTTCTCCGAGGAAACGCTGGGGCAGATAGGGTTGGGCGGTCAGTGGCGGGGTTTCGTTGAACAGCTGCGCCACCAGCAAGTCAGCGGTGCCGGGGGCCGTAGTGACGCCCAACCCTTCGTGCCCGACCGCCAGCCACAAGCCCTGCTGCTGTGGGTGCTGGCCAACCAGCGGCAGGCCGTCGGGGCTGGCGGCGCGAAAACCGGTCCAGGCGCGGATGCCGTTGAGCCGGGCCAGCCCTGGCATGTACTCGGCGGCACGCTTGAGCATTTTCGCCAGCATCCAGCCTTCGACCTGTGGGTCGGTGGTGCCGAATTGCCGCGAGGCACCGATGAACAATTGCCCGGTGGGGCGCGGCTGAATATTGCAGGCGGTGGATGGCCCGGTGGCGTTGTGGGCGCTGGTGACGTAACCCAGCTCCACCAAGGTGTGGGTAACGGTGTGGGGGTAGCGGTCGGTAATCAGCAGGTGGCCCTTTTTCGGCTCGATGGGTAACTCCGGGCACAGGTCGCTGGCCTGAATGCCGTTGGCCAACACCACCGCTTCGGCCCGCAACCACTGACCGTCGTCAAGGCAGACGCGATTGCCATCGACCGCGCTGACCCGCGCCCGATGCTGACGGATGTTAGGTGTGTCGAGCATCCAGCGGGCCGTCGCCGGCGCATACAGAATGCCGTCGCCATTGATCAGCAAGCCGCCTTCCAGACCCTCGCGCAGTTCCGGTTCACGCTGACGCAAGGCGCTGGCGCTGACCAGTTCACACGCCACGCCCTGGGCTTTCAGGTTCAGGTATTTGCTGTGGGCGACCGCCATTTCCTCGGCGTTGGCTGCCAGCCACAGTGTGCCGTTGTTGCGGTAAGCGCAGCCGTCGGGCAGGTCCGGCCCCAGTTCACGCCAGCGTTGCAGGGAATATTGGCTCAGGGCCAGTTCGGCCGGGTTGTCATCGAGCACCAGCAGGTGGCCCATGCCCGCCGCCGTCGCACCGTGCAGGCCGGCGTCCAGCACCAGCACCTGCAAGCCACGACGGGCCAGCGCCTGGGCGCAGGCGGCGCCGATGATGCCGGCGCCGATCACGATCACATCGGCCACCAGGCCCTCACTCATGGGCGAATGCCCCAGGCGAACGGGTCATCCTGTTCGATGATCAAACTGGCCTCGGCGCTGATAAAGGCACGGCCACGAATGGTCGGCACGATGCGCTCGCCTTGCCATTCATAAGAGCCTTCGAACTCGCTGCCGATAACACTGGCCTGACGCCAGATCTGCCCCGGTTGCAACTTGTCGTCGGCGGCCAGGCAGGCCAGTTTGGCACTGGTGCCGGTGCCGCACGGTGAGCGGTCATAGGCCTTGCCGGGGCAGAGCACGAAGTTGCGGCTGTCGGCGTGATCGTCATCGCTGAACAGTTCGATATGGTCGATCAGCCCGCCGTCTTCGCCACGAATGCCCTGGGCTTCCAGCGCTTGTTGCACGGCGTAGGTATAAGCAGTTAGCGCGTCGAGGTTGTCGCCGGCGACCCGCAGGCCATGTTCGGCGATCAGGAAAAACCAGTTGCCGCCCCAGGCGATATCGCCGACAACTTGGCCGATGCCCGGCACCTGCAACGCCAGCGCCTTGCGGTAACGGTAGGCCGGCACATTGCGCACGCTCACTGAATGGTCTTCGTGCAGGGTCGCCTGCACCGTCCCCACTGGCGTCTCGATGCGGTGTACGCCGGGGCCGATCTTGCCCAGATGCGCCAACGACGCCACCAGGCCGATGGTGCCGTGGCCGCACATGCCCAGGTAACCGCTGTTGTTGAAGAAAATCACCCCGGCACAGGCGCTCGGGTCTACCGGTGTGCAGAGCAGGGCACCCACCAGCACGTCGCTGCCTCGTGGTTCCAGCACGCAGGCCGCGCGCCATTGATCGTAATGGTCGGCCAGCAGCTTGCGCCGTTCGGCCATGCTACCGGTGCCCAGGTCAGGAAAACCGGCGGTCACCAGGCGGGTCGGTTCGCCGCCGGTGTGGGAGTCGATCACGGTGATGCGTTTCATGGGAGGGCCACGTCCGTTCAGATGAGTGAACGAAAGAGTGGCCTGTGCAGCGGGATGTCGGCTTGATGGATTTATCCTGTGCTGATGACGAAATCAGCACAGCGTCCTAGTGTGCGTGAGGCAGGTGTTCGAATAGTGTTTTGCAGACCCCTGCAATGTGTTCGTCCAGCAGCTTCACCGCCAGCTCCACATCGCCGGCACGACAGGCCGCGAGGATCTCACGGTGTTCGTGATCGGCCCGTTCCTTGCCGGCCGACAGGCTCATCTGCATGCGCAGGTAGCGCTCCAGCTTGTCGTTGACCGATCGAATCAGGCTGACCAGAAACGGTCGTTGTGCCGGTTCGTAAAGGCAGGCGTGCAGCTCCCAATTGAGCTCGGCCCAGCGGCCCACGTCGTCCTCGCCGATGAATTCCTGACAGATACGCTCGGCCCGGGCGAAGGTTTCTTCGGTCATGTTGGGGATGGCCAGGCGCAGTATTTTGTCTTCCAGCAACATGCGCACTTCGAACATCTGCGCCAGCTCGGCATCGGAAACCCGCGTGACCATCGCCCCGCGATTGCGCTGGAACATCACCAGCCCTTCGGCCTCCAGCCGCTTGAGGGCCTCGCGCACCGGAATCTTGCTGACGTTGAACTGGCGGGCAATGTCGTCCTGGCGAATCGGTTCGTCTTCGGCGAAATGCCCGGCAACGATGGCGTCGCGCAGATGACGGGTGATGATTTCCGAGGTCGACGGCGTATTGCCAAGGTCGGGAGCGTTGAGTTTGGGTAGGTTCACGGCGGCGATCGTTTGGAGTGAGATAGCGATAGGGTATACGAAATCCTTTCGCTGATCTTCCCTGTGGGAGCGGGCTTGCTCGCGAAGGGGGCGTGTCAGTCGATATAAATGTTGCCGGGCACACCGCCTTCGCGAGCAAGCCCGCTCCCACTGGGATTGCGCTGACCTGACTGACGTTAGTCGCTTTCCAGGGCCACATTGACCGCTTTACCGTACATGCGTAAAAACATATATTCGGTAAATCGTATATAAGCTGATGCTCCGTTGTGACGCAAAGCCCAAACCAGCGAGAACCTAAATGGCTGACTTTCTGACGCCGACCACTGTTTTCAAATGCCTGGCTGACGACAATCGCGTGCGCATGATGCTGCTCATCGCCCGCGAGGGAGAGCTGTGCGTCTGCGAGCTGACCTGCGCGTTGAACGAGAGCCAGCCGAAAATATCCAGGCACCTGGCGCAGTTGCGCTCCTGCGGATTGCTGGCGGACCGTCGGCAAGGCCAATGGGTTTACTACCGGTTGCACCCGAGTCTTCCTGACTGGGTGCATCAGATGCTGATCGTGGCGCTTCAAGCCAACACGCATTGGTTGAGCCCGGATGCCAAACGCCTAGAACAAATGGGTGACCGTCCTGAACGGGCAACTGCCTGCTGTCCGGCTTGATGATTGCCAAAGTACCCTCCCTGACAACCGCTACAGAGCACCTCAACATGACTATCAAAGTGGGCATCAATGGTTTTGGCCGTATCGGTCGCTTGGCCATGCGCGCCGCCTGGCGCTGGCCGGAGTTTGAGTTCGTGCAGATCAACGACCCGGCTGGCGACGCGGCGACGCACGCGCATTTGCTGAACTTCGATTCGGTACATGGTCGTTGGATTGATCAAGCGAGCGCCGAGGGTAACTGCATTGTCATCGACGGCAAACGCATCAAGGTCACCGCCAACAAGGCGATTGCCGATACCGATTGGTCGGGCTGCGACCTGGTGATTGAAGCCAGCGGCAAGATGAAAACCGTCGCGGTGCTTCAGGCGTACCTCGACCAGGGCGTCAAGCGCGTGGTGGTCAGTGCTCCGGTGAAAGAAGAGGGCGCGTTGAACATCGTCATGGGCGTCAACCATCAACTGTTCAATCCGGCGGAACACCGCATCGTTACCGCTGCATCGTGCACCACCAATTGCCTGGCACCCGTGGTCAAGGTGATCCATGAAGCGCTAGGCATCCGTCACGGCTCGATCACCACCATTCACGACCTGACCAACACACAGAGCATCCTCGACCAACCCCACAAGGATCTGCGCCGGGCACGGGCTTCGGGCATGAGCCTGATCCCGACCAGCACCGGTTCGGCCACCGCCATCGCGGAAATTTTCCCGGAGTTGCGCGGGCGTCTGAATGGCCACGCGGTGCGCGTACCGTTGGCCAATGCTTCGCTGACCGATTGTGTGTTCGAGGTCGAGCGCGTCACCACGGTCGAAGAAGTGAACCGGTTCCTCAAGGACGCGTCCGAGAACGAACTCAAAGACATCCTCGGTTTCGAGGAGCGTCCGCTGGTGTCCATCGACTACCGCACCGACCCGCGCTCATCGATCATCGATGCGCTGTCGACCCTGGTCATCAACGGCACCCAGGTCAAAATCTATGCCTGGTACGACAACGAATGGGCTTACGCGAACCGCACCGTCGAATTGGCCAGGATGGTCGGCCTGGCCGTTTAAGGAATGTTGATGAAAGCCTTGTCAGCCCTCGCTCCGTCGGTGCGGCAGTACCTGCTCGTAACGGGCAATTACTGGGCCTTCACCCTCACCGACGGTGCCTTGCGCATGTTGGTGGTGTTGCACTTTCACGGGTTGGGCTACAGCCCGCTGCAAATCGCGGCGTTGTTTCTGTTCTACGAACTCTTTGGTGTGATCACCAACCTGGTGGGGGGCTATCTTGGCGCCCGCCTGGGCCTGAACCGGACCATGAACATCGGGCTGGGGATGCAGGTTGTGGCGCTGTTGATGCTGACGGTGCCGGTAACCTGGCTGACGATTCCTTGGGTGATGGGGGCGCAGGCACTGTCGGGGATCGCCAAAGACCTGAACAAGATGAGCGCCAAAAGCTCGATCAAACTGCTGGTGCCGGACGGGCAACAGGGCAAGCTCTATCAATGGATAGCCATCCTCACCGGCTCGAAGAATGCCCTCAAGGGTGTCGGTTTCTTTCTCGGCGGGGCATTGCTCGCCCTGATCGGCTTCAAAGGGGCGTTGCTCGCCATGGCGGGCGTTCTTGCGTTGATCTGGCTCAGCAGCCTGGTCCTGTTGAAAAAGGACCTGGGCAAGGCGAAGGCCAAGCCCAGGTTTCGCGACATCCTGTCCAAGAGCCGGGCCATCAATATTCTGTCAGCGGCCCGGATGTTTTTGTTCGGTGCCCGTGATGTGTGGTTTGTCGTGGCTTTGCCGGTGTACCTGAGCAGCGTGTTTGGCTGGGACTTCTGGGCGGTCGGTGGATTCCTGGCGGCCTGGGTGATCGGCTACGGCGTCGTGCAATCGTTCGCGCCACGGATTACCGGCAAGCAACGAGGGCATGTCCCTGATGGCCGCGCCGCGTGTCTGTGGGCGCTTGCCCTGGCGGGCCTGCCGGCGGCAATCGCTCTGGGGCTGCACACCGGGCTGTCGCCACAATGGGTGCTGTTGGGCGGATTGATGGTCTTTGGTGCGCTGTTCGCGGTGAACTCCTCGCTGCACAGCTACCTGATCGTGTCCTACGCCAAGGAAGACGGCGTGTCGCTGGACGTGGGCTTTTACTACATGTCCAACGCCATGGGGCGGCTGATTGGTACCGTACTCTCCGGCTGGGTTTATCAGGTTTTCGGGCTTGGAGCCTGTTTATGGATATCCAGTGCATTTGTTATTTTCGCGGCGTTGATTTCTGTTAGCTTGCCGAGGCATGCCAAAGTGATCTAAATCGCTCTGAAGGCGCTGTTTCACGCGTTTTACTCATCAAGAGGCAACTTTTATTTTTATTTATTTTGGCGTTCCTGACATTTTTCAGGCGCCAATTATTTGCAGTTTTTTATATGGATCAAAAAGCGATTGCTCTTATCACAATTAATTCGTACGCACTATTACAACCTCAGCCATACATTACCCACCAGACCGGGCCGCGAGGATAACTACAACAACCAGATCACTAAAGAACTGACACAACAAAAACAACACTCTCCTTATAAGTCGGTGAACAACATGATTAAGGTCATGACCTGCTTTTTAATAGGAGCTGTTCTTGCAGGATGCAACGGTATGGTAAAGCCCGACTTGTCGGGGCCTGCCAACGATTCATATTTTTCCGTCTTCTCAGGCTTTCCCTTGCCCTATCTGTACACGGCCTCGGCTGTGCAATGGAATGAGGACTACGCCGTCACCACCCGCCACACCCCACTCATATCCAACGTGAAATACAGCTGCAGCACCGGTTGCGACCTGGTCTTCATCAAGCACAAGGCCAACGGTCACTATCCGTCATGGCGCGCCCCTCGCGTGGGTGAGCACATCACTGCCGTGGGCACGAGCCCGTATATGACGACTGTCAGCGGACAAGGCAAGGTCTATCCGGCGCCTTTCATCAACAGTGATGAAGGCAGCGGCGAACGCTACGCCATCCATGATGCCCCGATGATCAAGGGCATGTCCGGTGGTCCCGTCATCGCCAATGACGGCAGCATTGTCGGTATCAATGTCGGCTTTTTCTCCACCACACTTCACAATGTGAGTATTCACCCGGGGATAAAGGGCGCGGAGAGGATCAGTATCTTTATCCCTTACTCGATCATTCAGCGTGAGTGGCGGTTGATGCAGGCGCAGCTAGATGATCCGCACGGCGCGAAATATGCGCAGAAGTAGTGCAGGGGCGTCACCCCGTTGGAAGGGGTGACAGCGCTTTAGCTCGTTATTGAATCCAGGCGTATATTGATAGTGTCGATTCAGTTAGTTGAAGCGATAGCCAGTAGTCGGTGAGGGGGGACAGGCGAGAGCGCTGGGGGAGCCGTATACGCCGGAACGTTTGGAGGTGTGATATGAGCCAATATCAACGACTCTTTCTGATAGCCGGTCCAGCCATGCGCCATACCCCGGCGTTGCAGCGAGCCGTCGCCATTGCCGAAGCCACTGGCGCAGCGCTGCATATCACGGTGTTTATCGAAGACTCCCAGTTTTTGGGTTTGGTGAGCGCAGGCGCGCGGTTTCGTGAGGCCTGTCAGCAAGAGAACGAGAAGTGGCTGAAGGATGAGGCTGATCTAATCCGCGGGCGCGGGATTACGGTGAGCACTGAAGTGCTTATCACGCGTAACGCGGTGCAAGAGATCCTTCGGCATGTCGCAGAAATGCAGCCGGATCTGGTGATCAAAGACGTGCAGCACGAGTCAGCGCTCAAGCGCGTATTCGTCACGCCGCTGGACTGGCACCTGTTGCGCGAATGTCCAGTGGCTGTGCATCTGGTCAGCGAAGTCAGGTGTCCGCTGCCGCGGGTGATCGTGGCGGCAGTCGATCCATCGCGACCCGAGACTCAGATCACCGGCATCAACGACCGCATCATCCAGGCCGCGAACGGGTTGGCCATGCAGTGCAACGCGGAGCTGCATCTGCTGCATGCCTACGATCCATCACAGACACATATATCCGACGCAGGCGCTGGGGCAGTGACGATGCCAGGCTTCAGCAGCGACGTGCGTAAGTCGCTGCATAAGTCATTCATCGCATTGGCCGACCACTTTGGCGTGCCCACCGAGCGCCAACACTTCGTCGAAGGGCCGCCTGGCAAAGCGCTGGCTGACTTTGCAGCGCATCACCGGGCCGATGTCATTGTCATGGGTAATGCGCATCGCAAAGGTCTGGGCAAATGGGTGGGCAGTACCACGGAGCATGTTCTGTATCGAGTGCCCTGCAACATCTTCGTGGTCACGGGGCCAGCGGATCAGTGAACGGATCCGTTGTTGAATGACTCGGCCGGGACGCGTCGACGACTGGGGCGGGATTTTTTGAGGGCGCGTGCCGAGATGTCCTGGAAGGTATCGCAATCGGTTGCAGCCAGGAGCTTGCCACCGTCCTTCAGGGTGGCCATGAAGGTCACCTCGGTGTTCTTGCCGGCAAGCAGATAGCCGGCGATGGCTCCGACCGGACCCAGCAACATGGCCCCGGCAAGGCCCAGGCCTATGGCGCTCTTGATATTTTTATTGCAGTCGGTGTTCTGGACCGTCAGGTCTTTAAATTCCGAGACCGAGAAACTTTTCCCCAGTCGTGGCTTCAGGGCGGTTTTGAGCGTGATGGTTCCCGAGTGATATTCCCCGTTGCCCTGCGGGAAATCACCGGCGAGCACTATGATCTTTGCCATGTGGAGTGGTCTCTGGGCGATCATTTTTTGGGTAGACATTGCGCGCGCCGAAACCCGAAACGTCAATGAGCCGACGATGAGTGGCAACCCTGTGCGCGGTGATACGCAAGTATCAGTCTTCCGGGTCAATTTCTTCTTCGGGCGTCCATCGGGCAATGAGGTCTGCCATCAGCTTGGCAATGGCGTCAGTGTTGCCTTCCAGCACTTTAAGCTGGTCGGCTATCCGTTCTGACACATCAGTCGCACCGCTCTTGGCCATCCAGATACCAATTTCGTTGATTGCACCGCCCAGAGCAGCGATGTTCTGATTGACGCGGTCGAACAGGGCGGGGGTAGGATCGTCCGGCATGGTTGTTCCTCCAGTCATGAAAGAGAAGCGTAGCAGGCAAGCGGGAACCGTATCCTTCCGGGCCGGTAATCTGGCAGCTCGTTTGTCACCCACGGATCAAGGCACCGCCCCAGAGCGCGCACAGCAGCAGGATCTGGCCCGGTATGACATGCCTGGAAAATGTTGCCCCGCCACTGGTCCAGGCGACGAAACACTTCGAGCAGGCATTGGTGCTCATGGCGGCGACAATCGGTAAAACGGCGCCGGCCGCCGGCAGCTGACCGGAGGCTACCAGTGACGCGGCGGAGGCCGAAGAGGCGTGAGCATCGGCAAAACCACCCAGAACGGTGGCAATAAACACGCCGCGTGGGCCGAGCCAGGCCAGCAGCGCCGCCGATAATAACGAGATGCCCGCAATGCTCAATGCCACCAGTAGCGTCAGTTTGATGTTGAAAGCGCCACCAATATCATGGGCCGGGTTGCTCTTGGTGTTTCTGCCCAGATAAACGAATACCAGCGCATAAATCAGGGTAGTCGCGAAGCCCAGCGCGAGGGGCAGCCCCATCAATTCAAGGGTCGGCAGGCTGACCGCGCCCAGGACCATGCCCATCTGAATCATGGTGGCGAGCGAGGACAAAATGGCGGCGGTACTGGCCGGCAGCATCAGCGCGGGCTCTTCACGAGCACGGCTGCCCATCACCGCGATGGTCGCCGTGCTTGAGGCGAAACCCGAAGCGATACCGGTAATGGCCAACCCATAATGGGGGCCGAGCAGGCGCATGGCGACATGCCCGGCAGCGCCGACCGCCATGATCAAGACTGTCAGCGTCCAGATCGTGCGCAGGTTGATTGCCGCGAACGGGCCGATAAAGCGGTCTGGCACCAGTGGCATGATCACCAGCGCGGCGGTGGCCAGGACCAGGCCATCGCGGATCTCGCGCTCGGACAGCTGCGTGCGGACAAAACGATGCAGGCTTTGGCGATAGGTCAGCAACAGGGACAGGACCACTCCGAAGGCAATGGCCAGGGCAGGATCCCATGAGCACAGTCCCCCCAGCATCAGGACCAGCAGCAAGGCAATCTCGGTGGTCAGGCCAGGGTCTTTGCTTCTGGACTTGAAGTAGGTCGCAGCCACCAGCGTAGTCACGCCCAGCAGCGTGATGGCAAACAATAATTCCCCACCCAACAGCATCGCGACATAGCCCAGCAACGAGGTAATGGCGAACGTTCTCAAACCGGCAAAACTGCGGTCCTTGCCAGCGCCTTTGCTACGCTCGCGCTCTAGCCCGACCCACAGGCCGATGCCCAGAGCGGCGGCGAAATTGGCGATGCTGTCGAAGTTATCCACGGTGTGATCTTCCGTTCAACTGGACGCTGCGCAGAAACCTCAAGTGCAGCCTTGACCGAGGTGTTCGTTGTATAGCCTAGAGCGTAGGTGATTTGTTGGGGGCCGGACCTGAGGTTCGACATGGACGTTTTATAACGTTTGGCTCAGGCAGGCAGATAATGCGTTCTAATTCTCCGTTGATCCGACAGGTTTAATCACCCTCAGGATTTAAATGCTCGGAATCAACAACAGACCTTTCAGCCGAGAGGGGTTAACGGGGGATTAATGGATTTCTGGACCACCATGCAAGTATCGATTCTGGGGCTGGTTGAAGGGCTCACAGAGTTTTTGCCCATCTCCAGTACCGGTCACCAGATTATTGCCGCGGACTTGCTCGACTTTGGCGGAGAGCGAGCCATGGCGTTCAATATCATCATTCAGTTGGGGGCGATTCTGGCGGTTGTCTGGGAGTTCCGTCGCAAGATTCTGGACATCACCGTCGGCTTGCCGACCCAGCGCAATGCGCAACGTTTCACTCTGAATTTGCTGATCGGTTTCTTGCCGGCGGTGGTTCTGGGGGTGTTGTTCGCCGACAAGATCCATGAGTATCTGTTCAACCCGATTACCGTGGCCGTGGCGCTGGTGATCGGCGGGATCATCATGTTGTGGGCCGAACAACGCGAGCACGTGGTCGTGGTCGATCACGTGGACGAGATGCGCTGGACCGATGCCTTGAAAGTCGGATGCGCACAATGCCTGGCGATGATTCCCGGCACTTCCCGTTCGGGATCGACGATTATCGGCGGTTTGCTGTTTGGCCTGTCACGCAAGACGGCTACCGAGTTCTCGTTCTTCCTGGCGATGCCGACCATGGTGGGAGCTGCGGTGTACTCGGGTTATAAGTACCGCGACCTGTTCCAGGCCGCCGACTTGCCGGTGTTTGCCCTGGGATTTGTCGCCGCGTTCGTCTTTGCAATGATTGCCGTGCGCGGTTTGCTCAAGTTCATCGCCAACCACAGTTATGCAGTGTTTGCCTGGTACCGGATCGCCTTCGGATTGCTGATTCTGGCGACCTGGTTTTTGGGTTGGGTCGACTGGAATCACCTCTCGGCATAGGGTTTTCTGTGTTGATAAAAAACGCCGCTTGTTGAGCGGCGTTCTGGTGTGGGCGTTAATAGATCTAAAGCTTGTTGACCCGCGCCAGCGGCAGGCTGATTTGCTGCTCACGCTGCAGGAAACTCATCATCAACAGCACCCGTTCTTCGCCATCCATGGCCAGGAACACCGCTTCGAGATCGCAGAACGGGCCTTCCGTGATGCGCACCGCATCTCCGTGTTCCAACAAGGTTGTCACGATCGCCTGGCTGTCCCGTTCCTGAAGTTCGTCAATCAGCGTGTCGCGGATCGGCAGTGGCTGACCGCCGAACCCGACGACCCGCGAAACACCACGGGTCGAGCGCAGAGGGCCCCAACTGTCCTGAAGGCTCAGCTGAATAAACAGATAGCCTGGAAACAGCGACTCGCTGATCACCCGGCGCTGCCCGCGCAAAACGCGCTCACGCCTGTAGGTCGAGCGAAAACAGGCATAGCCCTGGCGCTGCAAATGTTCTTCGGCGCGTTCATCTTGTTTGGGCTTGCACTGGAGCAGGTACCAGGCTTTGGTGGAGTGTTCTGCCATCGCGTTCATCAAAATGCCTCCTGCGCATCGATCTGCTCCAGCAGTTCGGTGGTCTTGCGCTGCAGGAGCGAATGGTCGCCGCGACTTTCCACGGTCAGGCAAACCCCGCAGCCCTTGCCCCAGAGGCGCAAGCTGAAGCGCCAGTCGGCAAAGACCAGGTTCAGTCCGTCGCTCTCGTTGAGGTCCAGGGCATCGGCGGCGTAACGCTGCTTGATGCTTGTCAGCAGCGCCGGGCCATCCTTGACCGGGCGGCGGATCTCCCCGGAGGAGGGGAACGCGCCGATGCGTTCCACCAGCAGTACCGGTGGTTTTTGCACGCGGGGGAAAATCAGTTCCGATGCATAGGCGCGCACGATGCGGTACGCGAGGCTGTGCTTAAGGTCAGCGCCATACGGGTGGCGACTGCCATCTGCCTTGAAACCGCTCAACGTATTCATAGAGGCTTCATCCATAGGGTAATAAAGACCATATCGGGGGACAGCAACATCACAGCGTGTTTTGATGCAGGTGCTCGAAGCAGAAGTTGGTGGCTTCGATGTAACCTTCGGCGCCGCCACAATCGAAGCGTTGGCCCTTGAACTGGTAGGCCAGTACGCAACCGTTCTGGGCCTGCTTCATCAGCGCATCGGTGATCTGGATTTCACCGCCCTTGCCAGGTTCGGTGTCAGCGATCAGATCGAAGATATCCGGGGTCAGAATGTATCGACCGATGATTGCCAGGTTGGACGGAGCGTCTTCCGGGCGGGGCTTTTCGACCATGCTGTTGACCCGGTAAATCCCCTCGCGAATCAACTCGCCGGCAATCACGCCATATTTCTGAGTCTGCTCGCGGGGCACTTCCTGGATCGCCACGATCGAGCAGCGGAACTGCTCGTAGAGCTTGATCATTTGCGCCAGTACGCCATCACCCTCAAGGTTCAGGCACAGGTCATCGGCCAGCACGACGGCGAAGGGTTCATCACCGATCAACGAGCGGCCGCTGAGAATGGCGTGCCCCAGGCCCTTCATCTCTACCTGACGAGTATAGGAAAAACTGCAGGTATCAATCAGTTCGCGGGTGCCGTGCAGGAACCTTTCCTTGTCGGTGCCACGAATCTGGTGTTCCAGCTCGTAGCTGGTATCGAAATGATCCTCCAGCGCCCGTTTGCCACGGCCGGTGACGATGGCCATATGTTGCAGGCCGGCGTCGCGTGCTTCCTCGACGGCATACTGGATCAGCGGCTTATTGACGATCGGCAGCATCTCCTTCGGCATGGCCTTGGTGGCTGGCAAGAAGCGGGTTCCATAGCCGGCGGCGGGGAACAGGCATTTACGAATCATGGAAGCGTCCTTGAAAGTAGACTGATGGAGTGACTAATGGCAGTAGGAAAGATTCGACCCAGGCTGGGCGAACCGGTCACGCTGGGGAGTGCGGACTCGAAGCGGTCCGATCACTCGAGAAAAATGCTCGCAACGGCAAAGGCACTGCGAAAGGCCAGGGCGTCATGCTTGTCGCCGGGGGCTGGCAAGGGAAATATCGAGCAGCCGGTTGTTCCTCGGCAGGCTCCTGACGTAACCCGATGTTATTAAAGTTGTTGCCCAAGGCGACCCTACCCAACTACTAACCGAATGTCTGACACCCTGGCCATGCACTAGCGGAACGGCCATACATTAGCCATTCGCTATTTTCGTGTAATTTAGATTGAATGATCGCAGGAAAACGACAACTGTTAGAAATTGTCTGGATAAGTTTGCCGACTGTTATTTTCAATGTGTCGAAGAGTGGATTGTTATTTTTTGTCTGGAGAAAAAGTTGGGGGGCATTCAAACGTCATGGTAATAAATACGCACTGATGATTTTGAAAGTTTCAGCTGCAGTTACCGGGGATATAGATGCCCCGGGTTCATTCGTAGTTTAAAGCTCTTATGTTCGGCAAGTGCTATGTCACCGCCAATGTTGACAAGACGGGGAATGTTATCTTGCTTAAAAGGGTTTTGATTGTCTGTGTCGGCAATATATGCCGCAGCCCCACCGCGGAGCATTTGCTACGCGGGGCACTCGTTCATTCCGATATCCAGGTCAGCTCGGCTGGCCTTGCCGCCTTGGCGGGCAAGCCCATCGAGCCGACGGCACACGCCGTACTCAAGGAGCATGGTCATGTACCTCACGAGCACCAGGCCGTTCAACTCACGCCTCAAGCCGTCAGTGAGGCGGACCTGGTTCTGGTGATGGAGCGGCGCCATGTCAGCGGCGTGCTCGACATTGCCCCCGAGGCGCGAGGCAAAGTGTTGCTGCTGGGGAAATGGCAGGACGATCGCGAAATCAGCGACCCCTACCGTCAAGGTAAACCTGCTTTTGTGCACGCTTATGCGTTGATCGAAGAAGCCGTACACGCATGGGCACAGCGTCTCGCACGCTGATGGCCACTTCCTTTTTGAATCGTAATCAAGGCAAAGAATCCGACTTATGCAGCAAGCACCGGTAGTCAACGTGCGGGACGACAACAATGACGAGATTGATCTTCTCGGCTTGTTTGGAACACTTATCGACCATAAATGGCTGATCGCTGCGATTACCGGTGCCTTCATGGTGACCGGGGCCGCGTACGCGGTGCTGGCGACCCCGGTATTTCAGGCGAATGCGCTGCTGCAGGTCGAAGCGAAAAAGAATGATTTGCTGGGTTTCTCGGATATCGGCGGCATGTTGGGCAAGGAGTCTCCGTCGGCCACCGAGATCGAGTTGATCCAGTCCCGTTCAGTGATTGGTAAAACCGTCGACAACTTGAAACTTGATGTTGTCATACAGCCGATGTATTTCCCGGTTGTCGGCGAATTCCTGGCGCGTCGATTCAAAAAAAGTAATCCCGATGAAATAGCCGAACCATGGTTGGGACTGAATAGTTACGCCTGGGGAGGGGAGTCGCTGAAGATATTCAAACTCGATCTGCCCGACTCGCAACTGGGCAAGAAATTGACCCTGACCGCGGGTGAGAATGGTCATTTCACGTTGGTGGATGAGGATGACAATCTGTTGGCGGCCAGCCAGGCGGGGCAACTCTTCGAGCAGAATGGCGTTGCATTTCAGATAGAGGAAATGCGCGCCAATCCTGGAACCCGTTTCAGAATAATCCGTAACTCCCGCCTGAACAGCATCCTCGACTACCAGGACGCACTGGATGTCGCCGAGCGTGGAAAAGAATCAGGCATGATTGGTCTGGCGCTGGAAAGTACAGATCCGGATCAGGCCATCAACATCCTCAATGAAATTGCTGCTATTTATGTGCGGCAAAACGTAGAGCGAACTTCAGCGGAAGCCGCGCAGAGCCTGGCATTTCTCAAAGAGCAACTTCCGGTGGTCAAGAAGGACCTGGAGAAAGCCGGTAATGCCTTGAATGAGTACCAGACACGCAGCAAGTCCGTGGACATTACGCTGGAAACCAAAGCCATTCTCGATCAGATAGTCGGGCTCGATACCAGCATTTCCGAGTTGAAGTTGCAGCAAGCCGAGATGGACCGCAAGTTCACCCGCCAACATCCTGCCTATCGTGCATTGTTGACCCAGATCGGTGAGTTGAGCAGCAAGCAGAAAAGCCTGGCGACCAAGGTGGAAGGACTTCCCTCCACACAGCAGGAACTGCTCAGCCTGACCCGGGATGTGGAGGTCGGTACAGCCATTTATACCCAACTGCTGAACAAGTCTCAGGAGCTGGACGTGATGCGTGCGGGGACCGTCGGTAACGTGCGGCTGATCGATACTGCGGACGTCAACTTCTTAAAACCGGTCAAACCGAAAAAAATCTTGATTGTATTGATCGCCACGCTTCTTGGCGGTTTCTTGGCAGTGGCCCTGGTGTTGGTACGCAAGGCGCTGAACCGGGGGCTGGAAAGTCCGGAAGCCATCGAGCACCTTGGTTTGCCGGTGTACTCGTCGATTCCTTACAGCACTCTGCAGAAGGCCGAAGAAGATAAAGTCTTCGGCGGACGAGGACGTTCCAGTAAAGGTTCTTCTTTGCTGGCCGTCAGTCATCCCACCGACCTGGCTGTTGAGGCATTGCGTAGTTTGCGCACCAGTCTGCATTTCGCCATGCTCGAATCCACCAATAACCGAATCATGATCTCGGGCCCGAGTCCAAAGGTTGGAAAAACCTTCGTGTCTGTCAACCTGGCCGCGGTAATCGCCCAGACCGGACAGCGGGTATTGTTGATTGACATCGATATGCGAAGGGGCTACCTGCACAAGGTATTAGGTGTGCCTGTTAACGATGGACTTTCCGATGTCCTCGTCAATCGATGCACGCTTCAAACCGCAATTCACAAAACCGATATCGAGAACCTCGACCTCATTACTCGTGGGCAGATACCGCCAAATCCCTCTGAATTGCTGATGCACCGAAACCTCACCGAACTATTGTCACAGGTCAGCGAAATGTATGACTTGGTCATTCTGGATACGCCGCCGTTATTGGCCGTGACAGATGCGGCGATTGTGGGAAGGCAATCGGGAACAAACCTGATCGTCGCGCGGTTCGGCTTGAATCCTGCAAAGGAAATAGAACTCACCATTCGCCGATTTGCGCAAAACGGCATCGTGCTGAGAGGCGCCATTTTCAACGGGGTTGAAAAGAAAGCGTCAGCAAAATATGGCTACGGTAATTATGGGTATTACCAATACGAGTACCAGTCTGATCGAAGCTGATGTAGATCGTTACGCTGCATGGTCATGAACGGCATAAACAGGATACCAGGGAATGAAGCTGCGCCCTGGAATCCTTAGCCATGTCGATGTTTGGAATATAGATACACAGCACTGCAGACCAACAGAAGCCACGTTTTCAGGGAATGAACGAAAAATCCTGGGGCGGTAGCGTGTCAAATGACAACATCAGCATAAAGAATACCAAACCATGTTCTACCTGTTATCTCTTGTCGCCCTGTCAGCGGGTTTGCTTGCAGTAAAAAACCCAAAATACTCCATAGTATTTTTGGGCATAATGTTATCTGTGATCCCTACCGGAAACTCATACAGCGAAATAATCTCGCTCAAAGGCATCTATTTTTTTGATTTCTATATAGCTGGCGCACTCAGTGCCTTGCTGATAAGGCAGGCCGTGACACAGCGATCTCAATTAACGGTGCCTGCCGGACTTCTTTTTGGATGTGGACTGTATGTAGTGTTGCTCGCGTGCGGCCTGATAGGTTCTCCGAACAAATACTTATTAAAGGACGTTCGGCCGTTCATAATGATCCTGTCATTTATAGTGCTGACGAATGTCGCCACGCTCGCGGCGAAAACCTTGACGCTGCAAACGATACTGAAAATATTGATTGCAATGACAGCTTTCAATGTATTGGACATCGCCTGGCTGCGATTGGGTCTGTACAGTTTTCAAGACGTCTATTATGAAGAAAACGCCTACAGATACCTGGATGGCGGCACGTATGCAGCCGTTGCATATTTAATATATTACTTCATCGATCCCCGACTGTTTGAGGATAAGAAAAATCTGGCGAGGATCTGTTTGATGACTTCATTCATCTGTTTGTTCATCGCCAACTCAAGATTCATTTTTGTTTCTGTTTTTGCAGCTATCATTATTCATCAGTATACAAAACCTGCCCGAATGATAGGTGTCATACTACTAGGTTCAATCGTACTGATGGCTTTCATTGGAATCAGCAATATGATCGGTGCTGATCGAATCAATGATGCTTTATCGTCCGAAGGCCTGGCGGTTCAGTTAACCACTCGCTTCAGCCCTGCGCTGGACTTGATAAGCAACATGAATCCAATGCACTACTTTGTCGGGCTAGGGGCCGGAACCCCTTTTGAAATCCCCTGGTTTGAATACCGTGGTCTCGATGACAAAAACTCGAATATCGACAGTGCGTACTTAACATACTTCGTCAAGTATGGGGTGATCGGCTTGTACTTGCTGTTCATATTTATTACGTCCCTTGCCCATCATTTAAAAAATCAGGTCGCGGTATCAATAGCCACCTTTCTGGGGCTGATGTTTATCGTGTCGGCCACGCCTTATCAGCCGTACGCTATCGGAATCGCTTATAGCGCAATTATTTTACGTGTCTTTTCGGAGCACGCTGCCAGGCAACGTAAAAAAATACTGACCTTTCATCAACCGCTGATAGCCCCATCCTTACAGGTTAAAGCCAGATGAATAACACGCTGTTGAAAAGATTCGCGTCCAGTACTGCATGGAGTTTCATATCTGCGGTGGCCACGAAAGTCTCGGTTGTCATTACCGGCATACTGGTTGCCAGAGTATTGGGCGCACAATCATTTGGAGAATATGGCCTGATACAAAGTGCCATTGTCATGCTCGCCAATGTCGCAGCCCAGGCCACAACCACGGCGACGGCGAAGCATATTGGTCAATTTAAAGACACCTCCCCCGAAAAAACGGGCAGGGGTATCGCTTTAACGCTGATTTTTTCCTTGTCCTTTAGTTTTATGATCATCGGTATTGCGCTGTTTTTTCCGCATTTCTTTTCCACCATCATTCTCGGCTCCGACAACCTGAAATATGTATCACTGATTGTATTGAGTACCATCACGTTGATCATTTTATCTGGATGGACCCAAGGGTGTTTAACCGGCTGGGGGCAATATCGGTCTATTGCGACGATCAATGGAATTATCGCCATCGTCGCGATCCCCGCAACTTACGTCCTGACGACAAAATTCAGACTCAATGGTGCGCTGCTGGGGTTGGCTTGCTCCCAACTGCTAATCGTGTTCTTTAGCGCGCTTGCATGCTGGAAAATACTAAAGGCAAAGAACACTGCGCTGAATTTCATAGGTGCATTGACTGAAAAGCATACCGTTCTTTCGGTCGGACTCCCGGTGTTACTGACCGGGTTGATGGTCGCGCCAATGAATTGGTTTGCGAATAAATTGCTGGCGGAAACAAGTAACGGGCTCGCCGCGTTAGGTATGTACGCAGCCGCCATGCAGTGGAATGCAATATTTTCACATGTTTCTGTGGTATTAGGCTCCGTGCTTGTCCCCATGCTAGCGGCAATGCTGGGAGGTAAAAGCCGGAAATTAGATGCCTTGAATTTTTTATCAGGCTGGTTAGTCGTACTGATTATTATACAGCCAGTTATCATGTTCCCCGAACTGCTGGCCAAGCTCTATGGAAATAGCTTTCCTGGACGGGATTTTGAAATAACATTGACGTTGGTCATTCTGGGCTCGCTGCTAAGTGCATTTAAATCCGGCATTTCAAGAAAAATGATCGTGATGGATTTAGCCTGGTACAGCGTCATGAGTAATATTCTGTGGGGTGTATTGTTCATATCCGGAGCCCTGCTCCTGAGGGAGGAAGGCGCCATCGGCATTGCCAAAGCATTCATTGGCTCGCAATTAATACACTTCCTGCTAGGCTTACCCTATTTCATATACAAAAAAATATTGCCCTTGGAGTTGCTTATCTCCCCCAGGATATTGATCCTGTGGACATTGCCTTTCGTCAGTTTTATCTCAAGTTCTTACGTTGAAAGTGCCTTGTATCGATTGATGATCGTGGTCGTGATATTTATATATATTCTAGCGACAACATTTACCTTGAACACTATGTTCAATGAACCCGTAGAAATTGGAAGCCCAGCATGAATTCCAGTAAAGTTTATATCCGGGGTGCTTACGGCCCAGGTAATCTAGGTGATGATATATTGATGTTGTGTGTCATCAATATTCTGAAGAAAAGATTCAAAGAGTCGGACATTGCAGTGGGTGTGGATCATCCAGCTGTCGCCAAAAACTTTAACCCACGCATAAAATGGTTGCATATCAAGGAACCTGTCAAAGCCGATCTGGTTGTTTTAGGCGGAGGTGGTCAGTTTTTCTCGTTCATTCCTCCCGCCAGGAAGGCGTCCTCAATTCAACTTAAAGTGTCAAAGCTCTACAAGAGCATAAAAGCCCAAACCGATTTGAAGTCCACACTTTTACGATTGTATGTAGGGATGCGCGGCGGGATAGACAAAATATTCTTCCATCGTCGTCTTGCTGCATTCTGTATCGGTTTAGGCCCGTTTGATGGTGGCGGCAAGCCGCTGACTCGCGCAGTCAATGTCATTAATCGTTGTGACTATATTTCCGTCAGGGATGGTACAAGCCAAAAGCATTGCAATGCATTTGGAAAATCGGATGTAGATGTGTACACCGATCCGACCTTGCTTTCCGACCTATGGATCTCTAATACCGATCTGAAGATAAACAGCGTAAATAAGAACAAATACCTGTCATTTATCCTGCGGGATTGGCCGCATGATGCGAATGGGCAAAAATTCATCGAGGCGATGGTGCAGGCCGCTCATGAATTGTCCAAGCGTGGAGAGCAGGTTCGTCTGGTGTCACTGTATAAAGAACGTGACCAGCACCTTATCGATAAGCACCACACGTTTGAATGGTTGTGCTGGGATGCCGCCATCGACACGCCAGAGACGTTCATGGCGAAATTGATCGTTGAGTCCGATGTCATTATCAGCGCCAGGGCGCACGGTGTGCTTTTGCCGGCTTCCTTAGGTTATCCAACCATTGCAGTTGAGATCGAAAACAAGCTAAAGAAAGTACATGAGATGCTTCCTCGCGGCACCAAACTGGTCAGCGCTCCTGACCATAACCTGATGATCGCGACCATTGGCGAATTCAGGCAAGCCAAAGAGCAAATGGCAGAGCACCTCAAGCAAGAGATTTCACAGCGATCATCCATCGCCCAAAATGCCGTTGATGATTTTTTGGCGTGGGTCGATAAAAAATAAAACGAGAGGGGCCACTGACGTGAAAAAAAAAGCCTCGGCGCTACTCACCTTAGCCTTCTCTCTGCATGTGGCTATGAGCAGTGCATCCGACATAACTGACCGCTGCGAGCAAAGTATTGAAAACATCTATCCATCCCTTCCAGATGTTTCACAGGGGTTCGCCGGCCGTCATCGCAATAGCGACGAACACGACAATATAAAAGGCAGCGCCAATTTAACAAACAAGGCTTACAGTAATGAAATAAAAGACATTACGGTACATTATCCCGCCGGGTCGTACGATCCAGGTTCTATGGTCCGGTTGGGTTTGCCCTATGGGGGGATTGAATTCAAATCCAGGCTCAAGCAGCCGGGTAGAGAATGCCTGGTTCTTACTTATGAATTGAAATTCGATAAGAACTTTAACTTTGTAAAGGGCGGAAAGCTTCCAGGTCTCTACGGCGGTACAGGCAATACAGGAGGGAAAATACCTAATGGCCATGATGGCTTTTCCACTCGCTACATATGGAAAGAAAATGGCGTTGGTGCAATCTATGCTTATTTGCCCACCAGTAAAACATGGGGAACAGCAATAGGCCTGGGTTCCTGGACCTTTAGTGTCGGCGAGTGGCATACATTAGAGCAACTCGTAAAGTTGAATACACCGGGTCGCGCCGATGGCGTGATTTCTATTTGGTACGATAGGAAACTGGTGCACTCTGAAACCGGGCTGACGTTCAGAGACACTAAAAACCTGACGATCGATGGATTGTTGTTCTCTACTTTCTTCGGTGGAAATAACGCGTCCTTCGCCACGCCTGCCAGCACCAATATTCAGTTCAGAAATTTTGTAATGAGTTCACATCGCATCGCTAATACATCGGGGCATGGCGCAGGTAACTAAATGAAGAACTTGAAGCTCAACACCAAGAAGGTGGCCGTTGCCTTGTTTAATTCGGCACTTAACCTGGTTTTCTTTTTCAGCTTGAGACGGTCACTGCTGAGGGTAACGGGATGCCGTATCGGCGTTAAGACTACCGTCCATAGAAAGGTCATTTTTTTTTCATTTGGAAAGTTTTCAGTAGGAAAGAATTGCACCATAAATTACAACTGCTATATGGATAACAGGGTCGGAATCCGCATCGGCGACAACGTCAACATCTCTCATAACACAAAAATTTATACACTGGGACACGATATCGATGACCCCATGAGTCGCACTGTCGGGAAGCCGGTTGTCATTGAAGATAATGTATGGATCTTTCCCAGTGTAATGATTATGCCAGGCGTCACGATAGGGAAGGGTGCAGTCGTTTATCCCGGTAGCGTTGTCACGCGCAATATTGAAGCGTATTCGATTGCGGGAGGGAATCCGGCTAAACATATTCGCTTCAGAAATAAAAACATTCAGTACAGCGCTGATTTTCCTATTTGGTTTGCATTGTAGTACTCCATTTCCATCACTCTTCTTACGCAGGATTCAGAAGTGAAATCATTAATGATCGCATGGGTCGGCTATCAACGACGCGCCGACACAATGAAACAATATTGGGCGTATGACATTCTGCATCTTCCTAATAAATTCAAAAAAAAATCTGCACGTCCATTGGACTATTTGATTAAAGCGTTTAAAACGATTAAATCACTTTTCGTCAGTGCGCCACAGGTTCTTTGGGTCCAGTTACCACCGAGCCCTGTGTTGCACATCGCACTGGCGTATAAGTTTTTTATTAACAGACGCCTCAAGATTATTGCCGATGTGCATAATAGTTTGTTACGCAAGCAATGGATAACCTTCCCGGGCACAGTGTCCTTGCTCAATAAAATCGATGCCGTTGTGGTGCATAACTTCAAAGTCAAAGAGGAGTTGGCCCGCTCAGGCGTTAATGTGGAAAACATTTTTATCCTGGAGGATTTGCCGTGTGATTTTAATACTCCCCCTGCCAGTGATCATCAGACACCTTACGTACTTTTTCCCTGCTCTTTCGATGTCGACGAGCCGATAGAAATCGTTATTAAGGCAGCCAGAGAAATGCCGAATGTAGACTTTTTTATCACCGGGAGGTACGGAGGCAAGTTATCCGGAGCTCTCATAGCGTCAATGCCAGACAATATAAAGCTTACGGGTTTTCTGAGTAAGTTGACTTTCGAGCAATTGCTGTGTAACGCCAATGTCGTTCTCGGCCTGACAACGCGCGACAATGTCCAGTTGAGTGTGGCGAACGAAGCGGTTAGCGCCGGCCGGCCGATGGCACTTTCGAATACACCGGTGCTGCGTTCATTGTTTTCGGACGCGGCTGTATTTGTTGATACGTTAGACCCTCTGTCAATAAAGTTTGGGCTTTCTCAACTCATCGAGAATGAAGAGCTTTATAAAGAAAAATCAGCTTTGTTGAAAGCCAAGCGAATAACACGTTGGGAGGGGCAAGCGGAATTATTAAAAGCGGCTGTTACCATCTGATGATGTCTATTAATCCTGGCAGAAAGGGATCCGTCATGAATCAATCGTATGATGTTTTACTGATTTGTTCCGGAGGTGGGCACTGGGTACAAATGAGCAAACTGCTTCCAGCGTTTGACGGGCAGAAAGTCAACATTGCCACCGTCGATACAAGCGTTCACTCACAGTACCCACTTCACGACTTTGTTAAAGTTCCCGATTTCAATAGAAGTGAGCCCTTCAAGATAATGAAGGGGTTCTATCAAATCTTCAATATCGTTTACCAGAGCAAGGCGAAATACGTCATCTCTACGGGGGCTGCGCCGGGTCTGCTGGGTTTGATCACAGCAAAGATCATGGGAAAAAAAACGCTCTGGATTGATAGCATCGCGAATCCTAAAAAAATCTCCCTGTCCGGCAGAATCGCTTCTTATTTTGTAGATGAATTGCTCACGCAGTGGCCCACTCTTTCGGAAAACGGCAGGGCTCAGTATAAAGGGAGGGTTGTATAAATGATATTTTGCAGCGTTGGCACTCAAGCACCCTTTGAGAGAATGCTCAGCTATTTAAGCGAATGGAGTCATGCAAACCCTGATGTCCCTATTGTCGCCCAGGTCGGCAATGACGAAAGGGACTTGGGCCGCATTAATGCGTTCAAGACAATAGCCGAGCCTTTTTTTTCCAAAAACTTCAACGCCTCAACAGTCGTCGTCTCACATGCGGGCATGGGTAATATCATTCGCTCGCTTGAATTGGGAAAGCCAATAGTTGTCGTGCCCCGGGACAGCAGTCGCGGTGAACACATTAATAACCATCAGTACGACACCGTCGAGAATTTTTCGGGCTTTCCATCTGTTTTCATCGCCCATGATAAAGACGAGTTTTTTTCGGCTATTGATTCAGCACTCAATTACAACAATGCTGAAATCCCGTTGGATTTCACAGAAAGAGATCGCTTGATCGATTATATAAGATCATTTACGTCCTGAATCTTTGCTGCTTATCGGCACCTTTCTATAACTTTTAATTATTGAGTAATCGCTATGATTCCAGTTATTTTGTCTGGTGGCTCAGGCACGCGTCTGTGGCCACTTTCAAGAGCACTCAAGCCCAAGCAATTTATGTCGATACACGGTGATTTGAGTTTGTTTCAAGCCACTTTGGATCGAGTAAAAAGTCTGTCTGCAGAAGGGGATAGCTTGAGTCCTCCGATAATCGTTTGTAACGAAGATCATCGTTTTATCGTGGCCGAGCAAAGCAGATCGCTGGATGTAAAGCCCCAAAAAATACTATTGGAACCCTCTGCACGAAATACTGCGCCCGCTATAGCCGCTGCGACACTGACAGCTTTGGAGGGCGGGGATGATCCTATTCTGTTGGTTTTAGCTGCGGACCATGTCATCACCGACGTTGACGCTTTTAAAGCCTCGCTGGCATTGGCGAAGCTGGAAGTCAACAAAGGTAGAATTGTCACCTTCGGGGTTGCCCCTACGAAGCCAGAGACTGGTTATGGCTATATTCGTACTCAAATTGATGCTACCGACGGCGTTGCGCACATCGATGCTTTTGTAGAAAAGCCTGACCTGGAAACAGCACAAAGCTACCTTGCCCAAGGAAATTATTTCTGGAATAGCGGAATGTTTATGTTCCGGGCTTCCGTCATGAAATCCGAACTGGAACGCTTGAGTCCTGACATCGTTGTCGCGGCAGAACTTTCTCTCGCTAACGCAACGCATGACCAGGACTTCACAAGACTCAGTCAGGTAGACTTCGTGAACGCTCCCAATGTGTCAATTGATTATGCGGTCATGGAAAAAACCAACATCGCGTCAGTCGTTATCCTTAACTCCAGCTGGAGCGACCTTGGTGCATGGGATTCGGTTTGGGAAGCGGGAATGAAGGATGAAAATGAAAACTGCACACAAGGGGATGTATTGCTGCAAGGCGTTACCAACAGCTATGTTCACTCCAGCCACCGTCTGGTCACTGTTCTAGGTATCAGTGACGTCGTTGTTGTGGAGACCTCGGACGCGATATTGGTGACGACTAAGGACCGTTCTCAAGATGTCAAGAAAATAGTCTCTGAGCTCACTAAAAACAATCGAGTCGAGGGCGCTAGCCATCGTGAAGTCTATAGGCCCTGGGGGAAGTATGACTCAGTGGACCAAGGGCATAGATATCAAGTGAAGCGAATCACCGTGAAGCCGGGGCATAAACTTTCCGTTCAGCTTCACCATCATCGGGCAGAGCACTGGATTGTGGTGTCAGGCACCGCCAATGTGCAAATTGCTGACAAACAGGTGTTATTGACCGAAAACCAATCCACCTACATACCCATTGGGGTTGTGCACTCCCTTGAAAATCCAGGGCGAATCCCTCTTGAATTGATAGAAGTTCAATCAGGTTCCTACCTCGGCGAAGATGACATCGTTCGTTTTGAAGATCGTTATGGCCGTCTCGAACTCATCTAAAGGATTATTGAAATGAATGTTACGGTTTTTGGAATAGGCTATGTGGGCCTGGTGCAGGCGGCTGTACTTGCTGACGCAGGTCATGACGTATGTTGCGTAGACGTCGACGCTATTAAAGTCGAGAATCTGAAGAATGGAATTATTCCTATCTATGAGCCTGGATTAAGTGCCCTCGTAGAAAAATGCCATGAAGCAGGACGTTTACATTTCACAACCGATGCAGCACAAGGTGTGCATCATGGTGAAATCCAATTCATTGCAGTGGGTACGCCTCCAGATGACGACGGCAGCGCTGATTTAAAATATGTGCTGTCCGTTGCCACCACCATTGCACTCAACATGACGGAGGCTAAAATCATCGTGAACAAGTCTACTGTGCCTGTTGGCACGGCAGATAAAGTCAGGGCTAAAGTTTCCGAAGTATTGAAGTCCCGGGATCTTGAGGTGGAGTTTCACGTTATCTCCAACCCCGAGTTCCTGAAGGAAGGTTCTGCGGTAGCAGACTGCACTCGTCCCGATAGAATTATCATAGGCAGTGATAGCAGTTACGCGGTGGACCGAATGAGGGAGCTCTATGAACCTTTCAACAGAAACCACGAAAAAATTATCACGATGGACATCAGAAGTGCCGAACTGACGAAGTATGCGGCCAACTGTCTATTGGCAACAAAAATTTCATTCATGAATGAGATGGCTAATTTCGCCGAACGATTGGGCGCAGACATTGAGGCCGTTCGTAAAGGCATTGGCTCTGATCCAAGGATTGGCTACGACTTTATCTACCCGGGCTGCGGCTATGGCGGTTCCTGTTTCCCAAAAGATGTACAAGCCCTGGAACGCACCGCGTCGTCGATCGGTTATAAAGCAACACTTTTGTCAGCCGTAGAAGAAGTCAACAAGCGACAAAAGGAGCATCTGTTCGAGCATATCCAACATCACTTCAATGGCCATCTGGAGGGCAAAACATTTGCGATTTGGGGGTTGGCTTTCAAGCCCAATACAGATGATATGCGCGAAGCATCCAGCCGCGTCCTGATTGAGCAGTTGCGTAGTGTCGGCGCCAGAATACAAGCCTTCGACCCCGAAGCGATGGCCGAAACACAACGCATTTATGGAATGAATGAAGACTTGCTGCTAATGGGTACCAAAGAAGCCGCGCTTCAAGGTGCCGATGCTCTGGTCATTGTTACAGAATGGCGCGAATTCAAAGCCCCTGACCTGGATTTTATAAAAGAAAAACTCAGCACTCCTGTCATATTTGACGGCCGTAACATATTCGACCCTCATCGGATGAAGGCCAATGGATTCGACTATTATGGTATTGGTCGCGGTCTATCGGTAAGGCCAGTCATTTAATTCTGCCCTGGCCGCACTCAGGAAAGTCGCCATAAATCCCGTTCCAGACTTGTCCGCGTGCTGGCGCGGACAAGTCCGATAGTCAAGAAGCCTGGATAATGCTGACCATTAATAACAATGCTTCAGCGCGTCGTCAGGTTGGCTTTCAATAATGGGTAGCGAAAATCAGCTGAAATTCGGCTAATTCCGTAAAAAGCCAGCAGAAGTCGCGAGCCAGCCCTGGTTCGCGCGCAGTCCATGCAAGCCTTTTGAAGAATGTTGGCCACTGGTTTACGTTATCGACGAGTGAGATGATTCCCAGGGGGCGACGTGCGTGATCTGACAAGATCTTTGTGCAGTGATCATTGCCTCTTCATCTCCGTTCCATTCCTGCTCCCTTATTATGAAGTTATATAAGGGTTTAATATCGAGAAGGAGTCTGATATGAAGAAACTACTTACGGCCAGCTTGCTGGCTGTCATCAGTACCGCTGCGTTGGCGGCGGATGAACCACCGGCTGAAACGGCGAGCGAATCACTGAGCGAACCACTGTCCCTTAACACTCCGCTGGTTGGGGGGGTGACGGTTGCCGATACCATGTTGGTGGGTGCGGCTATTGTTGGTGCTGCAGCGGCTGCTTCAAATTCTGGTGGCAATTCCAATGGCGGTACCTCTGGAACAGGCGGCACAACCGGTACAGGTGGTACGACAGGTACCAACTAATACCCCGCGAAGTATGTTGTTCAAGATCACTCAGAACTTTCTGGGTGATCTTGTTTTAGACTTGCCCTCGACTAGCGTAGTGCCATTATGATCCGTAGGTTATCTGTTGTTTTGCTGGCAAGTATCAGCTTGCACGGCTGTATGTTTTCGCCTGGTCAACACATGGACACCAGTCAAATGATCAGTGACGGCTCTCCAGAAAGTAGCCGAGTGGAACTTATTCCCATCACGCCTAAATTGATTGCCATGGATGCCGCCACGCAAGTTCGCGAATCGGTTCCCCCGGCGTTGTTGTCCTATGTTCCAGGCGGTTATCGAGTGGGGGCCAATGACCTGTTGTTCATCACGGTCTGGGATCACCCCGAGTTGACGGCACCTTCGGGACCGCAGCAGCAACTCGATGCCAACGGTCGTCTGGTGCGTCCGGACGGTACGTTGTTTTATCCCTACATCGGTAATGTTCCGGCCGCCGGTAAAACCATCGAAGAGTTGCGGGCCTTTATTGCCGAGCGCTTGTCGCAATTTGTCGAAAGCCCACAGGTTGATGTCAGCGTATTGCGCTTCGCCAGTCAGACGGTGGTGATTTCCGGTGCGGTGCTCAAAGCCGGACAGCAACCGATCACCACCAACCCGCTGAGCGTAGTAGAAGCCATTGGCGCGGCCGGTGTGGACCCCTCGAATGCGGATCTGTCAGGCCTGACGCTGACCCGGGACGGACGCGAATACAAGCTTGACCTGGACACCCTCAATCGCCAGGACTCACAGCTGCAAGGTATCTACCTCAAGGGCGGCGACCGGTTGTACTTGCCCTATAACGACCAAAAGCGGATTTATGTCATGGGCGAGGTCAACCAGCCTCGTGCCCTGAGTTTCAAGAGCAAGTCGATCAACTTGACCGATGCTCTCGGCACGGTTGGCGGCTTGAACCAGACCACCTCCAACGGCAACGCGGTGTATGTGATTCGCGGTGCGGACCACCTGGAAACCGAACCGGCCAAGGTGTTCCAGCTCGATGCCGAATCCCCTTCGGCCCTGGTACTGGCCACCCGTTTCGACTTGCAGCCACAAGACATCGTCTATGTCGGCCCGGCCGGCGTGACGCGCTGGAACCGCCTGATCAGTCAGCTTCTGCCTACGGCCTCCATCCTGGGGACCGGTGCCCGCTCACTTAACGATCTCAGCGAAGCCAACAGCAGATAAGGCTCAATCCCGCCGTGAAAAATTTGCCTACCTGCGCCTCTCTGACGATGGCGCTCTTGCTGTGCGGGTGTAATCCGTTGATGCAGGCTTCCTTGGACACGCTTGAAGCGTCTGTCACGGGGCCTGCTTCCATCAACGTGACCCGTGCTCAGGTCGACGCCGTGCCGTACCCGCAGATCCTGGTCACCACCACCTCCAGCGAGGGGGTGATGGCCATGGCTCGCCGGCGGGGCGACCTGCAGTTCTGGGTCGCTTCCGGCAAGCAAGTGCTGATGATGCGCGACGGTCTGGTGGTACGCACCGTCGGGCTGGGCGTTTCGCTGGATGGCACTCACTTCAATGATGAGTCGCCCTTCAAGCGGGGTCTTCAGCATTTGCCGGACGGTTACACCAGCACACGCTGGATCGACATCTACGACGGCAATCGGATCGGTGTCGCGGTCAACAGCCGTTTCAGCCCTCACGGCATCGAGACCATCAGCATTCTGGACAAGGATTACGCCTTGCTGCGCATCGACGAGCAGGTGGAAGCACCCACCCTGAATTTCCGCGCCACCAACCGCTACTGGGTCGACCCCCAGGACGGTTTCATCCTGCGCAGCGAGCAGCATCTGACGCCGCGGCTGTTTCTGAAAATCGTGCAACTGCGCCCTGACAGGGGAGCTGCCCGGTGAAGCGTTCAAACCTTTTCTTGCTGGGCCTGCTACTGGCCGGCTCGGGCGTGGGCCAGGCGGCCGTCACGGTCAGTGGCGACGTGCGCAGCCCCGGCCATTTCGATATCAAACCCGGTGCCCGCTTACTGGACGTCATTCTCCGCGCCCAACCCAACGCCGAAAGTTACTGGCTGGGGGCTGCGTGGTTGCACCATTCATTACTGGATAAGCAGGCGCGTTTGAAGGCGGGCGTCCTGTTTGATCTGAAACTGCTGCAACGGGGGGCCTTGCTCGATGGCAAAAACACGCGAGCGAACCTGAGCGCGCGCCTGTATGAACAGGTCGAGCAACTGCCGGTTACCGGACGCCAGGTTGCAGTGCTGGACCCGATCGCCGTGGAAACGGGGTTCGCCCGCAACTCACTGCTGGATGATGGCGACCGGCTGATTTACCCCGGGCGGCCGTCCACCGTGGAAGTCCTCGGTGCAGTCGCGCAGCCTTGTCATGTGCCTTACCGCGCCCTGCGGGAAATCCGTGCCTATGCCCAGGACTGCACGGTCATCGACGATGCCGAACGCGATTATCTGTGGCTGATCCAGCCCGACGGCCAGGTTCGGCGCGTGGGCGTGGCAGCCTGGAATCGCGAGGACGGCGTGGTGGCGGCACCCGGCAGCAGGATTCTGGTGCCGATCCGAAGCGACGATCTTGAGACGCCGACCCCTGAGCTCAATCAACAACTGGCCGAGTTTCTCGCCACTCAACCGCTGGCTGAGGTGGCCCCTTGAAGTGCCCGTTGAAGTTACATTTTGCTGCTGTATTGCTCCTGCCCTGCGGCTTGGTTCACGGTGAACCGCGCTACACCCAGAGTGATTTTGGTGGCGTCGGTCTGTTACAGACCCCCACCGCGCGCATGGCCCCTGCGGGGGAGTTGAGCGTCACAGCCAGTCGTACCGACCCTTACTCGCGCTACAGTTTTTCCTTGCAACCGTTCGATTGGCTGGAGGGCTCGTTTCGTTACACCGCGATCACCAACCGCAAGTACGGCGCCGAGGCGTTGAGCGGCGACCAGAGCTTCAAAGACAAGGCCATCGATTTCAAGGCGCGGCTTTGGGAGGAAAGTCACTGGGCACCACAGGTCGCCATCGGTGCCCGGGACATCGGCGGTACCGGGCTGTTTTCCAGTGAGTATTTCGTTGCCAACAAGCGTTATGGCAACCTCGATTTCAGCCTTGGCGTCGCCTGGGGCTATCTGGGTAATCGAGGGGATTTCAGTAACCCGCTTTCGGTTTTCGGCAGCCAGTTCAACGACCGCCCGCAGAGCAGCGCAGTTGTCGCCAGGGCGGGGGATGTGAACGCCAACGCGTATTTCAGGGGCAAACCTTCGTTGTTTGGCGGAGTTGCCTATCAAACGCCTTGGGAACCGCTGAGCGTGAAGATCGAGTATGAGGGCAACGATTACAAGAACGAGCCATTGGCCAACCCGATCAAGCAAGACCTGCCGATCAACTTCGGCGTGGTCTACAAACTCGCTGACAGTGTCGATCTGAGCGCCGGCTGGGAGCGCGGTAACACCGCGATGTTCGGCATCACCCTGCACACCAACTTCGTCAGCCGCAAGGCGCCGGTGAAGACCTATGACCCTCCCGCCGAGCCGCTGTCGGCGCAGGCACCGTCGACCCCGACCGACCAGGTCAACTGGGCCGATGTCTCCAACCGGCTACAGCAAAATGCCGGCTATAAGGTCAAGCGCATCACCCAACGTGGTTCGGAGCTGATGGTGTATGGCGAGCAGTCTCGCTATTTTTATTCGGCCAAGGCCGTTGGGCGGGCCAGCCGGATTCTCGATAACAGCGTCAATCAGGACATCGACTGGTTCACCCTGGTGAATCAGCGTTATGACATGTCCATCGAGGAAACCAGCGTACCGCGGGAAACTTTCCGCGCGGTGGTGAACAACGATCAACCGCTGAAGGATCTGCACCGCACGACCGAAGTCAACCCGGCGACTGCGCACCGGGAAACCACGCTCTACACCCAGGCGCTGGAACCGTTCAGCTATGGTTTGGGCCTGGGCTACAAACAGAACATCGGCGGCCCCGACGGTTTGCTCTATCAGTTCACTGCCGATGCCGACGCGGAGTACCGTTTCACCCGCAACACCTGGTGGAGCGGCCTGCTCAGCGCCAACCTGCTGAACAACTACGACAAGTTCACCTACGATGCGCCGAGCGGGTTGCCGCGAGTGCGTACCGACTTGCGCAAATACCTGACCACCTCTGATGTGACGATGCCGACGTTTCAGTTCAACCACGCGGCGCGGCTGGATCAGGACCTGTATGGCATGGTCTATGGCGGTTATCTGGAGTCCATGTATGCCGGGGTCGGCAGTGAAGTGCTGTTTCGACCCGCGGGGAAACGCTGGTCGGTGGGTGCTGACCTGAACTTCGTGCGTCAGCGGGATTTTGATCAGGGTTTCGGCCTGCGCGATTACCAGACCATAACGGGCCATGTCACCGGCTATACTGAATTGCCTAACGATGTGCTTGCAGCGGTCAGTGTCGGGCGTTATCTGGCGCGGGACTGGGGCACCACCGTCGACTTGTCGCGGCAGTTCAAGAACGGCGTGAAATTTGGCGGCTGGGTCACCCTGACCACCGCATCGAAGGCGGAATATGGTGAGGGCAGCTTCGACAAAGGGATCTATATTTCCATCCCGTTCGACGAGTTGATGAGTACCTCGACCATGCGCCGTGCCAATATCGTCTGGGCGCCACTGACCCGTGACGGTGGTGCACGCCTGAACCGTTCCTACTCGTTGCAGACCATGACCGACGGGCGTAACAGCGACCTGTTCTACAACAACTTCGAGAAAATCACCGAATGATCACGTGGCTCAAAGGCTTGGTCGAGTTGCCGTTCTGGCTCCGGGGCCTGGCCTTTGCCGCGGTGACGGTGATTCTGCTGTACGCAGGTTTGCGCTCTCAGCCGATCCCGGAGCTGTTTGTCGAAGAGGACAAGCTGCATCACTGGATCGGCTTTCTGGTGTTTGCGTGCAGTTGTCGTCTGGCCTTCCCCAACGTGAAGTTTCTTTGGGTCGCCTCTGGGTGTTTGCTCACCGGCGTACTCATTGAGCTCGCGCAAGGTTTGATGCCGCTGCGCACGGCTTCACCCTACGACATGCTGGCTAATTGCATCGGCGTGTTGATGGGGTTGTTGGTCTCAAGGTACTGGGCGCGCTGAAAGGCGTCAGGCACCTGGCAGTTTGTCGGCATGTGGTAACCGTTGATCCTCGCTGTATCCCCCCTCCAGCAACACTTCTCTTGTCACTCTATCCACCCGTAGCAGCTGCCGAGCCCGCGAGGCAGCGTTCGGCTGCGCAGCAGTCGTGAATCCGGTCGACGCGGTTTGCCTGATGCACCGCAAGTTCTGGTTTGACGACTGCTGCGCAGCCGAACGCAGCCTCGCAGGCTCGGCAGCTGCTACGGGCGAACGAGGGCTCGGCAGCGGCTACAGAGCCGAATGCAGTCTTTGGCAGATGACAAAACAATGTGTGAATGGGGTTAAGCAGGGAGGAGGGGCTCCGGGCAGTCAGAGATCTGACTGCCCGGACTGCGGCCTTGTTAAGCCACAAGCTGAATCATAGGCGGGGGGGAATCGAGGCGGTTAATAGATGTCCTTGGAAAAAAGCGTGAAAGGAGTCTTGATCAGGATCTTGATGTCGAGCCACAACGACCAGTTATTGATGTAGTTGAGGTCGATCTCCACACGCTTTTGCATCTTGTCCAGGGTCTCTGTTTCGCCACGGCAGCCGCTGATCTGGGCCAACCCGGTGATGCCCGGCTTGATTCGATGGCGGGCCATGTAGGCCTGGATCTTGCCCGTGTAGTAGTCGTTATGCGCAATCGCATGTGGCCGCGGTCCGACCAGCGCCATATGGCCTTGCAGCACGTTGATGAACTGCGGCAATTCATCGATGGACGTGCGTCGTATGAAACGACCGACCGGAGTAATGCGCGGGTCTTCACGGCCGGCCTGGCGAACCTGGTGGTCGTCGTGCAGGCGCATGGAGCGGAATTTCCAGACCTTGATGATCTTGCCGTTCCAGCCATGCCGTTCCTGTTTGAAGATGATCGGGCCAGGGGAGGAGATCTTCACCGCGACGGCGATTATCAGAAGCAACGGACTGAAACCGATCAGCGCCAGGGCGGCGAGGCCTCTGTCCAGCAGGGTCTTGCTCAGCGCCGCCGTCGGGTAACTGGTCAGCGGGCTTTCATTGAGGTGGATGGCGGGCAGGCCATCCAGTTCGCTGACGGAGTGATTGAGCAACGTCATGCTGCCCAGGTCGGGAACCCAGACTACATCCACATTCGAGTCGAGGAGGTCGATGTACAGCGCTTCGACCTGTTTGGCTTCGCTCAAGGGCAGCGCGATGTACAGCCGCCGGACATCGTGCACCCGGATCAACTCACGCAGCTCTTGCAGCTGGCCCACGATCCTGTGGGCATTGACGTTGGTCGACAGCTCGTTGGGTTTTGAGCTGATCAGGCCGACCAGAGGCGGAAATTCGGTTTTGGCCAGTTTGTCCGCCAGATTCACCGCCAATTGGTCGGTGCCGATGATCAGGGTGTTGTATTGGCTGTGCAATTGCCGATGGTAGTGCCTGGAAAAACTGTGCAAAGGCAGATACAGCAACGCCTGCACGCAATAACCGGCAGCGGCCCAGACCAGAATGATTTCCCGGGAGAACAATTCGCTGGTCTTGCTGAGAAAGCCGATGCTGGTCAAGCCGGCCAGCGTCAGCAGCCACCCCAGCAGCAGTCGACCCAGGCCGCTGAGGTAACCATGTTGCTTGTGATAGACCAGCAGCAGGGAGTAAGAAGGGACCGAGCCCAGGAAAGTCAGCACCGCAAGTACACGATAATGAGCTTCGATTTCTCCTGTCTGATACAGCGCCAGAGCAAATAACAACGCATTGACCGAAGTGATGGCAATTATCCATTGCCCCCAGAAGGTCAGTCCTTTGGTAATGCTGTTTCGATTAATACGATTATGTACCATCGCGGTATTCCTCGGGCATGCGCCACGTTGTGTATCAGTCGACGGTTAATAAATGGCAGCCACGCGCAAAGGCTGAGCGAACGCAGTTCAGTCAGAAGTCATTTTTATTATTGGAAGGGAGTAACGCGGTCTTTTGGCGGGCCATCCGGTTGTTGTTTTCAAGTCAGCTGATACGGTTGTCTCAGTGTCCGGTTTTTATACTAGTACCTTAATCTGTGTGGGTGTCTGACGAATTATAACGACTGCTCTCTCTCTGAGGCCTTGTTATAAAAGGTCGTGCTCTTTTGTTAGGTGGGCACCGCTAAACCGTCTATATAATTACGGAGCCTGGTTAAGCGCTTGTCAAAACATGGGGAGGAAACCGGACAGGAACTAAGTCGAGAAGGAGGTGCAAGAGAACAGACCACGGGAATGCAGGACGAGGCGGTTAGGCAGTCAAGCGGTATCGGGTTGGGGCGGGAAGTCGCATTTCTTATTGTTGTTTTTGCGATCTCGCTCAGTAAGCGACTCTTATCCGTTGTGCCAGGCAATAACCACGGTTTCTGACCGAGCGAATAAGTCGGTCGCCGTTGGCGGCAGTCTTGAATTTTTTCTGCAACCGGCTCAAGCACATTTCAAGACCGCTATAATGCTCCGGATCTTTATCGATGCGTAGTATAAGATCGTTCTTGCTGAGTACCCGTCGATCACTGATGACCAGTTGCGTGAGCATTAACGATTCGGTCCCGGTCAACGGGATGGTTATATCTTCCTTGACTAATGTTCTGTCATCAGCATTAAACCACCAGATGTCGGGGTTGCCTTGCGATTCTTTCACTCGGCTGACTGCCGAGATGAACTCTTCGTCGGCCACCGGCTTCTTCAGGAAACCATCAATTCCGAAGTGCGAGAAGTGATGAAGTTCTGAATGTTCCGAGCTGGGGGTTATCAGTATGATTTCCGCATCCTTTTGATTCTTGCGGATAAAGCTGACATCGCTCAGCGATATGTCGGCCTGATCGAGCAGGATGTGCGTGAATCGACTCTTTCGGATGCGTTCGCTGCTGAGTTTGCCGGATTCGATTTCAAAAGATAAATACAGGCGTTGTGCGAGAAGCGATTCTATTGCTTGTCGTGCCAGTTGATCTCGGGTGAAAATTAGAAAGCTGTTGTTTGACGTATTCACTATAAGGCTCCTTCCTAGTTTGGTGAAATTTTTAAAGCTTAAATAACCTCGGTAGGGGAGTAGTAGCGCCCCTGGAAAAAATCGAAAGGCATGCTGCGAGCCAGCGTGTGCAGTGCTTTGTGCTCCACCCGGTCCGCGATGAATTTGATCTTGCTGTCATGGATCATGCTGCTCAGGCAGTCGTAAGACCTGTTGAAAAAGTCCTGGCTGTTTTCGACCATGATGTCGAAGTTGGAGCGGGTCAAGTCCACTTTTATGTAATCGAACAGCGTCGGACTGATTAGTTTTTCAACGCTGTCATCGCTTAGGTCATAGCCATCGAAAGCGATTTCGATTCCGTTGTCCTTCAATAAATGAATGTGATTGATAATGGTTCTTTTTTCTTTTAGGTTGAATGAAAGGAACGAGCTGCCGTTAATGCTGGGAATCAGCTGTTGCTCATGCCTCTTGAGTATCGTTTGAGCGTCACTCAGTTCCTTGATCAGCGTTTTATCCAGCAACGCGGATTGACTCATGGTGACGAACAGTTTGTTGGGTGCCTGTGTGGATGGAGAAGGTGCAGCCTCGGTTTGTGAGAGGGCATTTAATTGGACGCGCATCAAAACTTCGCGATAGATCGCCAGTGGGTGATCTAGGTGCGGTTGCTGATACCCCTTGTTTATCGGCATCTGCTGTTTGGTCGCTTTGGCATAGATTTCAGTGCCGAACAGTTCATCGTTTCGTTTGAGAATCGATTGCCTGAAGAATACCAAAGAGAAGTTCTCTTGCACCGTATATTGCCTGCTGGACTCCATCATCTGGTCCCTTTAAGAGTGAAAGTTTGTTTGCTTTATTGATACGACCCCTCGAAGTAATCGATAGCCATAACCGCGAACACTGTGAATAATATTAATGCCAAAGTGTTTTTTGATCTTGTTTCGAAGCCGGCTTATGGATTTTTCCAGAACCCGCGAATCGTACAGCTTTATATTTAAGCCCATGGACTCAGCCATACTATCGTGGTGCAGGATATTGCCTTCTGCGTTGATAAGCGCATCCAGGGCTTTCATTTCCTGATAGGCCAGATCAAGTTTGTATTCGTCGTTGTATAAGTGCAGGCATGTCTGGTCCAGGATCAACTTTACAGCCGGCTGCCATTCAGGTGTTTCGAGCAGTTCTGAAATTAATCTGGCTTTTTCGTCCTGATCATTGGGTACATTGATACAGTGATCGGCGCCGGCCAGGTAACATTCAACTTTGGTTTGCGGCGCACGAAAATTTATAGCAACGATAATGGCCGGCTCTGACGAAGTTGTACGTAACTTCCTGATGAGCGCCAGGCAGTCATTGAGAATAGAGGGGCTTTCAATATCGATCAGTACGGTATCGTGCGGTTGAGCTTCGTTATCAAGGTTCAGCGGGTTTTGGTGATCTAATGTATAAACATGCGTGAAGTTTGGTACAAATAATTGCCGAAGTTTCTCTGTCGAGCGCCAAGTGCGCCCAATAGCGAGAATACCCCTCTGGCTATTTTCGATTTTGCTCTCAGTGCTCATCATGCAAATTACTCATATGTGCTGGCGTTGCAATCTTAATACACAAAATACTGAAGTTATCTGACTTTTTATAACATTTCGGCCTCGTCAACAGACCTCATTCCATCGTCAGTAGTTTCAGCTGGCACAATGACATAGCCAACTGTGGAGGCTTTAGCCAATTTATTTTTTTGATAACCGACTTAGTTGGTAAGCCATTTCGTCGGAATAGGCTCTCTGGGTTGACTTTTCCATGATCGATACAGAAGCGTGGCTGATCTGCGGATCAGGCAACAGAACGAGGCATAACTGAGAAGTCTTGCGTATGAATTGTGCGAAGGTCCGCATTTTTGAAATCTGGAGTTGATTTATAAGGCTATTCCAAGGTGTTCTATGGCAGTGTAGGCGCGCTCTCGGAAGGCGCCAGCTCAACTGTCGCCTCTTTTTAGGGCAAACGAACGGGGGGCTATATTAATTGACTCCTTTTGCCTTGTATTCGTAATATTTTGTGTCAAGGCTGAATCTGTGAACAGTGTAGTTATTCCGTTTGGTTATTGAATAAAAAAAGCTAAAATTGATATTAAAGCGCCAGTAGATTTATGTACTAACCGGGGGGCAGACCCGTTCATTGATCCTTTTCGCAATTAATCATCCATGACACGCCAAACCTGTCGACCAGCATCCCGAAGCGGGCCGCCCAGAATGTCGTCTCTAATGGCATTTGAATATTGCCGCCCTCAGCCAGCGTTGCGAACACCCGCTCAGCCTCAACCACACTGTCGACATTCAACGATATCGAACACCCGCTCATGCCTGCGCTGGGACGATCAGGTGTGGTATCCGAGGCCATGATCGCCTGATCCCCCACCAGCAGACGCGTGTGAATGATCAGGTTGTGACATTCCACCGGAACATGATCGCGGGCCGGGGTTTCGCCGAAGGTCATCATGACTTCGATCTGGCCTGGCAGGCTTTTGGCGTAGAAGGTGAAAGCGGCCTGGCAGTCACCGTTGAAGATCAGGTAGGGATTGATTTTCATGTTCTGCTCCTGCTTATGGAGAGCGCCCTCGAATCCCGATGGGCATTGACTCTTCATAGCAAAGCGCTAAAACGGGGCGAGCGGTGCTGTTTTTTTAGATGTTTTTTCTATGGGCGAACCGAGGTTTATCGCCTCGTGTGGCTCATTCCACGTACCGTAGAACCTGCCGCGTTTCTCTGACGTCCGCCACCGAGTTCACCGTCCTATGCCTGTCCTGACCCGTTTTGCCTCACTGCTCGACCAGGCCAGACGTGCCTTGCTGCTGGTCTGGGGAACGTCCCGTGGACTGTTCCTGGGGTTGGTGCTGGCGACGCTGATCGCCGGGGTCCTGCCCGCGCTGGCGGCGTGGTTGGGGCAGCGGATTGTCGATGCAGTCGTCACCGCCATGCAGTTGCACGCGCAACAGGGTAGTGCGCCACTATGGCCGGTCGTGCGTTATGTGCTGTTTGAAGCGGGCGTGCTTGCATTGTTGTCCGGGACGCAGCGCGCATTGTCGGTGCAGCAGTCACTCTTGCGGGTGCAGTTGGGGCAGAAGGTCAACACGATGATTCTGGAGAAAGCCCAGACGTTATCGTTGGTCCAGTTCGAGAACTCAGAGTTCTACGACAAGCTGGTTCGGGTGCGACGCGAGGCATCGACCCGGCCGCTGGCGCTGGTGATGAAATCGCTGGGGCTGATCCAGAACCTGATCGTGTTGATCAGTTTCGGCGTGTTGCTGGTGCATTTTTCGCCCTGGGCGCTGGTGCTGCTGGTGGTCGGGGCGTTGCCGGTGTTCTTTGCCGAAGCGCATTTTTCCGGGGATGCCTTTCGGCTATTCACCCGCCGGGCGCCGGAGAGCCGGCAGCAGAACTACATCGAGACACTGCTCTCCCATGAGGGCTATATAAAAGAGGTGAAACTGTTCGGCTTCGCGCCGCTGCTGTTGCAGCGTTATCGGGACACGTTTGCGCGTCTCTACGCTGAAGACCGGCGCCTGACGTTGCGTCGCGATGGCTGGGGATTTGTGCTGGGGCTGCTGGGCACCGCGGCGTTTTACCTGGCCTATGCGTGGGTCGTGGTCGATACCGTTCACGGCAGCATCAGTCTTGGGCAAATGACCATGTATCTGGTGTTGTTCAAGCAGGGGCAGGCCGCCGTAAGCAGCAGCTTGAGCGCCATCAGCGGTCTCTACGAGGATGGTCTTTATCTGTCGAGCCTCTACGAGTATCTGGCCGAGCCCGTGGTGGCCGATACCGGAAGCCTTGCCGTGGGCGCGGTGCCCGGCGATGGTTTGCGTTTCGAGAATGTCGGCTTCCGCTATCCGGGGGCGAGCCGCGCCGCTTTGCAGGGCATCGATCTGCACCTGTTGCCCGGACACAGCCTCGCGCTGGTGGGGGAAAACGGTTCGGGCAAAACCACGCTGATCAAGTTGCTGACGCGGTTGTATCGCCCCGATCAGGGCCGAATCCTGCTGGACGGCAGCGATTTGCAGGCCTGGGATGAAGAGGCGCTGAGACGGCGCATCGGCGTGATTTTCCAGGACTACATTCGCTACCAGTTCTCCGTGGGCGAGAACATCGGCGTGGGCGATACCCTGGCGTTCAACGATGAAACCCGTTGGCAGCAAGCGGCCGCCGAAGGCATGGCCGCGCCTTTCATCGAGCGTCTGGATCGTGGTTACGCCACGCAATTGGGACGGTGGTTTGCCGGTGGGCAGGAACTGTCCGGTGGGCAATGGCAGAAGATCGCCTTGTCTCGCGCCTACATGCGCCGCGACGCCGATATCCTGATCCTGGATGAACCGACCTCGGCCCTGGACCCGGCGGCGGAAGCGGCGGTGTTCGAGCATTTCAGCCAACACACCGAAGGGCGCATGACGTTGCTGATTTCTCACCGCTTCTCCAGCGTGCGCAATGCCGACCACATTATCGTGCTGGACCAGGGTTCGATCCTTGAGCGAGGCGATCACGACAGCCTTGTCGCGGCGGGTGGGCGTTATGCGCAGTTGTTCAACGTGCAGGCGCGCGGTTATCGATAGCCGCAAACTTGGTGTTGCGCGATCATGAACAACTCACCGGCATCATCCGGTCGCGGCGGTCCAGCAAACGCATGGCCTGTTCCAGCAAGAACGCGACGACGATGGCCCCGGCCGCGATGACGAACAGCAACCCGTGATGACCGCCGCTGGCGTTGAACAGCGCCGAGTAGGCAAACCCGGCGATGGCCTGAAAGGTCGCGAACGAAACCGTGGCGCGGCTCCAGGCCACTTGTTGCTGATGGTGTTGCGGCACCAGCTCATGCACTCGGGCCAGCGCCAGCGGCACGATGCCCGGCGGGAACGAACCGAGGATTACCGCCAGCAAGGCCAGGGCGGTGAACGAACTCGATATCGACAGCAGCCCGACGGCAATCGCCTGCACCACCAGCACCAGGCGGATGCTCGGCTTTGCCCCCAGTTGATCGGCCAGAAAACCATAACTCACCGGCCCGACAATCGCGCCGAGGCCATACATTACCCAGATCAGCGCGCCCACATGGGGCCCGGCGCCGAGGCCGCGCGTTACGTAATCCACCAGAAACACCATCGCCGGCACCAGCCCGGCGGCCATGAGCGCGTACTGCGCAAACAGCAGGTAAAGGTTGGCGTTAAACGGTAATTTCGTGTGCTGAGCATGCGGAGCAGCCGTTTCATGGGCAAGGGCTGAAGGCCAGCCAAACCAACTGGCGGCGGTCAGAATCAAGGCCAAGGCGCCGAGCCCCAGCCAAGTGTTCTGTAAGCCAAGGCTCAGCAGCGGCGGAACGAGGGTGCCTGAGCCGGCAATGCCCAAGCCGATGCCGAGAAAGATCGCGCCGCTGGCCAAGCCTCTGCGTGAGGCGGGCACATGGGGCAACACGGTCGCCGCCACCAGCACCATGATTGCGCCCCCGGCAATCCCCGACAGCAAACGCCAGCCGAAGAACCAGCTCACCGATAACGGAAAGGCACAGGCAAAAAACGCCAGTGTCACCGCCAGCAGCATCAGCCGCAAAGCGGTTTTATTGGACGTGTGCCGGGCCAGCGGATGGCCGATCAATGCGCCGATCAGGTAGCCCACCAGATTGGCGGCGCCGAGGTACACCACGTCGCCGGCGGAAAACCACTGGGCTTGAATCAACGACGGAATCAACGGCGTGTAGGCAAAACGTGCCAGACCAATGCTGACCAGGCTGGCGCAGAGACCGGCGAAGATCGGCAGCCAGATCGCGCTGCGCCCAGTGTCGAGGGATGTGCTGTGCATGGGAACGGTCCTGTGGATTTACGCTTGGCCTCCAGCATATCGGGGAACGCTGCTGCAATAATGCTGCGATTTCGCGCTATCCTGATGCGTAAATGCATCGCTACAGGAAACGCTATGAATTGGGATGATGCGCGAGTGTTTTTGGCGGTTTGCCGCGAATCGACGCTACGCGGCGCGGCACGGGTGCTGAAGGTCGATCAGGCCACCGTCGGCCGGCGCATCGCCGCGCTGGAAAAATCGTTGAGCGCGACCCTGTTCCTGCGCACCTCCGAGGGCTATGCGCTGACAGCGGTCGGCGAAGCGGCGTTGCAATCCGTGGAAAAGATGGAGCACTCGGCATTTGAGCTGGAGCGACAGATTCAGGGCCTCGACGAACGATTGATCGGCACTGTGCGCGTCAGCACCACCGATTCTCTGGCCATCGATTTTCTGATCCCGGCCATCGCTCGTTTGCATGCGGTGCACCCCGACGTGCGGGTGCAGCTGGACGCCTCCACGCAAATCCTCAGCCTGGCCAAGCGCGAGGCGGACATTGCCGTGCGCAACACCCGGCCGGACAATCCCGACCTGATCGCCCGGCGTATTGCGCGCTGGCCGGTGGGGCTGTTCGCTTCGCGAAGTTATGTCGAGGCCAACGGCGTACCGCAACCGGGCTCGGCTTTTGAAGGGCATGATCTGGTGGTGTATCAACCGTACTTGCAGGGCAACAAGAACATGACGCTGGTCTCGGAACCACTGAGCCGTGGGCGGATTGTCGCCAGCCTGAGTTCCAGCCTGCTGGTGCGTCGTTCGATTGCCGCAGGTCTCGGGGTGGGGGAGATCCCGGTGTACATGGGCGAGCGCGATGGGCTGGTCAGGCTGTGGCCGGAACGCACGCGCCCGTTGCCGTATGAAGTGTGGCTGGTGACCCATGCGGACCTGCGCCATACCGCGCGGGTGCGGGCGGTGATTGAGCAGATTGTCGAGGCGTTTGCACTGGAGAATGAATAAGTCAGGTTGCTCGTGTCGGTCGGGCCGCGCGGATTATTGTGGCGAGGGGGCTTGCCCCCGTTCGGCTGCGCAGCAGTCGCCAAGCCTGTGAATGCGGTATGCCTGATTTACCGTGGTGATCGGGTTTAGGGCCGCTTCGCAGCCCAACGGGGGCAAGCCCCCTCGCCACAAGAGAGCCCATTCAGTCAAAACAAATCACCCATCCTGCCGGCCCCCGACCATTCACAGCCCTCCAGCGTCAGCAACCGCTCTTTGGCCTCAAGCCCCCCGGCAAACCCCGTCAATTTCCCCGACGCACCAATCACCCGATGACATGGCGCGACAATCGATATCGGATTTTTGCCGTTGGCCGCGCCCACCGCCCGAACCGCGCTGGGATTGCCGATCTGCCGGGCAATCTCGCTGTAGCTGCGCGTCTCGCCATACGGAATCGTCAGCAGCGCCTGCCACACCTGCTTCTGAAAATCCGTGCCGGCAAAGTCCAGGTCCAACTCAAAACGATTGCGCGTGCCGGCAAAGTATTCCTGCAACTGCCGTGCGGCGCGTATCAGGATCGGGTTGTCCGCCGCTTCACTCATCGGCCCCAGCCTTACCCGACCGGGTTTGTCGTTTTCCCAGAGGATGGCCGCCAGACGCGCGCCTTTCGCGACCAGCTTCAACTCGCCGACCGGCGACGCCAGGGTGGTGAAGGTGTAGGTCATGCCGGCGGACTCCGCACACGTGCTGAACAGGCGCCTAGCATACTGCCTCGCCGGGGAGGCGCAATACGCAATCGCAGCCATACTTGCCTACTGCTTTTGAACCGTTCCCTCTGTTTCTGCACAGAGCCTAAAAACAAAAAAGAGACCGACTCATGAAGTTCGAACCTTTTGCCAAATCGCTCATGGCGACCACCTTGGCGCTGAGCTGCCTGATGGCCCATGGAGCCTCCGTCGCCCCGGTCGCGGCCGAAAACGGTATGGTCGTCACCGCCCAGCATCTGGCCAGCCACGTCGGCGTCGATGTTCTCAAAAATGGCGGCAATGCGGTCGATGCCGCAGTCGCGGTGGGTTATGCGCTGGCAGTGGTGTACCCCGCGGCGGGTAACCTGGGCGGCGGCGGTTTCATGACGATTCAATTGGCGGACGGGCGCAAGACTTTCCTCGACTTCCGTGAAAAAGCCCCGCTGGCGGCCACCGCCGACATGTACCTCGACAAGCAGGGCAACGTCATCCCCGAACTCAGCACCCGTGGTCACCTGGCCGTCGGCGTACCGGGCACCGTGTCCGGCATGGAACTGGCGCTGAAGAAGTACGGCACCAAACCCCGCAAGGAAGTGATCGCCCCGGCGATCAAGCTTGCCGAAGACGGTTTCGTGCTGGAACAAGGTGACGTCGATCTGTTGGAAACGGCCACCGACGTGTTCAAGAAAGACCTGCGCGACTCGGGCTCGATCTTCCTGAGCAACGGTGAGCCGATGCAGGTCGGGCAGAAACTGGTGCAAAAAGACTTGGGCAAAACCCTGCGGGAAATTTCCGAGAAGGGCGCCGACGGTTTCTATAAAGGCTGGGTGGCCGACGCCATTGTCACCTCCAGCCAGGCCAACAAGGGCATCATCACCCAGGCCGACCTCGACAAATACCAGACCCGCGAACTGGCACCCATCGAGTGCGACTACCGTGGCTATCACGTGGTCTCGGCACCGCCGCCAAGCTCCGGCGGAGTGGTGATCTGCGAGATCATGAACATCCTCGACGGCTATCCGATGAAAGACCTCGGCTACCGCTCGGCGCAGGCCATGCACTACCAGATCGAAGCGATGCGCCACGCGTACGTGGACCGCAACAGCTATCTCGGCGACCCGGACTTCGTGAAAAACCCGATCGCCCATTTGCTGGATAAAAACTACGCGACCAAAATCCGCGAAGCCATCGATCCGCAAAAAGCCGGCGTATCCCGCGAGATCAAACCCGGCGTAGCCCCCCATGAAGGCAGCAACACCACCCACTACTCGATCGTCGACAAATGGGGCAACGCGGTATCGGTGACCTATACCCTCAACGACTGGTTCGGCGCCGGCGTGATGGCGAGCAAAACCGGGGTCATCCTCAATGATGAAATGGACGATTTCACCTCGAAAATCGGCGTGCCGAACATGTACGGCCTGGTACAAGGGGAGGCCAACGCCATCGCCCCCGGCAAGGCACCGCTGTCGTCCATGAGCCCGACCATCGTCACCAAGGATGGCAAGGTCGTCATGGTCGTCGGCACTCCCGGTGGCAGCCGCATCATCACCGCGACCCTGCTGACCATGCTCAACGTGATCGACTACGGCATGAACATCCAGGAAGCGGTGGATGCGCCGCGTTTCCACCAGCAGTGGTTGCCGGAAGAAACCAACCTGGAGAACTTCGCCATCAGCCCGGACACCAGGAAGATGCTTGAAAGTTGGGGGCACAAATTTGCCAAGCCGCAGGACCCCAACCATATAGCAGCTATTCTGGTAGGTGCGCCTTCGCTGGAAGGCAAACCCGTGGGCAAGAACCGCTTTTATGGGGCGAACGACCCACGGCGTAATACCGGGTTGTCACTCGGTTACTGAAACAGGCGATCAACGGCCACCCCGACTCCCTGGGTGGCCTCGATCCCGACCCTCGAACGCAGCCTCGCAAATTGCTACAGGCTGGAAGGGAGTTGAAATCCACCGTTCCAGCGACCTCTCTAAGGAAGGAAGCCATGAGCACCGCACTCCTGATCATCGATGTCCAACGCGCGCTGTGCACCGGCGAATATGAATGCTTCGACATCCAGCGTGTCATCGACACCATCAACGGCCTCAGCACCAAAGCCCGAACCGTCAATATTCCGGTGATCCTGATCCAGCACGAAGAAGAGGGCGATCTGCTGCAATACGGTAGCAAAGGCTGGCAACTGGCCGAGGGCCTGAAAACTTCACCCCAAGACCTGCGGCTGCGCAAAACCGCCCCGGACTCGTTCTACCAGACGCCCCTGCATGAACATCTGCAAGAGCTGGACGTCGACCGCCTGATCATCTGCGGCCTGCAAACCGACTACTGCGTCAACGCCACCGTCCGCGAGGCATTATCGCGAGGCTACGACGTGGTGCTGGCGGCCGACGCCCATTCCACTATCGACAATGGCACGATGAGCGCCGAAGACATCATCAGCGAACACAACAAGGATCTGGCGCATCTGACCGGTTCCGTGGCGCGGATCGACGTCGTGCCGGCCAGCGAAATCAAAATCCAGAACGACCTGTAGCGAGGGGCTTGCCCTGATGTCAGTCAAGCGCAATCCATGTGGGAGCGGGCTTGCTCGCGAAGGCGGTGTACCAGGCGACATTGATGCCGACTGACACTCCCTCTTCGCGAGCAAGCCCGCTCCCACAGATTCTGCGTTTTGATTGACTGGCATTGGGGGCCTTTATCAATCCGTCTGCAACCGCTGCACCACCGTCTGAAAGCGCCCCGACGTGATCCAGTCCGGATCCGCGTCTTCCACCAGCAGCATGATCCCCAGATAGTGTTCCAGATGCAGCGTAATCGTCTGCCCCGCCCGAAGTTTTAGTCTACCCCGGACCAATGGTCGCGCCGCTAGGTGGGCAGAGCAGTGCGCGGCTAACTACCGGGGCCCCAAGCGTCTCCTATACTGATCCGCGTTGACAGGTTCAACACAGACACCGAATGCCGCTGGAACAGCAGCCAGCGCTCCGGCGGCTTCCCTACGACTTAACTGTAAGGAGAACGAACATGGCAATCCGTATTGGCGACGAAGCACCGGACTTTACTGCCGAAAGTACCGAAGGCCCGCTGCATTTCCATGAGTGGATCGGTGACAAGTGGGCGATTCTGTTCTCGCATCCCAAGGATTTCACCCCGGTGTGCACCACTGAACTGGGCTACATGGCAGGGCTCAAGCCGGAGTTCGATAAGCGCAACACCAAAATTGTCGGCCTCAGCGTCGACCCTGTCAGTAACCACAAGACCTGGGCCAAAGACATCGAAGAGACCCAGGGGCACGCGGTCAACTACCCAATGATCGGCGACGAAAACCTGGTAGTGGCGAAGCTCTACGACATGATTCATCCCAATGCCAGTGGCGGCGCACGGACAGCCGTGGACAACGCCACGGTGCGCTCGGTGTTCATTATCGGCCCGGACAAAAAGGTCAAGGCGATGCTGATCTACCCGATGAGCGCCGGGCGCAACTTCGATGAAGTGCTGCGTCTGCTCGACTCTCTGCAACTGAACGCCAAGCACACCGTCGCCACGCCGGTGAACTGGCGTCCGGGTGAGGACGTCATCATTCCCACGTCGGTCTCCGATGAAGACGCCAGGAAGAAATACCCGGATGGCTTCAAGACGCTGAAACCTTATTTGCGCACGGTGGCGCAACCGAAGTAACCCATCCGTTCGGAGATCCAAACATGGCCGTCCAGGTCTTGCGCGTTGATGCAACCCACATCGATAAAGTTGCCAGCCTCTTCGACGCCTATCGAGGCTTTTACGGCCAACCCTCGAACCTGATGCAGTCCCGCGATTTCATCGCCGAGCGCATCGCCAGGGACGAATCGGCGATCTTCTTCGCCGGGGACTCCACAGGCGAAGCGCTCGGCTTTGTCCAGTTGTACCCGACGTTCTCCTCCATCGACGCCCATCGCACCTGGCTGCTCAGCGATCTCTTCACCACCCCTGCCGCCCGAGGCAGAGGGGTAGGGACGTTGCTGATGAACACCGCTCGAGCCTTCGCGCTGTTGACCGGCGCCAAGGGCATGGTGCTGGAAACGGCTACGGACAATCACCTCGCGCAACGGTTGTATGAGTCATTGGGCTATGTGCGCGATACGGGTTATTACACCTACTGTCTCGACTTGAAGCAGGTACAAACTTGTGGGAGCGAGCCCCCTAACTGACTAACCCAAGTGCCCGCCACGTTTTACGCAAGGTTAGAAACCCCTCACTCAAGGCGCGCCAAACAGCATCGTCCAGTAAACCCCTTCGTTGCTGCGCGAGTCGGCGGCATAGGCCGCGCCGACCTGGGTAAACATCGGGTTCATCAGGTTGGCGCAATGCCCGGGGCTGGCCAGCCAGCCGGCCATCGCCTGGCTGGGTGAACCTTGCCCGGCGGCGATATTTTCGCCGATCTGCCGGCCGCGGTAACCGGCGGCTCTGGCGCGATCCGCCGGCATATCACCGTCGGGGTCCTGGTGGGCGAAGTAGTTGCCGTAGGCCATCGCCTTGCTGTGGCCTTGCGCGGCGGCGCCCAGGGCGGCATTCCAGGTTAATGGCCGCGCGGCGGCAAAGCGCTGGCGCCCGCACATACGTGGCCTGGCCCGTGCCGCGTTGACCTGCGCCAGCAACGTCTTGCCCGCGGCGCGCGAATCGCCGATACGCCCGTCGAGCACCGGTTGCGCCAGCACCACCCGCCATTCGCTGCGGGCACGAGTGACGCCGATGTCGGCGTATTGGGTATCGAGCAGCGCCCCGCAGTAGTCGCTTTGAAGCATGTCAAACGCCTCATCGGCATCCTGCGCGCCGACCAGGCGGATGGTCCGTACCGTCACGGCCTGATAGCCGTTAGCCTTCAAACTATCCCGCAAACCACCGCCATAGCCAATCGGCAAGGACAGGTCCGATTTCAGCGACAACGGCCGCAACGGCTTGACCGCACGTCCCGCGCAGCGGTCAGGATCGGCGCGGTAATCGTTGATGACTTCCACCAGTTGCCGCTCCCCGCTGGCATGGGCGGGGCTGGCGAACAGCGCAAATAAAGGCATCAGGCACAGCGGGATAAAGCGGCGGCAGCGGACGGTTGGGCGCATGAACAGACAGCTCTGATGAGTTGACGACGATAAGAGTGGGATAAGGACGAGCAATGGCCGCAGGAGCGCTTCGTTGGGTGAGCATCTTTTACGGCACGGCTAAGACTGCGGGTCTTAAAACTGGTTCACGAGGGGACCTGACAAATTTGGCGACGCCGCCGGGCGGGTTGATCCGGGCTTGTCACGAGCGGGGACATCAGACGCTCGCACTGGTAACGTACTGAGATCATTCGGGCGGTACCGGGACATGACTAAAACCAAGGGCGACAAGGACTGGGTCAGGCGTTCGGCCCAGCCGTTGAAGATGGAGCGCATCGAAGCCTTTTTTGGCGGCCATGGGTTTACGCCGCATCGCCACGATACTTACGCCATCGGACGAACGCTGTCGGGCGTACAAAGTTTCCAGTACCGCAATGCCCGGCGCCACAGCCTGCCCGGCAAAACCATCGTCCTGCATCCAGACGAGGTACACGACGGCGAAGCCGGTACCGAGGCGGGTTTTCATTATCGGATGATCTACATCGAACCGGCCTTGATTCAGCAGGTGTTGGGCGGCAAGCCCTTGCCCTTCATCGAGGGCGGCTTATCGAGCGACCCAAGGCTTTGTGCCGCCACCCAGGTGCTGCTGCAAAACCTCGACTTTTCCATCGAGCCCCTGGAAGAAGACGATGCCATTTACGATCTCGCGCAGGCACTGGATGTGGTCTCTGGTCAGCGTGGGCGGCGCAAATCGTTTGACTTCGCCGCGGCCGAGCGCGCGCGTACGCTGATTCATGATTCGCTGGACCGAGTCATCACCCTGGATGAATTATCGCAAGCGAGTGGCCGGGATCGCTGGAGCCTGAGCCGTGATTTTCGTGCGCTGTATGGCACCAGCCCCTATCGGTATGTGATGCAACGCCGGCTCGATCTGGCAAGAGCATTGATGATCGGGGGCCAATCGATGGCAGAGGCGGCGGTATCGGCAGGCTTTTTCGATCAAAGCCACATGACGCGTCAGTTCGTCCAGGCCTACGGCGTTTCTCCCGGCCGCTGGCTGAAGAGGTTGGGCCTTGATTGAGGCCTGTGCCCGGCCGACCTGCACAATCGTGCAATACGCAGCGTTGAAACGTCCCTAATGTCAGGGCTCGATATCTTGGATAGAGAGGGCGACGCAAATGAATTCCCAACCCGGCGCGACTGTCTGCACCGCGATCAACTTTTCCGAAAAACTGGCTTTGTTCAGCGAGCATTGGGCGCCCAAGGTCATTGCGCAAATGAACGACTACCAGTTCAAGGTGGTGAAAATCGAAGGCGATTTTGTCTGGCATTCCCATGCCGATACCGATGAAGCCTTCATCGTCCTCGAAGGTGAGCTTCGCATTGACCTGCGGGAGGGGGCTGTCGTGGTTGGGCAGGGAGAAATGTACGTCGTCCCCAAAGGCGTCGAACACAAGCCTTTCGCTGAGCGAGAGGTGAAACTGTTGTTGATCGAGCCGCGAGGTGTGCTCAATACCGGCGATCAGCGCGGAGAAAGAACCGCAATCAATGACGTCTGGGTTTAGATATTTCGGTTGTTGCCGTCGGCCTTTTCATTGAAACGATTCAATGGAGGGTGGCGAAATGCCTCTCGTCGGGAGACGAGGCAGCTATTCCGCGCTTTTCAGCTATTCTTCCGGCATCTGGATAGTGCCATTACGTACTGGCACACGATGCGCAGGGAAGGGAAGGATAAAATGGAAGATGTGCATTGCGTGCAAGTTATTGCTGTGACCGGCGGCAAGGGAGGCGTGGGCAAGACGACGGTGGCGGTTAACCTTTCGTTGGCATTGGCGAAAATGGGGCGTCGCGTCGTACTGCTGGATGCTGATCTTGGCCTGGCAAATATCGATATTCTGTTGGGGCTGACCCCACGCTACACGCTGGCCGATGTCATCGAAGGGCGTTGCGAGCTGTCCGAGGCGCTGGTGCCGGGGCCTGGAGGCATTCGTGTGGCTCCGGCCGCTTCCGGTTTGCAGAGCATGATTCATCTGGAGCCTGCGCAATACCGTGCGCTGATCCACTCCTTTAGTGATATCGGCGACAAACTGGATGTGCTGATCATCGATACAGCCGCCGGTATCGGTGGCTCGGTGATCAATTTCATCCGCGCAGCGCAGGAAGTGATGGTGGTGGTGTGCGATGAACCCACCTCGATCAGCGGCGCCTACGGCCTGATCAAATTGCTCAACCTGAACTACGGTCTGCACCGTTTTCGCGTGCTCGCCAACATGACGGGCAGCCCGGCGGAAGGTCGTAATCTGTTTGCCAAGTTGGAAAAGATTACCGATATGTTTCTGGATGTCTCGCTGCAATACGTTGGCGCGGTGCCGAACGACGAAAGTGCGCACAAGGCTGTGCAGAAGGGGCGTGCAGTGTTGGAAGCCTTCCCTCGTTCCAAGTGCGCTCAAGCCTTTCAGGCCCTTGCGCACAACGTCGACACCTGGCCGTTGCCGACTCATCCGCGAGGGCATGTGGAATTCTTCGTTGAGCAACTTGTGCAGAATTCCGGCAGATGAATTAGTTGGAGCGCAGGAGCGCAGAAACCCCGGACGTTGGTCGCCGGGGTTTCGATCACACCTTATAGCCGATCTGCCGCAACAAATTCTTGCGCCACAGAATGTCTTCGTCGCCTTCGATGCCATTGGCACAGAAGCCATCCACGACGCCCAGAATCGCGCGTCCCTGTTCCGTCTCTGCAAGAATCACTTCGGTTGGATTGGCTGTTGCACAGAAAATACGGCACACCTCGGGCACCATTTTGACGGCGTTCAATACGTTCAGCGGATAGAAACCGTCGCCGAGGAAAATGATGAAACTATGGCCCGCGGCAAGGGTTTGCGCATTTTTTTGCGCCAGTTCGATCATGGCGGCATCGGTGCCAGACCATCGCACCAGGCATTTGCCCGAGGCTTCACAAAAAGCCACGCCAAACCGGATACCGGGCACAGTGTTGACCAACGCTTCGTGGAGGTCTTCAACGGACTTGATGAAGTGCGTCTGACCCAAAATGAAGTTCGTCGCTTCGGGCTTGTCGATGTTCAACGTGATGAGTTGCATTTCAAACGCCTCCTTTCACGGTGCTATGGGCCAGCGTCTGGCCTCTGTTCAAGCCGGAACGGTGTCTTGCTCCTCTGGCGGGGGCTCCGGGTGGACGCGAACATCCCCCAGCTTCCTTATCGTTGACTTGGGCAAGGTCGGGGCATCCAGAAGAATCGCATCGATGCGTTTGCGGATGTCCAAAATGATGGGACCCAGGGTCACCTCGTCCTTGCCGCTGGCAATCTCGTCCTGGATCTCACGGGATATCGCCCCGAGTTTCTCGCAGGTGTCTTTGTGCCCGGCAGCCCGGATGTCAAAGTTCAGGAAGGTCTGAACCGAGCTCAACACCAGGGTCAGGAGTGAAAGGATGCCGGCGGCATATTGGAGCCATGGCGGCGAGGAGTCACTGATTGAGCCAAAGACGCTGGCGCTGACTATCGCTGACAGCACCACGCAGGGAATGCCCAGTTTCCAGCTGAATTTCTCGAAATTCCGGGCACTGATTTCGTGTTCGATCTGCAACCGTACGATCATGCGATTCCATTTGGTCAGTAGCTCGAGCCGGCTCATGGTTGCAGTCCTTTGCAGGGGGATACAGGTGAATATTAGCTCTTATTTGCCCTCCGGCGAGGATTCAGGGGCTAGAGCGGCGAGCTGCGCCAGCCGGCATTCCGCGCAGGAATGCGCCCATAAAAATCATGAATTTTATTTATGGTTCCGGATTTCGTAGGGTGTCTGTTCAAGCATATGGAGATCGCCCCGTGAACAATGCCCGCCTGCGTCTGTACGTCGACTCTCAATTGACCAGCCCCTATGCCATGTCGGCCTTCGTGGTTCTTCGCGAAAAGGGCATCGAATTCGACATGACCCCGCTCAACCTCGAAACGGCTGAAAACCAGGCGGCAGACTATACCAGCCTCTCCCTGACCCAGCGCGTACCGACCCTCGTGCAGGGCGACTTCGCCTTGTCCGAATCCTCGGCGATCACGGAATACCTGGAAGACGTTTTCCCGCGGACGCCGGTTTACCCGCAAGACCTGAAGCAGCGTGCGAAGGCACGGCAAGTCCAGGCATGGCTGCGCAGTGACCTGCTACCCATTCGGCAGGAGCGATCTACACTGGTGGTGTTTTATGGCCTCAAATCGGAGCCCTTGTCGCCGGCAGCCGAGGTGGCAAAGAACAAGTTGTTCGACGCTGCGCAAGCGCTGCTGGCTGGCGGCCCCAAGTACTTGTTCGGGCAATGGTCGATTGCCGATGTGGATCTGGCCCTGATGCTCAACCGGCTGATACTCAATGGTGATTCCGTGCCACCCGCGCTGGTGGAATACGCGCAGCGCCAGTGGCAGCGACCCGCAGTACAGGAGTGGGTCAAGCTGCAACGCCCTGGGTTGTAGTCCAGTCAGCGATACTCCAGTGGCGGGCGAGCTTCGATCATCATGAAGAGGGAGAGAACCATCATGAAGAAGGCGACAACCAAGGAGGCGTCGGGCTCAACGGACGCCGAGGGCGAAGGCTCTGCCTCTGCGCTGATCGACGCGAAAATCAAGGCGCTGGATGATTGGCGGGGCGAGACACTCGCCCGGGTTCGGACGCTCATCAAACAGGCCGACCCCGAGGTGGTCGAGGAGTTGAAGTGGCGGGGCGTTCCGGTCTGGTCCCATGCCGGCATCCTCTGTACCGGCGAGACGTACAAGAATGCCGTGAAGATGACATTCGCCAAGGGCGCCTCGCTGGAAGACCCTTCAGGGTTGTTCAACGCCAGCCTCGACGGCAACACCCGGCGTGCCATCGATCTCCACGAGGGCGACCGGATTGATGAAACAGCCTTGAAAGCGCTGATTCGCGCCGCCGTGGCGCTCAATCTGTCGTAGTGCTGTTCAGTCGAGCACCGATTGCGGTTCATCCAGGTGATCGATGTGCTTGAAGCGCCCGACCAGAAAATCGATCAGGCTGCGATCCTGGCGGCGACGTTGTCTTCCCCGGGCACCATTGCGGTGGCGGGCATGTTGAATGTGATGGCCTTTTCGCGGGCAAGCCTACAAGGGATTGCGCTTGATCAGAGGGGCGCTCGGGCAACCAGACCTTCTTCCCCTCGCAGCTGACGGCTCATGTCGTCGCAGCTTTGCGACCAGGTCGTCAGCCACATCGGCATTTCGGGTGACTGTTCGGCCAATCCCAGCTCGCGGGCGAACTCGACCGGTGCAACCGTGCCTTTGGCCGCGCGGAACAGCCCCCGCATGATGACGATGCCAATCACCCGTCCTTTGCTCACGAAGCGGTGCTCCATAAAGCTCCACTTGCCGTCCCAGCCGAGTGTGCGGGTATGAATCTCGAACGATTCGAACAGCTTCAACTCACGACGAAACTTGCCCCAGGTATCGCCAACGATCGGCACGGCCTTGTTGCGCAAGGCTACTCGAAAGGCGCCGCTGCGCAGCACGAAATCCATGCGGCCGATATCGGCCAGGGTGAAATAGCGGCCATTGGTGACGTGCCGGTTGAGGTCAAGGTCGAGCGGCCAGACGCGCATACGGATGACGGTGGTGGCCAGGCCGTCCACCGGTTTGCGCCATGGGCGACGGAACAGCATGAGGATAAGTCGGAACCAGAGATTCATAAGTACGCCGAGGATTGAATGACCGGTGAACTTTAGGGGGCGGAAATCGGATAAGGTAGGTGCACAAATGACTTTTTTCATGCGAAAAGCGCAATCTGGATGATTCATGCACGTCACCCTGCTACTGGCTGATCAATGTTCCGCCGCCAGCGCCACCCTGGCGCTGGAAGTGCTCAGTGCCGCCAACCTGTTCGCCGATGCCGCCAGTGCGCCGTTTGAGGTGGTTGCCGCCTCGCTGGATGGCGCCGATGTCGCCGCATGGGGAGGGCAAACGCTGCGCGTGGACCGATCCATCGCCGACATTTCCCGAACCGATCTGGTGGTGATTCCGGGATTCCTCTTCACACTGAAGGACGCCTTGCCGGCATTTCCCGGTTATGGGCCGTGGCTGCGTCAACAGCACGCGCAAGGTGCTGTCGTGGCTTCGATGTGTACGGCGGCGTTCATGCTTGCCGAAGCGGGAATGCTGGACGGCATTCGTGCCACCACGCACTGGGCCTTCGCCGATTTTTTTCGTCGCCGGTATTCAGAGGCCTGTCTGGAAGAGGCGCAGATCCTCTGTGAAGACAATCGCGTGATCACCTGCGGTGGCGCGACGGCCGCCATGGATCTGTTGCTGCATCTGATCCGCCGCTTCGCTTCACTGGAGCTGGCGCAGAAGTGCGGCAAATACTTGCTGGTCGACAACGTACGCAGCGAGCAATCGGTCTATGTCATGTGGTCGATGCCGAAGCACCATGGGGATGGCGAAATCCTGCGGGTTCAAGCGTGGCTGGAAGATCATTTCCATCAGCCGCTGCTGATCAATGACATGGCCGAGCGATTCGGATTCGGCGTCAGGAACTTCAAAAGGCGATTCAAGGAAGCCACCGGTTACACGCCGCTGACCTACCTGCAAACGCTGCGTCTGGAAAAGGCAAAGCAGCTGCTCGAATCCACACGAATGACCCTGGACAGCATCACGTACAAAGTCGGCTACGAGGACAGCAACTCATTTCGCCGGCTTTTCCAGCAACGAGTGGGCCTGCTACCGGCGGCTTACCGGAAGAAGTTTCAAGCGAGTGGGAGTTGAGTGACATCGGCTCCTGATCGAGGCGGTTTAAAAACCTGGGTCAAGGCGCAGCGCTCGGACGAACATAGTAATTGTCGAACTCGCCGCTTTCGACGAATTGGAAGCCATGGCGGATGTAAAACCGATTCGAAGCGCTCTCTTTGAGCGCGCCCACCCTGACAGGGAGCGCGGCGGCATCCGCTTCTTTGAAAATCTGTTTGAGGACCGCAGAGCCTACACCTGTTCCCTGAGCATTCGGTCGCACATACAGGTGGTCAAGCAGCAGTTCATTCAGGAGAGGCTTGACCACAATAAAACCGACCCGCTCGCCGGCCAGCTCAATGTGGCGCGTGTTGCGGCAATCAAAACCGTTGAGAAAACGCTCACGGGCACGTACCGGATCAAATCGCCCAATCCGTTCAAGACTTTCGCGCATGGCCTCAATTCGTATGGCCACAAGATTGTCCAGGTCGGTGGGTCGAGCCGCGACCAAAATGACTGGAGGACTTTCAACAGGTCTGACGGACATCGTCTGCGCTCTAATTATCATCACGGGGAGCCAGTATAGAGCGTGAGCTCAAATCAACTGCGCTCAATAAATTGCACGATGACCTGATTAACGACCTCAGGATGGGTAATCGGCCCCATATGACCAAGCCCCTCAAGTTCCACCACTTCAACGTTCGGCAATGTGGCGGTCAGTAGTCGCGCCACGGCCCGTGACGAGGCCGGCGAGTCCTTGCCGACCATGAACAGCACCGGCAGGTCGAGTGAGCGGAACGCCTGCAATGGTGTCGGCTCGTTCAACAACGCGTGAGCCCAACCCCGCACATTGGCCACCGCGGCGGCGATGGAGGGTTTGCGTTGTTCCGGGGTTTGCGCCCAGGCCCCGTCACCCATCCAGTAGTCAATGAAGTGTTGGGCCGCAGCGTCCAGGTTACCCGCCTCTAGCGCTCGCCCGGCGTTTGCGACGACTTCCTGGATGGCGTCCGCTTCGTTGGGTGGAGGCGTTTGGGCGTTGAGCAGGGAAAACAGCGTGGGCTCATATAACACCATGGCGCGCACCCGATCGGGGTTCTGCAATGCCGCGATCAATGCCACCGCCGCGCCATAAGAATGACCGACCAGAATCAGCGGCTCACCCGCGCGGGCGAGCACCGGCTCGGCGAAGAGCGCTTCGTCGCTGAGGGTGACGGTTCGATCGGTGGGCCACGCCGGGCTCTTGCCGGCACCCAACGAATCGAGTGCCAGGACCCGAAACTTCGCCGCCAGAAGATCTTGCAGCCCACGCCACTGCACTGAGTGACTGGCATTGGCATGAAAACAGACAACACCTGGGCCTATGCCTGCGTCCCGGAAAAAGGGTTCGATGGGTTTCATTCTGGCCCTCCTGCAGCGACGTTAAAGGAGCAAAAAGAGTTATAGATTAGCTTCAATGCTTCGGCGTAGCAGCCAGTCATGATGAAATAGCCGCCCGCTTTCGCTGTCAGCAACACCTGATTTGGAGCAGAACATGAAAAACGCCGCCGTACTCACCTTCGCCTTGATGCTCAATACCGGGTTATTCAGCCTGCAAGCAGCAGCGGCGGGGGATGCTGAGGCAGGTGAGAAACTGTTCACGCGAATCTGCGGCGGCTGCCATCAAGTGGGGAGTTCGGCGCGGGGTTCTTTCGGTCCGCAGCTCAATGCGATTTTCGGGCGTACTGCGGGAAGCACGACGGACTACCAGTACTCGTCCGCCATGAAATCATCAGGCGTCGTCTGGACCCGCGAAACCCTCACCGCCTACATCCAGGCACCGAAGGAAGTGGTCCCCGGCACCCGCATGATTTTCTGGGGCCTCAGCGACCCGGAAAAGATCGAAAACCTGTTGGCCTATCTGCAGACGTTTCAGCCGCAATGATCGGTGCCTCATCGATCCGCTTTTTTCAGTGTTGAGTGATATCAATGGGCCACTTCATCCGTTAGAGTATGCGCCGCCCGAGAGATGGATCCCGGGCATTTCTAATGGAGTGACACAGTGAATTACCTCAGCAAAGTGGTTGCCGTAGCCCTGTTCGGCCTGGTTCTGGCGGGTTGCACCGGCACCCCGATGAAGACTCAGCAATACGACAGCAGCCAGTACACCGTTGTCGGCCACAGTGAAGCGACCGCCACTGGCCTGCTGCTGTTCGGCGTCATCCCGATCCAGCAGAACAACCGCTTCATCCGCGCTCAGGACGCTGCGATCAAGGCCAAGGGCGGCGACGCCATGATCAACACCCAAGTGCAGGAAAACTGGTTCTGGGCCTGGGTCCTGACCGGTTACACCACCAAAATCTCCGGTGACGTGGTCAAGCTGAAAACCGTTCAGTAAGTGGAGTGCGCCTTCAGCCATTTCAGCTGCGGCGCATTCCTTGTAGCAGCTGCCGAGCTTGCGAGGCTGCTGCTACAGATCGCATTACGGCTTAGGATATCGACCGGGGTGAGGCACATCCAGATGCCATCACCCGGCTCGTTGATCGAACCTCACGCCCACGCTTTTCCGAGCACTTCCAGACCGGCGTTTTGCAGGTCTTGCGGGCTCATGACCACACGGAATTTGCAGCTGGCCTGGAAGTTGAGGAAGAAGGGTTCCGCATATCCGGGGATTTCGGAAGGATCCGCTATATCGATCAGAAAAATTCCACATCGCATGCCATTTTGCTCAGTGAAATAAGTTGTCTCGGGCTTAATGGTTTCCAGGATGCGGTTCATGATTTCGCCGATCTTCCCCGACCGGACAAACGCATTGAAAGGTTCATGGGGAAACTCGACCATCAGTAGCATTTTCATCATTCGATACTCTGTTTGAAGTGGCGCGCTCCTTACCCGGATCCTTACTCCTGATTTTGATGCCGCAAGCCGTGCCGCAGCGTGTGTGGTTAAGAATAGCGAAGGGTGAGGGAGCGTCGGGGCGGGGTTACGGACGGTCGCTGTTGATGATTCAGCGCCGGCGCCAATTTCGCTAAAACCCGCATCTATGCGGCTTCGGGCGAACATCGATGCAGTCGGGCGCTAAAAAAGGCATGAAAAAACCCGGCTGATGAGGCCGGGTTCTTTGGTCGAGTGTTGCGATAAAGCCACTCATTCATGCAACGCGATTTTCGATCAGACGATCCGAACCACCTTCAGCAACGCGATTCTCGATCAGACGATCCGAGCCACCTTCAGCGACGCGGTTTTCGATCAGACGATCCGAACCACCTTCAGCAACGCGATTCTCGATCAGACGATCCGAGCCACCTTCAGCGACGCGATTCTCGATCAGCCGATCCGAACCACCTTCAGCGACGCGGTTTTCGATCAGACGATCCGAGCCACCTTCAGCGACGCGGTTTTCGATCAGCCGATCCGAGCCACCTTCAGCGACGCGATTCTCGATCAGCCGATCCGAACCACCTTCAGCGACGCGATTCTCGATCAGACGATCCGAGCCACCTTCAGCGACGCGATTCTCGATCAGACGATCCGAGCCACCTTCAGCGACGCGATTCTCGATCAGACGATCCGAGCCACCTTCAGCGACGCGGTTTTCGATCAGACGATCCGAGCCACCTTCAGCGACGCGATTCTCGATCAGCCGATCCGAACCACCTTCAGCGACGCGGTTTTCGATCAGACGATCCGAACCACCTTCAGCCACACGGCTTTCAATCAGGCGATCCGAGCCGCCTTCAGCGACGACCGGGTGAGTAGAAGAAGCGGCAAAAGCGTTAACTGCAAAAACCGAGAAAGCGATACTGAGAAGGGTTTGGCGTTTCATGATGGTGTGCTCCGGGGTGTTATTGGTTGGGTATGGAGCGGATGTTACGCCGGGGATTTTTTATGAGAACTTCATTGACGTGATGGTGACTATCGACGCCAACAATGGTTGAAACGCGGTGGCAAATGCCGTGTCCACGCGTCATGAGCCCACACCTGTCGAACATTGGATGCGGGCTGTTTTCCTCAGGTTTACGTGAACAGGTCATAAGACAGTTTGCCGATCAGGATCAGCAGCAATACCAGGAACAACGCCCGAACAAAGGGCACGCCTTTATGAACCGCCAGCCAGGTGCCGGTCAGCGCGCCGAGGATGTTGAATGCGGCCATGGGAATAGCGATCAGGTAAAGCACGTTCCCCGTTGGAATGAAGAACATCAGCGCTGCTATGTTGGTCGCGATATTCACCAACTTGGCCGACGCCGAGGCATGCAGGAAGTCGAAGGCGAAGCAGCGGATGAACAGGAAGATCAGGAAGCTGCCGGTGCCGGGCCCGAACAGTCCGTCGTAGAAGCCGATGGCGCCGCCGATGATGATCGCCAGCAGTTTTTCCCTGGTGCCGATGTGCATGGGCTTGTGCAGGGCACCGAAGTCCTTTTTCCAGAAGGTGTAGATCGCCATCAGCACGATCAACACCAGCACCGCCGGCCGGATCACCGACTGGGGGACGAACGACACCGTGGCCGCACCGAAGAAGGACATGACAAACGCCGCACAGGCGGCGGGGACCACCAGACTCCAGTTGATCACCACTTTGCGCACGAAAGACCGGGCCGCGAATGCAGTACCACAGGCTGCCGCAACCTTGTTGGTACCCAGCAGTGCCGCCGGTTGTGCCGTGGGCAGCACGTTGAACAGAGCGGGTATCTGGATCAGTCCACCGCCGCCCACCGCTGCATCGATCAGGCCGGCAGAGAAGGCGAATACGCAAAGGATGACAATATCGATCATGGAATCAGGCTCTGACGGTGAACGGTGGGTGAGAGTCCAGGGTTGAACGGAAGGTTAACCAAAGCGCTTTTTTTGTGTTGCAATGCCACGTTGTGAAAAGTGCAACGAGGTGGCGCATGGCATTGGATATGTTGGGGGAACTTGAAGCCTTCGCGACGGTGGCTCGCAAGCGCAGTTTCGTCGCGGCGGCACGGACCCTGGGGCGCTCTCCCAGCGCGCTGACCCGCGCCGTTCAAGCCCTGGAGGAAAGTGTCGGGGTCAAGTTGCTCAATCGCTCCTCCAATGCGGTGAGCTTGACCGAGGCGGGTGAGCGCTTGTTGTCCCACGCCTACAAAATGCTGGATCTGCAACGTGAGGCCGATGAAGACCTGGCCGGCATCAGCGGCCTGGCCTGCGGTTGGGTCCGCTTTTCCGCCCCCGAGTTTCTCGGCCACGGGGTATTGCCCCGGTTGATCGCGCAGTACGGCGAGCGTTATCCAGACGTGAACGTCGACGTGATTTTCACTGATGAAACCATCGACCCGGCCAAGAGCAAGCTGGACTTCTCGATTCGCGGCGGCTATCCGCAATCCAGTGACCTGATCGGCTTTCCACTCTGGAGTTATTCACGTTATCTGTACGCCAGCCCCGAGTATCTGGAGCGGCACGGAATGCCCGACTCCATCGAGGCGCTGGAGGCGCACTCGCTGATCCTGCACACGGCGCCGCGGATACTCAAGGAATGGAATTTTCGCAGTGAGGCGCAGGCCATCAGCGTTCGGGCTCATCCCAAATTTCGCTTCAACTCCGGCTCGGCGGTGTTCCAGGCGGCCCTGGCGGGCCTCGGCATCGCCCGCCTGGCGGACTGGCTGGCGGAGCCCGAAGTGCAAGCGGGGCGCCTGCTGCGGGTGTGTCCGGGGTACAAACTTACCTCCAGCAGCGGTGAGAGCCCGCAGATGCACGCGGTGTACCCGGCCGGGAATCTGCCGCTGCGGGTGAAGTCGTTGCTGGAGCTGATCCGTGGTTTTGGCGAAAGTCTTGATCGAAAACATGCGGTAACGCTGCAGGCTGGCTGATGCATCACCAATCGCGAACACAAAAACGGGCACCCTTCAGGTGCCCGTTTTCATTCGCTCCATCGCTTGCCCCAAACGACCGGTTCTAGCGCTTGATCAGGGAAATCTTGGTGCCTTCTATGCTGACCCCAGCCATCAACCCTTGCTGGTCGAAAATGAACGCATAGGCCTCGTCCTTCAGCGTTGTACTGGACAGATTCTTCGCCACCCCAGCATCAACCAATACAACAGTGGGGCCTACGCCGATTTCCCAGCCCTTGGTTTTACGTACATAGTCCACGGCTTTGTCGGTCATCAGGAAAACCGCATAGCCATACGACTGTGCGCCTGCCTGCAGCCCCCAGGACCCGGTTACGGAGTTGTAATAATTCTCCACTTTCTTGTTCTTGAACAATACGCCTTCGCCGTAGCTGCCCCCGAACACAAGCCCTGCCTTGATGATTTTCGGGAAGACAAGAATCGCTTTGGCATTGTGCGAAATTGATTCGGCCAATGGTGTGGACTTGTAAAGAGTTTGCAACGCTTGCTGAGAGTCGACTTTCAAATCCTCAGCGGTTGCCGCACCAGCAGTGTTCAGGAAGCTCGCCGATGCCAGTGAGGCTGTCGCAAGAACGATCGATAGGAAGAACCGCATTGACTGAGTCATGTTAGTACTCCGATACGGGAGCATTGGATGTGAGCAGCAGTCAGCACCTGCCCTCGGCAGAATCCGAGCCTGCTGAAATTATCCGGCGCACCCTAAAGTGGTGTGAACTACTGGCTTCGCCCTTGAATGAAGCAGGCCGGAGGCCTGTGATCAGTGGCGATGTCATCACTTGTTTCGACATCTGTGTGTTGGCCGGGTTCGAAAAAAACAAATCGGGCGCCTGACAAGGCGCCCGTTTTCATTTATTCCGCGGAATATACTCGCAGCACCAAGTCGAAGCGGGTGACGAATTCTTTTTTGCATTCAGTCTTGAGCACGTTTAATTGCATTGGCGAGCGTTGCGGCTTCACCTCTTAGTGAATCGAACTTTTCGTTCAGCTGTCCTCTCGCTTTGCACATCCACTGACTCCAGTGAGTGGTGCCGTCGCTTTCAAACACGACAGCGAGCTGATCGAGCGCCTTAAGGGCAGGTAGCCAGAGGCCAACCGACGCGCGCTGCACGGAGGAGGCTGGCCTTAACAACCAAGCGGTGAAATGGGGCAATAACGAAGATGTAGGTCCGGCCTAGACGGTTGTGGCACTGGACCACGGTTGAAAAAACGAGTTGGCGACTGTCTTCCGGCTCTGCCTCTTCAGAACATAGGATCGATATCCGGAAGTCGAGGTGCTTGTCGTCCTCTCCCAACACGATTTCAGTCTGGTTCGTGCTGTAGACCTTGAAGATTCCAATCCGATTAGCAAGTGATGCCAAATGTTTGGCCGTCTTGAGACCAAAACAGGCAACGATAGTGTCTCGGATTTTCATGAGCCATCCGATCCAGGATGGCTGGTGGGAAAGGATGAATCGAGCTAGCAAATCTGGATTGCTCGATGTGCCCGCAGGGAGCCGAATCGCAAAAGCGTCCGCCAGGTGCATCGCCTTGTAAAGGTGGGTGATGCCGGACCTCGAGGGGACTGGCACGGACATAATGAGCTCAAACTCTCGGGGCATCGGGGATCTCTCCTGAGTTCTAACGACTAATTAGACGACATGCCATGTCGCGTTTCTTGTTGCGATGGTTTGTCGATGTCCACGCCTTGATGAAGTCCAGAGCCTCGCTGAGCGAGCATGGATTAACTGGATGTTGTTGAGGCGCCAACTTCTCCTTGTCGGATACTGAGCCCGATCAAGGCATCATAGAGCTCTTGCTGCCCAGCTGGCAGAACAGGGAGCAACGTCGCACGGCGCTTGTCGACATCGAACCAGGATTCAACCAACCATCCCACCAGATAGAGCGCCGAAAGGCATCCGCCAGCGGATGCAACGTTCCCCTGGCATACAAGAGGCTGGTCCATGGGCTCAAGTCCCAGAGCTTGCAAGCTCGATCGTGCCTCCGGGTGTGTAGTTGCTTGGCCGCTGAGCAGCCCAAGCCGTTCGAGAATGAAAGCTCCGGCGCATATGGAGCCGATTCGCTGGCGTCTGGAGTCAAGTTCAAACGACGGCAGGAAATCTGGGGCGGCAAGTGCAGCGGGTATCCCTTCCTTGCCGCTGACGAACAATACCGCGTCGGCACTATTGGCCTCGGAAAGCGGACCGTGCACCGAAACAGGCAGGCCGTGCGCCGATCGCACGATAGAGCTGGAACCCAATATTCGGACGTGCCAGTCCTCGGTGTTGCGGCCTAAGATGTCCCACATCAGGAATAGGTCGATATCAGTGAATTGGTCGAAAGCAACCAGAACGATTTTCTTCAAGGCGAGCTCCATGAAAAGTGCTGGCGTGCAAAACGCAACGGCCATCTTTGCTGGTGTTCGCAGCGTATCAATCGGTTGCGCACCATACACAGTCTGTATGGCGCTAAATATGGAGCGAAGTAACTGGTGAGAAAACTAACTCGTAGCCATTGGATCGCGGCAGGTTTTGAGGCCCTCGACCAAATAGGGCATATTGGCGTTTCGGCCGAGAGTCTATCGCGCCGTTTGAATGTGACCCGCGGATCGTTCTATCACCATTTCCGCAATCGCGAAGACTTTGTCCGCACCTTGCTGGCCGCTTGGGAAGAAGACTACACGGAGCGCATGCTCGCTTATGCGGCGCAGGGTCGTAGCGCGGGCGAAACCTTGAAACGCTACTTGAGTATTGCCGCTGAGAAACAGCCTGGGCGGGAAATTTCCATCCGAGCCTGGTCGCTGCACGATCCGTTGGTAGGCGAGTTTCAGCAGCGTGTTGACACAAGACGACTGGACTTCGCGATACGGACGTGCCGCCGTTTGGTCCATATGCCAGGCCAAGCAGAAGTGATTGGTCAGGTGGCCCATCTGTGTCTGATTGGTGGTCAACAGGCAGGGCTGCGGCGTGATGCCGTTCGCTTCAACAGTTTCCTGCATCGAGCTTTTTCACTTTTCGAAGGGGCTCTTCCACCGTGGCGGGCCTAGGTCATGAGCTGAATTGGGTAACCGAATAAATAGAGGTCGCGTGCCACTGCAAATGTGTTTGGGGCAGGGCCGTCGCTACCAATCTGCAACGCTTCAAGCCTTCGCGCGCTATAGCAATGGCGATTAATGGGGACTTCGCAGGCTCTGGAGAGCGGGAAGAGGGAAGAGGGAAGAGGGAAGAGGGACAGTACCCAGGATGGACCAGCGTAAGGAGGGTAGCGGTTACCTGTCCACTGTCCGTTTCTGGTTGAATCCACAGCTGAAAGCAGCCATTACTCATGCTATCCAAATCCGGGAAAAACAGGACCGCGTTATTCCCAGAGCCCTAGCGTAGAATTTCCAAAACGCCAGCCCCCACCCGAGACGGACCCTCAATGCAAACCCCAGCCAAACCCCAACACCCCCTCTGGCAAACCTACCTCCTGTTCCTCGCCCCCATGGTCCTCTCCAACTTCCTCCAGTCCATGTCTGGCACCATCAACAGCATCTACATCGGCCAATTGCTCGGCACCCAGGCGTTAGCGGCGGTATCGGGCATGTTCCCCGTGGTGTTCTTCTTCATCGCCCTGGTCATTGGCCTCGGCGCGGGCGCTGGGGTGTTGATCGGTCAGGCCTGGGGCGCCCGTGAGCCGCATCTGGTGAAGGCTATCGCCGGTTCGACGTTGCTGTTGGGGGCGATGATCGGGTTGGTGGCTGCGGTGTTGGGCAGTGTGTTTGCCCGGCCGGCGTTGCAGGGGTTGGGCACGCCGGGGGATGTGCTGGATGATGCGGTGGCGTATGCGCATGTGATGATGTGGATCTTGCCGTCACTGTTGGTGTTTGTGTTGTTCACGCAGTTGCTGCGTGGGGTGAGCGATACGCTGTCGCCGTTGTTGGCGCTGGTGGTGTCGACGTGTGTCGGGCTGGCGCTGACGCCGGCGTTGATTCTCGGGTGGTTGGGGTTGCCGCCGATGGGGATTCAGAGTGCGGCGTGGGCGGGGTTGGCGGGTAACTTGTCGGCGATGGGGTGGCTGGCGTGGCGGTTGATTCGCAAAGGGCATCCGTTGGCGCCGGATCGGGAGATGTTTACGGCGATGCGGCTGGATCTGGTCATCCTTGGCAAGGTGTTGCGCATCGGGCTGCCGACCGGGTTGCAGATGGTGGTGCTGTCATTGTCGGAGCTGGTGATTCTGGCGTTGGTGAACCAGCACGGTTCCCAGGCGACGGCGGCGTATGGGGCGGTGACGCAGATCGTCAATTACGTGCAGTTTCCGGCGCTGTCGATTGCGATCACGGCGTCGATCCTTGGCGCGCAGGCGATCGGGGCCGGGCGCATAGAGCGCATGGGGGCGATTTTACGCACCGGGTTGTTGATCAATGTGTGCCTGACCGGTGGTTTGGTGGTGTTGGGTTATCTGCTGTCGCACTGGTTGCTGGGGTTGTTTCTTACGGATGATTCCACCCGGGCGATGGCCGAGCACCTGTTGCACATCATGCTCTGGAGCCTGCTGGTGTTTGGCTTTCAGGCGATTGTCGGCGGCATCATGCGCGCCAGCGGCACGGTGTTGGTGCCGGTGGCGGTGTCGATCGTTTGCGTGGTCGGGGTGCAGTTGCCGGTGGCGTATCTGCTGGATGCGCGCTTCGGGCTGCCAGGGGTGTGGATGGCGTTTCCGGTGGCGTATCTGGGCATGCTGATGCTGCAGACCCTGTATTACAAAATGGTCTGGCAGCATCAGAAGATCGAGCGGTTGGTATAAGCCCTCGATTGAAGGTTAAACGCTGCTCTTGAGCCAGGTCTCGAAGCGCGTCGGCCCGACGATGGGGTGCTCTCCCGGTGTCAGCGAGTGGTCATCGATCGGCGCGCCGAAGTAGGGGACCGTGTCATCCGGTTGGGCCTGGCGCGGGTCGTTGGTGTGTTGCAGAAACAAGCGCACGAACTCCACCAGCGGCCAGCGCTCAGGCCCGGCCACTTCCAGGGTGTTATTGCTCGGCGCTTGCACGGCGACTTTCGCCAGCGCCATCGCGACATCGGTTGCGGCAATCGGCTGCAACTCGGCGGAGGTCAGGCGCACGGTGTCGCCGTCCTGCACGCCCGAATGGGAAATGGCCCCGATGAACTCGAAGAACTGCGTAGCCCGCAGGATCGTGTAGGGGATGCCGGAGTCCTTGATGAGTTGTTCCTGGGCCATTTTTGCCCGGAAATAGCCGCTGTCGAGCATGCGCTCGGTGCCCACCACCGACAGCGCGACATGGTGTTTGATGCCGGCGGCCTTCTCGGCGGCGAGCAGGTTGCGCCCGCTGGTTTCGAAGAACTCGAGCACGGCGGCGTCTTCGAAGGAGGGTGAGTTGGCCACGTCGACCACCACGTCGGCGCCTTGCAAGGCGTCTTGCAGGCCCTCGCCGGTGAGGGCGTTGACGCCGGTGCTCGGTGACGCGGCCAGGGCTTCATGCCCCAGGTCTTGCAGGTTTTTGCAGAGCTGCCTGCCGATCAGCCCGGTACCGCCAATGACGACGATTTTCATGACGAGACTCCCGATGCTTGCGCAGTGGGTTGCGAGGTGTCAGTCCCGCGTGCGCGTCGTGTGGCTGGACGGGTTGAGGGGCTGGCTTTGAATCCTGCAACCATTAAAGACCCGGAGTCGGTTTAGTGGTGCAAGGAGCGGGAGGTTGTCCGATAGGTGGTCGCAACCGCCGTTGGCACTGCGGCTAAAGCTACTCCAAACGGGTGGGAGATTATTTATCCGGTGGTGTGGCTGGAAGTTGGAGGGTGTTTTTGCGGGCCTCTTCGCGAGCAAGCCCGCTCCCACAGTTGATCTGTGTTGGTCACATTTCGTGATCACAGCAGATCCAGTGTGGGAGCGGGCTTGCTCGCGAAGAGGCCGGCCCATCCAGCACAAAACCCATTAATGCTTCTGCTGATTCTCCGCCACAGCGGCCTTCGATTTGCTGAACCGGTAGAACAGATTGGGCTCGCTCACAATGTACAGCTCGCCGGAGGTGTCCATGGTCATGCCTTCGGCTTGCGGTATGGTTTTTTTCAGGTCATTCAGGCCGAGCAGGGAGCGGAAGCTGACAAAGTTGCCGTCCTGGTCCAGTTCGGTCACGTTGCTGGATTGCTCGCTCAATAACAGCAAGTGACCGGTCCGCGGATCGTAGTAACCCTCGGAAAGATCCAGGCCGAAGACGCTGCGGTCGATCCAGTGGGTCAAGTCCTTGATGTGGATCTGCAACGGGCCGCCGATGGACGTCAGCATGCCCGTGACCGTAAACAGCTGCCGCGGATCGCGTTCCTTGATCGCGAAGATACGATCATTGGCCGCATCATAGGTCACGCCTTCAAAGCCCTTGTTGTGTTCGCTCAGGTTGATCTCGATGGCGACAAAGGGGGCGTTTTCCACATGGATGGGGCCAGGGCTGTCCGGCAAGGTGACGACGTACAGTCGTTGCAACTGTTCATCGGCGATCACTACGCGTCCGTTGCCCATGTAAGCAAGGCCTTCGGTGTCCTGGAAGCCGATCAACGGGTAACGTTCGAGCAGATCACCATTGCGGCTCATGGCCACAATCTGCATGGGCACACCATTGGTGATACCCAGCAGACGATCGTGCTCCGGGTCATAGGCAATACCGGACAGATTGGTGATGTCCGCGACAGGTTTTGCCTGGATCACCGCTTTATAGTCCGGCAGCCAGATATTTTTATCCGGCGCCTGATTGCCATGCCAAAGGTTTTTCCAGTACGCGTACAGCTGCTGGTGGACCATGAAACGAGCGGAAACCGCATAAGCGCCAAGCAGTACAACAATGAAAAATATCCCCAGCGTCCCTCTCTTGCTCATGACTTGTCCTTGTCCCAGCTGAAGCGATAGACCTTTGCGGGTTGTCCGGGCTGGCATTTGCCGTTATCGGCATCGGCGCCGACGATCGACCACTGCGCACGAGACGTTTCGCCCAGCTCATGGGCGGCCTGGGGATTGAAACACTGGCTCAGCACTTCGTCCGGGACCAACGCGTAGGCGTCACGGTGTTCGCGCAGCCACAACGCCGCTTGTTCGACCGAGGAGTTGCTCATCCCGAAATGCACGATCGGCTGGCGGGCGAATAACCAGTGGCCCTCGCGCCAGTCCACCAACACCAGCTCGGCGCCGTGGGTCATGGTTGCCGCCTGCGCCATGATCGCTTCATGAGGGTTGGGGCCTTCCTTGATCGGCTCGATGAAGCCGCGGGCGAACCATAGAGCAAACCAGGTCACCACCAGCGCCTGGAATACCCGCATACCCCGCGGGCGCTTGGCGAACCAGCGCTTGAGCAGCCAGGGAATCAGCGGCGCCGCCACCAGTGCCAGCCCCGGCAATGCCGGATAGATGTACAACTTGCGCTTGCCGGTGCTCAGGCAGAAGAACAGCACCACCAGCACGACCCAGCTTAACAACACCAGCACTCGACCGTCATGCTTGCGCAGTTGCTTGCGCCAGGCTGGCACCAGCCACGGCAGGGCCAGCACCAACGGCAGCCAGTATTGCGGGATCACGTTGACGAAGAAATACCAGAACGGTTCGCGGTGGTCCCACGCGGCGGCATAGCGTGCCGCCGTCTGGCGCAGCAGGATTTCTCGCGCATAGGCGATTTCTTCCGCGGAGCCATTGAGCACAATGGACAGTGCCAGTGGCAGCAGCCAGATCGCGATGGCGCCGAGCGCCACCAGAAAGCCCAGGAACCACTTGCGTTTCTGGCCGGGCATGGCCACTACACCGGACCAGTTCTTGCGCACCGCATAGGCATACGGAATCAGCATCAAGGCCGGGACGAAGCCGACCCCTTTGGTGATTATGCCAATGCCCATGGCGGCGCAGCCCACGTAAAACCAGCGCCAGGCCGGCCCGAGCAGCAGGTGCCGCGCCAGTCCGTACAGGCCCAGGGACGTGAACAGAATCAACAGGCTGTCGATCTGGCCGGTACGCAGGATGCTGTAAGTCTGGTACGTGGCCAGGTACAACAGCGCGGCTATTCGACCGATGTGCTGATTCCACAGCCGGCGGCCCAGGTCGTAGACCACGGCCGTGACCGTCGCCGCCGACAACATCCCCGGAATATACAGGGCGAGGGCGGGCAGGCCGGTGAGCCACGCGAAGAACGCCACCATCCACATGAAGACCGGCGGTTTATCGCCATAGATTTCCGCAGCGCGGTGTGGGATGAACCACGAGCCGTTGTGCAGCATTTCCAGCGCTACGCCGAGGAAGCGTTCCTCGTCCACGTTTTGCGGTTGACGCAGCCCCAGGCCAGCGCCGATCAACAGCAAGGCAAGCAGCACCAGGCCCAGGCATTCAATGCCAGGCGACAGGGTTTTACGCATGGCTCAGTCCTTCAGGTGTTTGCTGCGGGCAATCAATTGCAAATTGCGCAGATAGACAATGGAGCCAAAGGCCTGGCCGGCGATGAACACCGGGTCTGCCCGGTAAATGGCATAAGCGAGCAGCAGGGCGCTGCCGACAATGCTCAGGTACCAGAAACTCACCGGGATCACGCTGCGTTTTTTGTATTCGCTGTACAGCCACTGCAGGATGAAGCGACCGGTAAAGGCGATCTGGCCGGCGAAACCGACCACCAGCCACAGGGTTTCGCGGGAGAGGTTCATCCTTCGATCTCCTGCGCGTTGGTGTTCAATCGCGTGCGCTTGATCAGCCACCACACACCGAACAGGTCGAGAATGCCCACGAGGGCGCGGTCGATGTTGCCGTATTTGGACACCCCGGCGGTGCGGGGCCGGTGGTTGACCGGGTGGACGATCATTCGGCCGTTGTGACGCTGGATCAGCGCGGGAATGTACCGATGCATGTGGTCGAAGTACGGCAGGCGCAGAAACGCCGCGCGCTCGATCAGCTTCAGCCCGCAGCCGGTGTCCGGGGTATCGTCATTGAGCAGGCGGCGGCGCAGCCCGTTGGCGAAACGCGAGGCCCAGCGTTTGCTCGCGGTATCGCGGCGGTTGACCCGGTGCCCGGCTACCAGCTGAACGTCGACCAGACCTTTTTCGCCGCGTACCAGTGCCAACATCCCCGGGATGTCCGCGGGATCGTTTTGACCGTCGCCATCAAGCGTGGCCAGCCATTGCCCCCGGGCGGCGATTGCCGCGTGGTAGAGCGAGGTGCTTTGCCCCAGCGAGCGCTCATGGCGCAGGATGCGCAATGTATCCAGGCCGTTGTTTTTCAGCTGCCGCAGTTCATGCAAGGTGGAGTCGGTGCTGCCATCGTCCACCACAATGATTTCGTAGGCCTCACCGTTCAATGCGGCGTGGACTTCCTCAAGTAACGGCTTGAGGTTGTTTGCTTCGTTCTTTGCTGGAATCAATACAGATACAAAAATGTCTTGGCTCATAGAGTCCTCTCCCTTGCTCCCTGGTCTATTTTTATCAAGGGCTAACGTTTTATATCTGATAGAAGTGGCGATACCACTTCACAAATTCCGCTACACCTGTCGCAACCGTCACTTGAGGACGGAAGTCGACCCATTCGGCCAGTGCCGAAATATCGGCCCAGGTCTTGACTACATCGCCTGCCTGTAGCGGCATGAAGTTGCGTTGGGCCTTGATGCCCAGCGCCGATTCCAGGCAATCGACGAACTCCAGCAGCGGCACCGGTTGGCCGCGGCCGATGTTGAAAATCCGGTTTACGCCAGCGCCCGGCTCGTTCGGCACCGGCGGCTTGGAGCGCAGGCGGGCGACGCTTTCAACGATGTCGTCGACATAAGTGAAGTCGCGCGACATCTGGCCATGGTTATAGATGTCGATTGGCAAGCCTTTCAGGATCGCCTCGGTAAACTTGAACAGCGCCATGTCGGGGCGCCCCCAGGGGCCGTAGACGGTGAAAAAGCGCAGGCCGCTGGCTTTCAGGCCATAGAGATGGCAATAGCTGTGTGCCAGCAGTTCATTGGCGCGTTTAGTGGCGGCGTACAGCGAAATGGGATGATCGACGGCGTCTTCGACACAGAACGGCATTTTGCTGTTGGTGCCGTACACCGAACTGCTCGAGGCATAGATCAGATGTGCGGGGCGATGGTGCCGACAGGCTTCCAGCACATTCAGAAAACCCACCAGATTGGACTGCGCATAGACGTCCGGGTTGTCCAGTGAATAGCGAACACCCGCCTGGGCGGCCAGGTGCACGACCTCGGTGAAGGCATGGGCCTGGAACAACGCCATCAACGCCGGTTTGTCGACGATGTCCATGGTCTGGAAATGAAAGCCCGGCAAGGATTCCAGCTCCTTGAGCCGTGCCTGTTTGAGTTCCACGCTGTAGTAGTCGTTGAGGTTGTCGATACCGACGACTTCAAGGCCTTCTTGACACAAACGCTTGACGGTGTGATACCCGATGAAACCGGCGGCGCCAGTAACCAGAACAGTCATGAGGCCTGCGCCTGTGCGTGACTGATTCCCATCCTGCGCAAAGGATGCTTTTGCATCACAATCCCCTGTAAGTACTCGCTGATCAGTAGATTTTTTGGGCTTGTTACGACCATTGGCTCCATGCCTTGCTCCATTGTATGGGTAAAGTTCTGTGCAATGCACATCATGAGCCGCAGAACTGGCAGCCGTATACCCTGCCAGTTGAATTGTAAAAAAAACGTTAAGTATTTACTTCGTTTTTCTGACCACCTGCTTAAAGGCTTGCTGGTGTGATGGTGTTTACAACGCGGCACCGAGCATTTGCAGGTAGTGGGGGCTCTCGGAAATCGAGTTGTGGCCCACGTCCGGTATGACTTTTAGCGAGGCCACACCCTTGGCGAAATGTGTGTAGAGCCGCTCGGTGCTTGAGCGCGGTATGACTTCGTCGTGCCCGGCTGCGACCAGCAGCGTCGGGACCGTGATGTGAGCGGCGTATTTCCAGGATTCGAACTTGTCCCGAAGCAGCCACTTCACGGGGAACCAGGGGAACTGGCGCGCGGCGAGGTCTTCCAGGCTGTTGTAGGGCGTGATCAGGATCAGCCGCGAAGCCGGGCGCTGGCTCGCCAGGCGTACGGCAACGCCCGAGCCCAGGCTGCGCCCGACCACTGCAATAGTGGGATGGGTGTTGTAGACCAGGTCGAACAAGGTCATGGCATCCCGCTGAATCGCCTCCTCGGAGGGCGACCCGGTACTGCCTCCGTAACCTCGGTAGTGAAGCAAGTAGATCGAATAGTCCGCAAAAGCCTGGGAAAACGCCGGCAGGCTGCGGGAAACGTCCTCGGCATTGCCGCCAAAGTAGATCAACGCCTTCGGGCCGTCATGCAGCCTCACGGTCACCAGCACCCGGGCATCGGCAACTGACAATTCAAGAAGCGATTGGGGCGCGTCGATGGCGCGAGGTTGCGGGTAATAGATGAGGTTGCGTTGAAACACGAACAGCGCGGCGCAGAGCAGCAGGTATGCAATGGCGATGAAAGCGAAGAGAGACACCAGGGTTCGCGACATTCGGCTAAGTTTAGTGGACGGCATGGACTGCTTTGGGCCTTGAGACAGCGATTGCTTGAGCGTCGCCAGAGTGTAGTTCAGGAATGTCAGCCGCACAGGAGAGCCTCGGTGCGGACCTGTGGGAGCGGGCTTGCTCGCGAATGCGGTGTGTCAGGCGATGTCAATGTTGAATGTGATGCCGTCTTCGCGAGCAAGCCCGCTCCCACAGGGATTGCACTTCATTGACTGGCATTGGCCCATACCATGGTGGTTTTTACGCGTAGGAAAATTCTCGAACTGGCTGCCGGTGTTTCGGCAGTCTTCACCTTCGATCCGGCCTTTGCTGCATCGACGCCATCGACGCAAACAGGAGGCAAGAACATGCTGACCCGAGCCATTCCTTCCAGCAACGAGCCGTTGCCCATGGTCGGGCTGGGCACCTATCGCGGCTTTGATGTGGCGCCTTCCGATGCCGCTTACAAACAACTGCCCGCCGTGCTCAGTGCGTTGTTCGAGAAAGGTGCAAAGGTGATCGACAGCTCATCCATGTACGGTCGCGCCGAACAGACCACCGGTGAGTTGTTGTCGATCCATCGCCCTCGCTCGCCTGCGTTCCTGGCCACCAAGGTCTGGACCCGTGGCCGCGAGGAAGGCATTGCGCAGATGGAGCAGTCATTCAAGCTACTGCAAACCGACCGTATCGACCTGATGCAGATTCACAACCTGCTGGACTGGAAAACCCATTTGCCGACCTTGCGCCAATGGAAAGCCGAAGGGCGCATCCGCTACATCGGCATCACCCATTACACGGCCTCGGCCTACGACGAGGTGGAGGCGGTGTTAAAAGCCGAGCCAATGGATTTTCTGCAAATCAACTATGCCCTGGACGACCGTGCCGTCGAGAAGCGAATCCTGCCGCTGTGCCGTGAGCGCGGTGTGGCGGTGATCTGCAACCGGCCCTTGGGCGGCGGTGGTTTGCTCGCCCGATTGAAAGGCAAACCGTTACCGGGATGGGCCGCGCAAGTGGGGGTCAATAGCTGGGCGCAACTGGCGCTCAAGTTCCTGCTGGCTCATCCGGCTGTGACCTGTGTCATCCCCGGCACCGGCAACCCGCGCTACATGGCGGAAAACGCCGGTGCCGGTTTCGGCCCGATGCTCACGGATGCACAGCGCCAGCAGTTGATTGCGCTGGTGGGATAGGTGGGGTGGTGGGGCGACTAATACTAGTCACCCTGTGGGAGCGGGCTTGCCCGCGAAAGCGGTGTGTCAGGCAACATCAATGTCGACTGTGACGCCGTCTTAGCGGGCAAGCCCGCTCCCACAGGTGCTGCAACTTAACCAACGGGCATCACGGCGGCTGGCAACACCTGTACCGTCTCCAACGGAATCTCCAGGGTAAAAAGGGCTCCCCGGCCGGGCCCGTCGCTATGGACGCGAAGGTGGCCGTTCATTTCTACCGCCGCGAGCGCGCAGCTGTGCAGGCCGAACCCATGACCTTCCTTGCGTGTGGTGAAGCCGTGATTGAAGATGCGGGTCATGTTTTCGGCAGCGATGCCTTCGCCCTCGTCCTTGACGCTGAAGCACAGCGTTTTGTTGTCGATGATCCGCACGCCCAGCGTCATGCGGCGCTCGTGATCGCTGACCTTGGACAGCGCATATTTGGCGTTGCTGATCAGGTTGATCAGGATCAGCAGCAGTCGGTGTTTGTCGCCGATGATGGTCGGCGTGGCCTGGTAGTCTTTGGTGACCGTGACATGGTGCCGATTCAAGGCGCCGGAATTCATGCGTAATGCATCTTCGAACAGATCGACGACATTCAACGGCTCGACCAGCCGGGCGGCGCCGGCATAGGCCTGTTGGGTGGCGACGATGTCCTTGATGTGATCGATGCTTTTGGTGAGTTGCGCCAGTTCGTCAACGATGCTCGATTGCTCGATTGCAATGGAATCGACCAGTTGATTGAAGTAAAGAGGCAGCAGTTTGCCTTTTTCATCGTGCGTCATGAACTGCCCCAGGTCTTGGGCATGCTCGTTCATCATTTTTACCGCTTTACCCAGGCCGAGGGTTTTGCTGGTCGACAATTTACGGGTGATCAAATCCGCGGACACGTTAACGCTGTTCAGCACATTGCCGACGTTGTGCAGCACATTGGTCGCGATCTCCGCCATGCCGGCCATCCGCGCGGCATCGACCAGTTCGCGTTCGGCTTCCAGCAGTTCGCGGGTGCGTTCCTCGACACGTTGTTCCAGCCGCTCGTTGGCTGTCTGCAACGCGTTGTTCATCTTGTTGATCAGCGCATAACTGCGAATCAGGCGGACGGCCAGGTACAACAACAGCAGCGCCATGATGCCGGCGCATATCCCCAGGTAAAGGTGATACTGGCGGTCTGTCGCGCCTGTGCGCCGTTGTGTTTCGTTTAATAGCTCGTTGATGCTGTCCAGTTGCTGGGCGACAGGTATGACACTAATGCGATCAACCAGGTCATTGACCAGGGGCTGCTCTCGAACAATGGTATTTACAGCGTCTATAAAGGCAGTGAAAGGCGGGTGCCGTTCAGGCGGCAGTTGATTGATGTATTCACTCAGGCCTTGCACATGTCCGGAGATTTCCTCGGCCCTTTCATTGGATACATAGAGGGCGTATTCAAGGGTGTCCAACGTCAGATCGAACACCAGTGATGCCGCTGAAGCATGCTCCAATGGTTGTTTGTCGTTGAAATCTTCCCGCAGCGACTGAATGCGATCTTCCAGCTCAGGCAGGGCATCCAGCGAAGTTCGCAAAGCCGTGTTGTGCTGTTTGAATTGCTCGACCAATCGGGTTTTGTTTTCTACCGCATCCAGATAACCCTGGCGTCGGGTTTGCCAAAGGGGGGCGAGGGGACCGACCGCATTGAGGCTATCGAGCTGTGCCCAGCGTTCTTCCGCTTCTGGAGGCGCCAGGAGCAGCAGGTTGTTGTTCATGCCGATTTTGGCCCGCAGAATCTTCACGTTCCAGTTGGCATCGTATTGCTTGAGTTGACGCACGAAGTCCCGCGACTCGAAGTAGGTCGATGTCTCGTATGAGTAGGATTTGATCAGCAAAAATATCAATACGCTGAAGAGGGTCAGCGCAATGGCGGCCAAGGCAGACCATTTGTAATGATTAGACATTTTCATGACGGCATTCCTCCCTCATACAGGCCGTTCTGAGGGAGAGAGGCTGCCAACGGTTCATTAATTCCATTTTTGCGCTCCCTGCAAAATGGCGAATGATTGGCCACATTATCCGTAAGCCTAGCGGTATTGGCGGATAGCGCCGGAAAAAACACCGAATGGCTGGATCGGGCGTCAGGGGACGAGCACGATCGCCCCTTTGACCTGACCGGCTCTGAGGCTCGCCAGCGCCTGATTGGCATCCTCCAGGGCAAAACAGGTGACATCGCTGTGCACGGGCGTATGGCGCAGCTCGGCAAAAAACGCGGTGCCGTCTTCGCGGGTCAGGTTCGCCACCGAGCGGACGCTGCGTTCGCCCCATAACAGTCGATAGGGGAAGCTGGGGATGTCGCTCATGTGGATGCCGGCGCAAATCACGCAGCCGCCCTTGACGCTGGCTTCCAGCGCCAATGGCACCAGTGCTCCGACGGGGGCGAAGATCAGGCTGGCGTCGAGCGGGTGCGGCGGCGGCTGATCCGAGGGACCTGCCCACACGGCGCCCAGCGTCCTGGCATAAGCCTGGCCCTCGTGGTCATCCGGGCGGGTGAAGGCATACACCTGCTGTCCCCGGCCCCGCGCCACCTGAATCGCCAGATGCGCCGCCGCGCCGAAGCCATAGAGGCCCAGATGGCGTGCGCCTTTGGCCATTTGCAAGGCACGAAAGCCGATCAGCCCGGCACACAGCAGCGGAGCGGCTTCGGTGGCCGAAAGCGTGTCCGGGAGGGGGAAACAGAAGTGGGCATCGGCAACCGTGTAGTCGGCATAACCGCCATCCCGATGACAGCCGGTGAACTGTGCCCGGTCGCAGAGGTTTTCCCGGCCCGTGCGACAGAATGTGCACTCACCGCAGGTCCAGCCGAGCCAGGGAACGCCGACACGCTTGCCGACCCAGTCGGGCGCGACATCGGCGCCCACCGCGGTCACTTCACCGACAATTTCATGGCCCGGCACCCGCGGCAACACAGCTTGCGGCAATTCACCGTCCACCAAGTGCAGGTCAGTGCGGCACACGCCACAGGCCAACACCTTGATCAACAGTTGCTGCGCGCCGGGCTGCGGCACGGGACGTTCTTCCCGTTGCAGCGGCTGGCCGGGGGCATGCAGAACCATGGCGCGCATGACGATTCTCCAAAAGCCGATGCACCGCAGGCGTCAGAGGGGGGACTCCCGGTGGCAGCCGGCGACCAGTTGCTTGAGCCCGTCCAGATCCAGCACCTTGACGTTACGCCCGGAAATCTCGACCAGTTCCGAGTCCCGCAGATGAGCGATGCCCCGACAGATGGTTTCCAGACGCAGGCCCAGATACGAGCCGATCTCTTCGCGACGCATCTTCAGCACAAAGTCTCGGGACGAGTAACCCCGAATACTCAGCCGTTGCGACAGGTTCAGCAGGAAGGCGGCCAGGCGTTCATCGGAGTTCATGTTGCCCATCATCATCAGCAGGTTGTGCTCACGGACGATTTCCCGGCTCAGGATCTTGTTCATGTTGTGCTGCAGCGAGGGCAGCTCCAGAGCGAGCTTCTCCAGTTGGGTGAAGTTGAAGGGGCAGACTTCGCTGTCCTCCAGAGCAAAGGCACTGCAGGTGTGATGATCGTCGCTGATGGCGTCCAGACCCAGCATCTCGCCGGGAATCTGAAAACCGGTGACCTGCTCGCGACCGTCGACAGACAGCATGCTGGTCTTGAATGAACCGATCCGCACCGCGTAGAGCGAGCGCAACGGATCGCCGGCCCGGTACAGGGCTGCGCCTTTTTTAACCTTTACGCGCTGAATGATCAGGGTGTCCAGCCGTTCGACTTCGTTGCTGGTCAAGCCAATCGGCAGACACAACTCCAGAACGCTGCAATTGGCACACGCGGCTTTCAAATAATGATGTTGATACGGCCGAGTTTCAGGCATCGCAAAAAGTCCCCCTCACAGGAGCTTAGAGCATAGTTCGGATCCCCGTTTCAATCGGGCGTTTACAGATAGAGTCGATGAACGGGGAAAAGCTTGTTCCTGTTGAGCCGGGATAGACGGCCTAAGACTTGATGTAAATCAAGTCTTAGGCCGTGCAGACACCCAGAATCGACGCATGTCTTGCGGTTTACCCCAGGCCCTGGCGGAGGACGTCATGAGCGATTTTCTGAGTGCCGAGCAACTGGAAGGGCTGGATGCCTACTGGCGGGCGTCCAATTACCTGGCGGTCGGGCAGATTTACCTCAAGGACAATCCGCTGATGAAGGTGCCGCTGACGCTGGCGGATGTAAAGCCACGGTTACTGGGGCACTGGGGCACGACGCCGGGGTTGAACCTGATCTATACGCACCTCAATCGCCTGATCACGGCCTATGACCTGAACATGATCTTTATCGCCGGCCCCGGGCATGGCGGGCCGGCCATCGTCGCGCAGACCTACCTGGAAGGCACGTACACCGAATTCAACCCGTCGGTGGGGCGCAATACCAACGGTCTGGCCCGACTGTTTCGGCAGTTTTCCTGGCCTTATGGCATTTCCAGCCATGTGTCGGCGCAGATTCCGGGGTCGATCCATGAAGGAGGCGAGCTGGGTTACAGCCTGGCCCATGCCTATGGCGCCGCGTTCGACAATCCGGACCTGATCGTGGCGTGTGTGATTGGCGACGGCGAGGCGGAAACCGGGGCGCTGGCGGCCAGTTGGCACTCCAACAAGTTCCTCAACCCGGCGCGTGACGGGGCGGTCCTGCCGATTCTGCATTTGAACGGGTACAAAATCGCCAACCCGACGGTGCTCTCCAGCATCAGCGAGGAGGAGTTGTCGGCGTTGATGTACGGCTATGGCTACGATCCGTATTTCGTCGAAGGCGATGACCCGGCCGAGGTTCATCAAACCCTGGCCAGAACGCTGGACACCATCGTGCAGGAGATTCGCGACATTCAGCGGGGCGCGCGTCAACGATCGTCGTCCCGGACGCTGGAGCGGCCCCTGTGGCCGATGCTGATCTTGCGCACGCCCAAGGGCTGGACGGGGCCGACATTCGTCGATGGCCAGCGGGTCGAAGGCACTTGGCGGGCGCATCAAGTGCCCTTGGCCGACTTCCAGCAGCCGCAGCATCTGCGGCAACTGGAGGAATGGCTCCGCAGCTACCGCCCTGATGAATTGTTTGACGCCAATGGCACCCTTTTGCCCGAGATCGCGGCGTTGGCGCCGACCGGCCATCGGCGAATGAGCGCCAACCCCCATGCCAACGGTGGGCTGCTGTTGCGCGCGCTGGATCTGCCACGGTTCACCCAGTATGCGGTGAACGTCGAAGCGCCCGGTGCCCTGCGGGCAGAGGCCACGCGGGTGCTGGGCCGGTTTTTGCGCGACGTGATGAAATGCAATCTGACGTCGAGCAATTTTCGCCTCTTCGGCCCGGACGAAACCGCCTCGAACCGGCTGGATGCAATGTACGAAGTCAGTGCCAAGGCGTGGATGGAGCCGCTGGGGCCTGATGACGTCAATCTGTCGACCGATGGCCGGGTGATGGAGATTCTGAGCGAACAGGTATGCGAAGGCTGGCTCGAAGGTTACTTGCTGACCGGCCGACATGGGGTGTTTTCCTGTTACGAGGCGTTCATCCACATCGTCGACTCGATGTTCAACCAGCATGCCAAATGGCTGAAAACCGCCGCCGAAGTGCCGTGGCGCAAACCCGTGGCCTCGCTCAACTATGTGCTCACCTCCCATGTCTGGCGCCAGGATCACAACGGCTTCTCCCATCAGGACCCGGGCTTCATCGATCTGGTGGCGAACAAAACGGCGGACGTGGTGCGGATCTACCTGCCGCCCGACGCCAATTGCCTGCTGTCGGTGGCCGATCACTGCCTCAGGAGCCGCAACTACATCAACGTGATCGTGGCCGGCAAGCAGCCGGAATGGCAGTGGCTGGACATCGATGCCGCCATTCGTCATTGCCAGGTCGGCATCGGACGCTGGGACTGGGCCTGCCGCGATGACAGCGATCCGGACGTGGTGATGGCCTGTGCCGGCGACGTTCCGACCCTGGAAACCTTGGCGGCGGTCACTTTGCTGCGCGAATACGTGCCGGATTTGCGGGTGCGGGTGATCAATGTCGTCGACCTGATGGTCCTGCAGCCGTCGTACCACCATCCCCACGGTTTGCCCGACAGTGCCTTCGATGAACTGTTTACCGTCGACCGGCCGGTGATCTTTGCGTTCCACGGCTACCCCGCGCTGATCCACCGGCTGCTGTACAAACGCACCAATCATGAAAACTTCCATGTTCGTGGGTTCAAGGACGAGGGGGCGACCACCACGCCGTTCGACATGGCGGTGCTCAATAACCTGGATCGGTATCAGTTGGCCCTGGATGTCATCGAGCGCGTGCCCCGGCTGCACGATCAACTCCAGACCGCCCGGTCGCGTTACTGGGCGACGATGGAGAAACACAAGCTCTACCTCATCGAACACGGGCAGGACATGCCCGAAGTGATGCAGTGGCAATGGACGCCGGCGCCGGGCAATCAGGGCTGATGGACGGCGCCGGGGGCTATTTGCTCTTCCAGTACTTCTGCATCTCCAGAAACAGGAACGAGGCGGTCCAGGAAATCAGCACCAGCCCTGTCAGTGCCTCCAGTCCGGTCAGGTACTTGAGGTTCCCCATGGGTGAAATATCGCCGAAACCGATGGTGGTGAACGTGGTGAAGGAAAAGTACACGCAGTCCATGAACGAACCATCGAAATTGCCGCTCAGGCTGCCCCATTCACCGGAGCGGATCAGCAGGTAATAGACCAGCGCGAAACACCACACTTCTACCGCGTGAGCCACCATCGCGCCGAATACTCCGACGACGATCCGAAAGCGGCTCCAGAGTTTGAGCCGGGGCAGCCAATCGTTCAGGCGCAGCAGGCATTCGTAATGGATCACCACCGTGACGATCACCACCAACGTGTTGATCAGCGTGACTGTGAACATGATGAGCCTTCAGCGATGGGGGCAGGGGGCAGTCTGCGGACTATTGATCGGTGCATCACGGTGCTGGCAATGCCGGGGTGGGCTTGAACGGCATCAGTGGCGGGAACTCCTCGGGCGTGAGGGTTTCCTTTTCCAGCAACAGGCGGGCCCCCTCGTCCAGGTCGGCCCGACGACTCTGGAGCAGCGCCTTGGCCCGTTGGTAGGCTTCATCGAGCAGGGCGCGAATACCCAGGTCGATTTCCCGGGCGGTCTGTTCCGAATAATCCTTTTCGCCCATCGTGGCCATGCGATCTCCCAGGTACGTTGGGGTTTGCTTCTCCAGCACCGACTGGCCGAGTTCGGGGCTCATGCCGAAGCGGGTGATCAGTTGCCGGGCGATATCGGTCGCGCGACCCAGATCGTCGGCGGCCCCGGTGGAGATCTGGCCGTAGACAAGGTCCTCGGCGGCGCGCCCGGCCATCAGCACCACAATCCGGTCCTTGAGCGTCTGGCAACTGATCAGGAAGTGATCCTCGGTCGGTCGCTGCAAGGTATAGCCCAGCGAGCCGATGGCCCGGGGCACGATCGAGACTTTATGCACCGGGTCCATGGCCGGCAGGCTGCTGGCGGCCAGGGCATGCCCCATCTCGTGATAGGCCACCACCCGGCGCTCGTCGGGATCGAGCAGGTTGCTCTTGCGTTCAAGCCCCGCGATAAGGCGTTCTACCGCGGCCGTGAAGTCATTCAGGTTGACGGCATCGGCGCCGCGGCGGGTGGCGACGATGGCCGCTTCGTTCACCAAGTTGGCCAGGTCGGCGCCGGTGAAACCGGTGGTGATTTCGGCGATACGTGCGCCATCGAGCCCTGGCTCCACGGTGATTTTCTTGAGGTGAACCTTGAGAATCGCTTCCCGGCCTCTGCGATCGGGACGGTCGATCAGAATCTGCCGGTCGAAGCGCCCGGCCCGCAACAGCGCCGGATCGAGGACCTCCGGCCGGTTGGTCGCGGCCAGCAATACCACGCCTTCGCGGGGGTCGAAGCCGTCCAGTTCAGCCAGTAACTGGTTGAGGGTCTGTTCTTTTTCGTCATTGCCGCCTAACACGCCGACGCCGCGCATCTTGCCCAGCGCGTCGAGTTCATCGATGAAGATAATGCAGGGCGACGCCTGGCGTGCCTGTTCGAACAGGTCACGGACCCGGGCCGCACCGACCCCGACGAACATTTCGACAAATTCGGACCCCGAAATCGAGAAAAACGGCACACCGGCTTCACCGGCGATGGCTTTGGCCACCAGGGTCTTGCCGGTGCCTGGCGGGCCCACCAGCAAGGTGCCCTTGGGAATGTGCGCGCCCAGACGTGCGTATCGGGCCTTGTCCTTGAGAAACGAGACGATTTCCACCAGTTCGGCCTTGGCTTCGTCGATGCCCGCGACATCGGCGAAGGTCACCCCGGTATCGCGTTCGACAAAGATCCTGGCCCGCGACTTGCCGACATTCATCAACCCGCCAAGGCCTTGTTTGTCCGCCATCCCGCGAAACAGGAAATGCCAGAACACCATGATCATTATGAACGGCAACAACCAGCCCAACAGGCTGTTCATAAAGGTGTTTTCGTTGACTCCGGTAAAACCGACGCCCGATTGCGACAGTTCGGTCGCCAGCGACGGATCGACGCGCACGGTAGAGAACCGGTCGCGTCCGTCGATGGGCTCCACCAATTTGCCGCTGATCCGGTCCTTGTCGATCTGCAAGTCACTGACTTTTTGCTCGTTCAACAATTGCATGAACTGGCTGTAGGGCAGGGGCTGCACGGCCTGGCGCTCGACAAAGAAGACCTGCATGAGGCCCATGACGATAAAAGCGATCGCCAAGTAGGACAGGTTCCACTGGTCGTTCTTTTTCATGGCCTTGGCTCAGAGTGGGAACGCATATCGGTAAGCCCGCGGCCAACCCATTTAATAAAGATAGCCTGCTTCAGCTTCTCCCTCGCGCAGGGCGCCGGATGATGTGCACAGATCACCTCGCCTTGTGCCGGTCATTCAGGAAACGGTGGCTGGGCAGGCGATTCTTTTTCTGGAATATCCGTCATGGTCGCCTCGGTGAGCAGCAGGACACTGGCGACCGACACGGCATTTTCCAGGGCAATGCGTACCACTTTGGTCGGGTCGATGATGCCGGCTTCGTACATGTCCACATAACAATTGGCCGCCGCATCGAAGCCCACGTTGCCCGGTTCGGCGAGCATGCGGGCAATGACCACGCCGGCATCCACTGCCGAGTTTTCAGCAATGAACCGGGCCGGTGCTTCCAGAGCCCGGCGCAGAATCTGCAGGCCGGTTTTGACATCGCCCTCATGGTTGGCTTCTTCGGCTGCAATCATCGGCACGGCTTTGAGCAGGGCCAGACCGCCCCCCGGAACAATGCCTTCGGCGATCGCCGCCCGGGTCGCGGAAATCGCATCGTCGAGTGCATCCTTGCGCGCTTTCATTTCAGCTTCGGACGGCGCGCCGACGCGGATCACCGCCACGCCGCCAGACAGTCTGGCCAGGCGTTCCTGAAGTTTTTCCCGGTCGTAATCGCTGGTGGTGTTGTCCATTTGCACGCGGATCTGTTGCAGGCGCGCCTCGATAGCTTCGCGTTTACCCGCGCCGCCAATCAGCGCCGTGCTGTCTTTTTGCACCACGACTCGATGAGCCCGGCCCAACTGGCTCAATTCCACCTGTTCGAGGTTGATCCCCAGCTCATTGGAGATCACGGTTGCGCCGGTCAGAACGGCAATGTCCTGAAGCATTTCCTTGCGTCGATCACCGAAGCCCGGCGCCTTGATCGCCACCGCGCGCAATACTCCCCGAATCTGGTTGACCACCAAAGTGGTCAACGCTTCACCCTCTATGTCGTCGGCGATCAGGACCAGTGGTTGGCCACTTTTGGCAATCAGTTCCAGCAATGGCAGCAGGTCTTTGAGCACGCCGATCTTATGGTCACAGAGCAGCAGGTAGGCATCGTCGAGTTCGGCCTGCATCTTCTCGGTATCGGTCACGAAGTAGGGCGAGACATAACCACGGTCCAGGCGCATCCCTTCCATGACCTCGACCACTGTTTCGGTGGTCTTGGACTCTTCGACACTGACCACACCTTCAATGCCGACCTTTTCCAGAGCGTCGGCCACCAGCTGACCGATGACCGCGTCGTTGTGGGCCGAAAGCGTGGCAACCTGGGCTTTTTCCTTGGGCGTGCTGACCGGGCGCGATTGCGCCAGCAGTGATTGCATGACCAGAGAAAGCCCCCGGTCCATGCCGCGCTTGAGGTCGATCGCACTGGCACCGGCGACGACGTTGCGGATGCCGTCGGCCAGGATTGCATGGGCCAGCACCGTTGATGTGCTGGTCCCGTCCCCGACGGCCTCGCCGGTGCGTTCCGCCGCCTGACGCAGCATTTGCGCACCCAGATTCTCCTCGGGGTCCAGCAGGTCGATCCGTTTGGCAATCGTCACGCCGTCATTGCAGACCGTCGGATTGCCCCATTTACTCTGAATCAACACCGATTTCGATTTCGGTCCCAGGGTCACCCGGACAGCGTCCGCCAGTTGTGTGGCTCCACTCAGGATTTTCTCGCGAGCGGCAGCACGAAACAGGATTTTTGTGTGGGCCATCAGGTTGTTCTCCTGAAGAGTTCTGCGTCTTTTCAGCTTCCATGAAATGGCATGTGCAGCGTTGATTTTTATCAACAAAGCCACAGTACGTACCGTTCGGATGATCGACCGTCGGTTGTTGGCCCGAATTGACAAATATCAACCTGCGCCACAGCAAACCGAGCCCAAATGAACTCTTCGAATCCACGGTGATTTCAGTGGCGCCGACTGGGAGGGGGGCGATTTGAAAACACGGTTTCGCGTGGGATTTTTAGCCAACTCATTTGCGAGGAAAGACCATGGACAAGTTTCAGCAGAGTCAGAAAAACCAACTGTTCAAAACACCGGCCCGTGATCCTTATTGCTTGCCGAAAATCGAAGGCTCTGCCGTCTGCCCGCAGTGTGGGGCCGCCTACCAGGCAGGTAACTGGACCTGGAAAGTTCCTGAAAACACGGTGGTTCATGATGCGCAATCAGTGACCTGTCCAGCCTGTCAGCGTACCAATGACAATCATCCGGCGGGTACGCTCACGCTGTCGGGCAGCTTCTTGTCCGCGCATCGAAACGAAATCATCAACCTGATCGAAAACACCGAGAAAAAGGAAAAAGCCGAGCATGCCCTGGAGCGCATCATCAGCCTGACCGATTCCGAGGGCGCGCTGGTTGTGACCACCACAGGCATCCATCTCGCGAACCGCCTGGGCCATGCACTGAAAGCGGCCTTCAAAGGCCACGCCGATTATCAGTACAGCGATGACGAGTTCGGGGTAAGCATCGACTGGACGCGTGACGAGTAGAACCGGGCGAGGGGTGTGTACTCGACGCTGCAAACTTGAAGAAATGACAGGAGGTCCGGATCGAGGAGTACGACCATGATCGTCAATGATTCAACGACACAATCTGCCGCCTGTTCTGAATCAATCAATCGTTGTGCGGCGCTCTTTTCCGAAGCCGACCGACTGAGCAAACAAGCCTATGCGTTGTTGAGCGAGCCTGTTTCGACTCAGACGATAGAACGATTTTCTGCGGCGAAAAAACTGGCGGATGACAAATACCGTCAAGCCCAGCGGGAATGGTTGAAGACCATGAACAAGAGCGAGCCATGATGCAAGGCTGCGGCAAGTAGCCCGGCGAAGGTAGTTGATTTATATCAACGCCAATGTCATTGCAACGGAGGAGTCTGGGTTGACGCTGGTGCCTGATCCAGCGAGGGCGCAACGACCGCGCCCTCGCAACAGGCCATGGCGTGTTGAAGCCCACCTGCCTGGAGTCAGATCATGAGCCAGTATCAACGGTTGTTATTGATCATCAACCCGGCCCTGCGCCACTCTCCCGCAATACAACATGCGGCGGCCCTGGCCAAGGCCAGCGGGGCGCGTTTGCATATTGCTGGCTTGATAAAGTCGTTGGACATTCTGTCGCTGCTTGAAGAGGGCGTGCGGGAAACGGCGCGGGAGAGTTACCTGCAGGACCATCGCGATTGGTTGGCGTACCAGGCAAAAAATATCCGTGGTCGGGGAATTGAGGTGACGACGGAGGTGGCCTGGGCCGATGACCTGCAGCAGGACATTCTGGATCACGTCACGGAAATGCAGCCCGACCTGTTGATCAAGGAAGTTCAGCATGAGTCGGCGCTCAAGCGCGCGTTCTTCACCCCGCTGGATTGGCACTTGCTGCGCCACTGCCCGGTGCCGGTCTATCTGGTGGGCGGCGGTGGCCATACCTTGCCGCACAAGATCGTGGCCGCGGTCGATGCTTCGGGTACCGATGCCGATAAAGAGCTCAATGACCGGATCATCCAGCAGGCCAATGGCCTCGCGCTGCAGTGCAATGCCGAGTTGCATCTGCTGTACGCCTGCGACACCACAGACTATCTGGGCGATATGGGCGGCGGCGGCCTGACGCTGTCGGAGCTGACCAAACAGTTGCGCAAAGAACTGGAAAAATCGTTCCTTTCCCTGGCCGGTCGGTACGGCGTGGCCTCTGACCGTCGGCATTTCATTATCGGGCACCCGGTGTCGGCGCTGAGTGAGTTTGCCAACGAACATCAGGTGGACGTGATCGTGATGGGCAGAGTCCAGTCCCATGGCTTGAACAAACTGGTGGGCAGCACGACCGAACATATTCTGTATCAGGTGCCGTGCAGCGTCCTGGCGGTCTAGGGACGGCCCCGTTCACGGTTGATCACAACCCTGGGTGACGGGTTGTGATGAACAGCCGTTGAGGTAAAGCCCATGCATTTGCCGATGATCAAAAAGAAACTCACCGGTTTGCCGATAAAGCCCAATTGGCTGGACAGCGAGCAAGCCCGCGCAGCCTTTTCATGGCAGGTGGAAGCGCTCGAATTGGCAGGGTCGCCAGGGGGCGGCATGAACCTCGCCTATGAGGCGGTGGATCGGCATGCGATGGGAGGGGGACGTGAACAGACGGCGTTGCGCATTCTCGATCGCCAGGGTGGGCACCGCGACATCAGCTTCGGGCAACTGAGCACACTGACCAACCGTTTTGCCAATGTGCTGAAAACATTGGGCGTGGCCCCCGGCGAACGCTTGTTTGTGCTCTGTGGCCAAGGGCTGGAGCTGTATCTGGGCGTGCTCGGTGGCTTGAAGCTCGGTTGCGTGGTTTCGCCGTTATTCTGCGCGTTCGGCCCCGAGCCCATCGAAACCCGGATGCGTCTTGGCGAAGGCAGTGTGCTGCTGACCAGCGAATCCCTTTATCGACGCAAGATCGCGGCTATTCGTCAGCATTTGCCGGCACTCAAGCATGTGCTGCTGTATGACGCCGAGGGTGGGGATACGAACGCCGTGGAGGGCACCCTCAGCGTGCATCGATTGCTGGCCGAAGCCGCTGACGATTTCGACATCGCCCGGACCACGGTCGACAGTCCCGCGCTTTTACACTTCACCAGTGGCACGACCGGCACCCCCAAAGGTGTATTGCATGTGCATGGCGCCGCACTGACGCACCGGGTCACCGCCAAATACGCCCTGGATTTACACCCTGAAGATATTTACTGGTGCAGCGCCGATCCGGGCTGGGTCACGGGGACTTCATACGGGATCTTCGCGCCGCTGCTGCTGGGCGTCACCAGCGTGGTCGAGGGCAACGAATTCGATGCCGAACGCTGGTACCGGATTCTCGAAAAACAACAGGTAACGGTCTGGTACACAGCACCGACGGCCATTCGCCTGCTGATGAAAGCCGGAGATACGTTGGCGCGCAGCCACCGCTTTCCCTGTCTACGGTTTATCGCCAGTGTCGGAGAACCGCTCAACCCCGAGGCTGTCTGGTGGGGTAAAGAGGTGTTGGGGCTGCCGATCCACGACAACTGGTGGCAGACCGAAACCGGCGGAATCATGATTGCCAATACGGTCTCGATGGCGATTAAACCGGGCTCCATGGGCAAACCCTTGCCCGGTGTCGAGGCGGCCATCGTCGAGCGCAAGGCGGACGGTTCGCTGGTGTTTCTTGGGGAGAATGAAGTCGGTGAACTGGCTCTGAAACGGCCATGGCCCGCCATGTTCCGTACTTATCTGGGGCAAGAGGAGCGCTATCGACAGAGCTTCGTCGGCGAGTGGTACCTCAGTGGCGATCTGGTGCGTCGCGATGCCGACGGCTATTTCTGGTTCGTAAGTCGCGGCGACGATGTCATCAAGTCGGCCGGACACCTGATCGGCCCGTTCGAGGTGGAAAGCTCGCTGATGGAACATCCGGCAGTGGCCGAGGCCGCTGTGATTGGCAAGCCCGATCCTCTGCTGGGAGAGACCGTGAAGGCGTTTGTTTCGCTCAAGAGCGGATTCACCGCCAGCCCGGCCCTGCACGATGAATTGCTGGGCCATGGACGCAAGCGTCTCGGTGCCGTGGTCGCGCCAAAGGAACTGGCGTTCATGCAGGCACTGCCGCACACCCGCAGCGGAAAGCTCATGCGACGTCTGCTCAAGGCCCGGGAGCTGGGTTTGCCGGAGGGCGATACTTCCAGCCTGGAGAATCCGTCATGAGCCTGCAATCGTTGCCCAAGGACTTTGCTCTCGACTTGCTGCGGGACATGGTGCGCATCCGTCGCCTTGAGGAGCGCGCCGGCGAGCTGTACGGGGAGAGCAAGATCCGTGGCTTCCTGCACCTGTACATTGGTGAAGAAGCGGTCGCCGTCGGTGTTCTGCATGCACTGGCAGCCGACGATGCAGTGGTCGCAACGTATCGCGAACATGGCCATGCCCTGATCAAGGGAGTGCCCATGAACACCATCATGGCCGAGATGTACGGGCGCCAGGAAGGCTGCTCGCGAGGGCGTGGCGGTTCGATGCACCTGTTCGATGCCGGTACACGTTTCTTCGGCGGCAATGCCATCGTCGCCGGCGGCTTGCCACTCACCGTCGGCCTGGCGCTGGCCGAGCGTATGCAGGGTGGATCGCGGCTCTCCGCGTGCTTTTTTGGTGAAGGTGCCATGGCCGAGGGAGCGTTTCACGAGTCGATCAACCTGGCCGCCTTGTGGCAGTTGCCGATGCTGTTTTGCTGCGAGAACAACCTCTATGCCATGGGCACGGCCCTGGAGCGTTCGCAGTCGCAAACCGACCTGTGTGCCAAAGCCTCGGCGTACAAGGTCCAGACCCGGTCTGTCGATGGCATGGATGTGGTCGCGGTGTACGAAGCCACTCGTGAGGCGGTTGAACATATCCGGCAAGGGCGCGGGCCTTTTTTCCTGGAGTTTCGTACCTATCGGTTTCGCGCCCACTCGATGTTCGACCCGCAGCTGTATCGCGACAAGGCCGAGGTGGAGCAGTGGAAGACCCGCGGACCGATTCACACCTACAGTGCCCGGCTCAAGGCCCAAGGCCTTTTGGACGAACCCGGTTTTCTGGCGGTCCAGGCCCAGGTGGACGCCGAAGTGGAGGCCGCCGTCGCCTATGCCGAAAGCGCCAGCCTGGAACCGCTGGAGGATCTGTCTCGCGACGTCTACACCCCGAGGGCCGCGCCATGAGCACTCGCATGACCTACCGCGATGCGTTGCGCGAGGCACTGCGTGAAGCGTTGCAACGGGACCCTCGGGTATTTTTGATGGGCGAAGACGTCGGTCGTTACGGTGGCAGCTACGCCGTCTCTCTGGGGCTGCTTGAAGCATTCGGCCCGGAGCGCATTCGAGACGCGCCATTGTCCGAATTGGGCTTCGTGGGGGCTGGTATCGGCGCGGCGCTGGGGGGCATGCGGCCGATCGTAGAAATCATGACCGTGAATTTCAGCCTGCTCGCCCTCGATCCTCTGATGAACACGGCTGCTGCCCTGCGGCATATGTCCGGCGGCCAATTCTCGGTTCCCCTGGTGGTGCGCATGGCGACGGGCGCGGGACGTCAGCTCGCGGCGCAACACTCCCATAGCCTCGAAGGCTGGTATGCGCATATCCCCGGGCTGAAAATTCTCGCCCCGGCGACCGTCGAGGATGCACGCGGCATGCTCTGGCCTGCGCTGCTGGATCCGGACCCGGTGCTGATTTTCGAACACGCCCAGCTCTACAACATGGAAGGTGATACCGGCGACTGGAAGACTCTGGACATCACTGCCGCCAAGGTTCGCCGAGTCGGCAACGACCTGACCCTGATTGCGTATGGCGGCACACTCGGCAAGGCCCTGACAGCGGCTGAGCAACTGGCCGGGGAGGGCATTGATTGTGAAGTCATCGACCTGCGGGTTCTGCGCCCTCTGGATGACGCCACAATCATGACGTCGGTCTGCAAAACCCGTCGTGCCCTCGTCGTCGATGAAGGCTGGCGCAGCGGCAGCCTGGCGGCGGAAATCATCACGCGGATCGTCGAGCAGGGCTTTTTCGAACTGGACGCACCGCCAGCGCGGGTGTGCAGCGCCGAAGTGCCGATACCTTATCCCCGGCATCTTGAAGAGGCCGCGCTGCCTCAAGTGTCGACCATCGTCGCCGCCGCGCACGAGCTGTGCGAGGGGACTGCAACGTGATGGCAGGCAGATACCGCGTCCGGGTAGCGGGCCAGGAGGGGCAAGCGTGATCGAATTTAAACTGCCATCGCTGGGAGCCGATATGGATGAAGGCACGTTGCTGGAATGGAAAGTCCATCCCGGCGATGCGGTCAAGCCTGGTCAGGTGATTGCCGTCGTCGATACGGCCAAGGCCGCTATCGACGTAGAGTGCTGGCACGATGGCACGGTCTTGCAACTGTTGATCGATGTCGGCGCCAAGGTGCCTGTCGGTACCGCCATCGCGCAGTTGCTGGAACCGGGTGAAAGTCCGCAGAGCGTGCGACGGATGGTGAAGCCCGCACCGGTGCCGCTTGCGGCGGAAAACCTTTCTGCAAGGCGGCCGAAGATTTCCCCTGCGGCACGCAAACGCGCTGCCGAATTGGGGCTCGATGCCAGTCAGTTGCAGGGCCATGGTCCACACGGCGTGGTGACCCTGGAAGATGTCGAAGCCGCCGCCCGCGTGGCGCCGGAACCTGACCGCAACCAGGCCATGCGTCACACGATCGCGGCGGCGATGAGTCGTTCGAAACGCGAGATTCCCCATTACTACCTGAGCGAAACCATTGCCCTGGATAAGGCCATGGCCTGGCTGCAGGCACACAACGCGCAAAGCCCATTGCCGGAGCGCCTGTTACCCGGTGTGTTGCTGCTCAAAGCGGTGGCGTTGGCCTTGCGCGACTATCCACAGCTCAACGGTGCCTGGCAGGACAACGGCTTTAAACCGGCAGCCGATACAGACCTTGGCGTGGCAATCGCCTTGCGCCAGGGCGGGTTGGTCGCTCCGGTTCTGCGGCATGTGGCCGACACGTCCTTGACCGATTTGATGAGTGAACTGTCCAGCCTGGTGGAGCGCGCCCGCAGCGGTTCTCTGCGCAGCTCCGAACTGGGTGGCGCCGGCATCACGGTCACCCAGCTCGGCGACCAGGGCGTAGACAGCGTACTGGGGGTGATCTACCCGCCCCAGGTTGCCCTGGTCGGTTTCGGTCGTATCGGCGAGCGGCCCTGGGTCAAGGATGGCCAGTTGTGTGTCATGCCCACCGTCGTCAGCAGCTTGTCAGCCGATCATCGGGTCAGCGATGGTCACTACGGCGCACGCTTCCTGGGGGAAGTCCGTCGCTTGTTACAAACCCCAGAGAACCTGTGAGGGTGAGCCCATGGACCCGCTATCGGTACGCAATCAGGTGTTGAACGCGTTGAAGCGCATCGCTCCTGAAGTCGACCCTGAGCAATTGCCCGGTGACCGCCCCCTACGCGAGGAGGTTGATCTGGACTCCATGGATTGGCTTCGCCTCATCGAGGCCCTGAATCGGAGCCTGGGGGTGGCCATTCCGGAAATCGATTACCAACAGGTGGACACCCTGGACAAGCTCGTCGCCTATCTGATGCAAAAGGAAAAAACCGGTGGACCGGCGCCATCGATCGGCAATCGATGACGCTGCCGGTCAATACAGCAAGTTCTCCTGCCGTAGCCGCGCGAAGCGCGCAAGCGGCACTGCGTCGAGCGCCTGCGCCGCGTCAGGTGTCGCGCCGTCGCGAATCGCCTGCCACACGCTTTGCGAGCCGATCGAATCACGGGTCGCCGCCAGGTCGAACACATTGGGATAGAGCGTGTGCAGGGTGACGAGCAGCGTCAACCCCAGGCTGGCTACGGGACGTTGCGCAGGCGTTGAGAGGCGGGTGATGCTCACACCATGACAGAGCCGACCGTGCCAGTTTGATTCGGTGGGGACGAAGTCGATCGGCTCGAAATGCGCGCCGACGTCAAATGCATTCAGCGCATTGGCGAGCCGGGTTGCGTCGATCCATGGCGCGCCGACCCACTCGAACGGGTGCGGTGTGCCGCGCCCCACACTCAGATTCGCGCCTTCGAGCAAACCGATGTCCGGGTACAGGTCCAGCTGAGAGAGCGTGCGCAGGTTCGGCGAGAGCGGCACCCATCCCAACCCGGTGTCGGCAAAGGTCATCGTGCGTCGGTATCCCAGCATCGGCACCACGCGCAGGTCCGCGCCAATGTGCTTGTTGCGGTTGAATAGACGCGCCAGCTCGCCGACGGTCATGCCGGGCTGCAGCGGCGCAGGGAAATAGCCGGTAAACGATTCGCGGCGACTGTCCATCACCGGGCCGCCGAAACGTTGTGCGCCGAGGGGGGCGGGCCGGTCCAGCACGAACAGCGCAATGCCTTGCGCCGCGGCGGCTTCGAGTGCGTAGCCGAGTGTTGTCTCGTAGGTGAAGAAGCGCACGCCGGCGTCCTGAATATCGAAGATCAGCGCATCCAGTCCTTTGAGCGAACCGGCCGGGAAGCGCTGGGTTGCGCCGTAGAGACTGTGCACGGTGAGGCCCGTCGCCGGGTCGCGGGTGTCGCCGACTCGTTCGTCCACGTCGATGTTCAGCCCATGCTCGGGCGAAAACAGCGCCACCAGTCTGACGCCTGGCGCATGGGCGAGGACGTCGACGGTGCGTCGGCCTTTGGCGTCGAATCCGCTGCGATTGGTGATCAAGCCCACGCGCAGGCCGGCGAGCGGGGCAAATTGCTGTGCCTCAAGCACGTCAATGCCTGTCTGCACCGGGCCTGTCGCGGTGGGTAGACGATCGGCGGCCCGCAGTGCCGGCAACGCAGAGGGCAGCAACCGGCCGATTTGCGCGCCGCTTGCAGGCGCCCCGCGACTGGCCATCAGTGCAAGCAATTGCGCACGAAGCGGGCGCGCGTCACCGCGGTCATCGGGATACACGCGGTTGCTCAGGATGACCATGAATTGGCGGGTCACCAGATCAATCCACAGCCCCGTGCCGGTGTATCCGGTATGGCCGATGACGCCAATCGGCGGCAGACGATCATGGTTCGGCACGAACGGTGCGGCCAGTTCCCAGCCGAGGCCGCGCCACGGCACGCTGTCGAGCGGTGAAACGGCGCTCGCCAGGGCGGCGATGCTCGCCGGCCGCAGGATCTGTCGATTGCCGGCGCGCCCCTGGTTCAGCACCATCTGCGCGAAACGCGCAAGGTCGTCCGCCGTGGAAAACAGCCCGGCGTTACCGGATACACCGTCCATCCATTGCGCCGTCGGATCGTGTACGCGCCCCCGGAGCGTGCCAGCCTTGGTGGCGAGTGTCGGTGCGCTGCGTATCGCTCGCGGGGTATCCGGCAGAAAAACCGTGTCGCGCATGCCCAGCGGCCCGAAGATGTGAGCCTGGCAATAGGCGTCGAGCGAGCTGTGGGTGATGCGTTCGACCAGCTCGCCGAGCACCACGAAATTCAGGTCACTGTAAATGACCTGGGTACCCGGCGCGTTGCGCAGCCGCTGCGCCGCGATGGCGTTCAACACACCTTGGCGGCCCGCACGGGCTGGCCGCCCAGGCAAATCTGGGCGCAGCCCGGACGTGTGCGCCAGCAGGTCACGCACCTTCACCGCCTCTTTGCCGTGGGACCCAAAGGCAGGCCAATACCGGGCAACGGGTGCGTCCAGGTTGAGGCGGCCGGTTTCGGCCAGTTGCAGGATGGCCGTGGTGGTCGCGATGACCTTGGTCAGCGATGCCAGATCGAACTCGGTGTCCGGCGTCATCGGCTCGCGGGGGGGCGTCGTCGTGCGTTGTCCAAAGGCCTGGCGATAAAACACCTGCGTGGCGTCACCGATCAGGACAACGGCTCCTGGAACGCGTCCGGCGGCGATCTGGCCCTCGACGATCTGTGCGGCTTGCAGGCGCGTCGTCGCGTCGAGATCGGCGGCGCATGCAATGTGCGCCGCCATCGCCAGGCCAAGCAGCATTGCCCAGCATTTTAGCGCTGTGGCAGATCGGCGGCTTCGTAGTGATTGCGTGGGTTCCATAACATCCATCCATCGGTGCCGGCGGCGTCGGCGGCGTTCACCTGTGCGCTGATCGCTTCGGCGTCAAACGGGCGACGATCGAAGGCGTAGTCGCGAAAGGCCTGGAGCCAGGGACGAAAGCGCACGCCTGGCAGGTGGGTGCGCTTCATTGCCTCCGCCAGGGTACGCCTGACAATCTGGCCGGGGTCGGCTGTCGGGTTGCTAAAGCCCGGCAGCCCCCATGTGAAACTGGACGGGTACAGCATCGGCGAAATGTAGTCGAGCTCCGCGCCCAGCAGTTCGATTTGTTGGCCGATCGCCGTATCGTCGAGGTTCCAGCAGACATAGCCGAAGATGTCCGCGGAGACGAACACGTTGTAGGGCGCGAGCCGCGCGCGTGCGGCCTGCAGAAAACCGATGATCGCCGCGGTCCGGTTGGCGCGGTTGTTGGGGAGGGCAAAGCGCAGCCCGCTCTTGTCGGGAAAACGCACATAGTCGAACTGGATCTCGTCGAAACCCATCCGCGCGGCCTCCTCGGCGACATCGAGATTGTGCTGCCAGACCTCGTGCGAATACGGATCCATCCATTGCAGCTGCTCGAGATCCCGCCACGGCTGGCCGTCGGCGGTGTGCACGCTCCACTCGGGATGCGCGCTGGCGAATGGATCGTCCTTGAACACCACGATGCGCGCGATCAGGTACGGGTATTGCGCATGCAGCTTGGCAAGTAACGCCGGCAAGTCGCGCATCTGCGGTGCCCGTGTGGTCACATGGGCCGCCGCGCCGATCGCCTCGCGCGCCGCACTGCGATAGGGCGTCAGGCCACGGTCACCCTTGACGTCGATCACCAGTGCATTGATCTCGGTTTTTTCACTCAGGCTGACAGCGTTGTTGCGCAGGATCGAACTGGTCACGCCGAACACCGACAGGTAGACCGCTTTGGGGCGAAACGGGGTCAGGGCGAGCGTCATGGGCGTTTCGTCGCCCACTTTGGCCTCGGTGCGTAAATACCCTGGGGCGCGGGCGGCGATACGCTCGACTGCCTCGGCCGTCTCGAACCGTCCGTTTTCGTCGGTACGCATCACGCCGGCCGAGGTCGTGATGATGGCGTCGGCGATCGGGTTCTGCGTGTTCGAGTCGAGTACGACACCGGTGACGGCCTGTGCGCCTTGCCCGGTCAGCAGCGCAGCAACGGCGAGTAGCGCCGGGATTGCGTAGCGCCTCAAGGCGCGGATGACGGTCATCGCGGGTTCCCCGCGGTCGGCTGGGTGTCCGGTTCGCCGAGCAACTGCGCGAACGCGCGTGCACCGTAGGCATCACTCATCAGATAGCGCGGCAGGGCGAGCAGTCGCGCGTGCCGGTCGGCCTTGCGCGCGTCTAGAGTGAAGGCCACTGCGTAACCCTCGTCGGAGGCGAGTGCGATCAACTCGTCGTCATAGATACCGAACGGCCACGCGAGCATGTCGACCTGCTGCGCACCGGTTTGCGACTCGATGCGTTGACGTGATTTTTGCAGTTGGGTTCGGACGAATTGCTGGAAATCCGCCGGCGTGCGGTGCCTGCGCTCGACGTTGAAATTGGGATGCCAGTACGTATGCGACTGGATGTCGATGAGGCCGGTCTGCTTCAGGGTGCGCAACTGCTCCCAGGTCAGCGCATAGGACGCGTTGGAGATGGCCGATGGATAGATAAACAGGGTCACCGGAAAGCGTTCGCGCTGGATGACGGGCAGCAGTTTGTCGAAGACTGAACGATGCCCGTCGTCGACAGTGATCACCACCGGCTTCGACGCTAACGTCGCATCGGGATTACGCAGCCAGTCGACCACCTCGCGCAGCGACACAATGTGATAACCGTGCTCGCGCAGGACGCGCAACTGGGTTTCGAAGGTGCTCATGCGCACGGTCATCGAGTCGTCGGCCGTGTCCGAGAACCGGTGGTAAACGAGGATCGTGACGCCTGGCTCGACGCTCTGTGCGGCGCCGTCCGCGCTCCAGGCCAGTGCGCAGACGCCTGTCAGCATGACGCGGATCAGCAGCCGCAACGCGGCGCTGCCACCGATACACGCCATGATCTTCCCGCCCATGTCAGCGCTCCTGCGCGAGCCAGACGCTTGCAGTGTGCATTGAGCGGTTATCGTCCATCTGATGCAGATCAATTTCGCGCAATGTGGTCCGCTCCGAGGGGGGGCGAGTCATCAGACAAAACGGAAGGCCGGTTCTGTCTTGATTTGATTTAAATCAACAGCAAGCCCTCGTGGGCGGATGACTTTATAAAGGATATGACACTCTTTTGAGGTATGCCCCCCATGAACATCGATAAGGCGATCTCGGGCCGTCGCTCGACGCGGGAGTACACGACAGAAGCGGTTGATGAAGACGTCATTCGTCGTTTGATCAGTGCCGCTGCGCAGGCGCCCAGCGCGATGAACCAACAACCGTGGACATTTACCGTCATACGCGACCAGAGCCTGCTGGATCGGGTCTCGCGCGAAGCGAAGGCTCACCTGCTGGCGACAATACCCGCAGCGGCCCAGCCCGAGCACTTCCATACGTTGCTCGATGATGAAAACTATCAAATCTTCTACCACGCGCCGGTACTCATCCTGATTTCGGGAACCGCGCCGGGTCAGTGGGTCGTCGAAGACTGCGCGCTGGCTGCCGAGAACCTGATGCTCGCGGCGTACGCTGAAGGGCTTGGCACTTGCTGGATCGGTTTTGCCCAGGGTTTTCTTGGTACGCCGGATGGAAAGCATGACCTTGGCCTTCCCGCGGAGTGGACGCCAGTGGCACCGATCATCGTCGGTCACCCGAAATCCGCGCCCGCGCCCGTGCCCAGGAAGGAGCCAGTGATCCGCTGGATTGGGTGACAGCACTGTGGATAGCGATGGTTGGCCGCTCCTCTTACGGGGCAACTCGACCGCTTATCCACTTGCCCGGCGGTCTGCCTGTTTTCTGATGTGGATCAGATATACCCCCAGGCCGACTCCTATTCTCGAATCAACCCACGGTGTCGAGATGAACTGAAATGAACAGATCAAGCCTGATCGGCCAATGCATGTTAATGGCGGCAAGCGTGTTGCTGGTGCCCTCTACCAGCGTCTTCGCCAACCCGCCGACGTCTGCTGCGCAAGGTGGCATGTATCATCGTTTTCAGGATTTCGATTGGGTCAAATACACGCAACAGACCCTGGACGATCTCAAGGGCAAGCTCAATCTCAAGCCGGAGCAAATGGCTGCCTGGGATACATGGGCCACGGGGGTCATGGCGGACGCCAATCAGCATCAGGAAAAGGCCAAGGCCGAACGTGATGAAAGGGCGAGTACGAAGAAGGCGCCGATGGATGAAACGACCCCCGAAAGAATGGCCAGAGAGATAGAGCGTTTGCGCGTACAAACCAAGTGGATGGAGGCACATCTGGAGCACCTGGATGCTGCGCTGGTGCGTACCAAAACCTTCTACGAGGTTTTGGATGCCGAGCAGAAAACCATTTTCGATCTGTTCTGGACGGTGGTGCATCACCGGCTCTACGGCAATGACCGTTGGCAGATGCCGATGCACATGTTCAGACCACGAATGATGGAAGGCGACCAGGACGAAAAAAGTAAACAGTAAGCGGTACTCACTGTTCGATTACACATGTGGCGCCGTCATCGCGCGGCGCCATGCCGCCAGACCTCAATACAGAACTCCCTTTCGTAAGGGGGCACGTTGCATTCGACGATGTCAGTGGCGGCCACTTGCAGATGCACCCCGACGATATCGGCATGGACCGGTTGCTGGCAGACGTGCCGGTCGACCAATACGGCCGTGTAGACCCGACGAGCACCGAGTTGCGCCAGATACGCGCAGGTACGCAGGAGCGAATGGCCTTCAAACAGCACATCGTCGACAACGAGCAAGGTGGTGCTGGCAAGGTCCAGCTCGCCCAGCAGCGGGTTTTCGGTCAGTTCGGTGTGGGCATGCAGCACTTTGAGGTCATCGGCATAGCGCTTGACCTTCAAGGGGTAGAGCGGCAGTTCCGGCTGGCCGGTCTGACGTGACAGATGCTGTTGTAGACGCTGCGCCAGAGGTTCGCCGCGGCGCTGGATGCCAATCAGCGCCGCTTGAGCGGGCGGCAACAGCGCCGCTGCCTGGCGCGCCATTGCCTGCAGCACCGAATCGAGTTCATCGCTGTCGTACAAGCGCAACCGCGGGCTCGCAAGTAAGGTCGGCATGGCAATCTCCCGTCGAGAGCCGCTGTCCAATGTCGGCAACGTAACCCATCGGTCCCCAACCCGATTGATATTGATCAACTATGGCGAAATGAACGGCCAAACCCATTGCGCATCCACGGCGGGCCTTGCGCGCGAACTTGATAAAAATCAACAACAAGGAGACTTCAGCGGAGGACTCTAGTGAAAACCGATGCTTGATCCCGCAAGGACGTGGAGAGGTCAAGGCTGTGTGATACGAACCGACAGGCGTGATCGCCTGGGGAGGTGTTCAAGTGATTCATAGTCCCTCGACGCAAACCCTCTTGCGTGACCGGGTGGATGCCGGTCGAAGGCTGGTGGAGCCGCTGCTCAAATACGCTCATCGACCCGATGTCATCGTTCTCGCCTTGCCCCGTGGCGGCGTGCCGGTGGCCTATGAAATTGCCACGGCCCTGGAGGTTCGCCTGGACCTGATGCTGGTCCGCAAGCTCGGGGTGCCATTCCATCAGGAGTTCGCCATGGGCGCGATTGCCAGTGGCGGCATCCAGATCGTCAATGACGATACGCTGCGGGCGAACCGTATCGATCAGCGCACGCTCGATAACGTGGTGGCGCGGGAAACCCAGGAACTGTTGCGTCGCGAGCGCCTGTACCGGGGTTCGCGTGCCCCCGTGGTGCTCAAGGATCAGGTGGTGATTCTGGTCGACGATGGCCTGGCGACCGGGGCCTCGATGATGGCGGCGGTCCAGGCGGCGCGCCTGCAAGCACCGTCGCGGATTGTCGTCGCCGTGCCGGTGGCGCCACCGGAGACGGTAGAGGCGCTGTTTAGCGAAGTCGATGAGGTGATCTGCCCGCTCACTCCCGAGTGGCTGATGTCGATCGGCAATTGGTACTTGAATTTTTCCCAGACCTCGGACGAAGAAGTCATCGATCTTTTGCAACGGGCCTGGGGCAGAGAAGCCGCTACGCGTGTTGGCGGTCAGGAGGATTCCGATGTTTGAGCCTCGCTATCGAAAGCTCGACCTGGGGAACGTGGAGCTGTCTGCCGACCTGCGTCTGCCGGCGCACGCGGGCGGCTTGGTGGTGTTTGTTCATGGCAGCGGCAGTGGTCGTTCAAGCCCGCGTAATCAACAGGTTGCGCTGTCGCTGGCTCAGCGGGGGTTGGGCACGTTGCTGTTCGATCTGCTCACGGAGCCGGAGCAATACCTGGACAACCAGACCCGGGAATTGCGTTTCAATATTGCGCTGCTGTCCAACCGACTGGTTAAGGTGATCGACTGGATTGGCCGGGACGCCGAACTGCAACCGCTACCGATCGGACTGTTCGGCGCAAGCACCGGTGCTGCTGCGGCGCTATTGGCCGCGGCCGAGCGGGCGGACGTGGTGCATGCGGTGGTGAGCCGGGGAGGGCGCACCGACCTGGCGGGTGAGGCGCTGTCCCGCGTGAAGGCGCCGACCTTGCAGATTGTCGGTGAGTTGGATCCGGTGGTGCTCAACCTCAATGTGCAAAGCAGTCGCGCCCTGCAGTGCGAGCAGCGTCTGGAAGTGGTGGCGGGCGCGACACATCTTTTCGAAGAAGCAGGAACCCTCGAAGAAGTCGCCAGACTGGCCGGCGACTGGTTCGAGCAGTATTTGCGACGGTAGTCATCCAAAGCAGACAACCACCGTCCGATGCCTGTCATATGCCGAATGGAAAGGTTTCGTCTTCCGGTTCCAGCGCCTGGCTTTTCGGCAGGGGCAACGCTGTTACCGGTTGCGTCTGTTCAATCCAGACCATGGCGTCGAATTGTTCGGTCAGCACTGACTCGAAGTAGTGGCTGCTGCGCTCGCTGGCGGGTCGATAAATCACACCGATGGCCCGCTCCAGCAGAGGCTTGGACAGGGCTCGGCGCAGCTCTTTTCGCTGCGGATCCCGCCAGTCGGTCAATGAAGCCGGGACGCCGGCGTTGAGGAACTGGCGTTCCCAACTGTCTGGCCGGGACGGCCGGATATCCTTGATGAGCATCTCGCCATCCCAGTCGTCGGCCGCGGCCACCTGGCCATGGTCGGTGCTCATGCCGATCAGAACCACATCGCGCCCATAGGCATGGCGGCACAGCTGACCGATATTGAACTGACCCTTCCAGCCCATTTCCGTGGCGGCCGCATTGCCGATATGGGAGTTGTGCGCCCACACCACGGCCTTGGCTTGCGGGCCACGGTGTTCGAGCAGCGCACGTAACGTGTCGAACATGTGCCTGTCGCGCAGGTTCCAGGAGGCCGTCGAACCTCGATAAATCGCTCGGTAATATTGTTCCGCCGCCTGGATGACCCGGGCGTTCCGGGTCGCATCGAAGAACGCTTCATCATCCTTGATGATCCCGGCCAATTGCTCGGCCAGCATGGCATTGAGCTGTTCGACCACCGCATGCTCGCAGGGCATTATGCCGTCGCGTTCGACAAAATGGCCGTACAGCGCAGGATCATCCTGCCACGGGGTCAAACAGCCATAGCGACGCCGTGCTTCGTGTGCCAGTTGCGGGTCGACACGGTCCAGATAGCTCAGCACCTCATGGATGGAATTGCGCAAACTGTAAACGTCCAGACCGCGAAACTCGACGCGCTGTTCAGGCGCGTGTTGGTGGTTGTACTGATGCAGCCAATGGGTGAACGCTTTCACATCGGTGTTGCGCCACATCCAGGTCGGGAACCGGCTGAAAATGTGGCGTGCCCAGGCTGAGCGCGCCAGCCCCCGGACATAGCGGTCTACATGACCCGCGTCAGGCCAGTCTGCTTCAACGGCCACGATATTGAACCCGTGCTGCTCGATCAGCCGCTGGGTAATCGCCGCCCGGGTCCGATAGAAATCACTGGTGCCATGGCTGGCTTCACCGATCATCACCACGCGCGCATCGGCGAAGCGGTCGAACATTTCACCAAAGGCCGGTGAACTCAGTTCCGGCAGGGGTTCGGCGTATTGACGCAAGAGCGGGACGATGGAGGCCTCGTCAATGTGGGTATGTGAGCCATACAGCTGGTTCAGCATGTTTTGGGAAGGTGTGTTCATGAACGTCATCCCCATAAGGGTGGATTGCCCGACGTGCGATGCGGCGCGGCATCACGTCGACTGTCAGGGCAGGGCTCGCACGGGGTTGTTTTCGATCCATTCGACGTCGCGGGCCTGTACCGCCTCTTCAATCATTCCTACGCCTGAATGCAGTCGACCATTTGAGTTTTATCAATAGTCGGTGCACGAAGTGGCCGATGAATGTCCGGTTGCACCAACAGCCACATCGGCAGTGCCAATACGCCAAGGAGGAGGGGGTGCTGATCAGCGTCAATTCGGATGCACACCGCACTGCTGATTTCGCCAACTTGTTGCGTTATGGCGTCGCCCGGGCACGCCGAGGCTGGCTGGAAAAACATAACGTAATCAATACCCGCTCGCTGACCGGGCTCAAGGCATTGGTTGGTCATTAAGAGCCCCACAACGTTCAGGAGATGAAGGGCGAGGTTGTCTGGTACCCCATAAAAAACCCCTTGTCGGTTTCCCGACAAGGGGCAGGCCCAGGACTCAGTTGCCTTTGATCTGCACGACCTTGTCAGCCTTCAGGGCTTCAGGCTTTTTCGGCAACGAGATGCTCAGTACGCCTTTGCTGTAACTGGCTTCGATCTTATCGGCATCCACCTCTTTGGGCAGGTTGAACATCCGTTCGAAGGAGCCATAGCTACGTTCGCTGAGATAGTAGCCTTTCTTTTTCTCTTCCTTCTCTTCTTGCTTTTCCCCTTTGATGATCAGGCTGCCATTGGACAGCTTGATCTCAATGTTCTTCTGATCCATGCCGGGTAGTTCGGCAGTGATTTCGAAGCTTTTATCTTTCTCGACGATGTCTACCGCAGGCATGCTCTGACCGATCAATTCCCGACCCCACAAGGGTTCGACATCGAACAGCCCGCGATTGAACAGTGACAACCCTGAGCCAAGACTGAAGTCTTCGAACAGATGGTCGACCTGTTGCCGAAGCTTTTCGAAGGGGCGCGTCAGATCAGTTGTCTTTGGGCGCATAGCGGTTTTCGCTTCGGTATGAACGGGTACTTTCTTCACGGAGTTGCTCATTTCTTTTCTCCTCTTGGCGAATAAGGTGAGCTGCGAGCATTGGTTTCGGCCCACCATGACAAAACAACCCGACACTGGCCCTTACAAGGCCAGTGTTCCGGACCACAACATCCAGCCGGCGATGGCGGCCGCCACCCAGATAATGATCAACAGTCCCGTCTCGGGGCCGTTGAGTGCTTGTCCCTGGCGAGCCTTCAGGGTGCCCAGGTAAATCAATGAGCCAGGGGCGTAGAGCAAGGCGCTGAGCAACATGTATTTAGGCCCGGCGGCATACAGCAACCACAGGCAATACAGCGTGGCGACCGAGGCAATGGCCATGTCGCGCAGTTGCAGGCCTCGGTGGCCGGCGTAGGTCTGGCCCTGCCAGGTCAGTTTCAATGCGTACAAACCGCTGAACAGGTACGGCAGCAGAATCATCGAGGTGGCCAGGGAAATCAGGGTCAGGTAAGTGGCGCTCGAATACAGCGTCAGCAACAGGAACAGTTGGATGCAGCCGTTGGTGATCCACAGCGCATTGGCCGGTACGCCACGGGTGCTTTCCACGGCGAGCGTGCCCGGCATGACCTTTTCCTTGGCCGGGGTGAATATCGATTCGGCTGCCAGCAGCGTCCAGGCGAGCAGGGCGCCACCCACTGAAATGATCAGGCCGATGCTGATCAGCATCGCACCCCACGGCCCGACAACCGCCTCAAGTACGCCTGCCATCGAAGGGTTTTTCAGGGTCGCCAGCTCCGGTTGTCCAAGAATGCCCAGCGACAACAGAGACACTGCAATCAGCAGCAATAAGGTAATGACAAAACCGATAACGGTGGCACGGCCGACATTGACGCGTTCTGCCGCTCGGGCGGAAAACACGTTGGCACCCTCGATCCCGATGAACACCCAGACGGTCACCAGCATGGTGCTTTTGACCTGATCCAGCGTGCTGCCCAGTGCGGGAGAACCCCAGAAGTCGACCATGAAGGTTTTACGCTGGAAGGCCGCGATCACCAGCCCGATAAACAGCAGCAAGGGCACGATTTTGGCCAGAGTGGTCAGGGCGTTGGCTTTGGCCGCGGTGCGCATGCCCCGCAGGATCATCCAGTGCAACGACCAGAGCACCACGGACGCCCCGGCAATCGCCGCCTTGTTGTTGCCTTCGCCAAACAGCGGGAAGAAAAAACTCAGCGCGGAAAACAGAATCACCATGTAGCTGACGTTGCCGACCCAGGCGCTGATCCAATAGCCCCAGGCGGAGTTGAAGCCGAGGAACTCACCGCCCAACGCCCGGGCATAGGCAAACACGCCGTTGTCCAGGGTCGGTTGCCGGCTGGACAAGGTTTGATAGACCAGCGCCAACGACAGCATGCCGACGCCAGTGATCAGCCAGCCAATCAGGATGGCGCCGGCACCCGCACTGGCGGCCATGTTTTGCGGCAGGCTGAAAATGCCGCTGCCGATCATCGAGCCGACCACCAGGGCAATCAGCAGGCTCAAGGACAGGCGTTTGGGCTCCAATTGTCGCAAGCTGCCGGCGAGAGGTTGGGGGGCGGTCGGCGGGAGGATCGGTTGCGTGCCGTGCAGATGAGTCGCCATGTTAAGTAAGCCTCCACGAAACGAAAGAATGGGCGCAGACCGCAGATGCGGCGGAGTGAACGTTGACTCTAAATGTCTACGTGAACGTCCCCCGGCTGTTTGATTTAGATCAGAAAGAAAGCACACAGCGATTTTGTCCCGCAGTGACCATTGCGCTAACGCCAGGCGAAGCTTCAATGGATAACGCGCAGCGAACATGCCGGGCATTCGAGACCTAAGCTCTACCCAGGACTGTGATGAGTCGCGGGCGTTTCTATCGCGAGGGATGCGCAGTGTTTTTTGAGGAATTCACATCGATGCTCAGTAAGTGGCTGGACCCGGTTCTACTGCTGCTCACCACCCTGACCCTGCTGGCCGGGGGCATTGCGCAGCTTGCTCACAAGTCTGACTGGGCCTCGATTTGCTGGGCCGCGGGCAGCCTGGTGATGGCCCTGGTGCTGCTCGTCGAGATTGTCAGGCGCCTGGCCCGGCGCGAGGCGGGTGTGGACCTGATCGCTCTGCTGTCGATAGCCGCCGCGTTGTTTTTTCAGCAGACACTGGTGGCGGCGGTGATTGCCCTGATGCTGGCGTCGGGGCGCATCCTGGAGTTTTTCACCAAACAACGTGCCGAACGTGAGCTACGTGCGCTGGTCGACCGGGCGCCACGCGTTGCCTGGTTACAGGAAAACGGCAATTTACGGCAGATTCCGGTCGAGCAGATCCAGGCACATCAGACGCTGCTTGTACGCCTGGGGGAGGTGGTGCCGGTCGATGGCCGTCTACTCAGCTCCACGGCGATTCTCGACGAGTCGGCGCTCACCGGCGAGTCATTGCCGGTCACCCGCCGGGAAGGAGAGCTACTGCCCAGCGGTGTGACCAATGTCGGTGCGCCGATGCTGCTGACAGCCACTCGAACCGCAGCGCAGAGCACCTATGCCGGGGTGGTGCGCCTGGCCGAAGCGGCACGACGCTCGCGCGCGCCTTTCGTGCGTTTGGCCGACCGTTACGCGTTGTTCTTCATTCCGCTGACATTGTTGATTGCCGGCATCGCCTGGTACATGAGTGGCGACTCGTTGCGCGCGCTGGCGGTTTTGGTGGTGGCCACGCCTTGCCCGTTGATCCTGGCAGTGCCGATTTCGATCATGTCAGGTATCTCGAGGGCGGCGCGGCGCGGGATTCTGATCAAGGACGGCGTCACCCTGGAAGCGCTGGCCGGGGTCAAGCAAGTGTTTCTCGACAAGACCGGCACGTTGACCAGCGGCCATGCCCGTCTGCAGTCGATCGAGACCAACGGAGCGCTCGATCCGCAGCGTCTGTTGAGCCTGGCCGCTTCGCTGGCACAGGCCTCGACACACCCTATCTCCCAGGCCATTGTCGAGGCGGCCTGTCAGCGTGGATTGCCGCTCAGCGTGCCGCAGGCGGTCGAGGAAAGCCCGGGCTCGGGGCTCTGCGGGTTGATTGATGGCCTGCGGGTGCGCTTCGGCACGTTGTCGTTTGTTCAAAATGAATCGCCGGTTGGCGACTGGGCCACCAGCATGCTGCGTCGCATGGATTACCTGGCGTGCAGCGGCAGCTTCATTGAAGTGGACGGGGCGCTCGCCGGCCTGCTGATCTTCTCCGACAAACTGCGTCGGGAAACCCCGCAGACCCTGCGCCGACTGCGCAACAGAGGCATCGAGCGGATCGTCATGCTCACCGGCGATCGCGTGGAAACCGCCGAGATGATTGCACTGTCGGCCGGGATCGACGAGTTGCGTGCCGGGTTGAGTCCTGGGGACAAGGTGCGTGCGGTACAGGATGCCTGCCAGCACGCCAGCACGCTGATGGTCGGTGATGGCATCAACGATGCCCCCGCCCTGGCGGCGGCCAATGTCGGGGTGGCCATGGGGGCGAGCGGTGCCACGGCGTCCGCGCAAGCGGCGGGTGTGGTGCTGCTGGTGGATCGTCTGGATCGTCTGGTCGAGGCGCTGGACATCGCCCGTCAGACCCGCCACATCGCCCGTCAAGGCGTATTGGCCGGCATGGGCATGTCGGTGCTGGCCATGGGAGTGGCCGCCTTCGGTTACCTGCCGCCGCTGGTCGGTGCCGTGGTGCAGGAGGGCATCGACGTGGTGATCATTTTCAATGCCTTGCGTGCATTGGGGCCGTTACCGGGTTTGCGCCAACGCAAGCTGGCCGCCGAGCATATCGATCACCTGCAAGACGAGCACGACGAGCTCGCTTCGGTACTCAGCGATCTGCACCAACTGGCAAGCGACTTTGCCCAGCGCCCACTCGAGCAAGCACAGAGCGACTTGCTGGCGCTGGTAAAAAACCTGCAGGAATCACTGGCCCGCCACGAACGGGACGATGAAAACACCCTGTACCCGCTGTTGACGCAAAGCCTGCCCGGCGAGGACCCCATGTCGGCGATGAGCCACGTCCACCGCGAGATCTTTCGCCTGATCCATTTACTGGCGCGCATGAGCACGGATTTCAGTGCCGACCCGGCAACGGCTTCTGTCAATGAGATACAGCATCAGTTAATCCGCCTGGATACCCTCGTGCGGCTGCACTTCGATCAGGAGGAAGAGTTGTTTCGTTACCTTGATAAGCGCTGAAAAGCCGTGCAGCGTCAGTGGAGGATCGCTGAATGACAACCGGCGACCAGCTGCTTGAGCCCGTGCAGGTTCAGGATCTTGACCTCACGACCGGCTATTTCCACCAGTTCCTGTTCCCGCAGATGGGCAATGCCCCGGCAGATGGTTTCCAGGCGCAACCCCAGGTAGGAGCCTATTTCGTCGCGCCGCATCTTGAGTATGAATTCGCTGGATGAGTAGCCTCGCATGCTCAAGCGTAGCGAGAGGTTCAGCAGAAAGGCGGCCAGACGCTCATCCGAGTTCATGTTGCCCAACATCATCAGCAGATCGTGATCGCGGACGATTTCACGGCTCAGAAACCTGTTCAGGTTGTGTTGCAGCGCCGGCAGCTCCCGGGCGAGTTTTTCCAGCTGAGAAAAGTGGATGGGGCAGACTTCACTGTCCTCCAGGGCAAACGCATTACAGGTGTGCTCGTCGGTGCTGATGGCGTCCAGGCCAAGCATCTCGCCGGGCAACTGGAACCCGGTGACCTGCTCGCGGCCATCGAGCGACAGCACGCTGGTCTTGAATGAACCGATACGAATCGCATACAGCAAGCGCAAGGGATCGCCTGCACGGTAGAGGGGGGCGCCTTTCCTGACTTTGAACCGTTGCAAAATCAGCTTGTCCAGGCGCTCGAGTTCCAGTTTGTCGAGACCAAAAGGCAGGCAAAACTCTAATACACTGCAATTGGAACAGGCAGCCTTGAGGTGTTGACCCTGAAGCAGGCGGACTTCAGTCATGTCAATGGCGCCTTGGGTGGTTATATATAAAGCATAGGTGCTGTGAACCCGGGCACGGATTCCGTTCGGAAGATTGCGGGAGCAATCGACGAACGGAAAGCCGTTGGCCCGTCGCAAGTGCCTGGTATCCCGGGGAATTACGGGCTCCCCGGGCCCATTGACTCAGGCAATGCGCAGATGATCATCAACTTGCCTCACCCCCGGCACTGACCAGGCGGCACGTTCGGCGATCTTGCGTTCGCGCCACAAATGTACCTTGCCTTCCAGCTTCACCACATCGCCTTCGACCTTGACGTGAATTTCCTGGGCATCGACTTCGGCGTTGCGCTTGAGGGCTTCTTCGATACGACGCTGGATATCCTCCACGTTCACCTGCGGGCGAAGGGTGAGCCGATTGTCCACGCCTACCACTCCCGACAGCTTGCGCACGGCCATCTCGGCGGTTTCTTTCTGGTACTGCCAGTCCACTTCGCCTTCAAGGGTGATCCACCCTTTCTGCACGATGACTTTGATGTCCTGCTCAGGAATATCGGAGCTCCAGGTGAGGATGTTCAAGGCGCGGGAGGCAATGGCGTCGTCCGCCGTGCCGGCGCTTTTCATCGGCCTGACCTGAATTTCTTCGGCCACGGCGCGTACCCCTTTTATGCTTTTTACCGCGCGTTCCGCGCTGACTTTTTGCGCGTAGCTTTTAACGTGCCCGGTGAGCGTGACGACGCCGTTGTCCACGGTTACCCCGATGTTGGCGGCATCGATCTCAGGCTGGAATTCAAGCTCATCCATAATGCTCTGACGCAGACTCAAGTCGTTCATGGTGATGTCCTCTGTCTGATGCGTTGATGGCAATGGACCGCAAGCCCGGTCCGCTCAGTTTTTTCTACACTTGAACAGCGCAAGGACATTGAGCTAAATCAACAAGGCATCCGAGAGATGAGCAGGACAGTTGAGTCTGGTAGCCCCCGTATAACATCCCCATACCTTAAAGATGTGGAGACGATTGCCCGTGAGCTGGACACAGACATCGGCACGGGCTTATCCAGTGCGCAAGCCCAGGCCCGGTTGAACCGTGACGGACCCAATGAGTTACGGACCCAACCGGTCAAACCCGCCTGGCGTTATCTTCTGGCGCAGTTTCAGGATCCGCTGGTGTATCTGCTGTTCGCCGCGGTGGCCATCACCCTGGTCACCTGGTTCCTGATGGATGGCCGCGATTGGCCGGTCGATGCATTGGTCATCCTTCTGATTGTGCTGGTTAATGCGCTCCTGGGGTTTTTCCAGGAAACCCGCTCACAACGAGCTGTTGCGGCGTTGGCCAAACTGACTCAAACCTCTTCTTCAGTCATGCGCGATGGCACCGTGGCGCGTATCCCCAGTCATCACCTGGTGATTGGGGACCTGCTGGTGTTATCCGAAGGCGACTCGGTGGGCGCCGATGCTCGACTCGTTCAGGCCAATGCCTTGCGGGTAATGGAAGCTTCGCTGACCGGGGAGAGTGAAGCGGTTTGCAAAGACACCCTCCGTCTGGACAGCGAAGTGCCCTTGGCAGAGCGCGCCAACATGGTTTTCAAAGGCACGGCCATCGTTCAGGGGGTGGGGCTCGGCATTGTCACGGCGGTCGGCATGGCGACGGAGGTAGGGGCGATAGCGCACCTGATGGATGTCACGCCCGAAGAGGTGACACCTCTGCAAAAGGAGGTGCGCGAGATAGGCAAGATGATTGGCCTCGCGGTGCTGGTCATCGCCTCGGTTGTCGTCGCGACCGTGCTGATGCTCACTGATGTTCGGGGTGTCGACGATTTACTGCAGGTTGTCCTGCTGGGTGTGTCCCTGGCGGTGGCTGCGGTGCCAGAGGGGCTGCCCGCTGTTCTGTCGCTGGTGCTGGCGTTCGGCATGCTGCGGATGGCGCGCAGCAAAGCCATCATCAAGCGCCTGTCTTCAGTGGAGACCTTGGGCTCTGCATCGGTCATCTGCACCGACAAGACCGGTACGCTGACCCGTTCCGAAATGACCATCCAGCAAACCATGACTGCCTCGGGCAAAGGGATGGTCAGCGGTGTCGGTTACGCCCCGCAGGGGCAGATTCATCACCAGGACGTGCCCCTGAGCAGTGGCCCGGTGCACAGCGAGAACGTGCTGTTATTGCGCGGCGGAAGCCTGGCTGGCAATGCCGCGCTTACACAGCAGGAAGATGGCACCTGGGTGATACGAGGCGATCCGACCGAAGGCGCCTTTCTGGTGGCGGAGCGCAAGCTTGATGCGCCCGCACGCAGCCAGGAGCGCTTCGAGCGCGTGGCTGAAATACCGTTTACTTCCGCTCGAAAAATGATGTCGGCTGTGGTTATCGATCATGAGCACAACGATGAGCGATTGTTGATCAGCAAGGGCGCGCCCGATGTGCTGCTGCAACATTGCACCCATGTTCAAGTCGGCATGGACGTGGTGCCACTGACCGACGATTTGCGTGCAAAAGCCGTGGCTGATGTGAATGAGTTGTCGAGTGCCGCGTTGCGTACGCTTTCCGTGGCTTACCGTCCTTTGGCGCCTGGCGAGGAGGTCGCGGCCGGTGAAGCCCTTGAGACAGCGCTTGTTTTCATCGGTACGGTCGGCATCAGTGATCCACCGCGTGAAGAAGTCGCGCCGGCCATCGCCCAGGCCCATCGCGCAGGCATCCGGATCATTATGATCACTGGCGACCATCCGCGAACGGCCGCCCGCATCGCCGAGGATCTGGGCATCATCCAGGCCGGGGCCGGGGCGTTGACCGGTGCCGATCTGGATAAGCTGGACGATGCGGCACTGGCCGAGGCCGTCAAATCGACATCGGTTTATGCACGCGTGGCGCCCTCGCATAAGCTGCGGATCGTCGATGCGCTTCAGGCCCAGGGGCATGTGGTGGCGATGACCGGGGATGGCGTGAATGATGCCCCGGCACTGAAGTCGGCCGATATCGGCATTGCCATGGGCATCACCGGCACGGAAGTGACCAAACAGGCTGGAAAAATGATTCTGGCTGACGATAACTTCGCCACCATCGTGTCGGCTGTTCGCGAAGGGCGCGGGATTCTGGACAATATCCGCAAGTTTCTCCGTTACTTGCTGTCTTCCAACATGGGGGAAGTCCTGACGGTCTTTCTTGCCGTCATCGGTGCCGGCGTCATCGGCCTGGTTGATGAACGGGGCGGGATCGTTCTGCCGCTGCTGGCCACCCAGATTCTGTGGATCAATCTGATCACTGATGCGGCACCTGCCATCGCCATGGGGCTTGATCCGCATGATGAGGGGGTGATGAGGCGTAGCCCGCGCAAGCCCACGGATCGAATCATCGATGCAAGAATGTGGAGCGGCGTGCTCCAGGTCGGTCTGGTGATGGCGTTGGCGAGCTTGCTGACGGTCGACTGGATGCTGCCCGATGGTTTGATACCCGGGCATGAATCGCTGGTTCAAGCACGCACTGCCGGTTTTACCGTCCTTGTATTGGCGCAGCTGTTCAATGCGCTGAGCGCTCGCTCAGAGTCGGCCAGTGCATTTATCGGGTTGTTCGCCAACCGGTGGCTCTGGGGGGCCATTGCGTTGGCGCTGACTTTGCAGATTGCCGTGGTGCACTGGTCGCCACTCAATAAGGCGTTCGGCACGAGTGCCCTGACACTGAGCCAGTGGGGGTTCTGTTTTGCCATGGCCAGCACGGTTTTCTGGTTCAGTGAGCTGCGCAAGCTGGTTTTGCGTTTGAAGAACCCTGAGCATCAGGTTGCTGTTCAGCGCCCGGCAGTACACCAATAGTGACCGGGCGCTGAGGCAAGTTGTGGGGTGGCGGCTGTGCGAAACAGCGCTCTACAGTTCCTCAGGTGAAACCACCCATACACTGCATGGCATTTTGTACAGCAGATGCTCCACCGTGCTGCCCACCAAGCGGCCCACGCCTCGATGGCCGACCCGGCCCATGACAATCACGTCGATGTCGTAGGCGTCGGCGTATTGGGTAATGACCTTGCTCGGGTTACCCATGATCATGTGCTGTTGCTCTGGCGCAATACCATTGCGCTCGGCCAGATCGCGGAAGGCATCGGCCTGTGCGTCGAACAGCGTCTTGGCTTTGCCAGAAGAAAACAGCGCCGAGCTACTGTCGAAATCGAACTCGTCCGCGCTGAGGGATGAAAGGTCGTGGGCGTAGATCACGTCGAGCTGGGCATTACAGGTGCTGGCCAGTTTTGAGGCCTCGCGCAGGATCCTGTCGTTGAAATCCTTGTACTGAGTTTTGCTGTGGAAGGGGTCGACCGCGGCGAGGATCCTGCGCGGCAGCGCGTGCTTCGCGTGGCTGACAAAATGCAGCGGCACCGGGCATTCGCGCAGCAAATGGATATCCAGGGGGGTGAACATTATCCGTGACAGCAGCGACTCGTATTCCAGTGCCTTGATCAGTACCGCCATGGGTTGTTCTTTGAGATGAATGAGGATTTCCTGCAAAGGGCGTTCAACCCAAATCACCTCCGTGGTGACGGGCACCCCGATTTTACGCAAGGGGCGGGCCTGTTCTTCGAGCCATTGGCGATGGCGCTCGACATACCCCAGCCGCATCTCCTCCAGCGCTTGTTCGTTGACCATGCTCGCCGTTGCCAGGCCTTCCAGGTAGTCGAAGGCGACGATGTGCAGGGCCGCGTCCGAGGCCTTGGCCAATGCAGCGGCGCGGTCGAACGCGGGGCTGTTTTCCATGAGGGGCGAGACGACCAGCATGAAGCGTGATTGCTCAGACATGACCAAACTCCCGTCGATAATCGTAGAAATTCCAGTGCTCACTGGCACCCCTGCGTCTGGGCAGTGGAAGCCTGGTTTTTATCCTGCCGCCGACCGGGGGAGAGGGCTTGATCTTTATCAACCTGGCGAGTGATGCAGCAGACGGCCCGACGTGTGGTGAGTCGCGCGTCCATCTACAAAACATTGACCAATATCAACCTCTCTTGCGTCATGCCGGCGCAGTCTGTGGCTTGTGGTTTACCCGGACGCAATCGCATGAACGACACCTTGAGCCTGGCAGGCGCGGCAGCTGCGCTGGGGATCGGCATGCTCATCGGCCTTGAACGTGAACGGCACAAGGGGCGGGGAGACAGTCGCGCCTGTGCCGGATTGCGCACGTTCGCGATCACCGCGTTGCTGGGTTATGTGGCGATGCAGGTCGGTGGCGGTTTGCTGGTGGGCATCATGGCGGTTTCGGTGGCCTTGCTGGTCACCGTGGCTTACTGGCGGAGCCTGGGCACTGATCCTGGTGTCACCAGTGAAGTGGCGTTATTCACGGTATTGGCGTTGGGGGCATTGTGTGGCTCCGCGCCCGAGCTGGCCATCGCCATTGGCGTGATGGTGGCGGGGCTGCTGACGTATCGCCAGAAACTGCACCATTTCGCGCGCAGCCAATTGACCGAAGGGGAAATGCGCGACGGTCTGGTGCTGTTGGTCGCTGCCCTGGTGGTGTTGCCATTGGCGCCGGATCGCTTTATCGGCCCCTATGCCGCCATCAATCTGCGCACCATTTGCACCCTGACGGTGTTGCTGATGGCCGTCGGGGCCGTAGGGCATATTGCCGTTCGTACCTTGGGTGCCCGTTACGGCTATGTGGTCAGCGCCATCGCCTCCGGGTTCGCTTCCAGCATCGCGACCATCGCCGCGATGGGGCACCTTGCCGCCAAGGAGCCGGACAACCTCAAAATCCTCAGTGCGGCAGCGATGCTGTCCAATCTGGCCACGGTGATTCAGGTCGGCTTGATCCTGGGGGCGGTCGATATCGGTCTATTGCGGTACATGTGGGGGGCGCTGTTGTTGGGTGTCGCCGCCACGGCGCTGTATGGCCTGAGCCTGATGTTGCTCAAACCGGCGAGCGGCGCGAACCAGCCGATCAAGGTCGGCGGCGCGTTCAACCTCAAGCTGGCCTTGGCCCTGACGCTGGCCATGACCGGCATGACCTTCCTGTCGTCGATGGTGCTCAGCCGCTTTGGCGAGATAGGCGTGATGGTCACGGCGATGCTTACCGGTTTCGCCGATATCCATACTTCGACGGCGTCCGTTGGCGCCCTGGCCAAGGCCGGGCTGTTGCCGTTCGACGCCATTGCCGCGCCCACGCTGGTTGCCGTGAGCAGTAACTCCCTGAGCAAATGCCTGGTGGCCTGGGTCAGCGGCGGGCGCCGGTTCGCCGCGTATGTCATTCCCGGCCAGGTCTTGCTGACGTTGGCGATGTGGGCGGGCATCTTGCTGCATTGACGGGCATCCGAGCGCTGTAGCTGACAAAGATCAAGTCGCCCGAATCTGCCGCGATCACTCTAGGGTTCTACTCACCGTATCGAGATGGCCGCGTGCCGAGGTGTCCCATGTCGCAGACTCAGCGTTTACTGTTGATCGCCCCCCAATCCATGACCCGTACTCCGGCGTTCGACCGGGCCGCCGCGTTGGCCCGCGCGATGCAGTCGCCGCTGCACATCGTGGCATTCGATTACTTGCAGGCCTTGGCCGTCGCCGGCTTGTTTGCCCCCGAGCAGATTGCCCAGGCCCGGGACGGTTATTTGCAAACCCATCGGCAATGGCTTGCCGAACAAGCCCAATTGATCAGCAAACACGGGGTGGAGGTCACCAGCGAGGTGGTGTGGGTGCAGCACCCTTACGAGGAAATCCTGCACTTCGTCAACGAGATGGCGCTGAGCCTGATCATCAAGGATGCCCAGGAAGAATCAGCGTTGAAGCGGGTGTTTTTCACCCCGCTGGACTGGCAGTTGTTGCGCGATTGTCCGGTGCCGGTGCATCTGGTGACCAACGCCCTGAATCCGCGGCCACACAACGTGTTGGCCATCGTCGACGTGCTGCGTAGCGAAGAGCAGGACCTGGTATTCAATGACCAGATCATCGACGCCGCCACCAAGCTGGCTGAACAGTGTGAGGCGAAGATCGAGTTGGTGCATGTGTATGACTGGACGGCCGTGTACGCCATGGACATGGGCGCTGGCGCACTCCCTTTGGCTTCCGGTCTTTACGAAGCCATGGGCACGGCGCAACACGAAGCGTTTGCGGCGCTGGCCGAGCGTCATGGCGTGCCGCCGGAGTGTCGCCACTTCATCGAAGGTGCGCCGTTGCCGAGTATTTGCAAGTTCGCCGAAGACCATCGCACCGATGTCATTGTGATGGGGACGGTGCAGCACTCGGGGTTGAACAAGCTGTTGGGGACCACTGCCGAACAGCTCTTGCACCGCGCCCCTTGCAGTGTGCTGGCGATCAAACCCGACAGGTCGTTGCAACCCTGAACGTTGATTTGCCCCACGGCGGACCGTTGACCGGTACGTCGTGGGGCAATCGGCTTTTACGACATATACAGACGATGGATGACCTGACGGCTGTCGTCGGGATCATTGTGCCGCTCGAAACCCAAGGCTTTGGTCAGATCGCGCATGGAGGTATTGCTGGCGGCGTCGATCGAATACATCTGATGAAAACCGTTTCTGCGGGCAGCCTTGATCAGATGTTCCATCAAAATGGTGCCCAGGCCCAAGTGCTGCCATTCATCAGCGACCGTCACCGCGCATTCGCACTCATGTTCCGCCGTGGCGGCGTAGCGGCTGATGCCGATTTCGATCAATTTGCCGTTTTCATGAACCAGCGCGATGTAGGCCATGCGCTGTTTGTTGTCGGTGTCCATCAACTGGTCGAGCATGGCGGCGCCCGGTTCGTTGACCTGTGCGAGAAAACGCATGTGCCGAGACTCGGGCGACAGGCGTTTGATGAAGGCATATTCAAGATCGCGGTCCTTTTCCAGCAGTGGCCTGATCAGCACGTGACGACCGTCCCTGAGCGCTTCGATCCAGTATTTTCCAGTGACTGCGGCATAGGCGGCCGCGGCCCGATCATTGTGGTCTTTGACGGTGAGCATGGAAGGTCCTCCATCCTGTTTGAAAAGTGGGGTGCGTGGAAATCAGTCACGCGGTCGATTCCTTTCTACGCCACTGGCAGCCCGTGAATCTGATCTGGATCAGACACCCGTCACGAGGGCGTTCATTGGCGGGTATTTGATGTAAATCAACCTGGGGGAGGGGGTAACGAGCGCAGTCTTGGCCCATGCCGGTGCTTGAGGACCGGTTTCGAGCGGAGGTGTGAGATGGGTCAATATCAACGTTTGCTGCTGATTGCCGACCGGACCCTGCATCAGTCCCCTGCCTTGCTCCGTGCCGTCGCGCTGGCCAAGGCGAGCGGGGCCGCGCTGGATGTGTGGGCCTTTGTCGATCCGGCACCGATTGTTCATTTGTGGGAAGAAAAAATCGATGAGGCGGGGTATCAGCGCTATCTGCGCCACTGTCATCGATGGGTGGCCGACGAGGTCGAACGGCTCAGCGGGCAGGGCGTGGCAGTGACGGTTGAAGCGGTCTTCACCACCCATCCGCTGCTGGATATTTTGAAGACAATCGAAGACCTCAAGCCCGACCTGCTGATCAAGGACGTCACCCTGGAACCGGCACTCAAACGGGTGTTCATCACTCCGCTCGATTGCCATCTGCTGCGCGAATGCACGATCCCCGTGCACTTGGTCAACCAGATCCGTTACGGGTTGCCGCACCGGGTGGTGGCCGCCGTGGACCCGTTCGATCCGCAGACGCAAATCAGTGGCCTGAACGACACCATCATCCAGACAGCCAACGCGCTGGCGCTGCAATGCGACGCACCACTGCACCTGCTGTACGCCTACGACTTGTCGCCGGCGTTCAATGGTGATGCGCCGCTGATCGCCGGTGGCTGGGGCATGGACTTCGTCGAGGAACTGCGCGAGTCCCTGCACCGGGCGTTTATCACCCTGGCGGATCGCTACGGTGTTCCTCCCGAGCGTCGGCACTTTGTCATGGGCTTGCCGGTGCCGGTGATCAGCGAGTTTGTCGAGCAATACCTGGCGGATGTGGTGGTGATGGGCACGGTGCATCGCGTGGGGCTCGACCGCTTGATCGGCAGCAACACCGAGCGCGCATTGTACTCGGTGCCGGGCAGCATTCTGGCGGTCAGGCAGCCGGGTTCGAGCGTCGGGCGCCAAGCCGATGCCTGAGCGGCCATTAGTTGATAAAAATCAGAGCCTCACGGCCAGGGCCCACGGATACTTGAGCCAAAACCTGAAGCTATCCAGATGAGGTGGGTGAGGGTGAAAATTCAACGTTTGTTATTGATTGCCCCGACTGAAATGATCCGCACCCCGGCGTTCGAACGGGCGCGGTCCCTGGCCTGTGCAACCGGTGCGGTGCTGCACATTGTCGCTTTCGATTATGTTCAGGCGCTGGCGGCGGCCGGCCTGTTCGACCACGACGCGATGGCCCAGGCGCGGGAAGGTTACTTGCAGGTACACCGTCAGTGGCTGGAGCAGCAAGCCCGGTTTCAGCGCTGCGAAGGCGTGCAGGTGACCACTGAAGTGGTGTGGGCCAGGCCGACCCTGGCGCATCTGCTGGAGTACGTGAATGACTTCCATGCGGACCTGGTGATCAAGGACACCCACCGCGTGTCGGCGCTCGACCGCGCCTTTCACCGGCCCCTGGACTGGCAGTTGCTGCGCGACTGTCCGGCCCCCTTGCATCTGGTGATCGATGCCACACATCCCAAACCGTCGAGTATCCTCGCGACCATCGATTTGTCCCATCTGGAGGAGCTGACCCAGGGGCTCAATGACCGGATTCTCGACCTGGCCTCGAGCCTGGCCGAATCCTGTGGCGCCGCCTTGCACCTGCTCAATGTCAGCGGCTGGTCGGAGCTGGGGGAGGCTGAAGTGAACGTACCGACGGCGACACTGGGTGGCAGTTTGAGGGACGCGGTCAGCGATGCTCAACTGGAGGCTTTCGAGGCGCTTGCCGAACGCTACGGAATCGAGAAACAACAGCGCCATTTGCTGCCGGGCACTCCCTCCGAAGTGATTGCCCGTTTCGCCGAACAACATGCCTTCGACATGGTGGTACTGGGCACGACCTACCATCGCGGGATCGATATGTTCATCGGCAGCACGGCCGAAAGTGTGTTGAACCGGTCACCTTGCAGCCTGACGATCGTCAAGCCATTGCCCCGGCTCGATTGAGAAGATGCACCCGTGTGGTCTTGGTTGATAAAAATCAACTGCCCATGGGCGTAAAGGAGCGATCAATAGCGCTCCATGAATGCGCAAGGAAACGGCCATGCGAATGACATTTCTCGGTGCCGCGGGCACGGTCACAGGCAGCAAGTACCTGCTGGAACATCGCGACCAGCATGTGTTGATCGATTGCGGCCTGTTCCAGGGCTATAAACAACTGCGCTTGCACAACTGGGACCCGTTCCAGTTGCCGGTTCGCGACCTCGAAGCCATTGTGCTGACCCACGCTCATCTGGACCACAGCGGCTACCTGCCGGTGTTGGTGCGCAACGGTTATCGCGGCCCGGTGTATGCCACGCCAGCCACCTGTGAACTGGTGAAAATCCTGCTGCGCGACAGCGGCCGCTTGCAGGAAGAAGAGGCCGAATTCGCCAATCGCCATGGCTTCTCCAAACACTCTCCGGCCTTGCCGCTGTACACCGAGCAAGACGCCGAGCGGGCATTGAAATTGCTGCGGCCGGTGCAGTTGCACCACCGGGTCGATATTGTCCCGGGGATGAGCATTCTGTTGCGCGGTGCCGGGCATATTCTGGGCGCTGCCACCGTGGAAATCGTCGCCGACGGCGTCACGCTCGTGTGCTCCGGGGATCTGGGGCGGCCGAACGATCCATTGATGTTCGCCCCGGAGACAGTCGAGCAGGCCGATTACCTGCTGGTGGAGTCGACTTACGGTGACCGTCGGCATCCCGACGAGCCCCCGGAGGAACAATTGGCCGAAGTCATCACCCGTACCGCGCTGCGCCATGGCATCACGCTGGTGCCCTCGTTCGCGGTCGGTCGTGCGCAATTGCTGATGTACCACCTGTATCGCTTGCAACAAAAACACGCGATTCCCGACCTGCCGATCTATCTCAACAGCCCCATGGCCACCGACGTCACGCGGTTGTACCAGCGCTTTCGCAGCGAACACCGCTTGTCCCTGGAAGAGTGCGAAGGCATGTGCCATGTCACGCGTTTTGTGCGTTCCACCAGAGACTCCATCGACCTGGACCAGCAGCGCACACCCGCGGTGATCATCGCCGCCAGCGGCATGGCCACTGGCGGGCGGGTGCTGCACCACCTCAAGGCGCTGGCGCCCAACCCGCTCAATACGCTGTTGGTGCCGGGCTTTCAGGCGGGCGGCACCCGCGGCGCGCAGATCATCGCAGGCGCTCCGTCGGTACGTATTCACGGCAAGGACGTGCCGATCCGCGCTGAAGTGGTGCCGATGCAAACCCTGTCCGCGCACGCCGACGCCGATGAAATCATGGCGTGGTTGCGCGGCTTCAAGCGGCCACCGAAACACACTTATGTGGTACATGGCGAACCCAACGCCTCGGATGTATTGCGCCGGCGCATCAGCCAGGAACTGGGCTGGTCGGTCTCGGTGCCGGAGTACCGCGACAACGTGGAACTGAAGCCTCTTTAGTGCTCCGGCCACTGCAAAAAAGGGCCACTGCAAGAAAGCCCCTGGCCGGTTTCCCGACCAGGGGCTTTCTGTTGCGCGACAGGTGATTTCAGCTTGATTTGATTTGCACCTTTTTATCCGCGGTCAGGGCTTGAGGCTTCTTCGGCAGCGTAATGCTCAGCACACCTTTGCTGAAGCTTGCTTCGATCTTGTCGGCGTCGACGCCTTTAGGCAGGTTGAATACCCGTTCAAAGGAGCCATAGTGACGCTCTGACAGGTGATAGCCTTTCCTTTTTTCCTCCTTGTCCTCTTTCTTTTCACCCTTGATGATCAGATTGCCGTTGGACAGTTTGAGGTCGATATTCTCCTGATCCATGCCCGGCAATTCGGCGGTGATTTCGAAGCTTTCATCCTTCTCGGTGATATCCACCGCAGGCAGGCTGTGGCCGATAAAATCCCGGCTCCAGAATGGTTCGACATCAAACAGCCCACGCCGCAAAGGTCTCAGCGCCAGGCCAGGATTGAAGTCTTCAAACAGGTGGTCGACTTGTTGGCGCAGCCTTTCCAGAGGCCGCCAAGGGTCTGGCACCAGCGATTGTTGAGTGGTTTTTTCGTCGTCGGTGTGCACCGGCAGTTTTTTCGCGAAATTGGCCATTTTCATTCCTCCTCCAGTACTGCAGTGGACCGATAACATCTCGGAGGCCGGTCCACCACGGCAGAACATAAATCATGCCCTCGCATTAAAATATTAGTCCTCCTGCCGCCCGGAGGCCGACCAGCAGTCGGTTTGTTTCGCCACGTCTATTTCGAGAACTTTCGTGCCCCGGCCACGCAAAGAATCACTGCCACGGTCACCCCCAGCATGCCAAGGCTGACCTGCTCGTGCAGCAGCGTGGCCGCCAGTGCCAGGCCGAAAAACGGCTGCAGCAACTGAAGCTGGCCGACGGCGGCAATCCCGCCCTGAGCCAGCCCGCGATACCAGAACACGAAGCCGATCAGCATGCTGAACAGCGACACGTAAGCCAGGCTGAACCACGCGGGCAGGGTGATTGCCGAGAACGAGGGCGGGGCCAGGAACCAGGTTAGCGCAATCATCATGGGCAGCGACAGTACCAAGGCCCAGGAAATCACCTGCCAGCCTCCCAGGGTTTTGGAAAGCTTCGCGCCTTCGGCATAGCCCAACCCGCAGGCCAGGATCGCCAGCAACATCAGAATGTCCCCCGCAGGAGACGCGGTCAGGCCCCGGGAGAGGGCAAACCCCACCACCAGCAGGCTTCCCAGCACCGAAAAGAACCAGAACACTGGCCGGGGGCGCTCGCCACCGCGCCAGACGCCGAACGCAGCCGTGGCCAGGGGCAACAGGCCAACGAAGACGATGGAGTGCGCAGACGTTACATATTGCAATGCCAGCGCAGTCAGCAGCGGAAACCCCAATACAACGCCCAGGGCCACGATTGCCAGGGACAGAAGCTGATTCCTGGCCGGCCGTTTTTCCTTGAACAGGAGCAGCATGCACAGCGCCACAATGGCGGCGATACTGGCCCGGGCGACGGTCAGGAAAACCGGGTCGAATTCCAGAACGGCCACCCGAGTGGCCGGCAGTGAGCCGCTGAAGATGAGCACGCCGATGAACCCGTTGAGCCATCCGCTCGCGGTCGTTTCCGTGGTGTGGTGTTGCAGGTTCGATGTGCGTTCCATTGAGGATCCCCTTCATGCCAGGTTGCATGAAAGGCATCGTATGGACGAAACTCAATACAATCAAAATATTGTCATGGATACACTTGCGCATGCCTCGTTCCCGCTACAAATCTCTGGTGGATGCATTGGCGGCGAATATCCGCTCAGGACGCCTGTTGCCGGGCACGCGCTTGCCGACGCACCGTCAGTTGGCGACCACGGAAGGCCTGGCCCTGGTGACGGCCAGCCGGGTCTATGCGGAGCTGGAAGCCATGGGCCTGGTCAGCGGGGAGACGGGGCGGGGGACGTTCGTCAGGGAAACCTCGTGGTCGCCCAACCAGGCTATCGATCAACACAGCGTTGCCGCCGGCATGACCGACCTGAACTTCAACTACCCGGCGCTTCCCGGGCAGACAGAACTGTTGCGCAATGCCTTGCGCCAGCTCGCCTCGGCCGGCGACCTGGAGGCGCTGCTGCGCTATCAGCCACACGCCGGGCGCCCCCATGAACGCGCCTCTGTGGCGCGCCATCTGAGTGTTCGCGGGCTGACGGTCGAGGCTGAGCAAGTGCTGATCGTCACCGGCGCTCAGCAAGGGCTGGCGGTGACGATGATGGCGCTGTTGCAACCCGGTGACGTGATTGCGGCGGACGCGTTGACCTATCCGGGGTTCAAGGCCCTGGCCGACACATTGCACCTTGAAATCGTGCCCATACCGGTGCTCGATCACGGGCCGGATCTGCAAGCGCTGGAAAGCCTGTGCCGGCATCGACGGGTGCGGGCCGTGTACACGATGCCGACCCTGCACAATCCGTTGGGTTGGGTGATGAGTGCCGGGCAACGGGAATCCCTGGTGACGATTGCACGTGCCCATGGGCTATTGATCATCGAGGACGCCGCTTACGCCTTTCTGGCGCAAAATCCCCCCGCACCGCTGGCGGTACTCGCCCCCGAGCGGACGGTTTACGTGTCCGGGCTGTCCAAAAGCGTGGCCACCGGGCTGCGCGTAGGCTTCGTCGTCGCCCCCCTGCAGCACGTGCCCGCGCTGGAGCGCACGATCAAGGCAACCACCTGGAATACCCCGGGGGTGATGACAGCGATTGCCACCGCATGGCTCGACGACGGCACTGTCATGCAACTGGAAGCCGAAAAACGCCGGGACGCGCAGGCACGGCAAGCCGTGGCCCGCGAGGTGCTGGCGGGGCTGCGCTGTATTGGCCATCCATCGTCGTATTTTCTTTGGCTGCCGTTGTCGGAAGACGCACGGGCCGACCAGATCGCCATGGCGCTGCAGCGGGAAAATGTCTCGGTTTCAACCGCCGAACCCTTTGCCACTTCGGCCAACGTCCCCCATGCGTTCCGTCTGGCACTGGGCTCCGTGGAGATGGGCGCCCTGCGGGAGGCGCTGGAAAAAGTGAAGTGGATGGTGGGGGCTTATACATAGTTTCGTTATTACCGAAGAGTATGTGCCTGCGCCGTAGTGGTCAGTAGAGAGCCTTTATTCCAACAACTAGCGCATTACAATCTCACTGAATTTGACGGTAAGCGTCTCATCATTCCCATCTCGAAACACCAACTTGATCGCTGGTGTTTTGCTGAGTTTGCTGTTGCTCTGCTGGAAGATCAGCGTAACGCGTGTAGGTACGTTGCGAATCAGCTGAAAGCGCAGCCAGGCGTTGTCCTCGACCTGGCCCACCCGGATCGACTCGAACTTCAGTGGACCGCCAGACTCGTCGAATAGCCGGGTGCCGTCGTCGAAGCGAAAGCTGCGGTCTACGTTCAGATTGGTCAGTTCAAAAGTGCAGGTGGGCAGACGGCCGATGTTCTCGCAACCCTCCAGTTCGATGCGAATGTTATCCAGCACTTCCATGCGTTTGCCGAGCAGGTTGTTGCCTTCGTTTTCGACTATTTTGGCTTGCAGTTTGGCGAACTCGAAAGAGGGCTTGGCGTATTCGGTGCCTAGGATGAAGAAGCCGAAAGACAAGCCGGCGATCATGAAAAACTGCAACGCGCCGCGGAGCATCGGCGTGAAATTACGAATCTGCCAGCCGATTGAAACGGCTCCCAGAAACATAAATGCACTCACCAGCAGGACCACGTTTTTCCAGCTGATGAAGCTGAAACCGAACACGCTCGGGTCCGGCACGGCATAGGTGATTAACGCCCACATGGCGCCCAGCACGACGCTGAGGCCTGCCATGCCGCGGGTGATCAACGAGGTGAATTTCTGAGTGCGGGTAAGCGGTATTGCTGAGTCTTGCTGGGATATCACGGTGCTGATTCCTTGTTCCGTAGCCGATCGTCCGTCCTTGAAGGTGACTGTCAGGCTGTAGCAATATAAGACCTTGAGAAATCAAGGTCAGAGCCTGGTTGTGGCAGGGTGCCATTATCCAGTAATGGCAGGCTGGGTAAAGACGTGGGAGCACCAATCACGAGTAGGTGAATGGCTCAAGAAAAATTTGCGGATCAATCCAGAGTCTTAAACCATAAGGAATGACTGAATAGCCGTCGTAGCGACCCGAGAAGGTATTAGACGCAGCGAACTCTAAAAAACGACCACGTTTATCGTTAACGACGCGTATACCCGGGCAATCGAGCATTGAGTACCGCACTATTGGGTTTGGTAGCGGAGCCGCCCACAGCTGGACTTCAACATCGCAATCAAATTGCCAAATTGGTCAATTGCAGTCTGACAGCGCCCTGTTCGACGATGTACTGGTGCGAGATCCCGGACTCTCCTTCAGAAGGAGCAACCCCAAGTACGTTGAAAAGGTCAAACGGGTCCCATATCAGTGGTGGCATTGCACTTTCCTTTATCGAAGAGCAGTTCGGGTTGTTTCACGCCCCATCGAGCCCAAATTTTTTGGAGTCCAGGCGTCGTTGTCAGCGTTATCTACAATGGGGTTCCTGGACTCCGAATACCTCATCCATCACTGGCCGATCATGGGTTAGTAAAAAACGCTGATGTTTCTGATACAGCTGCGCCAGGGCAGTCCTGTTCGGTCCGACGACATCCATGCCGCGATCATCGTAGGGAAATGCCATAACCTGCAGGTTCAGGTTGAAAAAGTAGATGTCACAAAACGGGCGGGGCCGAATGTCTCCAAAGTCCTTCGCCAATGCACACCATAGAAAGTTCTGAAGTAGCGACAATGGGGCATGAAAGGCGACATTTGCCCAATGCTCTTCTTCATGTTCATTAAACCAATCGTCCGGATGAATGGGGTTACGCCATCGGGAATGATTCGAGGGGATCTTGATACCGGCCGCCCGAAGCTCCGCTAGAACAGGTCGGTGTGCAAATGGATTTGCTCCGGAACGAACACGAAGACAGACAACGAGCGATCCTTCCTCGGGGAATATGTCCTCGCAAATGCACCGTGCTTTTTGAAGCGCCAGGAGAAACTGTTCAATGGCAGTTCCCTTTTCGGAAAGGCTGAATCGCAAACCTCCCAGGTAGGAATAGAACAGTGGCCGTTCGAAGGCTTTTCTTTCGAAAACCTCGTCAATTTCACGCTGTAGGTTCACTACTTTACGGTCCTTCGTAAGAGGAGTTAGTAAAAGGGAGTCGGCGGCCAAGAGCACAACTTTAGGCGCATCGGGCTTTCCGGCGAGTCCAAAGACCCGTGGGGCCGGGCTTTTGAGGAGCAGGGGCTCTGCTGGGCTGGAATAACCCTCGAATATTTGCTTAAGTCCAGCTATTGCAGCCACACGGGTGCAGCACTTCAATCCCTGAAGGGCGTTCCACCCGGAGAATCCCATGCACCTTCGATTCCCGCGAGTCGCCGCAGTGCTCGCCATCCTCACGATCGGCGCCTTGCCCTGCGCCCACGCCGTTGAATACACCCGGGTGAACACCACCGCCAGCAAGATCTCCTTCACCTACAACCAGTTCGGTTCCAGGGCGTACGGCACCTTCGGCAAGTTTGACGCCACGCTCGATTTCGACACGAAAAAGCCCGAAGCAGCCCACGCCATGCTGACCATCGACCTCGCCAGCATCGACGCCGGCAGCAGCGACGCCAATACCGAGTTGCAAAAGCCCGCCTGGTTCAACACGGCGGATTATCCGGTGGCGACCTTTGAATCAACCGGGGTGAAAGCCTTGGGTAACCGCCGCTACTTGATCACCGGCAAACTCACGCTCAGGGGCCTGACACGCGTGTTGCAGGTACCGGTGCAGTTGAAGCCGGAGCGGGCCATCGGGATTTTCGATGGCGACATCATCCTTAAACGCAGTGACTTCAAGATCGGGGAGGGGGAGTGGGGCGACACGGTAGTTTCCAACGACATCCACATCCGCTTTCGCATCGTTGCCCCCGAGCGGTGATTTTCCTGCGAGGGGCTCGATCTGTGACAATGGCGGAGGAATTAACCCGGAGTCAGAAACGCAATGCCCCAGCTCACCCACTTTGCCACTCCCTGCCCGGAGCCCATCAACAGCCAGATTCTGCAGATGGTCGTCGACAACCTCACCGACATCAGCATGGTGGGCATCGCGCCGAGCAACCCGTTGTACAACGTCTATCAATACACGGTGGGCTATGAGGTTCATCTGTACCTGGAAGCGCTCGGCGGCGCCAAAGGCATTGCGGTCGAGTTGATCGTCGCCACGGACGACGAAGACCCCGGGAAAGTCATCGGCTTTGTGCTGTACCTGCCGGTCAAGGACGATCCCCAGGCGTGCGGCGTAGCGTATATGGCCGTGCAGGCCAGTCATCGGCGGCGGGGCGTCGCACGGGCGATGCTGCAAGACATGCTCGGCCGCTACCCCCATGCCGAGTTGACCTGCACCGTCGCCAAGGTGCCGTGGTTCGAGTCGATGGGCTTCCAGGTGCTGGGCGTGCGCGGCACCCAGGTGCTGATGAACACCCGTGATCACAGCACTGAAGGCCTGATGGGCCTGTTGGATGTCACATCGATCTACAGTTCCTTGGAGGTGCGGCAGATACATACCTATCTGCTGCAAAAACACGGCAAGCGGGCAATGATCGATGCAGAGAAGCAACGCGACCGGCATCTGGACCAGATGACGCGCAACGCCAAGGCGTTTGTGCTGGATCGTTTGAGCAAAGACGCCGAGCGCGGGCCTCGTCCCGTCTAGACTGTCGAGTCCTTTCGGGCGCGCAGGCTGGCCGAGGCGTGATATTCTGTCGCATTAACTTGGTTTGACTTATTCGGTTCGTACGTCCACAGACGTGCGACAGAATCAATGTCGCTCAAGTAGCTGAGCCAATAATGATAAGAAGTCAGTGCACGAGGGACATATAACTGAGGTCGATGGAGACACGTCGGCCTTGTGTGCCCTCCTTCAAATCTTTCTGAATGCAGAAACCCGCGGCACGCTGCCTGCGTACCCGTGAACCTGGGTTGCTCATGATTGAGGATTGGAGGCGGATGGCGTTTATCATAGGTGCTACAAATGTTTAAGAAACTGAACACAGCCCTGCTGGGGCTGGCTTTGTCGATGGGGATCACGTCCGCTTACGCGGAGGCAAAGAAAGTCGATGTGCTGCTCATTGGCGGCGGCATCATGAGTGCAACGCTGGGTGTATGGCTCAATGAGCTGGAACCCGACTTGTCGATGGAAATGGTCGAGCGCCTCGACGGCGTCGCCCAGGAAAGCTCCAACGGCTGGAACAACGCCGGTACCGGTCACTCCGCCCTGGCCGAGCTGAACTACACCCCGGAAGACGACAAGGGCAACGTCCAGATCACGAAAGCCGTTGAAATCAACGAAGCCTTCCAGATCTCCCGTCAGTTCTGGGCCTGGCAGGTTCAGCAAGGCGTACTGAAGAACCCGCGTTCGTTCATCAACTCCACTCCGCACATGAGCTTTGTGTGGGGCGATGACAACATCAAGTTCCTGAAAAAGCGCTACGAAGCCCTGCAAGCGAGCCCGCTGTTCGCCGGCATGCAGTACTCCGAAGACCCGGCTGTGATCAAGAAGTGGGTTCCGCTGATGATGGAAGGGCGTGACCCGAACCAGAAAGTCGCGGCCACCTGGAGCCCGATCGGTACCGACATGAACTTTGGCGAGATCACCCGCCAGTTCGTCGCGCACCTGCAAACCACGCCGAAGTTCGACTTGAAGCTGTCTAGCGAAGTGCAAGACATCACCAAGAACGCAGACGGCAGCTGGCGCGTCAGCTACAAAAACCTGAAAGACGGCACCAAAACCGAAACCGACGCCAAGTTCGTGTTCATCGGCGCGGGCGGCGGTGCACTGCACCTGCTGCAGAAGTCCGGCATTCCTGAAGCCCAGGAATACGCAGGCTTCCCGGTTGGCGGCTCGTTCCTGGTCACCGAAAACCCGACCATCGCCGAACAACACCTGGCCAAGGCCTACGGCAAAGCCTCCGTTGGCGCACCGCCAATGTCGGTTCCGCACCTGGACACTCGTGTTCTGGACGGCAAGCGCGTCATCCTGTTTGGCCCATTCGCGACCTTCAGCACCAAGTTCCTCAAAGAAGGCTCGTACCTGGACCTGCTGACCACTACCACCACGCACAACGTGTGGCCAATGACCCGCGTCGGCATCAAGGAATACCCACTGGTCGAGTACCTGGCAGGCCAACTGATGCTGTCTGACGAAGACCGCATGAATGCCCTGAAAGAATACTTCCCGAATGCCAAAGCCGAAGACTGGCGCCTGTGGCAAGCCGGCCAGCGCGTGCAAATCATCAAGCGTGATGAAGCTGCCGGTGGCGTGCTGAAGCTGGGTACCGAGATCGTTGCTTCGCAAGACGGCACCATCGCCGGCCTGCTGGGCGCATCGCCAGGCGCATCGACTGCCGCACCGATCATGCTGACCGTGCTGCAGAAAGTGTTCAAGGACAAGGTTGCGACTCCTGCCTGGCAGGAAAAACTGCACCAGATCGTGCCTAGCTATGGCACTCAGCTGAACAGCAGCCCTGAGAAGGTTGCGCAGGAGTGGGCCTACACCGCCAAGGTGCTGGAGCTGACTCCGCCGCCGGTGATTGGTCAGGCAGCGGCTCCTGCTGCTCCGGCTGAGAAGCCTAAGGCTGTGAAAGAGAATGCTGCGACGGATATGGCTCTGTAACTAGAGGCCTAATCGAAAGCCCACTGGACCGGTGACGGTCAGTGGGCTTTTTTGTGGGCGAAAGATCAAAAGATCGCAGCCTTCGGCAGCTCCTACGAGTTCGTGGTGTTTGCGTGTCGTGCCCTGCGCAGATATCGCCGATACAAAACGACACCCATGACAATCGAAAGCAACCCAACCCCCGCATTACCCAAAAGCCAAATTGCAAAGTTCCGACTTTGGTCTGCCTCGCTCTCGTAAAACGGCCCAAAGTAGCCAGACACTGCCACGAATATCAAGTTAAACGCCCCGATGGCCAGGGCAACAATAAGAATGATTAACAACGCCCCTTTAATAGTTTTCATATGACCTTCCAAAGAGAGCTTGATCCAAATACAAGCAGTAGTTTTCTGTCGATTAGCTCTAAAGAAGCATCAATGGCTCACCAGCGGCAGCATCACCACGAACTCACTTCCCTTACCATTACCCTCGCTCGTGACGGTGACCTTGCCCCCGTGTGCTTCGACCAGCTCCCGAACGACGGTCAACCCGATGCCCAAACCGGAGCCGTTGAAACCTATGGCGTGTTCGTCTTGAACATAAGGGTCAAAAATAAAAGGGAGTGCTTTAGCCGAAACGCCGATTCCATTGTCGGAAATACTTATCTTCAGAACGTCAGTCTCTACCGTGGCTGACAGCTTGATTCTGCCTTCGGCCGGAGTGTACTTGGCTGCATTCGCCAGTAGATTGTGGAGAATCTGAGCGAGGCGTCCTGAATCACCATTCACCATCAAGGTGCCATCTGGAAGATGGACGTCGAACTGCTGCTGTTGCGCGATCATCACAGGACCACACGCATCAACAGCCTCAATCAGAATTTGCATCATGTCGACATCGCGGCGATTGATTCGCAGCTTGCCCGTGCTGGCGCGGGAGACGTCGAGCAGATCGTCGACCAGCTGTGAAATATGCTGTACTTGACTCTCAATCAACTCACGCATTCGCGGCAGTTGGTCGCTGGGCAGTCGAACCATACGCTCTGCAATCATGCTGATAGGTGTTAACGGATTTCGCAGCTCATGGGCCACCATCGCCAGTACGTTTTTCTGCTGGTTCAATGCGCGCTCGGCTGTTGCCTGAAGGTCTTGAGCGCTGAGCGCAGCCATTACCAGCTGCGCATTAGCCTCGCGCAATTGCTGGTACAAACGCTGCTCCTCCAGACGAGGGGGGGGTACAGCGTCTGATTGCGCCAAGAGTATCGCCAGTACCAGCTGCTGATTGGCCTCGATCACTTGCTCGACCTGCTGGGTATCCACCAACCGGCTGCTGGCGTCGCTCAACTGTTTTTGCAGTGCTGCCAGTACGGCGCGCGCTTCAACAGTCTTTTGTCCAAGCAGGAAGAGTTCGTGAGCAGCATTGGCCATCTCACGTTCCTTCTTGCCACCGGCTTTACTCATGAGTCGGGCTCAAACATTTTTATCTCCCGTACGTACCGCTCCTGAACTCTGTCTTGTCGGTCGACCACCGAGCAGCCCTTCCTGGTCCGGCAGCATTTCGCCGATCTGCAGGCCGTTATCGTCGATGTGGTACTGGCGCAACTGATCTGAGTGGGCACTGGCGCGGACCTTGACCACGGCCATGATCCGCAACAAGCGGCTCTCAACTTCAATATAGCGTTGAACGATGATCGCATCGGTGAGAAACGCCGTGCCGTAAGGACTGAAACGCAGATCGGTGTAGCGGTCTTCCAACTCGGAGGTCATCAACACACTGACCCCGGCGCCGGTCAGCGCGGTGACCATGCGTGACAGCGACTCGCGGAAGTCCTCGCGGAAGGTCGGCGCCAGCGCCAGTTCGAAGCCCGACAGCGAATCGATCACCACGCGGGTGGCTTTCAGCCGGGTGATCTCGCTCAACAGCAACTGCACGATTTCGTCGATGGAGAGGTCCGGGGCCCGGCTGTCCACCAGACCGACCTGGCCCCTCTGGATCAGGCCAGCGAGGGTGGCATTCTGGGAGTGATTGGGCCGCTGTTCGAACACCGCGATCACGCCGGTTTCGCCATTGCGCGCGCCTTCAGCGAGAAATGTCGCGGCCAGAATGCTTTTGCCCGAACCCGACGGCCCGGCTACCAGCAAGGAATAACCACGGGGCAGACCGCCGCCGAGCATCTCGTCGAGCTGCGGCACGCCCATCTTCAGGCGCTTGATAGGGAACTCCAGCGGCGCTTCAACCGGGTTGGGGGCCGCTGGCGCAAAGACCTTGATCCCCGACGTCGCGATGCGGAAGGTATGCAGCCCCGGCAGTGTCGGTTGGCCGCGCATCTTCATGATTTCCATCTTGCGCACCATGGAATTGCGCTGAACGCTTTGACGCAGCCAGATCAGGCCATCGGCCACGGTGAAAATCGGGTTGGTGTCGGTTTCGGTGAAATATTCGCCGATCAGGAAGGTCGTCGCCTGCCAGGTGGTCATCAACATGCCCAGTTGCTGAATGAACTGCGGCAGGTTGTTGTTGGGGTTGTCCTGGGTTTGGCTGGCCAGCACCACCGAACGGAACGAGTCGACGAACACCAGCGACGGAGAGTGCGCCTCCACCTCGCTGACGATGCGCCGCAGCACTTCGTCCAGATTTCCGGCGAGGGTGTCGTTGGCCAGGTTGATATAGCGAATCGAATGGTTGATCGCTTCACTGTCGAAAAAATCGAATTGCTGTTGATAGCGCAGCATCTTCAGTGGCGGCTCGCCAAGCACCGTAAAGAACAGCGCCGGACGTTCGGGCGTCGCCAGGGCAAACATCATCTGGTGAGCGAGGGTAGTCTTGCCGCAGCCGGGAGGGCCGGCGATCAAGTTGAACGAAAACTCCGGCAAACCTCCGCCCAGCACCTCGTCCAATCCTGGCACGCCGGTGGCCAAGCGGTTGATAGTCACTTTGGTGCTCATGGCGAATTTTCCTGCGATGGGGTGTCGCTCAAAGAAGGTTCCCACACGTCACGAAGCAACCGTGCGGTGAGCGAGGGCCCGATCAGCGTGGTCAGCAGTTCGTAGAAGGTGATCAGCATCACTTCACCGAAAAACAACGCATCGGCTTCGCTTTGTTCAACGAGTACGGATTTGAGGGCAGCCAGATCCAGCGCGGCCTGCACGCGGTCATAGGTACCGGCCAGGCGCGGATGAGCGCAAGTGCAAAGCTGGAGGCTGCGGCGGTAAAGCGCGGCAACCCCTTGCGGCCCAATGATGGGCGTGAGGGCAGCGTCCATATCCTGCAAGGTTGAAACGATCGCCTGGGCGACCCTTGCAATGTCCGCGTCGGGGCCAACACGGTGCGCCAGAGAAGCTACGATCTGGCGGCTCTCTTCGCTTAGCGTGGACATGACGGACTAATATCTGATGGACAGAGCCTGATGGTACACCCTATCTCGAGTTTATCGAGACTCAGTCTGAGGCCGCATTGAAAAAGCAGTCGGATTGTCCGCTTTGGGCTGTGTCCCTTCTAGGCGGGGCGGGGCTTTTTGGTTTTTCAGATCAAAAGAATCGCAGCCTTCGGCAGCTCCAAGGGGCACCGATTGCCGTAGGGAATTCCCGCGTTGGTCTTGACCAGCAATTCAAGTCACCAGACCGCAGTCACTCCGGCAACCCAGCCAGCCGCAACCCATCCGCAAACCGCGCAAAATCCTCGGGTCGCTGGATGGGCAGCCAGTCTTTCAGGTTAGAGACGCGCAAGGACGGATCCAGTTCGTGCAGGCGCTGCATCGCTTGCTTCGCTTTGTCCATCCGTCCGCTGAGCGCGTGACTGGCCGCCATCAGGGCAACCGATGCCAGGAGGCAGGGCAGGTTCCCCAGTGCCTTTTCCGCCCAGTCAGAAGCTGGATCGAAGCGCCCGGCGAAGAAGTGCGCGAGCGCCATCCCGACCTGCATCCTGAACATTTCCGGATCCAGCGGACTCAAGCGAACGGCATGGGTCAAATCCTTGATGGCGGCATCTGCTTCGCCGCGCAGTGCGCGCAGGATACCGCCCAGGAACCAGGCGGGGGCGAGGTTGGGGTTGAGCAGGCGTGCCCTGTCGAGCAGGGCAATGCCGCCATCGACATCGCCGGCGAGATGGGCAAGTGCATGTCCGCCTCGCGTCAGCGCCACCGCATCATCCCGGCCGAGTTCTACCGCCAAACGCGCAAGTCGTGCGCCCTCGGCGATTTCTTGAGGCCGATCGGTCATCCAGCCATTCAACTTGCGCCAGAAGTGGCACCAGGCTGCCATGCCGTAGGCCGATGCAAACTCCGGATCGAGCTCGATGGCCTTGTAGAACAACGGCAGCGCTTGCTCGATGGCTTCGCGGGTGCCGTTGTGCAGTTTCGCCATGCCGCGCAGGTAATAGTCGTAAGCGTCCAGGCTTTCGGTCGGTTTGCGCTTGGCGCGCTCGATTTCCGCCCGTTCCAGTTGCGGTGCTATGGCGCCGACGACGCTTTCGGCGATTTGATCCTGCAGCTCGAAGATGTCGTGGAGCGTTCCTTCGAAGCGCTCCGCCCAGATATGCGTCCCGGTCGTCGCGTCGATGAGCTGCCCGGTGATGCGTATCTTGTTCCCGGACTTGCGCACGCTACCTTCCAGCACGTAGCGCACGCCGAGCGTCTGGCCGACGCCCTGGACGTCCACGTCCCGACCCTTGTAGGTGAAGCTTGAATTGCGCGCGATGACGAACAGCCAGCGGATTCGCGACAGGGCGGCGATGATGTCCTCCACCATGCCGTCGGCGAAATACTCCTGTTCCGGATCGCCGCTCAGGTTGTGGAAGGGCAGGACAGTAATGGAGGGTTTGTCCGGGAGGACGAGCGTGGGCGGAGGCGTTGGCTTCAAGTCCACGGGCGTGGGTTCTTCGATGTCAGGCTGTCGCGTTTCGCCGACCTCATCCACCGTTATCTCGCCGACGAAGCGGTATCCCTTACGGGGGACCGTGCGCACCAGGCGCTGCTCCTCGCCGGTATCGCCGATGGCCTTGCGCACCGCATTGATGTGGCTGGTGATCGTCGATTCCGAGACGATCCGACCGCTCCACACTGACTTGAGCAGGTCGTCCTTGCTCATGACGCGATCGCGGTTGCTGACGAGCAGCAGCAATAGATCGAAAACCTGCGGCCCGACAGCCACCACTTGTCCGCGCAAGGTCAGTTCCCGGCGCTCCTGGTCGAGCACGTAGTTTTCAAACACGAATGGCAAGGTGAGGATCCCCTGGTCGAGCGCGCCCTCGACTCCGTGTCTGAGCTGGCTATTGGTCAGTGGTCTCGATAATACGGCAGCGCTTGATCCGCTGCACCGTTCGCGGCAAGGGAGACCCGTCGAATAACTGTTTTTCTGGACGAAAAACCAAGCTTCCTTGAAGGCAAACCCAAGGCCGGTACAAGGACTTCCCTGACACGCGCTGGCACTCTCGATCTACATCGACAGCAATGGTTGCAGTCGAGAATCGGAGAGAAACCATGAAGATCGTCGTCATTGGAGGCACCGGCCTCATCGGATCGAAACTTGTGAATATCCTCCGCGAGCGCGGCCATGACGTGCTCGCAGCCTCCCCCAGCACGGGCGTGAACAGCATCACCCGCGAGGGCCTGGCCCAAGCGATGGATGGCACTGATATTGTCGTCGACGTGGCGAACGCGCCTTCCTGGGAAGACCAGGCCGTTCTCGAGTTCTTCGAAACGTCGAGCCGTAACCTGCTGGCTGCCGAGGCGGCTGCCGGGGTTCGCCATCACGTTGCCCTGTCGATCGTCGGCAGTGAACGGCTTCCCGAGAATGGCTATTTCCGGGCCAAGGTCGCGCAGGAAAACCTGATCAAGGCGTCCGGCATTCCTTACACCATCCTGCGTGCCACGCAGTTCTTCGAGTTTGTCGGCGGCATTGCGCAGGCGGCCACCGTCGGCGAGGAGATTTGCCTGTCGCCAGCGCTGATCCAGCCGATGGCGTCCGACGACGTGGTGGCGGCGCTCGCCGAGGTCACGCTGGCAGCGCCGGTCAATGGCACGGTCGAAGTCGCCGGTCCCGAGGCCATGCCACTCGACGAACTGGTCCGGCGCTTCCTGCGGGCCACTCACGACACGCGCAAGGTCGTGCCGGATGTGCATGCGCGCTACTTCGGTTCGGTGCTCGACGATCAATCGCTGACCCCCGGCAAGAGCCCGCGCCTGGGCACGATCCGCTTCGAGGACTGGCTCGCTCAGTCGACAGCTCGGTAACGGGCCGCGCGCTCACACCCCCTACACACCAAGGAGCATTGCCATGTTTACCCGATACCTCTTGGCCGCTGCCTTCGCCGCGCTGTCGATCGGCGCAGCGTCGGCCGCCGAGCCGCCCGCAGGCAAGGTGACGGTCGTATTCGACCGGCCCATTCCCAACATCCCTGGCAAGAGCATGAAGGGCGTACTCGTCGAGTATGGGCCGGGCGCCGCGTCGCCGTCGCACACCCATCCGAAAACGGCCTTCATTTATGCAACGGTCCTGGAGGGCTCGTTTCGCATCAAAGTCAAAGGCGAACCGGAAAAGATCTACAACGTCGGCGAAAACTTCGTAGAGGAGCCGGGCTCCGTGCACGAAGTCAGCGCCAACGCCAGCGACACCAAACCTGCACGCCTGCTGGCCGTGTTCGTCCTCGACAGCAACGAAAAACAACTGGTTACACCTACTAAAAAGTGAGCCGGTTAACGCGCTCATCGACGCTCGACAGCCGGACGGCAGGCAACTGCCGCCCTGTGGCTGCTGTAGGTCCTTGGCATTGAACAGGAAATGAGAACATGAACTCGCTTCAGGACAAGGCCGCCATTGCCACCGGCGCAAGCGTCGAGATCCCTGTCGTGGTGGCGCGGCACAGCAAGAGAAAGATGATCGGCATCCTGCTGTGCGTCGGCGCCGTGGTGATCTTGGCTGGCGGCTGGGCCATGGCGGTTTCAAGCGGTTCGACCTCCACCGATAATGCTTATGTGCGCGGTGACCTCACCTCGCTCGCCGCCAAGGTTGCCGGCTATGTCACGGCGGTAGAGGTCGAGGACAACCAGACCGTCCGGGCAGGTGACGTCCTGTTCCGGATTGACGATCGGGACTATCGCGCACGGCTTGCGCAGGCAGTGGCCAATGTCAGCGCTGCCGAGGCTCGCCTGACCCATGTCGATGCCGAAACCCGGCTTCAGCATTCCCTGATTCGACAGGCCGAAGCCCAGCGACGCTCGGCCGCCGCCGAGATGAATCTGGCCACCAAGACCCATGATCGCAGCCGCAAACTTATCGTCAGCAACGCCGTCAGCCAGGCCCTCGTCGATGAAACCGGCACGGCACAATCCAGAGCCGAGGCGACGGTATCGGCAGCGTCGGCAACGGTCGAGGCTCAACAGCAACGCATCGCCGTCCTTGTGGCCCAGCGAGAAGCTGCCGTTGCTGCCCTGGCGCAGGCGCAGGCCGCGCGCGATCTGGCCCAGATCGATCTCGACAGCACCGTGGTACATGCGCCTGTCGATGGCGTTATCGGTAACCGTCAAGTCCGCGTCGGCCGGTTCGTTACACCGGGTGTTTCGTTGCTCGATATCGTGCCGGTCAATGATGTATGGGTCGTGGCGAACTTCAAGGAAACCCAGCTCGAACATATCCGCCCCGGTCAGCGCGTGCGCATCACGGTCGACGGCTATCCCGACGGGGCACTTGAAGGCGTGGTCGACAGCTTTGCACCGGGTAGCGGGTCGGCTTTCAGCTTGCTCCCCACAGACAATGCAACAGGGAACTTTGTGCGTGTCGTGCAGCGGGTTCCGGTAAAGATCCGGCTTGCCCACAACCCGTTGCCGGGCCGCATCGTCCCGGGCCTGTCCGCGCGTGTCGAGGTTGCGCAAGGGGGCGGCTCATGAATACGGTTGCCAGCGCCACGCGAAGCAATGCCCGCGCTACGACAGGTGTCCTGCTCATGGCGGGCATCATGCTTGCCACGCTGACGGAAGCGATAGCCAGCACCGTTCTGTCGCTCGGACGCAGCGACATCATTGGCGACACCTATGCAACGCCGGATGAGTTTGCCTGGTTGGATATCGGCTACGTCGCGCTCAAACTGATCGGGTTCATGGCTGCCCCTTGGCTGATGAACCGTTTCGCTGCGCGTCATGTGATTATCAGTTCAACTCTGGTCATGGGCCTGGCGTGCGGCATTGCCGCCATCACTGCTCGGCTGGATCTGCTGGTTGCACTTAGAGTTATCCAGGGCTTTGCCGGTGGCATCCTGCTGGTCGGGGGGCAGGCGATCATATTTCGCGCTTATCCGCGGTCCCGTCAGCCAATCCTCCAGGCCCTGTTTGCCATGGGCTCCGTTGTCGCGCCGGCGACGCTTGCCCCGGCGCTTCAAGGGTGGTTGATCGATAGCCAATCCTGGACATGGATCTTCTTCAGCGTGGTCCCGATCGCCTTGGTGGCTACCGGGCTTGTGTTGATCGCAGACGGCCCAATGCCCGCCAAGGTCCGGTACCGTCCGTTTGACTGGATCGGTTTCTCGCTGATCTGTACCACCTTGTTCTGTTTCACCTATGTTCTCAGCCAGGGCAGCCGATGGGACTGGTTCGAGGAGCCTCGCATCCTGTGGCTAACGGTGATCGGCGCAGCGGCTCTGCTGGCATTTCTCGGCCATCAAGTGTTGGCCGAAGGGCAGGGGCTGCTCGATTTCACCCCGTTCAAATCCAGCGATTTTTCCTTCGCCTTTATCGTCAGTTTTGTCGCCGGCGCCGCCTTGTTCGGCAGCGCGTTCCTGATTCCGGCGTTCGCCCTGTCGGTCCTCGGGTTCACACCGACCGATGCCGGTCAGCTCCTGTTGCCCAGTGGCGCGTTTTTTGTCGGCGCGCTGCTCATATCTGCTTGGCTCATGCAGGCCCGCCGCGTTGCGCCGTTCGCCACCGTGCCCTTTGGAATCCTGATGATCATGGTGGCGATGTGGATGCTGTCCGGTTCGACCAGCGAAAGCGGGGCGGACGATATGATGGCAGCCATCCTGTTGCGCGGCCTGGGGCTTGGCTTCCTGTTTCTATCGATCACGCTGATCGCTTTCAGCCACCTCAACAGCCGAAACCTCGCTAGTGGAATAGGCCTTTTCAATACGGGTCGCCAGCTAGGTGGTCTTATCGGCGTCGCAGGGCTCCAGACCCTGATCGACCATAACATCGTCACCAATGCCGTGGTCCTCGGCGCCAACGTCACCCCAGGCGGCGCCGCGGTCATTGAGCGGATGACGACCACGACAGCCATGCTGGCCGTGAAAGGAATGGATGCAGCGTCCGCTGGCCGGGCAGCGACGAGCCTGCTGGGCCGGTTAGTGACAAGTCAGTCCACGGTGATTGCCTTCGACACAGCGTTCATCGCCGTGGCCCTGCTTTTTGTAATCGCTGCCCCCATTCTGGTCGGCATCAAGATCGGGTTCTCGCGATACGAGAAAGTGCGCGCTTCGCGAGCAGCGTGAGACAGCCCACCTGCCGGCGACCAACTACACTTTCTCCTGCCAGTCCGGGCAATCGCCCGGGGGCGCACTCCAGGAGGAATCATGACAAGGAAAAATGTCTCCAGCCCTGAACCCACGGCGACTAATGCCAACGTGCTGTTGAGCCCGCCCGACATCGCGGCTCTCGCCGAGATATCCATCACCGATCCTGACAAAATCCACCCTGCGTGGATCAGGGAGCAGTTTCCCGAATACGTGGACGCGCATGCAGGCCATGAGGCCAGGACGGTTCGCGAGATTAACCACAAAGGGCACGTTGTCCGGATCGTGACCACCTACCAGGTGGAGGTTGATGGGGCACCGGTGCAGGCGCATCTGTTTGTAGACGATGCAGGCCAGGTCCATACGCACGCCACCCCATTCGTTTCTTACGGATCGGCGCTCGACTTGATGACCGCGGTGATCGATGCCTATCCCGAGTCCTTCGCCAAGGGCGAGGGCGACGGGGGAGAGCACGCCGACCATCCCGCCCATCATGACCATGGAGCACATCATGATCAGGTCTAATGCTGTCAAAGATCTCGCGGCGCTTCAGAAATACGTCGAAGGGGTGAAGCGGCTCAAGGATCCCGCGCAGAATCCTTGGCCCGGGCAGGCCAATCTCTCGATTTATGACTCCTTGGTGGCCTGGCACCACCGGGCCATGATGATTTCAACGCCTGCCGGGCAGATGGCCAGGAACGCTGCGCATGGAGGCCCATCATTTTTGCCGTGGCACCGCTACTTTCTCGTGCGGCTGGAAGCGTTGCTGCGTAAAGCGGTAAGCGACCCGCACTTCCGAATCCCGTACTGGGACTGGAACGCTGACGCGGAACTTCAGGACCCCAGGACTTCACTCATCTGGTCGAATCAGTACCTTGGACAGTTCGTGGACGGGAAGTGGCGGGTGCGACTGATGGGCAATGGCCGCACCCTGGAACTGGACCGGGTAAACCGCCCCCTGGCGCGTTATTTGGGTGGCGGTGGGGCGCTGCCCAGCCGAGCCAATGTGCGCAAGGTCATCCGGGAAAATGCCGTGTATGACAAATCGCCCTATGACGCGGCGCAATCCACCGGTGGCGCGCGCAACTGCATCGAAGGATGGACCGGCAAAGAACGCATTCACAACAACGTCCATGTGTGGGTCGGTGGTGATATGGGATTGTCATCCTCGCCGAACGATCCAGTCTTCTTTCTGCATCATTGCAATGTCGACCGACTGTGGGCGGCATGGCAAGCGAAGCATCCCACGGCAACTTACGTACCCGACGGAGCGGCCCCCGCTACTTTCAAGTTCCACCGGATCGATGACCCGATGTACAGCCCTTTCCCGGAAAAGGTGACGCCGCGAGATGTCCTGAATTACAGCCAGTATTACCAATATGACACTTTGGAGGATCTGCTTTAGGTCGCTATTAATACCGCACCAGGGTGGCGGACGGGATCACTGGTTTTCAGGGTTTATTCTTGGGCCTGTATTCCGTAAATGTGGGCCATCTGTGTCTATCGGCAGCGTGGCCCGATTGATAGGGTCCATACTCACTCCAAGTTGATGAGGCAATAATGGACCTTACCGCCATCCCCTTCGGGACTACCGATTGGTCGAAGATCGAACCGGTCGAGCATGCAGGCCAGACGGGCATGGCCTATTGGCGGACCTGCCAGTTTGGTTCGATACGTGTGCGGATGGTTGAATACAGTCCCGGATATCTGGCCGATCACTGGTGCTGGAGAGGTCATATCCTGTTGTGCCTGGAAGGTGAGTTACACACAGAACTGGAAGATGGCCGCCAGTTCACGCTGACTGCTGGAATGAGCTATCAAGTGGGCAACGATGCCGAAGGGCATCGGTCGTTCACCAGCGGCGGCGCCAAGTTATTTATAGTGGATTGATGGATCGGGTGGATCAAAAGATCGCAGCCTTCGGCAGCACCTACATGTTCACGTGAAGTCTGATACGGTTATTTCTGGGCTATCTGCATCTGTTATGGAACCAGCCTCCGGCTCAGAATGACGGCACGGTCAGCAGTGGCGGTAACCGCTGCACCGCAAACTCATAACGTAGGAGGCCTCATGGGCAAGATGGCAATTTTCCTGGGTGGATTTCTGGTGTTGACCATTTTGATTGGTGCGCTGGCCACGATCTCTCCCGCTTAATCTCTTCCTGCGATCAGCAAAAAGCACAACGCCTCCACACAGGGAGGCGTTGCGGGTTTCAGCATTACCGTTCGCGTTACATAAGCTCGAAGCGATCCAGGTTCATCACCTTGACCCACGCCGCCACGAAGTCTTTCACAAACTTCTCCTTCGCATCGTTGCAGGCATAGACCTCCGCCAGCGCCCTCAGCTGCGCATTGGAGCCAAACACCAGGTCGACGCGCGTTCCGGTCCATTTGAGGTCGCCGGTTTTGCGGTCGCGTCCTTCAAACTCTTCATTGGCCTCCGACACCGGTTTCCATTCCACGCCCATGTCGAGCAGGTTTTTGAAGAAGTCGTTGGTCAGCGCTTCCGGCTGCTTGGTGAACACGCCATGTTGGGTTTGGCCGACGTTGGTGTTCAGCACGCGCAGGCCACCGATGAGCACGGTCATTTCTGGCGCGGTGAGTGTCAGCAGTTGCGCCTTGTCGATCAGTAAGGCTTCGGCCGGTACGCTGTAGCGGGTTTTGAGGTAGTTACGGAAACCATCGGCGGCGGGTTCGAGGTAGCCGAAGGACTCCACGTCCGTTTGCTCTTGCGAGGCGTCCATCCGCCCTGGGGTGAAAGGCACCGTGAGAGTGAGGCCGGCATTTTTCGCCGCCTGTTCGACGCCGGCACAACCGGCCAGCACGATCAGGTCGGCCAGGGAGATTTTCTTGCCGCCGGTTTGTGCGCTGTTGAACTCGTTCTGGATGCTCTCGAGTTTCGCCAGCACGCTTGCCATTTGATCAGGCTGGTTGACCTGCCAGGATTTCTGCGGGGCCAGGCGCAGGCGTCCGCCGTTGGCGCCGCCGCGTTTGTCGGAGCCGCGGAAGGTGGAGGCCGCTGCCCAGGCGGTTGACACCAGTTGCGAGACGGTCAGGCCGCTGGCCAGGAGCTTGCCTTTGAGTGCGGCGATGTCGCTGTCGTTGACCAAGGGGTGGTCGACCGGCGGGATCGGGTCTTGCCACAGGAGTACTTCGTTGGGCATTTCCGGGCCGAGGTAGCGGGAGAGGGGGCCCATGTCGCGGTGGATCAGTTTGAACCAGGCGCGGGCGAAGGCGTCGGCCAACTGATCCGGATTGGCGAGGAAGCGCCGCGAAATCGGTTCATAGATCGGGTCGAATCGCAGCGACAGGTCCGTGGTCAGCATGGTCGGATTACGCCGCTTGGACGGATCGTGAGCATCCGGAATGATGCCCGCGCCGGCACCACCTTTCGCCGTCCACTGGTTGGCACCCGCCGGGCTCTTGGTCAGTTCCCACTCGAAGCCGAACAGGTTTTCCAGGTAGTTGTTGCTCCATTTGGTGGGCGTGGTGGTCCAGGTCACTTCCAGGCCGCTGGTGATGGTGTCGCCGCCTTTACCGCTGCCGAAGGTGCTCTTCCAGCCCAGGCCCTGTTGTTCAAGGCCAGCGGCTTCGGGCTCGGGACCGACGTTGTCGGCAGGGCCGGCACCGTGGGTTTTGCCGAAGGCGTGGCCGCCGGCGATCAGTGCCACGGTTTCTTCGTCGTTCATGGCCATGCGCCCGAAGGTCTCGCGGATGTCCACCGCCGCAGCGAGCGGGTCCGGTTTGCCTTCCGGGCCTTCCGGGTTGACGTAGATCAGGCCCATTTGCACGGCGGCGAGCGGATTCTCCAGGTTGCGTCCGCCCTCGGTGCGGCTGTCCTCATTTTTCCCCGGCTCAGCGACGAGAGGGCCTTCGCCGGGTTCTTGCATGGGCTCTTTTTTGTCTTTTTCGTAGCGGGTGTCACCTGCCAGCCACTTGTTTTCGGAGCCCCAGTAGACGGCCTCATCCGGTTCCCAGACGTCTGGCCGGCCGCCGGAAAAGCCAAAGGTCTTGAAGCCCATGGACTCCAGTGCGACGTTGCCGGTGAGGACGATCAGGTCAGCCCAGGAGATGTTGCGACCGTACTTTTGCTTGATCGGCCAAAGCAGCCGGCGCGCCTTGTCGAGGCTGACGTTGTCCGGCCAACTGTTGAGCGGTGCAAAGCGCTGCTGACCGGAGCCGGCACCGCCACGACCGTCACCGACGCGGTAGGTGCCAGCGGCGTGCCAGGCCATGCGAATAAACAGCGGCCCATAGTGGCCGAAGTCTGCCGGCCACCAGTCTTGCGAGTCGGTCATCAGTGCATGCAGGTCTTGCTTGAGTGCCTGAAAGTCCAGATTTTTGAACGCTTCGGCGTAGTTGTAACCCTCGTCCGTGGGGTCCGACAGCCGCGAGTTCTGGTGCAGGATCTTCAGATTCAGTTGGTTGGGCCACCAATCGCGGTTCGTCGTGCCACCGCCAGCGGCGGCGTGATTGAACGGGCATTTCGATTCATTTGCCATGTATGCGCTACCTTTGGTCGTGTTCATCCGGCTATCCGGCCCGGGGTTGGGCACGCAATAGCGACGAGCGGAATCAATGACATAGGCTGCAGCCGTGCGATCAATTGATCGTCGTGGTCACACGGGAAATCCGGATAGCGGCAATCGAGTTGCCAGCACGGTGGCCCACGGCAAGCCTAGTACGCTTTCTGACTCATTCGTATCTTTTCTCAGGTCTCAACCGGCCAGCTTGCGCCAGCGCTCCAGTAAGGTTAGACCCCGATAAAGCAGTCGGCTAATAGGGGGAGTATTGGGGGGTGATAGGGATAGTCTTTTACTTGAGCCGTCGAGATGGGGCCGATCAAAAGATCACAGCCAGTTCAACACAAAACCTGTGGGAGCGTGGCTTGCCCGCGAAGACGACAGCACAGACGCTGAAGCTTTCAGATCAACCCAAATTCAGGACTGCTCCGCCGTTTTTCGCTGAACGGTATCGTATGATGAGCCCTTTCTGCCGACGACCACCCAAGGACCCACCCGATGTCTTTAAGCAAACGCGATCAGGCGCACCTCGAACGTCGCCTGGCCGCCACCCTGACCGAGGCGTGCGAAACCGCCAAAGCGGAAATAGTCGGGTTCTGCTGGCTGACCCACGAAGTCGATTACGACGCCTTTCCATCCAGCCTGCGGGTGATTTGGGTCTTCGATACGCAGGCCAACAAGGACCAGGCGCTGGCGAGCGGGCAGGGCGAGCGCATGGTTGAACTGACGGCGTTGGCGTTAGAAGACGCGGACGTGCTCGTCAACCCGGTCGCGGCCCATGTGCAGTTTGATTCTGAAGAACAATGTCAGCGCGCCAATGGCGGCAACTGGCAGCAACGCCTGGCGCCCAAGCGCTCGACGCGGGGTTGAACGTGGCCAAGGACATCGAAAATCCGTGTATTGCCGTTTGCCAGCTCAGTGGTGAACTGTGTGTCAGTTGTGGTCGCACCAAGGACGACATCAGAAAATGGAAACGCATGAAGCGCCCGGAAAAAATGGCGGCGGCGCAGCGGGCGAGTGTGCGGTTGAAAGGGCTTCAGAAAAGGAAGGGTTGAAGATTCCTTAGGGCAACGCACAAACCTCTCGAACACATTCACGCAACCACCGATGCGCTGAATCGGCATCCATCCGTGGATGCCAGAGCATCGAAATGGTGATTGGCGGCAGCTCGAACGGCAGCTCGAAACTGTGCAGGCCGGCACGCAAGTTTCGGGTGTGGCGGGCGGGCACGGTGGCGATCAGGTCCGAGGCGCGAGCCAGCGCCAGGGCGGCCGAGAAACCGCTGACGACGGTGACGATTTCCCGCTGCAGTCCCAGCGCTTCCAAAGCCTCATCCATCGGACCTTTGTCGAGCCCGCGTCGTGAAACCAGGATGTGCCGGCCAGCGGCGTAACGGGAGGCAGTGATCTCGCCCTCGCTCAGCGGATGCCCCGTGCGCACGACGCCGATGAAATGATCCTCGAACAATGCACGAGTGCGCACTTCCGGGCTGGTCGTGCCACCGACCACGCCGGTGTCCAGGTCAACGGAACCGTCGCGAAGGGCGGCGCTGTCCTTGCTCAGCTTCTGCACGAAGTGCAAACGCACGCCGGGGGCTTCCTCACCGACGCGGGCGATCAGTGCCGGGCCGAAGTTTTCCACGAAGCCGTCGCTGGTGCGCAGGGTGAACGTGCGCGCCAGATGCTTGAGGTCGAGTTGTTCGGCGGGGCGTAACACGGCTTCGACATCTTGCACCAGTCGACTGACGTGCTCGCGCAATTCCAGCGCCCGGGGCGTTGGCACCAGGCCGCGTCCGGCCCGGACCAGCAGCGGGTCACCCGTCGTTTCGCGCAACCGCGCCAACGCCCGGCTCATGGCCGAGGGGCTCAGGCGCAGTCGTTGGGCGGCGCGGGCGACACTGCCTTCGGCGAGCAGCACGTCCAGGGTAATCAGCAGATTGAGATCGGGAGTGGTCATGCCGCAACGTTAGCACGGGGCGGGGCTGACATGGCGTCAAATGCATCTATCAAGTGCAAATGCTGCGTCTTCCGCCTTGTCACGCACGGGCATACGCTGCTGATCTACCTTCCAGACGTGGCCAGATAATGAAATCCATCACTCAATCAGGTTCGGTGCGCTGGGCGCTTGCCAGCCTTTCGCTGTCGATGTTGATGCCTTCACTCGACACCAGCATCGCCAATGCGGGATTGCCGACATTGGCCGAGGCGTTCGATGCTTCCTTCCAACACGTGCAGTGGATTGTGCTGGCGTATCTGTTGGCGATCACCACGCTGATCGTCAGCGTCGGACGGCTCGGCGACATGCTCGGCCGTCGGCGTTTGCTGCTGGCGGGCATCGCCATTTTTACCTTGTCATCGCTGGCCTGCGGTGTCGCGCCGTCGCTTGGATGGCTGGTCGGCGCCCGGGCGGTGCAGGGGCTTGGGGCGGCGATCATGCTGGCGCTGACCGTGGCGTTTGTCGGTGAAACGGTGCCGAAAGAGAAGGCCGGCAGCGCCATGGGCTTGCTCGGAACGATGTCGGCGATCGGCACCACGCTGGGGCCGTCGCTCGGTGGGATGTTGATTGCCGGCGTTGGCTGGCAGGCGATTTTTCTGATCAACGTGCCGCTGGGTGTTCTGAATATCTGGCTCGCGTATCGCTATTTACCGGCGGATGCTCAGCGGGCGAAAGCGGGGCGGGTGGGGTTCGACAAGGTAGGCACGTTGTTGCTGGCGCTGACGCTTGCGGCGTATGCGCTGGCCATGACGCTCGGGCACGGCGATTTTGGTCCGCTCAATATCGCGCTGCTGCTCACGGCTGTTTTCGGTATTGGCATTTTCATCTTCGTTGAGGCCAGGGTGGCATCGCCATTGATCCGGTTGCCCCTGTTCCGCGAGCCGGGCTTGAGCGCCAGCCTGGCCATGAGCGCGCTCGTTTCGACGGTGATGATGGCGACGCTGGTGGTCGGGCCGTTTTATCTCTCGGGTGCGCTTGGCCTCGGCACGGCACTTGTCGGTTTCGCCTTGTCGGTCGGCCCGTTGGTGGCTGCATTGACCGGCGTGCCGGCCGGTCGCCTGGTGGACCGTTTTGGCACTCGGCGCATGACCCGTCTCGGACTCGCGACAATGGCGCTCGGCGCGAGTGCTTTATCAATGATGCCAGCGGGGTTCGGCCTCCTCGGTTACCTCGCGCCCATCGCGGTGATCACGGCCAGCTACGCGTTGTTTCAGGCGGCCAACAACACCGCGATCATGACCGACATCCGCCCGGACCAGCGCGGCGTGATTTCCGGCATGCTCAGCCTGTCACGCAATCTCGGCCTGATCACCGGAGCTTCGGTGATGGGCGCGGTGTTTGCGCTTGCCTCGGCGACGACAGACATCACCAGCGCGTCTGCCGCAGCCGTCGCCAGCGGCATGCGGATAACGTTTGCCGTCGCCGTGGCACTGATCATCCTGGCCCTTGCCGTGGCCCTGTTTCCACGGGCTTCAGACTGCTGCACTGTGTGCAGCAATGAACTGCAGTAAGGCTATATTGTTCATCTGAAATCGAATACCGACGCTCATGGCGTTCAAGACATGGCTGGAGGCCAGATTTGCAGAGGGGCCGCCTTGGCTGCATGCGGACCGAAGCGAACTAAAACCCATGGGGCACGCCGATTAAATGTGGGAGCGGGCTTGCTCGCGAAGGCGGTGTGTCAGGCAACATCAGTGTTTACTGACACTCCCTCTTCGCGAGCAAGCCCGCTCCCACAGGTTCTGCACCTGACTGCGTTCCTTTTAGTGAGCGCCTCTGATGACAGCCGCTTGCGCCGCGCGCAACGCATGCCGATTGCCACGGAACAACACCAGCGTCGCGATCAACCCCAGTACCGCCGCGCCACTGAGCCAGATCCCCGGTGCCGCCTTGTTGTCCAGCACATGGATCAGGTACGTACAGGCCGCCGGGGTGAAACCACCGAATGTTGCGGTCGCCAGGCTGTAGGCCAGGGAGAAACCGGTGGTGCGAACTTCCACCGGCATGATCTCGGTCAGGGCTACCACCATGGCGCCGTTGTACGAGCCATACAGGAATGACAGCCACAACTCGACAATCAGCAAATGGCTGAAGCTGGGGTTCGCCACCAGCCATGACAGCGCCGGGTAAGCCGTGAGGATTGCCAGAATCGTCGCGGCCAGCAGCAGGGGTTTGCGGCCGATCTTGTCGGAAAGCGCGCCCATCACCGGCAGCCAGAAGAAGTTCGACAGGCCGATACACACCGTCACCAGCAACGCATCCAGATTCGACAGGTGCAGCTCGGCTTTGCCGAAGGTCGGGGTGTAGGCGGTGATCAGGTAGAACGACACCGTGGTCATCACCACCAGCGCCATGCCGGCGAGGACGATGCCGAAGTTCTGACCGATCGAGCGGACGATGTCCCGCAGGGTAGGGCGGTGTTTGCGCGCCTGGAATTCCGGGGTTTCTTCCAGCGAGCGGCGGATCACGAAGATCGCCGGCACGATCATGCAGCCGATCAGGAACGGCACGCGCCAGCCCCACTCACCCATTTGGTCGGGGCTCAGCCAGTGGTTCAAACCCACGCCGAGCAGGCCGGCGAATACCACCGCGGCTTGCTGGCTGGCGGACTGCCAACTGACGAAGAAGCCTTTGCGGCCCGGGGTGGAGATTTCGGCGAGGTACACCGACACACCGCCCAGTTCCACGCCCGCCGAGAAGCCTTGCAGCAGTCGGCCGAACAATACGATCAGCGGCGCCGCGATGCCCAGCGTCGCGTAACCCGGCACACCGGCAATCAGCACCGTGCCGGCGGCCATCATCGCCAGCGTGATGATCAGGCCTTTGCGGCGGCCATGACGGTCGATGTAGGCCCCGAGGAAAATCGCCCCCAGCGGACGCATCAGGAAACCGGCCCCGAAAGTGGCCAGCGACAGCATCAGGGAAGCAAACGCGCTATCGGCGGGAAAGAAGGTTTTGGCGATGGCCGTGGCGTAAAAACCGTAGACCATGAAGTCGAACATCTCGAGAAAGTTTCCGCTGACGACGCGAAAAATCGCTTTGCCTTTGCTCGTATTGGAAGACATGTGTAGGTACTCACTCTGGTAGATCTTGTTTGAAAGCGTGGCATCTGACTGGCCGCCGGGGCAGACCTCGCTCCCGTGCGTTCCGAGGCCCATAATGGCGGGCGCGGTTTTGAGGGGAGATGAAGATTTGTTAACTGGACGCTGGAGTGGAGTTGTGGTGCTGGCCGGCGTTTTGTCCGGTTGTGGCAACGGCGACAGCCTGGAACGCTTCGACGGCCCGACCATGGGCAGCAGCTATTCGATCCAATACGTGCGCCATGCCGGTCTTCCCGCGCCGGCGGAAGTCCGCGTCCAGGTCGAAAAAATCCTCTCTGATGTCGATCGGCAAATGTCGACCTATCGCAGTGACTCCGACATCGAGCGCTTCAATAACTTGCCCGCCAACCACTGCCAGATAATGCCTGCGCCGATCCTCGAATTGGTCCGCGTCGGCGAGCGCTTGTCTTTACAAAGTGACGGCTCCTACGATCTGACGGTGGAACCGCTGCTCAACCTCTGGGGATTTGGCCCGCAGGCGCGTGAGGAAAAAGTCCCGAGCGCCGAGGCGCTGGCCGAAGTGCGGCAGCGCGTCGGCCACAGTCATTTGCGTATCGACGGTGACCGCTTGTGCAAGGACGCCGCAGTGGAGGTCGACTTCAACAGCATCGCTGCCGGTTACGCGGTCGACACGATTGCCGCAAAACTCGAGGCGCTGGGCATCCACGACTACCTCGCTGAAGCCACCGGCGAACTCAAGGCCGTCGGCAAAAAACTCGACGGCTCACCGTGGCGCATCGCCCTGGAAGAACCCCGCGATGACCGGCAAGTGGCCAAACGCATCATCGCCGTCGACGGCTATGGCGTGTCCACGTCCGGTGACTACCGTAATTATTTCGAGCAGGACGGTCGGCGCTATTCCCACACCTTCGACGCCCGTGCCGGAGCACCGGTCCTGCACACCCTGGCGTCAGTCACGGTGATTCATCCTTCAGCGTTGATGGCCGATGGCTTATCGACGCTGTTGCTGATTCTTGGGCCTGAACGGGGATGGGACTATGCCCAGGCGCATGACATTGCTGCATTCTTTGTGATTCGTGCCGATACAGGTTTCGTCACACGCACCAATCAGGCGTTTGAGCGCCTGGCGGGTGATAAAACCGAGTGATTGCGGGATCAAAAGCATATTTCGATGGCTTTGTAGTGCAGGCAAAACTAGCCTACGACGCGACCAAGGGTTAATGTGCGCGGCGTTGACGCTTCTATAGACTGTGTCCGGGTTCTGCACTGGCCCCAAATTGTTCCTTCACGCCGCAGACCGGCGTGATTTAGCCGCAGGTGCCGAGGGCGCCGCGGCCTGTTCTGAGGAGTACGCATGGCTGTCTACAACTACGATGTGGTGGTGTTGGGTTCCGGCCCGGCGGGAGAAGGCGCGGCAATGAACGCCGCCAAGGCAGGGCGCAAGGTGGCGATGGTCGATAGCCGTCGCCAGGTCGGCGGCAACTGCACCCACCTGGGCACCATCCCGTCCAAGGCCTTGCGTCACTCGGTCCGGCAGATCATGCAGTTCAACACCAACCCGATGTTCCGGGCCATCGGTGAGCCGCGCTGGTTTTCGTTCCCGGACGTGTTGAAAAGCGCTGAAAAAGTCATCTCCAAACAAGTCGCCTCGCGCACCGGCTACTACGCCCGTAACCGCGTCGATGTGTTCTTCGGCACCGGCAGCTTCGCCGACGAGCAAACCATCGAAGTGGTCTGCGCCAACGGCGTGGTTGAAAAATTGGTGGCCAAGCACATCATCATCGCCACCGGTTCGCGCCCGTATCGCCCGGCGGACATCGATTTCCATCACCCGCGTATCTACGATAGCGACACCATCCTCAGCCTCGGCCACACCCCGCGCAAACTCATCGTTTACGGCGCCGGCGTGATCGGTTGCGAATACGCCTCGATCTTCAGCGGTCTGGGGGTACTGGTCGAGCTGGTGGATAACCGCGGTCAGTTGCTGAGCTTCCTCGACTCGGAAATTTCTCAGGCCCTGAGCTACCACTTCAGCAACAACAACATCACGGTTCGCCACAACGAAGACTACGACCGCGTCGAAGGCGTGGACAACGGCGTGATCCTGCACCTCAAATCCGGCAAGAAGATCAAGGCCGATGCCTTGCTCTGGTGCAACGGCCGTACTGGCAACACCGACGCGCTCGGTCTGGAAAACATCGGCGTGAAGGTCAACAGCCGTGGCCAGATCGAAGTCGACGAGAACTACCGCACCTGCGTGCCGAATATCTATGGTGCCGGTGATGTGATCGGCTGGCCGAGCCTGGCCAGTGCCGCCCACGACCAGGGCCGTTCGGCCGCTGGCAGCATCGTCGACAACGGCAGCTGGCGCTTCGTCAACGACGTGCCGACCGGCATCTACACCATTCCGGAGATCAGCTCGATCGGCAAGAACGAGCAGGAGCTGACTCAGGCCAAGGTGCCGTACGAAGTGGGCAAGGCGTTCTTCAAGGGCATGGCGCGCGCGCAGATCGCCGGCGAACCGCAAGGCATGCTGAAGATCCTGTTCCACCGCGATACGCTGGAAGTGCTGGGCGTTCACTGCTTCGGTTATCAGGCCTCGGAGATCGTGCACATCGGTCAGGCGATCATGAACCAGCCGGGCGAACAGAACACCCTGAAGTATTTCGTCAACACGACGTTCAACTACCCGACCATGGCCGAAGCCTATCGGGTAGCGGCGTACGATGGCCTCAACCGGCTTTTTTGAGCGGCTCCGGCCGGTGGCCTGAGCCGGCCGGGGAAACCGATTTCAGCAATTCTCGAGCGTGGCGCTGGCCAAACCGGGAAAGTCTGTAATCAGGCTGTCAACGCCGAAGTCGGCGAGCCTGCGCATCAGCGCGGGCTCGTTGACTGTCCACACCGACACATGCAGCCCCTGACGCTGCGCCTTCTGCAGGCGTTCCGGCGTACACAGGGTCCAGTTCAGCGCCAGCATCTCACAGCCATAGTTTTGCGCGACCTTCAGCGGGTCGAGCCAGGCGTACTCGGCCACCAGTCCGCGAGACACGTCCGGCACCAGATCCAGCGCGGCTTTCAACACTTCGCGTGAACTCGATGTGATCGTGATCTTGTCCCGCATGCCGAAACGCTGGGCCATTTCGCGTATCGCCAGCACGGTGGTCGCGGCACGGGTGCGTGAAGCGCTTTTGACTTCCAGCTGCCAGTGCTCGAAATCGCATTTCTCGAACAATTCTTCCAGCGTTGGAATCGGGCAGGGTTTGATCCAGCCCGGGCCGCCCTTGCGCGCGTCGTAAGTCACCAGTTCCGCAGCCGTGTGTTCGGCCACTTTGCCGCGGCGGTCGGTGGTGCGTTTGAGGGTCGGGTCGTGGATGACCATCAACTCGCCGTCCTTGGACAGGTGCAGGTCCAGTTCGCAGCGGCGCACGCCGTGCTTGAGGCATTGCTGAAAGCTGGTCAGGGTGTTTTCCGGTGCTTCGCCCTTGGCGCCGCGATGGCCGTAGATGAGAGTCACGGTTCTTCCTTAATTAATGGCCGGATTCGTTTTGTTCGCGCGCCAGGCGTCGTTCTTGTGCCTGTCGCTGCAAGATGTAGCGGGCCAGCAGTTGTCGCTGGGCATCGGACAGGTATTCGAACTCGGTGCCGACGTCGTAGCCGCCGCCCTTGCGGTCGCAATGGGTGACGCGGGCCCGCAGCAACAGGCCGAGGGCCTGTGGCATCAGCACCAGCTTGACCGACAGGTGCGCGCCGACGGCAATGGGCGTCGGATGCTGAAAGTCGATGCCGCCTTCGGAGATGATCACCGGCTGCGGTTCGCCGATCTGTCCGAGCACGGTCAGGGCGACCACCTGGCTCAGCAGATCGATGCGTTTGTTCTGTGATTTCAGGAACGCGGCGATGGTCCTGTCGCGTTCGTTGATCTGGCGCAACAGGTGTTGCGACTCGAATTCGCTCAGGTGCAGTTCGCTGAGCAGGTTGAAAAGCGGGGAAGCATCCTGCAACACTTCCTGGCCTGCGGCTTCGGGAGCAGACAGGGGCCGAATTTCCAGTGCGATCGTGTCCTCGATACGGTAGTATTCGCGGCGATCTTCTTCATCTAATGTCGACATGGCGAACCCATGGTAGCGGCGGTGGTCTGAGTGTAAAGCTGGTTATCGACCCCCGCCACAAGGACGTTCCTTTTCCCTCCGAACAAGCCCCGACATGTTCAGACCTCTCTTCGTATTTATCGGCACGCGTTATACCCGTGCAAAGCGTCGCAATCATTTTGTGTCATTCATTTCCCTGACCTCGATGATCGGACTCGCCCTCGGCGTGGTCGTGATGATTGTCGTGTTATCGGTCATGAACGGCTTCGATCATGAGATGCGCACCCGCGTGCTGGGCATGGTGCCCCACGCGACCATCGAGTCCGGTGAACCGATCAGCGACTGGCAAAGCCTGGCCGCCAAGGTTAAACAGAACCCGCAGGTGACGGCGGTTGCGCCCTTCGTCCAGATGCAGGGCCTGCTGACCAACAACGGCAAGGTTTCCAAAGTGCTGCTCAATGCCATCGACCCTGTGCAGGAACGGCAGGTGTCGATCATTGATAACTTCATGCAGCAGGGCAAACTCGACGACCTGGCGCCAGGCAGTTTCGGCATCGTCATCGGCGACAAGGCGGCGGCCAAGCTCGGCGCGGCGGTTGGCGACAAGCTGACGTTTGTCGCGCCGGAAGTCACCGTGACCCCGGCCGGGATGTTCCCGCGCATGAAACGCTTTACCGTGGTCGGCATCTTCCATGTCGGCGCCGGTGAGCTGGACGGCTACCTGGGCCTGACCAACCTGCAGGATCTGGCGAAGCTGCACCGCTGGCAACCGGATCAGGTCCAGGGCCTGCGGTTGAAGTTCGACGACCTGTTCCAGGCGCCGCGCACCGCGTGGACCATTGCCCAGCAGCTTGGCGAAGACAAGTACTACGCCCGCGACTGGACCCGCACCCACGGCAATCTGTATCAGGCGATCCGCATGGAAAAAGCCATGATCGGCCTGCTGTTGCTGCTGATCGTCGCCGTTGCTGCGTTCAACATCATTTCCACGCTGGTGATGGTGGTGAACGACAAGAAGGGCGACATCGCGATCCTGCGTACCCTCGGCGCCACGCCGGGCTCGATCATGGCGACGTTCATGGTCCAGGGCACGGTCATTGGTGTGGTCGGTACGCTGATCGGCGCCGTGGTCGGGATCTTCGCCGCGCTGAACGTCAGCGCCGCGATCTCGGCCCTCGAAGGGCTGATCGGCCACAAGTTCTTGAACGCCGACGTGTATTTCATCGATTACCTGCCGTCGCAAGTGCAGAGCCAGGACGTGTTGATGGTCTGCGCCGCCGCGTTGGTCCTGAGTTTCCTCGCCACCCTGTATCCAGCCTGGCGTGCCGCGCGCACCCAGCCTGCGGAGGCGCTACGTTATGAGTGAGTCGGGCATGAGTGATAAAGCAATCTTGAGCTGCCGCAACCTGGGCAAATCCTACGTGGAAGGCCCGGAGTCGGTAGAGGTTCTGGCCGGTCTGCAACTGGAGCTGCATCCGGGTGAGCGCGTGGCGATCGTCGGTACGTCGGGTTCGGGCAAAAGTACCTTGCTCAACCTGTTGGGCGGCCTCGATACGCCGACCAAGGGCAGCGTCTGGCTGGCGGGTGAAGAACTCTCGGCACTGAACGAAAAGGCCCGTGGCCTGTTGCGCAACCGGTCGCTGGGTTTCGTTTACCAGTTCCACCACTTGTTGCCTGAGTTCACCGCGCTGGAAAACGTCTGCATGCCGCTGCTGATCGGCAAAACCGCGATCCCGGAAGCGCGTCAGCGTGCGACGGCGTTGCTGGAGCGGGTAGGGCTGGGCCATCGCCTGGAGCACAAACCGGCGGAGTTGTCCGGTGGCGAACGCCAGCGTGTGGCCATTGCCCGCGCCCTGGTGAACAAGCCGGGCCTGGTGATGCTCGACGAGCCGACCGGCAACCTCGACTCCCACACCGCCCAGGGCATTCAGGATTTGATGCTGGAACTCAGCACCTCGATGCGCACGGCGTTCCTGGTGGTGACCCACGACATGAACCTGGCTCGCCAGATGGATCGCGTCCTGCATTTGCAGGAAGGTTGCCTGACCCCCATCTGATTGGCTGAAACCCGGCGTACTGAACAGTGTGTCGGGTCTTTTATTTTTATACGGTGCCCCAGCGAATGTTCAGACCGTTATCGATCTTTATCGGCACGCGCTATACCCGCGCCAAGCGCCGCAATCGCTTTGTTTCCTTCATCTCGATGACCTCGATGATCGGCCTCGCCCTGGGCGTGCTGGCGATGATCGTGGTGTTGTCGGTGATGAACGGCTTCCAGCGCGAAATGAGCTCGCGCATCCTCGGCATGGTGCCCCACGCGACCATCGTCGGCGTGAACCCTATCGACGATTGGCAGCCGGTGGCCGCCGCGGCGATGAAGAATCCTGAAGTCACCGCCGCCGTGCCGTTCACCGAGATGGAAGGCATGCTGTCCTACAAGGGCGCGATGCAGCCGATCCAGATCAGCGGGGTCGATCCGGCGCTGGAAAGCAAGGTCTCGATCGTTGCCAAGCACATTGTTCAGGGGCGTCTGGACGCCTTGAAACCGGGCGAGTTCGGCGTGGTGGTCGGCGAGATCACCGCGCGGCGCTTTCGCTTGAACGTCGGCGACAAGATCACCCTGATCGTGCCGGAAGTCAGCAGCGCACCGGGCGGCATCACCCCGCGCATGCAGCGGCTGAACGTGGTGGGCGTGTTCAAGGTCGGTGCCGAACTGGACGGTTCGATGGCGCTGATCCACATGGCCGATGCCGCGCAAATGCAGCACTGGCAACCGAATCAGGTGCAGAGCGTGCGCCTGGCGGTGAAGGATCTGTACGCCGCGCCGCAAGTGTCCAGCGACATCGCGACCGGCCTGGGCGCCGCTTACAAGGCTGACGACTGGACCCACACCCAGGGCAGTCTGTTCAGCGCGATGAAAATGGAAAAAACCATGATCGGCCTGCTGTTGCTGATGATCGTCGCGGTGGCGGCGTTCAACATCATCGCCACCCTGATCATGGTGGTGAACGACAAGGGCGCGGACATCGCGATCCTGCGCACCATTGGCGCCACACCGCGGCAGATCATGGCGATCTTCATGGTGCAGGGTACGGTGATCGGGATTGTCGGCACCTTGATCGGTGGTGTGCTCGGCGTAATCGCCGCGTTGAACGTCAGTGAGCTGGTGGGCTGGATGGAGCGGGTCAGCGGGCAGCACATCTTCAGTTCCGATGTGTACTTCGTCAGCAACTTGCCGTCGGAATTGCAGGGCGCGGATGTGCTGTTGATCTGTTCCGCCGGTTTCATCATGAGCTTTCTGGCGACGGTGTATCCGGCGTGGCGGGCGGCGAAAGTCGAGCCGGCTACCGCATTGCGGTATTCGTAGTCCGGTAGATCGCTTTCGCGAGCAAGCCCGCTCCCACATTGGATCTGAGTCGGCCACAGGTTTGCGGCACAACTCGATCAAATGTGGGAGCGGGCTTGCTCGCGAAGAGGCCGGCCCTGCTAGCCTCAATCCCCCTTCGGCAACTCAATCACAAACCGCGTCCATCCCAGAGCCGATTCGCAATGAATCTGCCCGCCATGGGCGCGGATGATCGACTGGGTGATCGCCAATCCCAATCCCGCATGCTCACTGCTGCCCTCGCGGCGCGCAGGGTCGGCCCGATAGAAACGGTCAAACAGACGCGGCAGCAAATCTTCGGAAATCCCGTCCCCACTGTTTTCAACGGTCAGGCTCAAGCCTGTCGGTTGCTCGACAATCTTTACCCGCACCTCACCACCGGCCGGGGTAAACCGTAATGCATTGTCCAGCAAATTGGACAGTGCCCGGCGCAACATGCTGCGATCGCCCTGCATACGTGCGTGGCCATCGCGACTCAACTTCACCCGGGCGTCCTCGGCCAGCGGCGCAAAAAACTCCAGCAGCGCATCCGCTTCTTCCGCCAGGTCCAGCGGTTCACGCTTGGGCATCAGCAAGCCGTGGTCAGCCTTGGCCAGGTACAGCATGTCGTTGACCAGTTGCGCCATCCATTGCAGTTCTTCGAGGTTGCTGTGCAGCGCTTCGCGGTAATCCTCAAGCGGACGAGGGCGGGTGAGGGTGACCTGGGTGTGGGTCAGCAGGTTCGACAGCGGTGTGCGCAGTTCATGGGCGATGTCGGCAGAGAAGGCCGATAGGCGCTGAAAAGAATCGTCCAGGCGTCCGAGCATGGCGTTGAAGCTGTGGGCCATTTCCGCGAGTTCCGGCGGCATGTCGGCTTCTGGCAGGCGAGCGTTGAGCGATTGCGCCGAAACGCCGCTGGCGACCGCACTCATGCGCCGCAGCGGGCGTAAACCACTGCGCGCCGCCCAGGCGCCGAGCAGGGCGGTGGCCAGGGCCGAGAGGCTGACGGTCAGCCAGATCAGGTGTTGCATGCGTTGCAGAAAGTGTTGGTGATGGGTGATGTCCAGCAGCAAAGTCAGTTGCGGTGAGTCGGGTTTGTCGAGAAACAGCGGCGCATTCAGGACCCGGTAGTCGGTGCCGTCGTCGCTCACTGTCGACAGGCCACGCTTGCGCGGTAAATCTTTGGGCACGCTGGGCGAGCTGTCGTACATGCGTTGGCCGTCACTGCTAATGATGCGCAGCGAAAGATCGGCCTGTCGGCTTAATTCATCGGCCAGCCTGGCCTCGGCGTCGCCGGCCTGAATGTCATCCAGCGCCCGGCGTAAACCAATCAGTTTGTCATCCAGCAACTGCTGGTCCAACTCGACAAAGTGCGCCTCGCTGGCGCGGCTGAACAACACCCCGGCGAACAACGACACTACCGCAGTGCAGGCGGCAAACAGCAGCGCCAGGCGGTTGCTCAATGAAAGCCGGCGCATCAGGCGGGGCGCTCTTCAAGGACGTAACCCATGCCGCGCACGGTGTGGATCAACTTGTTCGGGAAATCGTCGTCGATCTTCAGGCGCAAACGGCGAATGGCTACTTCGATGACGTTAGTGTCGCTGTCGAAGTTCATGTCCCACACCTGAGACGCGATCAGTGACTTGGGCAGAACTTCGCCCTGTCGTCGCAGGAGCATTTCCAGCAGGGCGAATTCCTTGGCGGTCAGGTCGATGCGCTGACCCTTGCGTTCGACCCGGCGACGGATCAGGTCCAGGCGCAAGTCGGCCAGTTGCAGGCTGGTTTCCTGAGGCGTGGCGCTGCCGCGACGCAACAGGCTGCGAACCCGGGCCAGCAGTTCGGAGAAGGCGAACGGTTTGACCAGGTAGTCGTCGGCGCCCAGTTCCAGGCCGTGGACTCTGTCCTCCACGGCGTCTCGCGCTGTAAGAAACAATACCGGGGTGTCCAGGCCTGCACCGCGCACTGCTTGCAGAATCTGCCAGCCATCGCGTCCGGGCAGCATCACATCGAGAATCAACAAGGCGTAATCGCCACTCAAGGCCAGCTGCTGGCCGGTGGTGCCATCTGCCACCAGTTCGGTATTGAAGCCGGCCTCGGTCAGGCCCTGGCGCAGGTATTGGCCGGTTTTCGGTTGGTCTTCGACGATCAGCAGTTTCATGGGCGACTCGGGTAGTTGGAACAGGTGCGTTATACCGTGGGCGACGAGGATGCAGGCCAACCTGACAAAGTTGTAATCCGGCTGTCAGGAATCTGGCAGAGCCGCCGGGTTAGAGTTTCCCACAAGCTGAACCTCATCTTGTTGGAGTGCGACTATGTTTTTGCGAAAGCGCCTGGTATTGGCCGTTTGCTTGCTGACTCTGAGTTTAGGGCTGGAGGCCTCGCCGGCGCAGTCCTACGACTTCGGTAAACCGGCTTCGGCCGCCCAGGCTACCCGCAGCATTGAAATCGTAATGGGCGATATGTCGTTCAACCCCAAGACGATCGAGATCAAGGCCGGTGAAACCGTGCGTTTCGTACTGGTGAATAAAGGCCAGTTGTTGCATGAATTCAACCTTGGCGACGCGGCGATGCACGCCGGGCATCAGCAGGAAATGCTCCAGATGCAGCAAAGCGGGATGCTGATGCCTACAGGCATGAAGGCAATGGACCACGGCTCAATGGCTGGCATGGACCATTCCGCTGAAGGTCATGGGATGAAGCACGATGACCCGAACAGTGTGCTGGTGAAACCGGGCAAGACCGCCGAGCTGACCTGGGCCTTCACCCAGGGCACCAATCTGGAATTTGCCTGTAATATCCCCGGCCACTATCAGGCCGGTATGGTCGGCAAACTGACAGTCAGTCAGTAAGCACTCAAAGGCGGGAGCAAAGGCTGGTAGAATCCGCTGATTCTTCAGTCAGGTTTCCGCCATGCATCCCGCAGCCGAACATTCGCCGCTGGGCAAATCCAGTGAATACATCGCCACTTACACGCCGTCCTTGCTGTTTCCGATCCCGCGCACCGCGAAATGGGCGGAGCTGGGCCTGACAGCTGAAACCCTGCCGTATAAGGGCGTGGATTTCTGGAACTGCTTCGAGCTGTCGTGGCTGTTGCCGTCGGGCAAGCCCGTGGTGGCGATTGGCGAGTTCAGCATTCCGGCGGATTCGCCGAACATCATCGAATCGAAGTCGTTCAAGCTGTACCTCAACTCGCTGAACCAAACAGCATTTGCCGACACCGCGAGCCTTGAAACAACGCTGGTAAAAGACCTCTCGGCCGCCGCCGGCAAGCCGGTGGGCGTGCGCGTTCGCAGCCTGAAGGATGTCGAGGCAGAAGGTGTCGTGGCGTTGCCGGGTGTGTGCATTGATGAGCTGGATATCAGCGTCAGCAACTACGAGCATCCACGCCCGGAACTGTTGCGGTGCGATGAGTCGCGCATTGTTGATGAGTGCGTGCACAGCCATTTGCTCAAATCCAACTGCCCGGTCACCAGTCAGCCGGATTGGGGTAGCGTGGTGGTGGAGTATCGTGGCGCGGCGCTGGATCACGCCAGTTTGCTGGAATACATCGTGAGTTTCCGTCAGCACTCGGACTTCCATGAGCAGTGTGTGGAGCGGATATTCCTCGATCTGCAGCGGTTGCTGAAACCGGAGAAATTGACGGTGTACGCGCGGTATGTGCGTCGCGGCGGGTTGGACATCAACCCGTATCGCAGCACCGAAGAGGTGCAGCTGCCGAACCATCGCCTGGTCCGTCAATAAAGATCTGGTGCGGGGGGGCGGGCTTGCTCGCGAAGACGTCGGCACATTCAACTTCAACGTGTCTGCTAGACCGCCTTCGCGAGCAAGCCCGCTCCCACAGGGGATTGCATTTGCAAATCCCGGATATGAAAAAGCCCCGCTATCGATAGCGGGGCTTTTTTGCATCTGGCGGGTTCAGATCCCCATGCTGACCAAGGCTTGCATGATGTTACGCAAGGTGCCGGCAAGGGCGGGATGTTCGACTTCGAAACGTTCGACGGCCAGATTCACGCCGTCAGACAGGCTGGAGTCCTTGGTTTTGGTTTCCAGTTCAAGCTCCAGTTCGATCTGTTGCATCAGCGCGTGCAGGTCAGCGCGCTCGGCTTCGGTCAGCGGTGGATTCTGTTCCAGTTGCTCGCGCAGTGTGTTGAGCTGTTCTTGCAGTTCGCGGGCAGGCATGGCGTTCTTCCTTTTATCGATAGGCACTGGCATAGACCGCAGCAGCACGCCAAAGGTCTATGGCTGACCTTTAGATTAATCCACTCGCGCGCAACCTGCATGATCTCAGTCAGGGCTTTTCGCCTTTGAGCCGGCGCAGGCTGATATCGGCCAGGCAGGTATCGAGCTCGCCCAGATGATCGATCACCGAATGCACGCCCAGACCGAACAACTGCATCGTCGCCTTGCCGCGCAAGTGTTCCCGTTCCTTCTGGCTCAAGGCTTGCCATTCGTTCGGCGCGAGCCCGCATAGCGAGCCGCACGACGCCAGGCCGATGGTCCACAGCCCGGCGTTCAGGCCCGATTGCAGCAATCGCGGTTCGCCGCTGACCAGCACGCAACCGTCCAGGCGCTCGACATTCAACGCCATCAGGGCGTGCCAGCAGGCGTTAGGGGCCGGCCATGGATTGATTGTTGCTGGATGTTGCGAAGGTTTGATCCAGGCCGGCAGTGCCGTGGCCAGAGAATGGCTGAGCGCGGGGGGCAGTTCATCGAGCCAGGCACAGGGAATCTGTTGGCGTTGCAAGCTGGACAGGCTTTCCAGGGCACCGGGGGTGGCTTCGGCGTGCTCGGCAGCAACCGCGTCGTGCTGGCGCGCGCGGGCGCCGAAATCCACCAGGCAGCCACTGAGGCCGAACAGCACGGCAGTCAGACTGGGCGCAGAGAGGGGCAAGACTTCGGCATGCGGCATGGAAACGTCCCTGAAATAGCGACAAGGCTATTCATGGGCGGTGACAATTGAGTGACACTGATGTGAATCGATCCTCGTCAGGGGACGTCGTTCGCAGACCATCGTGCACGATGCTGCCTAAACCGGGTTTTCCGTCATATACTAGCGGCCTTTACGACAGGGCCAAGCGCCCGCGTCAGTACAATCCCAAGGAGTTTCTTTATGCGCTGGAGCAATCGACTCGCTCAGCTTTGTATGTGTGCCAGTGTGTTGCTGGTTCCGTTTGCGGTTCAGGCTGCCACGGAAGAAGACCCTTGGGAAAGCATCAACCGCCCGATCTACAAATTCAACGACTTTGTCGACACCTACGCACTGAAGCCGTTGGCTCAGGGCTACCAGTTCGTCACACCGCAGTTCCTGGAAGACGGCATCCACAACATGTTCCGCAACGTGGGCGACGTGACCAACCTCGCCAACGACGTGTTGCAGGCCAAGCCCGCCGCGGCTGGCGTCGACACCGCGCGTTTGATCTTCAACACCACCTTCGGCCTGCTGGGCTTCTTCGACGTGGGCACCCAAATGGGTTTGCATCGCAACGACGAAGACTTCGGCCAGACCCTGGGTTATTGGGGCGTGGGCAGCGGCCCTTACGTGATGCTGCCGCTGCTGGGTCCAAGCACCTTGCGTGATACGCCTTCCAAGTATGTCGATGGCTATACCGGTCCGTACCCTTACATCAACGATATACCGGTACGTAACTCGATTTACGGCCTGAACATCGTCGACACTCGCGCCAGCCTGTTGTCGGCCGAGAAACTGGTCACTGGCGACAAATACACCTTTATTCGCAATGCATACCTGCAAAACCGCGAATTCAAAGTCAAGGACGGTAAGGTCGAAGACGATTTTTAATCTCGACCGGTAAACCGAAGAAGGCGGCCATTTGGCCGCCTTCTTTCGTTTGGCTTGCGGGTTAATTCGGAGCTATTTCATCTTCAGGATTGTAAGCCCGAGTTTCTGGCTGCCACCGTCCTGTGCTTTCACCCACACCACCTCGGTGTCGGCCTCAAGGCCTTTGAGCGCCGCGTGATCGGAATCGATCCGCACGCTGAGCCGGTCACCGACGCTGAACGAGCGGGGCGCCTCCAGCTGCATGCCGCTGCTGGAAAGGTCGATGCAGACAGCTTGCACCTCGTCGCCTTCATGAATCAGCGACACATCGGCATCGACCCGCATGCGGATGAAATCGCGCTTTTCGCTGTAGTCCCGATCGGTTTGGCTCATGGGCTCGATCCTTCCTTTGGGTTACGGTTTTGCCTGTTCTTATAACTCTCGGTGATTTGACAAGTAAAGACGTCAAGCGACCATCGGCGTGAGCTTGAAACGCCTCGCGGATGGGAGTACCGTCTGCGCCTTAGAAGGGCACCTCTGGTGGAACAGTGAGTAGGGCAAACGCTCGAAAACGGTGCAGCAGAGAGGCTAGAAAGCGAATCCAGTAGTGTGTGCAGGGCCAAATGCCCAGCCTGCTACGCCAACCTAATTCTGGCGCCGTTTGCCCACATGCCAAAAACCAGTGCCACGCTGCTGATAATCGATGATGACGAAGTAGTGCGCGCGAGCCTCGCGGCCTACTTGGAAGACAGTGGTTTCAGTGTCCTGCAGGCCAGCAACGGCCAGCAGGGTCTTCAGGTATTCGAGCAAGACAAGCCCGACTTGGTCATCTGCGATCTGCGCATGCCGCAGATGGGCGGACTCGAACTCATTCGCCAGGTCACCGAGCTGTCGCCGCAAACCCCGGTGATCGTGGTTTCGGGCGCCGGCGTGATGAACGACGCCGTCGAGGCCCTGCGCCTGGGCGCGGCGGACTACCTGATCAAGCCTCTCGAAGATCTTGCCGTGCTCGAGCATTCCGTGCGCCGTGCCCTGGATCGTGCGCGTCTGCTGCTGGAAAACCAGCGCTACCGCGAGAAGCTGGAAAAGGCCAACCGCGAGCTCGAAGCCAGCCTGAACCTGCTCCAGGAAGACCAGAACGCCGGTCGCCAGGTGCAGATGAACATGCTGCCGGTCAGCCCCTGGAGCATCGACGAGTTCCAGTTTGCGCACCAGATCATCCCGTCGCTGTACCTGTCGGGCGATTTCGTCGACTACTTTCGGGTCGACGAGCGTCGGGTAGCGTTCTACCTGGCGGACGTTTCCGGTCATGGCGCCTCTTCAGCCTTCGTCACCGTGCTGCTGAAGTTCATGACCACGCGCTTGCTGTTCGAATCCAAACGCAACGGCACATTGCCGGAATTCAAGCCTTCAGAAGTCCTTGGTCATATCAACCGGGGCCTGATCAGTTGTAAGCTGGGTAAACACGTCACAATGGTCGGTGGAGTCATCGACGAGGAGACAGGTTTGTTGACCTATAGCATCGGCGGTCATCTGCCGTTGCCTGTGTTGTACACGCCAGACAGTGTTCGTTACCTGGAAGGGCGTGGTCTGCCGGTGGGCCTCTTCAATGAAGCCACCTACGAAGATCACGTACTGGAGCTGCCACCGGTATTCAGCTTGACGCTGATGTCTGATGGCATTCTGGACCTTTTGCCAGAACCCACACTCAAAGATAAAGAAGCTGCTTTGCCTCAACGGGTCAAAGCGGCGGGCGGCAGCCTGGATGGTCTGCGCCAGGTTTTTGGATTGGCCACGCTAGGGGAGATGCCGGATGATATCGCCCTGTTGGTGTTGAGCAGGAATCTTTAATGAGTACCGGTAGAATCCAGTTCGCCGAGCAGGACGGCACCTTCGTCCTGAAGTTCGTCGGTGAAGTTCGCCTGACCCTGTGTTCGGCGTTGGATGCGACTATTGAGCGGATCTTCACGGCGTTGAACTTCAACGCCATCGTGATCGACCTGACCGAAACCCGCAGCATCGACAGCACCACCCTGGGCCTGCTGGCCAAGCTGTCGATCCTGTCGCGGCAAAAGGTCGGCTTGCTGCCGACCGTCGTCACCACCCACGAAGACATCACCCGTCTGCTGCAGTCCATGGGCTTCGAGCAAGTGTTCAACATCGTTGACCGCCCGATCCCATGCCCTGAATGCCTGACCGACCTGCCAGACCAGGACCAGTCCGAAGAAGTCGTGCGGATCAAAGTCCTCGAAGCGCACAAAATCCTCATGGGCCTGAACGACTCCAATCGTGAGGCGTTTCATGACCTGGTGAACGCCCTGGAGCGTCACTGATTCCCTGAAACCGAGGCCCCACCAATTCCCTGTGGGGGCGGGCTTGCCCGCGAAGGCGCCCTAACAATCACCACATCTTCCAGCGCTAAGCCCACTACCCAAATTCAACGCAAAAAAAGGGCGAACCCATGGTTCGCCCTTTTTGCATCCAGCTAACTCAAATCACAGCTTGGCCTGCAACAACGCCTCGAGCTTCTCCTGGTCCCGGGCGAACTGACGAATGCCCTCAGCCAGCTTCTCGGTCGCCATCGCATCCTCGTTGGACAACCAACGGAACTGCGCTTCATTCAAGCTCAGACGCGCTTCACCCGTATGCCCCGGCACCAATTTACGCTCCAGCTTGCCGGTATCCGCCGCCAGTTTCTCCAGCAGATCAGGGCTGATGGTCAACCGATCACAACCGGCCAATTGCTCGATCTGATTCAGATTACGGAAGCTGGCACCCATCACTACGGTTTTGTAGTCATTGGCCTTGTAGTAGTTGTAGATGCGCGTCACCGACTGCACGCCCGGATCATCCGCGCCGGTGTAGTCGTTGCCGGTGGCCTTCTTGTACCAGTCGTAGATACGGCCCACGAACGGCGAAATCAGGAAAACTCCAGCGTCAGCACATGCCGCCGCCTGAGCGAAAGAGAACAGCAAGGTCAGGTTGGTCTGAATGCCTTCCTTCTCCAGCGTCTCGGCAGCGCGGATACCTTCCCAGGTGGAAGCGATCTTGATCAGCACACGGTCGCGGCCAACGCCGGCCTTTTCGTACAGGTCGATCAGACGGTGCGCACGCTTCAATACGGCGTCAGTGTCGAACGACAGGCGCGCATCCACTTCAGTGGAAATACGGCCAGGAATCACCTTCAGAATCTCTTGCCCCACCGCCACACCAAAACGGTCACTGGCCAGGCCAACATCGCCCTTGCAGTCGCTGACGCAAGCGTTCAGCAACTCGGCATAACCGGGAATGGCCGCTGCTTTGAGCAGCAGGGAAGGGTTGGTGGTAGCGTCCACGGGTTTAACGCGAGCGATTGCTTCGAAGTCGCCGGTATCGGCAACCACGGTGGTCATTTGTTTGAGTTGTTCCAGCTTGGAAGTCATGGGCGTGCTCTGTCCTATGGGTCTGATGACATTACCCGAGCGCTGACAGCCACTCAAGGGTGCATGTACGTATCGAAGGCCCCAGCGGCAACATCCTGAAAACGGATGTTTGAAAGGCGGGGCGTGGTGTTGGTAGATACGATGCTGAAATGGGGGACAGGTTCAAAGCAACTGACCATTAACGCCCCTCAAGCAACTCCGCCGCCTGATCCAGCAACGCCAAAGGCTCTTTAGCCTTGTGAATATCCACCGATAACAACTGCCGAAACTTGCGCGCCCCCGGAAACCCGGTGCCCAGCCCCAGTACATGCCGGGTGATGTGATGCATCGCCCCGCCCGCCAGCAGATGCTCGGCAATATAAGGCCGCAACTGCGCCAGCGCCTCGGCGCGAGTGATCACCGGCGCCGTGCTGCCGAACAGCTGCTGATCCACCTCAGCCATCACATAAGGATTGTGATACGCCTCACGGCCCAGCATCACACCGTCGAACGTCTGCAAATGCTCGTGACAGGCCTCCAGCGTCTTGATCCCGCCGTTGAGAATAATCTCCAGCTCCGGAAAATCCGCCTTCAACCGCGCCGCCACGTCATAACGCAGAGGCGGAATGTCGCGGTTCTCCTTCGGCGACAACCCCTCCAGAATCGCAATCCGCGCATGCACGGTAAAACTCGTGCACCCGGCATCCCGAACCGTACCAACGAAATCACACAACTGCTCGTAACTGTCCCGCCCATTGATCCCGATCCGATGCTTCACCGTCACCGGAATCGACACCGCATCACGCATCGCCTTCACACAATCAGCCACCAACTGTGGATGCCCCATCAGGCACGCACCGATCATATTGTTCTGCACCCGATCACTCGGGCAACCGACGTTCAGGTTTACCTCGTCGTAGCCGTGCTCCTGGGCCATGCGGGCGCAGGCGGCCAGATCCAACGGGACACTGCCGCCGAGTTGCAGGGCGAGTGGGTGCTCGGCTTCGTTGTGGCGCAGGAAGCGCTCGTGATCGCCGTTGAGGAGCGCGCCGGTGGTGACCATTTCGGTGTAGAGGAGGGCGTGCTTGGAGAGCAGGCGTAGGAAGAAGCGGCAGTGGCGGTCGGTCCAGTCCATCATCGGGGCGACGGAGAAGCGACGGGAGAGCGGAGCGGGTGTGGCGGTGATTGGGGGCATTGGCGTTTCTGGAATGGGTAAGGCTGGGAGGTGGGGAGTTTATCAGGATTGGGCTTGCGGGGCTCGGGCGAGTCTAGCGGAGGTAGTTGAGAGAGTGAGTACAAGAACGGGAGGGATTGAGCGACTTGCAACGAGGAGCCGCCAATATACGGACACCCCTGTGAGTTAATATATGATGTCCGCGTAATTACATAGTGACGTCAGTACTAAGTAGTAGCTAAATTTTGAAAGTGTACGGTGGCTTCCAATTAATGCCATTGATTCTTGACTTCCTGCCACTGGTCGTCTGACAGCCACTTATCTGCTGCCGGAAAGAAAATATTTTCCTCAGCGTCCATATGATCGTAATATTTTTTAATGAAGTCATCGATAGTGTCAGCAATTACTCTCGTTTCCTGAGTTGTGTCCTCCAACATCTTCAGCTGTCCAGCAATGCGCCCAAATGCCTGATGATCTCGCTCGATATCCTTGACCCGTTGGTGGATCGGCGCCTCAGTCTCTAGCAAGGCCAGCCGAATAAGTTCTTCATTTTCATGGTGGTGTCGCTCTGCATCACCGTGCAAGGCTTCCAGCATCGTGAACAACAGCTTGCAGTTATCAGCCCCCTCGGATTCATGCCTCATTTTCCTCAGCAACTCTTTGATCTGAGAAATTTTCATAGCCACTTCATGATGATAGGTCTGAAGTTCTTTTAACAAGACGTTCATATAAAATCCTCGTCGCGATACCAGTAATTCACAAGGATATCTACACTTTTAAATTCCAATAATTTCAATATTTTATTAAGCGTGCTCATTAGCACTATTTAATCTTTTTAGTATAGGTGAGCGCAAAGCCCTTGCCGCAGTAAATTTGCCGCCCTTGGAAAAAATTGAAATATCAAGTGTATGTTATATGCACTATTGATCTGCCGGATATCCTCCAGCGAAAACGGAAGGAAAAAGCAGCACCCAAATCGACAACAGCTGGGTGGAAAATCAAATCCGGAGAAAAGCAGAAAGGGGAGGGATTGAGCGACTTGGCACGAGTAAATAAATCCGTCCCTCAGGGGCGGATTTATTTTGCGTATGAAATAGATCTGTCAAATTTCTACCATCCAAAGGATGGGTTATCTTACCTTTTTTTGCATTCCTCAAGCTCGTTTTGGTTTATCAATGTCGTAGTCACACCTAACCGATATTTGCAGTACTGGATGACCAACTGTCGCTCCGTGTCACTTAGCTCACTCAATTTTTTGTCATCTGATTCGTACGCGTAAATATTTTCAAACTTAATCTGAAATGTCGGGGCTTTCTTGATGAAAAATATTTTTTCCGGGTAGGCGTCTTCCATCCTTTCGTAGAAACCGATGTAGAGGAAGGCGACGAGTATGGTCGGAACAATGATAAGTAGGGATTTCATGATGAGGGTGGTGGTAACAGTTTGGTTTTAATTCGAAGGTTTCTCACCAGCTCCATCCCAATGTTGCCGGGACAAATCTTTCCTTCCCCGGCTTGCATGGGAAATTCTCGATGTCCACCCAAAGTCGTCACCCTGAAAACGCTGGTCAGGGCTTGAATTAAGTTCAGTAGGGTGTCTATTTGTATGGCTGGGATTTTCTGGTCCATATTGCCGTTGATGGCTTCAAGAGCCTGGCGGGCAAGGGCAACCACATCGCCGCCTTCATCGGCGGTTGTCAAATTTTCTAGCAAAACGATGCCAATTACGCCAGTGTTGTAATTATGTACGCTTGAGCCTTTGAACCGGATGTCGCGTCCTTCGAATACTTTACCCGTACAATCGATGCCGTAGTGATAACCGATGTCATCGAACTTGGCCTGGTGCTCGCTCTGAATCGCACGCATCTGTCCTGCACCGGCACCACAACCGACACTTCTACCTGCATGGTGAAGTGCGATCATCGAGTAGTCCCAGTCATCGACCATTTCACCTTTTGCTTTATGCGCTCCCCAAGATGATCGTTCTATAAACTCACCATTTTTGCGGACGAGTCTGAGGATCGCTTCTCTGGTAGCAGCTCTATCGTTGACGGTGATGGTAGTGGGCGCTGCTGGTTCTTTGGGTTTGACTTCGGTTGCTTTTGCTTCAGTAGTAAATTGTTCAGCCATGTTTGATCAATCCGTGAGTTCGCTAAGCGTCCGAGCAGGAGAGGTAAAGTCAATGCTCACAGAAATAGTGGCATTTTTGACGGGGGTTCTGACGTGCGCTATTCCTGCACCATCGGTGATACCAATGATCTTTTCACCGTTAATAGTGGCAGTGAAACTTCTTCCGGCTAAAGGTTGACCGGTTTCGCTATCGACGATGCTGAAGCTGTGTCCGTAGGTTTTTTGCAGGGGAGAACCAGAGGCGATGGCTTTTGGGCCGTGCCCAGGCATGGGACAACTGGTGGGGTCGGTGATACGTGCGGCGGGCTTTGCCATGTTTGACTTCCTGTCAACGAATTTACCGGGGGCGACTGTATCAGAGTTGCTTTGAAAGGTGGCTAAGGCGCGAGGAGCTCACGCTCCCCACGCCGATGTACAAAATTAATTACTCAGACGGCTCGACCTTATCCAACGCCAGATTCACCGCCAACTCCCCCAACATGACCACCTGCGCAATACCCAGCAGGGTTTTGCGGTGTGTCCCCTCCAGCAGCGCAGCAAAATCATTGAGCATAACTGTGGCCGAGCCCAATGATTCGCAGGCGTTAGCCAGTAAGGATTCGGTGTTGTACTTCGGGTTGGCGAGGAACATGCGCTCGGGTTCGTTGGCCGTGGCAATAATTTCAGCGGCCGGTTTGAGGTAGTGATCGAGGGCGCGTTCGGCGGCGGCGTTGAGTTTTTTTGAATCGAGCGATTCGTAGGGGGATGTCGGGTCTGTGACCGGCGGATTGGGTGTGGCTTTGAACATGGTGAAACTCCTGATTATTCATTAGGAGCTACCAGCATCACTTGCAGATGATGGGTGGCAGCTATGCGCGGGTCTGCAAGACCGGGAAACCAGGAACCCGGCAGACCCGAAGGTCTCCCGCACAAAGCCGCCATTGAGGGGACACAAACGAGCGTCCTACGGCAGGGCTATGCGACTGGTATTCCGGCGGGCTTGCAGACCCGATCACTGATGAACAGTGACAGGAGTCAAGTTACCGGGGAGAGCGCCAGGCGCACAGCCGGCGGATTCTGGCGCAGTCGTAGGCAACGACGCAAGGCGTTGTAGGTTCGGTGAAGTAACTGTGAGTGTCTTTAAACACTCATCTAAACGGGTGGGGCGCTTTGGAGAAAACAAGGATGCTGAACCAACGCTGTCGCCCAGCAATGTTTCATCAAGTTGGGCGGGCTCGCAGCATAGGATGACCACCTAAGCTCGGTGTAGCCACACCTCCAGCCCACAGGAAACAACAAAATGATCTCGAACCTCTTCAAAGCCATGCTGATCACCGGTGCTTTGCTCTTGAGCGCCTGTTCGGGTGTGAGCACCAGTTCCTGCTTTTCAGAAGGCTGCCAACAGTTCGACGGCCATAACCCCAACAAGGTGAGTTTTGGTGGGAGCGCGATCGGCAACAGCTTTAATGAGTACAGCTCGGGCTTGCTGCACGACTAAGGAATGACGCAACGGCTTGGGTGTTTCCGCCGTTGCGTGATTTGCCTGATGAACCGTGTGCTCTGATTTTGCGACTGCTGCGCAGCCGGACGCAGGCTGCGCCAGCTGCTACAGGGAATGGGTGGCTGTAGGCTATTTAGCCTCTGGCACCGCTATCCACTGACCGAGGATTTTCTGGTAGTTCCCCGTCACCTTGGCCAGGTGCAGCCACTGATCGACATACAACTTCCAGCTGATGTCATCCCGTGGCAGCAGATAAGCCTTTTCCCCATACTGCATGTATTGCGTCGGGTTAACCGCGCACAAACCCGGTTTGAGTTTCTGCTGATACAGCGCTTCCGACGCATCGGTGATCATCACGTCAGCCTTCTTGTCCAGCAGCTGCTGGAAGATGGTCACGTTGTCGTGCAGTTGCAATTGCGCCTTGGGCAGGAAGGCGTGGACGAAGGCTTCGTTGGTGCCGCCGGCCGGTTCGACCAGGCGAACCGAAGGCTGGTTGATTTGTTCGAGGGTCTGGTATTTCGCCTGATCTTCGCAGCGCACCAGCGGGATTTTGCCGTCGACGTCCAGGGTGGTGCTGAAGAAGGCTTTTTTCTGGCGTTCCAGGGTGACGGAGATGCCGCCGACACCGATGTCGCATTTACCCGCGAGCATGTCGGGCATCAGGGTTTTCCAGGTGGTCTGGACCCACTCGACCTTCGCGCCCAGGCTGTCGGCCAGCGTGCGGGCCATGGCGATGTCGATGCCCGAGTATTCGCCGTCTTCACCTTTGAAGGTATAGGGTTTGTAGTCGCCTGTGGTGCAAACGCGCAGTTGGCCTTGTTGCAGGACGGTGTCCAGGTGCGAAGGGCTTTGCTCTGCCTGAGCGCCGCAGGATAGCGCCAGCAGGCCACTGAGCAGCAATGTGCTTTTTATGGTTTTCATGGTTATCGGGCTTTTGTGATGGAGTGGGGGCAAGGATGGATCAGTGTAGTGAAACCGCTTCTTGGCTGTCATCCACGCTGAATGCGATGCTCCCCGGCCCTGGTTCAATGAGCTTGATGATCGAGATGGCGCTGCATGGGTCAGTGTCTGCCGTGGTGATGCCCGAACAGGTGCATCAGCGGGCACAGTAATAGAATCAGGTAGGGCAGAAGGGGGTAGATATGGCCGTAATGCTCGCGGGCCAGGTAGAACAGTCCGATCACCAGCAGCATACCCAGCGCGATGCCGGGTTTGCTGCGCCAGAACGAGGTGGCTGGAGGTGTCGAGGGGTTTGAGTGGTTCATGTGACGCGCTCCGTTCTGACGAAAATGTTGCGGGGTGTCGTCCGGCCATGCCGGCCAATGCCAACCGTCTGCGACGGGGGCTATGGCGCGATGCTTATTGGCCCATCGGCATCTTCATCATCCTGGATTGCTGATCCATCATTTTCATCATCATGTCCATCATCGCTGTATCCGAGCTGCCCTTGCCACCGGACATGCCCATGCCCATCCCCATACCTCTGCAATTGTCGTGCAGCATGCCGAGGCTTGTTCTCATCGTAGTCATGGCTTCCTGCATCGCCGCCCGGCGTTCGGCCGGGGTTTTGGCGGCGATCATTTTGTCGTGGGCCGCCTGCATTTTCTTCATCTGTTCGCTCATGGCCTTGTCTTGCATGGGCGTGGCTTGGGTTGCGTTATCGGTGGGGGCGGCGGGTGCCGTTTCGGGGTATTCGGCAGCCAGCGTCAGCAATGGGCTGCTCATGACCAGTGCGGCCAGGAGGGACTTGACGTAGATGTGCATGGCGATCTCCACAGTGATAACGCGGGGCGGCAGCGCCGGATGGCTGCGGACCAGGGTATGTTGTGTTCCCGTTAGAGGGAGTGATCTTGAACTTACGCCACGGTCGCAGGGCGTTGTTGATCCATATCAAACGACGCCCACAGAGGTTTGTTGTGCTGCCAGGGTGACATTCCAATGGCTGATACGTGTCAGGCAAGGCCCGACACGTATCCCTCTACATGAGTTGTTTATCCACAAGCCACGGACTTCGAACTCTTAAGATGCGCTTCAATCGAGTTGCTAGCAGAGTGCACTCTTACTCCCTTGAGTTTATCGAGTGGCGGGTCTTTCCAAAGTTTTGATGCGTCGATGGGAAGGATGACCTGAATAGCGGCTCCTTGGGGCGGATCAGCAACAAAATCGAAGTCCTGAATGCCGTCTGGTGGGAATTGAATGTAAACCCGCGGCTCCAGTCTCGCGTTTGTCCATCCACCAGAATGCACCAGGCCAATTGCCGATATGTGTAGCTGCGGTGGGTTTGATTTAAGTATTTTTAAGTCGACATCCACCACTTTCATTACTTCAGCCATTTTCGAACTCCTTTCGATAATTGCGCCGCTTTTTTCACCTTGGCGCTTGGGTGTTGAACCCTCTGGCTTGAAATCTAGTGTGGTTAGACGCTAGTAAAGGACCCTCACCCTGTCCACTGACTGCTCTGGCCGGTCATCGGATGCTTTCATTTCCTTACTGGGCATCCATTTCCGGGCTCAGCGTTCCGAGCCAAGCCACCAACCCCACAATCACCACTGCCGCCGCCAATTCCACCACCACGCTGCGCCGCAACGCATTGGCGGCGACCGTGTATTGCCCATCCCGCAACGACCGCTCCAGAAACGGCCCAAGGTGAAACCGGTTCAACGCGGCGAGCACCAGCATGCCGGCAAACAGCATCACTTTGATGAACAGCAGAATCCCGTAAGTGCTGAGAAACACCTCGTCCAGCTTCGGCCCAACGATGAACAGATAATTCACGACTCCCGTCACTGTGATGACCAAGACGATAGCCGCGCCAATCGCTTCAAACCGGTTAACCGCGCGGGCCAGCAACCTGATGCGAGCTTCGGTTTGCAGGGCGTTGATCTTGGCCATCAACGCAAACGCCAGCAACGCGCCAAGCCAGGCCCCCGCCGCCAACAGGTGCGCTATATCCACCGCGAAATGCCAAAAGCGACGATTGCCTTCATCCATCGCCCCATGCCCGCTCCAGGCCAGGCTGGCGAGGGCAACACCACCGGCAACAGCCGCGACCCATAAACTCAAGCCAGGCGCACGGAGCATCACCACTAAACCCGCGACGGCCAGTGCAACAATGCGAACGCCCCAAGCCAACCCGACGTCCGTCTCGAACAGCATCATTTCGATGTGCGGGCGCAGTTCGGCAAAGTCCGATTCACCGCTCATGGCACTCGCCATCGTCACCATGCTGGCGACGGACAACATCGCGCCCAACACGGCCGTTCCCGCCAGCGTCGACCGAAACGGCAGCACCGCCCCCGACACTCGTTCCTGCCCTTTAAGGCTATACAGCCCAAAAAGCGCCATGCCAAACAACAGCATCAAATCCACATACAACGTAAACCGCAGGGCAATGCCGACCGAGTCGCTCATCAATCACTTCACTTTGAACGTAACATTACCGGTGATTGGGTGGGTGTCCGAAGACACGGCGCGCCATTCGACTTTGTAGCTGCCGGTGGGCAGTGGCGAGAGTGGGGTGATGACCATGGTTTTCGGGTCGCTGCCGCCGGAGACCTTGGCTTTCATCGGCATGGGGGAATGGGCCATGCCGGGCATTTCGGTCATGACCAGTTTTGCGCCGGAGAATTGGGTCATGAGGTTTTCGGAGAAGTGCAGTTCGATGTTGCTCGGTGCTGCGCCGTCCGCGCCTTCGGTCGGGGTGGAGGAGAGCAGTTTCGGGTGGGCTTGAGCCAGTGCGCTCATGAGCAGCCCGGTGGAAAGTGCGATGGCGACAGCGGTGATTTTGATGGTGCGCATGCAAGGCCTCTTACCGCTTTAAGCGGTTGTTTTTTAGGTTTTTGAGTTGAAGCGTTTAGAACCACATTCGAACGCCGACGACCAGTCGGGCTTCGCTGCGGTCCTCGCCTTCGTCCCTGGCGTAATCGGCGGTTTTGCCGTAGGTGCGGTTCCAGGTCACGCCGATGTAGGGCGCGAATTCCCGGCGGATTTCATAGCGCAGGCGCAGCCCGGCTTCGGTGTTGGACAACCCGGAGCCGATGCCCCGTTGCGGGTCGTTTTTGCCGTAGACGTTGAGCTCAGCGGTCGGCTGCAGAATCAGCCGGTTGGTGAGCAGGATGTCGTAGTCGCCTTCCAGCCGTGCAGCGGTCTGGCCACCTTCGCCGATGAAGGCGGTGGCCTCGGTTTCGAAGTTGTACAGCGCCATGCCCTGTACGCCGAACGCGGCCCAGGTTTGCGGGGCGCCGGGTTTGAAATCCTGGCGCACGCCGGTCACCACATCCCACCATGGGCTGATCGCGTGACCCCAGAGGGCCTGGACTTCGGCGTCTTCGGTTTTGCCATTGACGCGTTCGCCTTCGGAGCGCAGCCACAGGCGATCGATGTCACCGCCGATCCAGCCGGACAGATCCCAGGCCAACGCGCTGCCGTTGTCGGCGTCCTGCCATTCGAGTTTGTCGGCGAGCAAGTAATAGTTGAGCGCACTGTCGTGCATGTCATGGCCGGCGGGGCTGACAAAAACGGCGGCGCGGTCGGCGTCGGTCAATGCCGGGATCGGTGTGCGGCTTTGGGTTGGCGCCGCAGGCTGCATTTGCCCGTAATCCTCGCTCTGCATCTGGCTGTGATCCATGCCCGGCATCTGGCTATGGTCCATGCCCTGCATGTCGTCGGTGGCGGCCATGGCCGAAGAGACCGTGAAGCCGGTGAGTGCCAAGGCGAGGCGGGTAGAGCGATTCAGTCTGGTCATGGGTAGCGCCTCATTCTTCCACGCGAACTTCACGGAACATGCCCATTTCCATGTGGTACAGGAGATGGCAGTGGTAGGCCCAGCGGCCGAGCGCGTCGGCGGTGACCCGATAGCTGCGCTTTGATCCCGGCGGCATATCGATGGTGTGTTTGCGCACCATGAACTGGCCGTTCTCGTCTTCGAGGTCACTCCACATACCGTGCAAATGAATGGGGTGGGTCATCATCGTGTCGTTCACCAACACCACCCGAACCCGCTCGCCGTACTTGAGCCGCACGGGTTCGGCGTCGGAGAACTTCACGCCATTGAACGACCAGGCGAACTTTTCCATGTGGCCGGTCAGGTGCAGCTCGATGGTGCGGCCGGGCTCGCGGCCGTCCGGGTCTTCGAAGGTGCTGCGCAGGTCGGAGTAGGTCAGCACGCGACGGCCGTTTTTGCGCAGGCCGATGCCCGGGTCGTCGAGTTTTGGCGTGGTGCTCATGGCTTGCATGTCCACCAGGGGATTGTCTTTTTCCGTGTCGGGATGGGATTGCATTCCGGCCATGCCACCCATGGCCATGCTGCTGTGATCCATGCCGGCCATGCTGTTCGTGCCCTGCATGTTGCCGCCGTCCATGCCCTGCATGTCACCGCCGTCCATACCTTGCATGTCACCGCCGTCCATGCCCTGCATGGCACCATGATCCATGCCCGCCATGTCGCCGCCCATGCTGCCGTGATCCATGCCGCCCATGCCCATGTCATCCATGGTCAGCAGCGGTCGCGGATCGAGCGGTGGCACCGGCGCCGACAACCCGGCCTTCACCGCAAGGGTGCCGCGGGCATAACCCGTTCGATCCATCGACTGGGCGAACAGGGTGTAGGCGTCCTGGGTCGGCTCGACAATCACATCGAATGTCTCCGCCACCGCGATGCGGAACTCGTCGACGCTCACCGGTTTGACGTGTTGGCCATCGGCCGCGACTACGGTCATTTTCAAGCCCGGGATACGCACGTCGAAGTAGGTCATGGACGAACCGTTGATGAAACGCAGGCGCAGCTTTTCGCCGGGACGGAAGACACCGGTCCAGTTCATGTTCGGCGCCTGGCCGTTCATCAAGTAGGTGTAAGTGGCGCCGCTGACGTCGGCCAGATCGGTGGGGTTCATCTTCATCTCGGCCCACATCTTGCGATCGGCGACTGTCGAGCCCCAGCCTTTCTCGCTGACGTCGTGGATGAAATCGCCCACGGTGCGTTTGTTGTAGTTGTAGTAGTCCGATTGTTTCTTGAGTTTTTTCATCAGGCCGACGGCGTCTTCGTCGGTCCAGTCGGTGAGCATCACCACGTAGTCGCGGTCGTACTGGAAAGGCTCCGGGTCCTTGGCATCGATCACCAACGGCCCATAAACCCCGGACTGTTCCTGAAAGCCCGAATGGCTGTGGTACCAGTAAGTGCCGTTCTGCCGGACCTTGAACTGGTAGACGTACATGCCGTCCGGTTCGATGCCGTGAAAGCTCAGGCCCGGCACGCCGTCCATGTTGGCCGGCAGCAAAATGCCGTGCCAGTGAATGGAGGTGCTGTCCTTGAGTTTGTTCTTCACCCGCAGCGTGACGGTGTCGCCTTCACGCCAGCGCAGCAGGGGGCCGGGAATGCCGCCGTTGATGGTCATCGCGGTTCGAGGGTTGCCGGTGATGTTGACCGGGGATTCGCCAATGAACAGGTCGAAGTTGGTACCGGCCAGCACATTCGGTTCGCCGGGGCTGGTGACCGCCCAGACTGGCGTGCGCCACAGTCCAAGGCCAGCCAGGGCCCCGCCTGCAGCCAGGCCCTTCACGAAGGTGCGTCTTGAGGTGTTGGAATGCATGCCGTTTTATCCCGTCCATCAGCGTGAAGAAGCCCTCAGGTCCATCCTGAGCGCAGGGAAGAGGGCTTAATGAGCAGGAGGTTAACGGGTGGTGCCTTTCAGCAGCCTGAGGTCAAGATTACAGTTTTGACAGTTTCGTGCTGTATTCAACGGCTGCTATTGAGCCTGGACGAGTCCGCCACGGTGGCGTTACCGCAATTGATATAGGAAGAAGACTTCAACCAACGCTGATCCGGATAGTAAGAAAACAACAGCTGGCCGTCCTTCATCGAGTCGATCAGCTGATGCGCAATCGCGGGCCTCACCGCCGGGCAGCCCAGGCTTCTGCCGATACGGCCATTCGCTCGCGCCAGGGCAGGGCTCACGTAAGGCGCACCATGAATGACGATCGCTCGCTCGAAAGCGTTATCGTTGAAGCCCGGCTCCAGACCTTCCATGCGCAGGGAATAACCGTTCTGCCCGACATAGCTGGATTGGGTGCGGTACAAACCAAGGCTGGTGGCGTAGCTGGCATTCTGATTGGAGAACTGGCGGGCCATGTTCTCGCCGCTGTTGCGGCCATGGGCGACCAGTTCGTGGAACAACAATTTGCGTTGTTTAAGGTCGAATACCCAAAGACGTTGCGCGGTCGAGGGCAGGGAATAATCGATCACGGCCAGTCTCTGCACCGGGGTCGTGTCCTGGGCCCGGCTGCATTGGGAGGCGCGTACGGCCAAGGCAATCACTTTGGCGTTGGCATCGGGGGCCGCTTTGATCAGCGCGGCTTCAAGCGAATCGGCGTAGGCTGCCGGTAATGTAAAAGCGGTCAGCAACAGGGCCGTCATTAAAAAGCCGAAGCGATCCAGGGCCATATGCAAGTCTCATCTGATTGTTTCGAGTCTAGCAGCGCCCACGACGCTAGCCGGTTGAAAACGGGAGATTAAGGATTATTCATGGTGCAGTTAACAAGGTTATTCGTCATAAGCCGCCTCTTTTTTATGGGCTTTCTGATCAGCGGCACGGCAATCGCGCAAACTTCGCCGATTGAGCCGGTATCTCCCGTTAGCACTGTTGCTGAAGCGGCGCCTGGTGATTACGTCGGTCAAGCGATTCAGGCGGCGCTGGCGCCATTGAGTTCGGCGTTTCCGCCGCTGCTCACGTCGCCGGGCCATCAGCGGGTCGATGTGAACCGCGTGGTGATGGACTTCTATAGCCATCGTGGCTATCGCGCCGCCTGGACGGACGATGACGATGTCGCCCAGTTGTTGAAAAGCCTGGGCGACACCCAGGCCGATGGCCTGGACCCCGCGGATTTCCACATAGCCGAGCTGGCCCAGGCCAGGGCATTGATGCAGACGACCACCCCAACCCCTGGGCAACGGGCAGCCTTTGATATCTCGGCCACCCAGACGTTCATCACGGCGCTGCTGCAGTTGCGCCGAGGCAAGGTCGACCCGTCGCGGCTGGACATCCACTGGAACTTCGACCCGGTCGGCGTCGATCCTCGGGAGGACGTCAACAGCTTCTTCGCCGCCCTCGACAGCCATGAGATCGCGCGCGCTTTCGCCCAGGCACCGCCACAAGAAGCGGTTTACGGCACATTGCGCCAAGGCCTGGCGCAACTGCGCAAGATTCGCGACCGGGGCGGCTGGCCAAAGATTCCGGAAGGGCAAACGCTCAGGCCCGGCATGGACGATGCCTCGGTCGCGCAGTTGCGAGCCCGTTTGGTGGCGGGTGGTTATCTGGCCCCGCAGATGACCGGGCGTACTGATTACGATGACGCCGTCATTGCGGCGGTGAAGAAGTATCAGACTGAGCAATACCTCGGGGCAGATGGTGTGGCGGGGCCGGCGACACTGGCGGCACTGAATGTATCGGTCGAGGCGCGCATCGACCAGGTCCGTGTGAACATGGAGCGGGCGCGGTGGCTGCTGTACAAACTTCAGGGCACCTTCGTGGTGGTTGATATCGCCGGTTATAAAGTCGCGTTCTATCGCGACGGCAAACCGATCTGGCGCTCCCGGGTGCAGGTCGGCAAGCCGTTTCGCAGCACGCCGATTTTTCAATCCGCGATCACCTATGTCACGTTCAACCCGACCTGGACCGTGCCGCCGACGATTCTGCTCAAGGACATGCTGCCGAAGATTCGCGACAATCCTGGTTACCTCGAGGCCAGCCGGATTCGCGTGATCGATCGAGATGGCAATGTACTCGATCCGTCGACTGTCGATTGGGACAACCCGCGCGGCCTTACCCTGCGTCAGGATGCGGGCTCGGATAACTCCCTGGGGCAAGTGGTGATTCGTTTTCCCAATGAGTATTCGATTTATCTGCATGACACGCCGCATCGCGAGTTGTTCGCCAAATCCAATCGCGCGACCAGCTCCGGCTGTATTCGGGTAGAAAACCCGCTGCAATTGGTGGAGCTGTTGTTCAACGATCCGGTTCACTGGAACAGCGAAGGGATTCAAAAGCAGTTGGCCAACGGCAAGACAGAGAACGTCAGGCTCCCGGTGAAAGTGCCGGTGCTGTTGGCCTACTGGACGGTGGACCTGAGTCTTGATGGGCGCGTGACATTCAAGCCCGATGTGTATGGGTACGATTCCCCGGTATTGCGGGCGCTGAATCTGCCTTCGGAACGACCAGCGCTGGATGGGAGGCGAGCGGCGCCTCCCTCGGTGGCGGCGGAGCAGAGCACGCTGTAGGCGCAGTCGAGCTTAAAGCCCCAGGCCTTCTTGCACCGCCAGCAACAGGTTGTGTTCCGTCAGCGCGATCGCATCCGGTTGTTGTCCGGATTGCTCGATCGCCTGCAGCCACCAGTGCGTCTCGCCGTGTTCGTTCACGGTTCGCAGCAGGGCCAGCTCCTTGCCCGTCGAGTGAATCTCGATTCGCCCGGCACCGTCAGCGGTGAAGCGGGCGACGGGATCGAAGGTGATGCTGTGGTGGTTGCCTTCGATCAGCAGTTGGTCGATGGCGTAATCGTAAGTCGCCCCGTCCGGGGCACTCTCGAACACGTGAGTAGAGTTGCGTCGCAGCTTCAGACCCACCTCGATCAGTGGTTGCAGCCAGGCTTCGATCTGGTGATACAGCTCGTAGACCTGGCTTGGCCAGCTGTCGATGGCCTGATCGGCGATGGTCGCGTCGGCACGGGTTGGCCGGGATTGTTTCAGCTTCGCGGCGAGTTCGTCTGCTTTACTCATTTCGATTTCCTGTCGTGATGTCAGTTAATCGTAGCTCCTTCAAGGTCATGTGTTTTTGCCATGCGTCATGGGATTGGTTTCAAGCGGGGGATATCCGGGGCTCATGCCTGTCAGTCAGGACTTGAACACCGCAGACCTTGGGGCGCGAGCCTGCTCGCTCCACACTTTATGTACCATTTATCCCCCAATCCTCCGTTTACTCCGCACAACCCCGTAGACTAAGCTCACAAAAAATAAGGGTTTTGGGCCGTTGCCCATGAATTACCCTTCCAGGACTCACCTTTGCCTATCCCCATTTCCGATCCGCACCCCGCGCCCGGTGGTGCCTTGAAGCGGCTGCCTTTGCTCAAGGCTGCGGTGCTGTTTATTGCGGCGGTATGCCTTTGTCTCTGCGGGCTGCTTTACCTGCAACTGGAGCAGTCGCGCCGGCACGACCTGGCGCTGGCCGAGGTGTCGTCGTCGAACCTGACCCGGGCCATGGCGCAGCAGGCTGAAGACACGTTCATGAAGGCCGATCTGGTGCTGACCAGTCTGGTGGACTGGATTCAGGCTGAAGGTTTCGATGCTGCCCAGACGCCACGCTTGCAGAAAACCTTCGCGCGGCGGGTGCAGGTGCTGCATCAGTTGCACGGGATATTTCTGTTCGACAAGCGGGGGCAATGGGTCGTGACGTCGTTCGAGGATCTACCCCGCGGGGCAGGTGTGGCGGACCGCGAGTATTTCAGGTTTCACCAGCAAAACATCTCAACCCTGGCGCACATCGGCCCGGCCATTCGCAGTCGGGAAAATGGCGAGTGGATCATTCCGGTTTCCAGGCGGGTAAACGATCAGAACGGTCATTTCCAGGGTGTGCTGCTGGCCGGGATCAAGATGTCGTACTTCGATCAGTTCTTCAAAAGCTTCAGCCTCGACGACAACGGTGCGATGTTTTTGGCATTGACCGATGGAACACTGCTGGCGCGACGGCCGTTTGTGGAGTCGCAGATCGGCACGTCGCTGGCGCAGGGCGAGATTTTTCGGAGACTCTTGCCCAACGCCATATCGGGCAACGCCATGATCGACTCAATGGTCGATGGCATCGCTCGGTTGTATGGCTACCGTCAGCTCGATGCCTATCCGGTGGTGGTCGCGGCGGCGTCCTCCAGGGACGCCATCCTCAAGGGCTGGTACGACACGGCGATTCAATCCGGTGTGATCGTCGCCCTAGTTGTCCTGGGCGTTGGCTTGTTTGGTTGGGTGTTCATTTATCAGGTGCGCGCGGGCGAGCGCGTCGAGGCGGATTTGCGCAAGGCGCAGAAAACCCTGGAGTTGATCGCGACCCACGACAGCCTGACCGGATTGGCCAACCGCCGCTTGTTCGAACGGGCGCTGGAGACAGAGTTCGGGCGCGGTGCCCGGCGGTCGAGCCCGCTGAGCCTGATCATGCTCGATATCGATTACTTCAAGCGCTACAACGACACGTACGGTCATGTGGCCGGGGACCATTGCCTGGCCGAAGTGGCGCGGGCAGTCAAGAGTTGCTGTCACCGCCAGGCCGATCTGGCGGTGCGCTACGGCGGTGAAGAGTTCGCCGTGTTACTGCCGGACACCGACATTCATGGAGCACTGACGATCGCCGAGCAAATCCGCCGCAGCGTCATGGACAAAAACATCACCCACAGCGGTTCGCCCACGGGCTATCTGACGGTCAGTCTTGGCTGTTATTCGTTTGTGCCGACGGCGCACGACAGCACCGAAATGTTGATCAAGCGTGCGGATGCGGCGCTGTACCAGGCCAAGCACTCAGGGCGCAACCGCTCGGCGGTGTTGTCGATGGAAGGGGGCGTCGAGGCGCTGATGCGTTCGGATCGATGACGCTTGCGGCCATCGATCGGCAAGGGTTCCTGTGACCGGTTCTTCAAGTAGCACAATGACTTGTGTTATCCAGGGGGGCGTTGATCGAGCATGACTGCTATGGTCAGTGAGAGAGTCTGGCTGTCACACCTGACCGACCGGGCCCGCCGGTCTCATCCCGACCGGGTAATCGATTGACAGGATCAAGTGCATGGATTTATCTGCCGTTACCACCGCTGCACCTGCGCGCCATACCCCGATTACCCGCAACCTGATTTTCATCGTCGGTCTGTTGTTTGTGGTCGGGGTACTGATCGCACTGTTTGCTCTGTTCAGTATTGCCGGACGGCTCGATGCCAAGGACCTGGCCAAGACCACCTTCTATACCCAGCGCGCGCTGGAAAACCGCATCACCGCCACGAAAAACTACATCGCCAGTTATGCCAACTGGACGTCGGCCTATGATCACCTGAACGGCGAGGTCGATGTGCAGTGGGCCTACGTCGAGCAGAACATGGGTAAAACCCTGTTCACCATGGATCACTACGATGGGTTTTTCGTGATCGATCCTCAGCGAACCAAGTACGCTGTGGTGCGTGGGCTTCAGGTGCAGGACGAGGCAACGGCTTATCTGTCGACATCGATGGCGACGCTTATCGAGGAGGTTCAAAGTCAGGAGAGCCTCATCAAGCCTGTCAGCCACTACACCTTGTTCGAGGGCAAGCCGGCGCTGTTGACGGCTGCCGCGATCGTACCCAACGACGAGCGTCCGGCGGTCGATCCCAAGAGCACTTCAGTGCTGATATACATCGACCAGTTGGACGCTGAAAAACTCAGTGTGCTGAGCGCCGATTACGGTTTGCATGATCTGAGGCTGACGCCCGACGACGCCATTACTCCCGCGCAACCTGCCGTTGCCCTCGCCGGCACCGGTTACAGCCTGGTTTCCCGGCTCGAGCAACCGGGTCATCAATTGCTTTGGTCGCTGTTGCCGCCACTGGGTGGGGCGCTGCTGGTGCTTGTGTTGTTGACCGCTTATTTCTTTCGCTATGTGCTGCGCACGTCCGGTCATGTGGATGCCAGTTACACCAGTCTCGATTTGTCGAACCAGGCGCTGGAGGCCAGTGAAGAGCGTTTCCGTGCGGTGGCCGAAGCGGCGTCCGACTGGATCTGGGAAATCGACGAGCAGCATTGCATTACTTATCTGTCGGGGCGCTTCAGCACCGTCACCGGGTTCTCCGATCAGCAATGGCTGGGGCAGAACATCGGGCAATTGCTCCTTTGCGATACAACGCCGTTGTCACTGTGGCTGAACAAACTCGATGAAGAGCAAGCCATCAGCCACTTGCGTTGCGCCTACCGCGATCAGTCGGGGCAACAGCGGGTTTGTCGGGTGTCGGCACGGCCGATCCAGCGCAAGGGCGCGGTGCTGGGCTATCGCGGGACGGCCAGCGACATCACCGATGAAGTCGCCGCCCATGCGCAAATCCAGCACCTGTCGTTGCACGACGCCCTGACCGGCCTGCCGAACCGCAACAAACTGGCGCGCTACCTCGAAGAGGCGCTGGCACTCAAAGAACAGTCAACGGCGCTGACGCTGTTGATGATCGACCTGGATAATTTCAAGCCGATCAACGATTCCCTCGGACACCCGGCCGGCGATGCGGTATTGCTGGAAGTCGCCACCCGATTGCGCGAGTGCACGCGAGACATCGATCTGGTCGCCCGACTGGGTGGCGACGAGTTCGTGCTGGTGCTCCATGGCATGGACAGCCACGCGGAAATCGACCGGTTTTGCGAACATTTGCTCGACAGCCTGCATCGGCCGATTCACTACGACCATCACTCGCTGCACATCGGTGCGAGCATCGGTATCGCCTTGAGTCGGCGCCAGGGGCATATTCCACAGGAGCTGATTCGGTGTGCCGATATCGCGTTGTATCAGGCCAAATCCGATGGCAAGAAGACCTGGTGCTATTTTGCCGCGCACATGAACGATCAGATCCAGCATCGCCGGCAACTGGAAACCGACCTGCGTCGGGCGATCAAGAACAACGAATTCGTGATGCATTACCAGCCGCGTTATCACGTCGATGGCAAGCGCATCGTCTCGGTCGAAGCGCTGCTGCGCTGGCAGCATCCAGTGCAAGGCTTGTTGAGCCCCGATGCGTTTATCCCGCTGGCCGAGCAAACCGATCTGATCGTGCCATTGGGCCGCTGGGTGTTGCGCGAGGCGTGCGAGACGGCCCTGACCTGGCCCGGCGCGATGATGGTGTCGGTCAACCTGTCGCCGGTGCAATTCGCCCGTAGCGATGTGATCGAGGACGTGCGCGAAGCGTTGATCCAGACCCGCTTGCCCGCCAGTCGGCTGGAGCTGGAGATCACTGAAAACGTGATGCTCAACGACGTCGATGGCGCCCTGGCGACCATGAATGCACTCAAGGAGTTGGGCGTGCGCCTGAACATGGACGACTTCGGCACCGGTTATTCCTCGCTGGGTTACTTGCGCACGTATCCGTTCGACGGGATCAAGATCGACAAACGCTTTATTTCGTCCATGAGCAGCGGCAGCAATGATCGCGCCGTGGTACAGGCGATCATCAACCTGGGCAAGGCCATGGGCCTGACGGTGACTGCCGAAGGTGTCGAGACGCTGGAGCAACTGGACTTCCTGATCTCGGATCAGTGCCATGAAGTGCAGGGGTTTTACCTCAGTCGTCCGGTGGACAGGTCGGCGCTGTTGCCGTTGCTCAACGCCTCGCAGGAAGACTTTGCGCAGCAGGGCGCGCACCTTTAGTCGCCTGTTACATCCGCCGCGGCAACTGCCGGGGCGGCCCCCGGTCACAATTGGATACCGCCCATCCGTTGCGAGCGTCGGACCATGAACAACCTGAAAATCGCCACCTTCAACGTCAACGGCATGCGTGCGCGCCTGCCCAATCTACTGGCGTGGCTGGCGCGGGAGCAGCCAGACATCGCCTGCCTGCAGGAACTCAAATCGGTGGATGGCGCGTTTCCCGCCGCCGAGCTGGAGGCGGCTGGTTATGGCGCGATCTGGCAGGGCCAGGTGTCGTGGAACGGGGTGGCAATTCTGGCTCGCGATGCGCAACCGCTGGAGAGTCGGCGCGGTTTGCCGGGCGATGACAGCGATACCCATAGCCGCTACATCGAAGCAGCTGTGCACGGGGTGCTGGTGGGCTGTCTGTACCTGCCCAACGGCAACCCGCAGCCGGGGCCCAAGTTCGATTACAAGCTGGCGTGGTTTGAACGTCTGATCTCGTACGCCAAGGACCTTCAAAGCAGCGACCATCCGGTGGTACTGGCCGGCGACTACAACGTGGTGCCCACCGATATGGACATCTACAACCCGCGCTCCTGGCTCAAGGACGCGCTGCTGCAACCCGAGAGTCGTGCGTGTTATCAGCGTCTGCTGGATCAGGGCTGGACCGATTCCCTGCGTCATCTGTATCCAGAGGAGCGGATCTACACCTTCTGGGACTACTTCCGGCAGCACTGGCAGAAAAACTCGGGACTGCGCATCGATCATCTGCTGCTCAACCAGGTCGCGAGTCCTTACCTGCAAGAGGCCGGCGTCGATGCCTGGGTTCGCAACGAACCTCATGCCAGCGATCATGCGCCGACGTGGATTCGATTGGGTTCGCGCAAACGGCGATAGTTTTGGCGCGTGCGGCGATTGGCGAAATCAATTATCGGACCGGGCGCTTTTTCCCTTATACATGGCGGCCATCGGCGGAGCGATCCGCGGGCTCCATGCATAAGGATTGAGCGATGAGCGAACCACGACTGACGAATCTTGCGCTGTACCTGCAACGCCTGGGCTTCGACGCGCCCCCGGCGCCGACCCTGGACACCCTGCGTCAACTGCAACTGCGCCACACCGGTGCGTTCCCGTTCGAAAACCTCACCACATTGTTGGGGCAACCGGTACTCATCGACCTGCCGTCCATCGAGCAGAAAGTCCTGCACGACGGCCGTGGCGGTTACTGCTACGAACTCAACAACCTGTTCCTGGCTTTGCTGCAGACACTGGGCTTCGACGCACGTGGCATCACTGGCCGCGTGGTCATGAACCAGCCCGAAGGCGCGTGGACCGCTCGCACTCACCGCTTGAGCCTGGTGACCCTCGCCAGCGTGCGCTACATCACCGATGTCGGCTTCGGCGGCATGGTGCCCACGGCACCGCTGATCCTCGACACCGATGCCGAACAACTCACCCCTCATGAACCCTACCGCATCGAACAGCATGCGGACGGCTACACCCTGCGTGCCAATGTTGGCGGTGAATGGCGGGCGATGTACATCTTCGACCTGCAACGTCAGGAAGACATCGATTACACCCTCGGCAACTGGTATGTCTCGACCCATCCCGAATCGCCCTTCGTCAAACAATTGATGGTGGCGCGGACGGGGGAGGGATGGCGACGCACGTTGAACAACGGCAGTTTTGCCATTCACCGCATGGGCAGCGAGAGCGAGCGGCGGCAGGTGGCGGATGTGGATGAGTTGATCGGCTTACTGGAAAGTGAATTCGCAATTCGGGTGCCGGCGAAGGAGGCGTTGAAACCGGTGTTTGAACGGTTGATCGAGTCGGTGCCGAAGGCAAACTGAGCATCACGCGAAGGGGCGGATTTGATCAATTCGCCCCTTTTTCAGCGGGCCGATTCAAGCGGTTTGTACCTAGGAACGAACTTCAAGCTCCATCACGCGATGGATTTCGCTGAGGGCCTCCGACAATTTTTTCTCCAGGCTTTTCAGCTCCGAGGCAGTTATGCCTTTTTTGAAATGCCCGACGTTTGCTCCAGCGGTGTTCTGATCGGGCTTCGCCACTTTGTCTTTATCGCTGAGCAACGCTTGGCGCAAAGTATTGTTGATCACAGTCTGGTAGCCATATCCCTCGTTTTCTGCCAGAGCGCGTGCAGCCTCTATGACGACATCGTCGAGCATGATGGTGATTCGGGTCTTGCCTTTGCTTGTGGCAATTGCTCCACGCTTGGCGTTGCTGAAGTCGTATTCGTCTTTCATCGTTCAAGCCTCCAAATAGTGGCGACGCTCGCCTTTGGTGGCGACGCGTGCGGAAATGATTCGCACGAAATTCGGGTCGCGATAGGTGTACGCAACGACCAGCAAGCGACCTTTGGCATCCAGCCCCATGATGATCCGCCGCTGCTCATCATGATGGTCGTCCTGAAAAGTCAGGGCTCGTTCGTCATAAAACACCGGTTCTGTCTCTGCGAGGCTGATGCCTTGATGTTTTAGTTTGTTGGCCGCGTTCTTTGCCCTGTGATACTGAATCTCGAATGACTTTATTATGCATACTTTATATGTATAAGCGAGGAGGCGTCCGTGCCGGCGGTCGCTTGGAAAGCAAAAGATTAGCGGTGAGGAGGGATAGGGGCGCAGGGATGTATTTCAAGACGTTTGGGGCTGGAGGCGCTATGGCCAAAGGGCGGCGTGGACAAGTGTCCATAATCTGACTGGTTGGTTGTATACAACTCTATGGACATTTGTCCTGAGTATTGAATACAGTGTGCGCATAACAAAAACCAGGGAACCCCCCAACCATGAAAACGCCCCATGTTTCACACCAACGGCCTGAGGACGAAAACCTTGGGATCGGCGCGAATATGGCTTATGGCCTGCAACACGTTCTGACCATGTATGGCGGTATTGTCGCGGTGCCTTTGATCATCGGCCAGGCGGCCGGGCTCTCGCCGGCGGACATCGGTTTGTTGATTGCTGCTTCATTGTTTGCAGGGGGGCTGGCGACATTGCTGCAAACCCTGGGTTTGCCGTTTTTCGGTTGTCAGTTGCCGCTGGTGCAGGGCGTGTCGTTCTCTGGTGTTGCAACCATGGTGGCAATTGTCAGCAGTGGCGGGGAGGGCGGCTTTCAGTCGATTCTTGGGGCAGTGATTGCCGCGTCGCTGATTGGCTTGCTGATCACGCCGGTGTTCTCACGGATTACCAAGTTCTTTCCACCGCTGGTGACCGGCATTGTGATCACCACCATCGGCTTGACGTTGATGCCGGTGGCCGCGCGCTGGGCCATGGGTGGCAACAGCCATGCGCCGGATTTCGGCAGCATGGCGAACATCGGTCTGGCGGCGGTGACGCTGGTGCTGGTGCTGCTTTTGAGCAAGATCGGCAGCGCGACCATCTCCCGTTTGTCGATCCTCCTGGCGATGGTCATCGGCACGGTCATCGCCGTGTTCCTCGGCATGGCGGATTTCTCGTCCGTTACCCAAGGGCCGATGTTCGGCTTTCCGGCGCCGTTCCATTTCGGCATGCCGACCTTCCACTTCGCCGCGATCCTGTCGATGTGCATCGTGGTCATGGTGACCCTGGTGGAAACCTCGGCCGACATCCTTGCCGTTGGTGAAATCATCGGCACCAAGGTCGACTCCAAGCGCCTGGGCAACGGTTTGCGCGCCGACATGCTGTCGAGCATGATCGCGCCAATCTTTGGCTCCTTCACTCAGAGCGCCTTCGCCCAGAACGTCGGGCTGGTGGCGGTCACCGGGATCAAGAGCCGCTTCGTGGTGGCCACTGGCGGTGTGTTTCTGGTGGTGCTCGGATTGCTGCCGTTCATGGGCCGGGTCATCGCCGCCGTGCCGACCTCGGTGCTCGGCGGCGCCGGCATCGTGTTGTTCGGCACTGTCGCCGCCAGCGGCATACGGACGCTGTCCAAGGTCGACTATCGCAACAACGTCAACCTGATCATCGTCGCCACTTCCATCGGTTTCGGTATGATCCCCATCGCCGCGCCGAACTTCTACGACCACTTCCCAAGCTGGTTCTCAACGATCTTCCACTCGGGCATCAGCTCCTCGGCGATCATGGCCATCGTGCTGAACCTGACCTTCAACCACCTCACGGCCGGCAACTCGGACCAGCAATCGGTGTTCGCGGCCGGTACTGAGCGGGTCTTGCGTTATCAGGATCTGGCAGCGCTTCGGGAAGGGGATTACTTCAGCGCAGGTAAACTGCACGACTGTGACGGGAATGAGATTCCGGTGGTGGAGGCAGAGCATGGGCATGCCGAGCTGCGGGCGGTGCATGCGAAAAGCAGTGAGCATGTCTAAAGATCGATAGTCAAAAGATTGCGGTCTGCGATCTTTTGACTTTATCGCAAACACAAAAAAGCCCCTGAACCTTTCGATTCAGGGGCTTTTCGATTTTGCTGTCTGGCTCACGACCTGGACTCGAATAGAAAAATAACTACCTGTTTTATAATGAAATTATGAAGATCTATAAAATTTATATCCCTACGATTATCCTAATAAAGCCCGTATTTTATGCGAATTAAGTAAATTGAGTCATGCAACGCGTTTGTTTACATCTCAGCGTTCGCTTGGGATGTGTCGATCGTGAAAGATGTGGATAGTACGGCGAAGCGGTTTTCCTTCAAAAAAGGGATACAGCCTGGATCCCAATCCGTAGCTTCTGGATGCGAAGGTTGGGTGGCTGTTTGTTTGAGTAGGCCAGCGACCTACCATGACAGCTGACTCTCAAGAGCCGCTAGCAACGAAAGCCTCCCAACCTTTGATCCAGTGCTTTTGCAAGGCGTGACGCCTCGGTATGTAACGACTTCTGGAACTCGTCGACGAAGATGGATGAGGGGCGGTAATCGGGTCTGATCAACGTGACGCGATAAGGAATGGATAAGCTGATAGGTCGAATAGCCAGCCCTCTGGCCGACTCATCCATGGCCGTTAGGGGATTAATTATAGCCACCCCCAGTTTTTGCCTGACCATGGCGCATACCGATACGGCGTTGTTGGTTTCTATAACGATATGCCTATCGACCTCAGCCTGATGGAAGAGGTCATCGACGGCCTGACGGTAAATGTCCAAGCCTGAGAGATTGATAAAGTCGACGCCATGAAAATCCCTGGCAGTGAGACACGACTTGGCCAGCCAAGGATGATGCTCTGGCAATATGCAAACCATGTCCGCGCAGAACAGTAGTTCACCGCGCGTCCCACGCGGTAGCTTCTCACTCTCTGTCAACCCGAGGTCATAGCGCTGCGCGCTGAGGGACTCCTCCAGCAAGGGGGACTCCTGTGCCGTAATACTCAATCCTATGCCAGCATGCTGTTTCTGGAAGTCCTGGCACACTTTAGGAAGCAGCGCCTGTGAAAACAATGGAAGGCAGGTAATGCTCAGTTGGCCATGCGCGAAGCGGCGAATTGATTGGGCAACGCTGTTTATGCGCTCCAGCCCGATGTAAGCGCGCTCCACCTCTTCAAGCAACATCATTGCCTGGGCCGTGGGTACCAACCTACCGCCTTCTCGATCGAACAGCTTAATTCCAGAAAGGTTTTCCAACCGTGCAAGTTCCCGGCTGACAGTGGGTTGCGAGGTGAAGAGCAGACGCGCCGCACCTGTAACACTCCCTGCCTGCATGATGGCTCTGAAAACTTCGATGTGTCTTATGGAAATGGCCAATCCCGAGCTCCGCGCAATGAGTAAAGAGCATATCGGAACTGAATGACTGAGTAAAAAATAGATATTTTATTGAATGCAGAACTCTCTGCATGATGGGGGCTTCCTCGACTCCAGATCGAATACTTCAATGCCAAATACATCTTCTTTTCAGCAATTGATCTCCGCTGTCAGGCAGCACGGCACGCCGCTATGGTGTTATGACGCCCAGACAATCAGAGCGCGAATCGACCAATTGAAGGGCTTCGATGTCATCCGGTACGCACAAAAAGCCTGCTCAAACCTGCATATTCTCCGTTTGATTCGCGAGAAAGGCGTGCTGGTCGATGCCGTGTCGTTGGGTGAAATCGAACGTGCGCTGCTCGCTGGATACAATCCTGCTAGCGAGCCGGCAGGCATTGTGCTGACCTGTGATTTATTTGACGAGGCGACATTGCGACGCGTCGTTGAGTTGAACATTGAGGTTAATACCGGTTCGATCGATATGCTCCGCCAACTGGGCGAAAAGCATCGGGGGCACCGCGTTTGGTTGCGTATTAATCCGGGGTTCGGCCATGGGCACAGTCGTAAGACCAATACAGGCGGTGAAAACAGCAAGCATGGCATATGGCATGATCAGATTGATGAAGCACTCTGCGTGATTCGCCAATTCGGATTAAAGCTGGTTGGATTACACATGCATATCGGTTCAGGTGTGGATTACGCACATCTGGAGCAAGTCGGTGGTGCAATGGTCGCGGCCGTAAAGGCGCTCGACCACGACATCGAAGCATTTTCAATCGGGGGAGGACTTTCCACTCCATACCGTCTGGGAGATGAATCGGTGGATATTGAGCTCTATGCGAAAGCATGGGGCAAAGCCAGGAAGGATATTGAAGCGATACTCAACCATCCTGTTCGAATGGAAATTGAGCCAGGCCGATTCCTGGTAGCCGAGTCAGGCTATTTAGTCACCGAAGTCCGTGCGGTCAAGAAAGCCGGTCGTCAAAATTTTATTTTGGTGAACGCAGGCTTCAACGACTTGATGCGGCCGACCCTATATGGTGCTTATCACCATATGACCTTGCTGGATGCTCAGGGTGCTTCGGTTGGTCGGCAAAAACTTCCCTATGTGGTGGGAGGACCGTTATGTGAATCAGGCGATATTTTTACCCAAGATGAGCAAGGCGTCACACCTCGTTTGTTACCCGAAGCTCAGGTTGGCGATTTTTTGATCGTGCACGACACTGGAGCTTATGGCGCCTCCATGTCATCCAACTATAATAGCCGACCACTATTGCCGGAAGTCTTGCTCGAGTGCGGCGACGCCAGGTTGATTCGACGTACCCAACCATTTACAGACTTGCTGGCGTTAGAGATGGATCTATAAAAATATACAGCCTGGCTCCACTAAAAGTGCCTATCCAAATGAGTGTTGACCTTTTCCATTAATTAGGGGAGAGCGTGCATGCGTGTCACTGATTGTCTCCAATTTAGGATTGGTGATGCGCACAGCACAACGTGCATATAGAGAATCGAAGGGACGATGTACTCGAAAACTATATGACAGTTCCTGATGCCAGGCTGTTTCAATAATGCTCAATTCGCCGAAGGATAATGATATGCATAGGCCATGGAAAGTAACACCATTATCAGAACTACCCATTCGCGATGATTTGCGAGGTCTATCACCTTATGGCGCCCCTCAGCTTGAATGTATCGCGCGACTAAACGTCAACGAAAATCCGTACGCACCGTCCCCAGAATTAGTGCGATCCATTGCCGAAGCCGTGTCGGTTGCGGTAGTGCAGATGAATCGTTATCCAGATCGAGAGTTTCTCAGCTTGAGAACCGAACTTGCCAACTATTTAAGCAGCGACACTGGCGAGCCTCTTCAAGCCAATAATATCTGGGCCGCCAATGGTTCAAATGAAATCCTGCAGCAACTGCTGCAAGTCTTTGGTGGGCCAGGACGTAAAGCCATGGTCTTTACACCGGCCTATGCAATGTACGAAGAGTACTGTCGAAACTCGCTCACGCAATTGATTTCGGTAGAGCGAGAACAAAATTTCACCTTAAACATGCAGAAAGTAATCTCCGAAGTTGAACAGCATTTACCGCATATTATTATTCTGACCTCACCTAATAATCCGACCGGAACCGCTCTCGAACTTAGTGAAATAGAATCGATACTCAATGTAGCACCAGGAATTGTCGTTGTCGACGAAGCCTATGGCGAGTTCCGTCGAAACGGTAAATTGAGCGCGGTGAACCTGTTACCTGAATTTCCTAACCTTGTCGTTTGCAGAACCATGAGCAAAGCATTCGCGTTCGCGGGAGGGCGCTTAGGTTATTGCGCAAGTGGGCCCAGTATTGTGGACGCCATTAAGTTGACCCGATTGCCTTATCACCTGTCGTCATTGACTCAGGCTGCCGCTCGAGCAGCACTTGCAGGCAAAGAAGAGTTGCTCTCTAAAATAAACCAGTTGAAAGCGGAGCGGGATTTTTCAATTATCTGGTTGCGTGAACAAGGATTGATTGCGGCAGACTCGGATGCAAACTTCATCCTGTTTGGACAATTTTCAAACCGCCGAGCTGTTTGGGAAGGATTAATAAAGCGCGGTGTACTGATTCGTGAAGTCGGCCCAGAGTCGTGGTTAAGAGTTTCAATCGGAACGTCGGAAGAAATGCAACTATTTCGTAACTCGCTAGTTGAGGTCCTTGCCGAGGTCAGCGCACCTTTGCTTTAAAGCTATCCAAGCGGGTAAGTCCCAGAGATAGATAGATAATCTAAGTGTCTCTGGGGTCTATAATAAAAGATCAGTATCTTACTCTATGAGTGTTCAAAAAACTCTCCCTGCTTTTTCGTCATGCTGGCTCGACGAAGCCCATAACTTAAGATATAAAGCGCAGCAGGGATCAGCAAGCCAACTAGGCACATCAAGGCCATTTTCATTCCTAGTACATCCACAGACGCACCTACTACTAATGTGCCAATTCCCCCACCTAAACCGCCCCAAGCATACCAAAAACTAAAGACTTTACCTTGGTTGGGGCCGCTTATCTTCAATTGCATTTCTGTCGCGAAAGGGATGTCCGCGAATGCTGCCGCGATACCGACAATGGCTACGGATGCGTACAACCACTCCGGTGGAAATTGAAAGAAGACTACCAGACATGTAATAGACAAGCCACAGAGCAAAAGAGCTTCTGACCAGAAAGAACTCTTGAAGTGACTGAGCCAAGAGATCCGACCCACCACAATGTTGGCAAGTAGTTCAAAGGCACCGTTAACAAAGAGCAGAGTTCCGTAATAGGAGTTCGGCAGATTTAACTGTTGGACTACCACCAAAGGCAGAAGGATATTTATCATCCCTCGCCAGTAAAAAGTGAAGATGGGATAATATTTCATTCGCACATGAAGGCTTTGGTGGGTTTTCAGTTCTCGATAACCTTCCGCAATATCGCTGAAGAAATGAAGGCTTTGGTTTTTAGAAGAGTCGCCCTTCGCGTCTTCGAAAAAAAAGCCTATCGCCAAAAACATCAATGCTGTGAACGCCGTGACAATCCAGAATGCAACATTAAAGTCGCCGACCAAGCCGACAAGTCCGGCACCGGCAAAATAAGAAGGCCATGTAACTGCCTGTATCATTCCATTATTTTTCGCAAGATTCTCAAGCGTTGAGTAATTTCTGAGTAATACCCTGGATGCGAGTGTACTCATAGAGACACTTACCGCTGTGAGCAAATTCAACAGCCATATCGCAATCACGACCGGTAAGCTGAAAATATTAGATATTGACAATGCTGCAAAAAGCAACCCCGAGAAAAGAGCAAGGGTGGAAAAAAACATACAACGCTTACGGTCTACCTTATCTACGATCACCCCAAAAAATGGGCCTACCACGATCCTTGGAATGGTAATCAAACATACTGCAATGGAAAGCTCCATCGCGCTGGCGCCGGTCCTGAGTAATACTAATGCACTTACGGCGGTGATAAATCCGTCGATAGCATATAAGGACGCGTATTGCAAAATCAACCTGTGAACCCTGTTCATCCCTGCTCCTTGATGTTTATGAAATGATCAAGCGATGCGTGTTTTTGTGATTTTTCTGCCGAAATCCAACATTAAAATCAACTCGCTTTTACATTCAAACGCACTCTTCATGAGGTGCACTTTGCACCATTTTTTTGGACAGCAGCACCTATCAGGTCAGATTGGCAGCGAGAAAAACGTGCGAAAGGAAGGGTGCTCATCGTACCTGTGGATGTCCTTTCCGTTTCACGACTCATCGGTTAAAAACATCCGACAATTTCGTCACTCACAAAAATCCCCTACTTGAACTTTATCATTCAGATGAACGTCGGTCTAGTAACGAAAAGTCATAGAATGACATGGTTTTCACGTTATTAGGCTTGTCGCTTAATGACTCTTGTCTCACGAAGGCATAGTCTCGAAAAATAGATACAAAAAGTGAACGGCGCAACATTTTGCATTGTAAAATAAAGAGGTTTGTAGTAGTTTCTTTATGCAAGTAAAATCAGATCATCGGCAATGATGCCTGCCCTCATAAGGAAGCGAGGATATCTACACTATGCACGAAATTAGTGCACTTTCTTCGGTCTTCGCCACGTCGGCGACACCTCACGACAAAAGAGCGGCTGGCTCGTATCTTTGGCGATTTTTTTTTCGCCTGAACTACACTCATCGCCAGTGCAAAATAAGATATTTACACAGCGAAAGAACGGGTATTTACCTATCCCTGTGTTCATCTCATCTCATCTTTAGCGCGTACGATTACCCAAGTATAAATATAGTCGTCAGCCAATACGCCGTTTCCGTGAATGACCACTTCGATTGAATCCAGCAACGAGGCGAGTCGGAAATGATTTTCATCGAGTTGTACTACAGAGCAAATATCAAGCCGCAAATGCGTAAAGTTCAAAAGCGAGCTCACGGCCTTGAAAAATGATTCTTTATATGAAAATACTGTTGTGAGGAAAGCCTCACGATTAGTGTGCTCGTCCCACACATCGTTTACCGTAAGAACTCTGGTCTTAACAAACTCAGCGAGTTCCGGAGATAATCGGTTTTTACCTTTCGTCAATCCAGCGATCACCAGATTATCGGAGTGCCCAACACTCATTGACAAATCGTCGAATCGTGGGGGGGCTGTTCGCGAAGGCCAGGAATAGGAAAGATTTTTGTCTCGGCCTATGGTTTTCAGCAATTTGGAAAGCGCCTCTCTTGCTGCAAAATGTTCAGTTTTTCTCTTACTGCCTAACTGTTCAGAATCGTGTCCGCGAGCTTGCGCGCGGAACTCAAGACTTTCGATGTCCAGAGCAGGATCAATATTTTCGATCAGCAGTGTCGTAACGTCGTCAACCTGGATCGCCTTATATGATTGCTGCACTTCTTTTTTCACTATAACCACTCGCCAAGGAAGCTGAAAATTGTCTAATTGGAACATTAACATAGGATCTGACCATCGTGAATGAGGATAAAAAAAATGCGATTCATAACTTCATCGCCACTCGGCTTGAAATCGAAACCATCCCCGCCCAAGGGCTATTAGTGGCGTTCGGATTTAGTTCACTTATGCTGGTCGCGCTTATCGGTTACATGGAAGATAATTTGGGCATCAGTTTGGGGCTGGAAGACTTCAATCCAGAAAACTTTGCGAGCTTAGAGAGTATCTATGACGCGTTCGGGGAATCCGGTCATGCATGAAAGATCACTTATAATTAACAATATTTTTGACAGAAACTTGAACCGTCGTGGACGCTTTAAGCTGCTCGAGTTTGGAAAATCCATGGAGCTTGATCTAGACGAGCTATTGAACTTAGCCTTGAAAGCGAGCCGATGGTTAGCCGATAGAAATATAAATCCAGGAGACACCATCATAATAAGTGGTGCAAACTCTCTTACTTGGATCGTGATCGATTTGGCGGCGAAGCACCGTGGAGTTATCGTTGCCGGCATGGATAAAGATTTCTTCATGGGCAATGAGGAGCTCATTGCTGATCTGAATATCCGACATATTTTTCTAGATTTCGATTACGTCTCTCAGTTACACCCGATCTGCCGTTTTAACGACCTATTGGAAAATTTAAATACGATTGACGCCGCAGCGGAAGATAGCGCCTATGAGTTCAGTTCGAAAGATATTTTTTCGCTAAAGTTTACTTCTGGTAGCACAGGTAACCCAAAATGCCTAGAAGCAACGGCGGAGAGTGTTAGTTACTCAATACAATCTGTCCAGAAAATATTCAATCATACGAATGACGATAGTTTGCTGGTTTTCCTTCCTCTGTCGTTGTTGCAACAACGATACTGGATCTATTCGGCATTGCTGTTTGATCATGACGTTGTGCTGACCAATAATAGTTTAGTCTTCATGGCGTTAAAAAAATTCAAGCCGTCAGTAGTAATGGGAGTACCTGGTTTCTATAAACAGGTTTTTGAAATAATCAACTTGAAGATGCGTGATACTTCAGATCTTTCAGCCAAGGATTGTGCCACGTCTATTTTGGGCGAGAATATTCGCTACCTCTGGACGGGCTCTGCACCTTGTGACCTTGCCGTAATTAATTTCTTTGCAGATATTTATATTCCTCTTTATGAAGGTTATGGGATGAATGAGGTATGTATCGTCTCTAAAAACTACCCTGGCCATTCCCGCCCCGGAAGTGTTGGTAAACTTCTGGATTATAAAAAAGCCATTATCAATGAAAACTCGGAGCTCATCATTTACTCTGAATACCCTGTAAATAACAAATACAAAATTTCCGCGCCAGGCGAAAGTGAAAGAACATTTGTAAGTGAAAACTGCGTAAGTACAGGTGATCTTGCTTACCTAGATGAGGACGGTTATTTGTTTATTACGGGGCGCGTGGACGATTTGATTGTACTTGACAGCGGCAAAAAAGTTCCGCCGAGTAGTATCGAATCCCGCCTTGCCAATTTGGAAGGCGTTGCTCATGCGGTGTTGTATGGGATGCATAAGCCGTTTCTTACGGCACTTATTTCTTTAGAAGATAGTTCAAAGGAAGAGTTCGTTATAGAGCAAGTTTCTCAGTTTAATAATACTGTATCTAGTCATGAGCGTATCGGAAAGCTTAGTTTTACTACGAATAAGTTTACTGTAGCGAACGGATACCTGACTAACCAATTTAAAGTGCGTCGCAAAGTAATCATTAATGAATTCAAAGAACAACTGGAAAACCTTTATCATGCATGAAGCCATCGAAAAATCAGTCCAGATAACCCTCAAAAAATTTGCGAAATTGGAGGGGGACGTGAAAATCGATCAAATAGATAACTTATTCGATATTCACAACGTAACGTCCATGATGCTGATTTTTATAGTTACTGAGTTATGCGAAAAGCATGAAGTCGATCTGGCGCGACTCACAGAACAAGATCTTGCCAAGTTAGACACGGTCGGCAGTCTGGTTTCTCTCATTCAGACCCACTCATAGAATGTCTTGTAGGGTAGCTATTGATTAAAACTTTTACGTGTCTGATGTGGGCGGTACTGAGCAATTTTATAGATTAGATCTCCTTAATTACCTTTCGAGAATCATGGGAACGATAATGAATGACGGAAAACTTTTCGAATATGATAAGAATCTTTTTGATAGAAGTTTTTTGAACTGTGGGCAGCGGCATGTGTTGGTAAGGGCCAGCGATTTCGGCAAAGAGGTTTCTGCTATATTTCACAATGCTTTAGTTAGTCCTGGCCTTATTGCTGAGCAGATCATTTGCAATAAGTCAGAAAAGTATGAGTTCACGAGCTCTTTTTTTGATGAAGCTATCCTTACGGCCAATGGAATACTTGTCCGGGAAAAGCGATACAGCAGCTTTCAAGATTTCCTTAAGGAATACGAGCCGCTGGCTAATAGATTTTATTTGATATCAGGGGATGTCTATTATTTGCCTCATTGTCCTGAGTACTTAAATAAGCATTTGTCGCACTTTGCGCTAATTGGTGAGCTTATGGCTGATCAAGCCATACTGATAGACGACGACAAAGATAGTATTCTCAGGACTTACCACTACGGACTGAAAAATTTATCTGATTTTTTTGATAATGATACAGAGAAGACCGTTCTAGAAGTCACTTTGACTGATAGCCTTCCAAGCGACGATGCTCAGTTGCACAGTAGTTACATTGAGCAACTCGAGTACGAGGATCCTACAGATTTTATGATTTCATTCATAGAGTCTCCCTTTGATTCCGGCGCAGTAAAATCGAAAATCCTGCACGATTTTTATTCTCTGCTTCACGGATCTCGAAAGACGTATAATTTCTACCGAAACAAACGCGGATTTAATAATGAAATCACCACCGCTCTTTTTGCAGAAGTGCAACGTATTTCTTATTCTCTTAAAATATTCTTGCTCAGAAGTCCTAGTCTGCAAAAGTTGAACTCAGCGTCATTTCTAGATGCAGTTCGTAAATTACACGCGCTAGACTCTGAGCTTATTGATAATATAAAGTGTTACTCAAAAGCTTGATTTCTTCTGACATCTCGTACGAAAACTCCCTTTGATGTGCTGGTCGGCTCGAAGGGAGTTTGTCATTCTAAGGGGGGGCACATTAATTTTTGTGCCAAAACACAAACCTATTGGCTTAGCTTATCCAATACACGCCAAATTATTTCAGGTTGATCAATGAGAGTGTAGTGACCGCAGTGCAGACTGCATATTCGTTTATAAGAAATTCCGTGTGACTCTAGGAAATACTCAGCCTCGCGATTGTCGACAATATTGTCCAGTTCGCCTTGAATCAGGTATGTCGACACTCCTTTGAATGTGGCTTTGTTGATCTCCAAATTTATCTTGTTCAAATACCGTTTAGCATAAAACGCCAAAGAGTTGGGTTGCAGGTAGACGCTGTTTATAAGCTTCCTTGCATGCCAACTAGGTTTTCTTAATGTGTCGAGAATAACGGCGTCCTGGTCTATAATTGCATTCTCTTCAATGCCATTTGAATTGAGTGAATTTCGGAATAGTCCCGCGTAAATAGAAGAAAATGCGGGCTTGTCTACAACGCTTTGTAGTGCAGTTATCAGTTCGGATTCATATGCTAATAATTTTTTAGTCGTCTTGAAGCTTGGCGATATGCAGACAAATGATTTGGCTTTGATATCTCCTCTATTGACCAAGGAAACTGCGATATCATTTCCATCGCACCACGCTGCCACTGTAATTGAAGAAGACTGAAGACTTTTTAAAATTACCGCCACATTATCGCTGTCCTCTTCGGTCGACCCTATCGCTGTCTGTCGTCCTTCTTCAAAGTCAGTAGAGGAATATTGCGGAATTACAACATCCCAGCGGTGCAAGCCGGGTAGCATTGTTGTCCATACGCGCCATGAAAGTCCTATTGGACCTAAGAGCACCAATGTGCATTTACTGTTGTTAGGATTAATACGTATGAACTTGTTACCTGCAATTTCCTGTGACTCGAACATTGGGGATTGATCGGGGGCTGCTCGGGGGGGCGGACTGGGAAAGCTTTCCTCCTGGTCCAGAATAAGATTAGCGAGTAGTTCACTTCCAGGGTTTATCACGTTGAACATTACTGAAGATTGGTGCTGTTGTTCTAAATGGTTCAGAAACTCCGATTTTTTGCGTAAAGAATCGGCATCCGTCCGTTTGTCGAAGGTGTCCAGGCAAATATTAAAAGACACCTGATGGTCCGTGCGAAACTTTGCGGTCAGATTTTTCAGTACCGTTATGCCCATTATCTTGCCCTGATGATTTCGTTGTTCATAGCGATTAAAATGGCGGGCATCGTATAACGGAAGGCTCGCCTTTTTTTTGGTTTGGCCCATCAAATGTAATTTGGCTAACTCAGCGAGTGCATAGGTCTTCCATTTACTTCAAAAAAATCTTGAGTAAGTTAATTTAATGAGAATCGGATAGTTTCTGATAGGGACGGATCTCCGGGTCGCAGGTACATTTCCCCTCTACCTGGATACATCACGACTGCGGAGACCGTTCTTTCACGACGGATATCACCGATATCAGAAACGCAAAGTGGCGGTAAAGAGAAGGCGTTGAAACATATTTTCTCATCATTTGGTATCAGACTTGCTAACTGCGATATTGCATCAAGCCGCCGATTCGAGGAGTTTCGGGCGAACACATTGATTTGATCATCTGAAGCAAAGTCTGGATGCAAGAAGTGGTTTGTATGCGCTACAGGTGATATTTCTAATATGCGAAGTTCATCACCTAACACTTCTACCGCAAGCGCTTGATTCCTGTCGCATAACGTAAATGACCGCGAGCTTGACAATGGAAGCGTCCGAAGTATCTCAACGGCGTCCTCGACCGTACTCACCGTATCCAGCAAATGGCGGATTGCCAAGTACGGAGGAATACCTGGCTGCCAAGCACCGCCTAAAACGAGATTTAGACCTACGGCTAATCCACCGTCATTGATTCCCAAGTAACCCAAAAGGCCACCGTAACTCAGGACAAGGGAGCGCTGGGCGCTCCCCCTAATATCCAGAACGCTGATGAAGTCGTCGAGATTGCCGTTCAAATCCACCGTTTGAGCAAGAATTGGTTCAGCTGCGACAGATGCGAATGTTGAGCAGTCGCCAAGTGTCATTCGGCTGTAACCAATAATTTCTCGGCGTAGTTGCAACATCCAGGCATCTTGGAGCGAGATGCCTGCACCAACGGCTAAACCTTCTACCTCACGAGCGATATCTGGAAGATACTCCTCGACTACGGCTTTATGAGTGTTGATAGTCTTTTCAAGACTATCACTGGTTAACGGCTCTCGAGTTAGCGAATCTATGCGACTACGCCCGTCGTCAACAAACGAACGAAGTGATTCTGCCAATGCTTTGCCATGCTGCTCCCCCCGTTCGAAGGGAGTCCCGTGTAGGTTTACATAGCTAACCGTCTTATTCACAAAACTTTTCTCGTTGCGCTAAATTTTGACTGCTGAGAGAGCTGTGCATTAACATCTGGCCATTCGCTTGCAAGGACGCTATAAAATATTGCATCCCGACGGCGACCACCAGGCATGAAATTAAAGCTTCTTAGGGTTCCTTCTTCTGTAGCACCAATATTTCGCAAACCAGAACGCGCGCGTGTATTCAATATATCTGTTTTAAACTCAACTCTGAGAGCTTCCAGTTTCTCAAATGCTTGCTCCATCAGAAGAAACTTTGCCCAGTGGTTGATACCCTTCCCACGGAATTCGCTTCCCAACCAGGACCAACCTATTTCTAGCCGTGCTTCCGCCTCGGCCAAATTGCCATAACTCATACTTCCCGCAATTCGTTGAGTTTTTTTGTCAATAACGACATACACCACACGACGACCTGCGGCATGGTCAGAGAGCATCGCGTTGAAAAAATCGTCGAATTCGTCCAGATTACTGACCTTGAAAACAAAATAGGTCCAGATTTCTGAATCCTGCGCTAATGCATAAACAGCTTCTTTGTCTGACTCCAACACCGGACGCAAAAGGACATGTTCGTTTTCCAGGTGTTCAGATATTTGAGATTGCCATTTCATTTATTTTATCCTTGTATGAGTTCTTGAAGACTCGATTTTCAGTGCTAAAAAAATTGAATTAACTGATACTTCTATCAGTTCACAACTGAAGCGCGAGCATCCCCACCACCTCAAGCATCGATTTTTTCTGGTGCGTCTTGCGAGGTTGTTATTGGGAGAGCGAAATAAGTTACCTTGTCTAAGTTAATGTTCGCACCAGGCAAGACCAAGTCGACAGTTTCTGGCCACGCATGGTCCTCAACTTCCGAAATGGCAAAAGCCAATTTTTTGGCAAACCGCGGCATTAGAGGACGCGCTACACGTGAGAGCAACTGAGCTGCTGCCAACTCCAAAGCAATTGAAGTTCGAGCTTCATCTTTCCATTCGCTCGAAACCGCGAGGCGTTTTTGCAGGGATGAAAATGCAATAGTCTCCTCGACGATCTCATTGAGTTTTCGGGCGGCCCGGCGAAGTGAGAAACCATCGGAGTTTAGAGCGTTGCTGATACCTGACAGGTGTTCTGTCAGTTGTGCCAGAAAAGCCGAATGCTCTCGGGTCCATATGCCTGCGTCTGGCGCTTTGCCGCCATATGTCTGGCTAACACGCGTTCCCAAATCCACCAACCAGGTCTGCCAACAACCTATCAAGGTTTCCTTCAGTGCTTTTTCGTAGTCTGCCATACGGAAGTTGGTACGCTCTCCCTCGGGTCGTGTAAGGCAAAGGTAATAACGAACAGCATCAACACTTGAAGGATTGAGTATTTCTTTTCCCCACACAGCGTGACGACGGCTAGTAGAAAACTTTTTTCCGTCAAGAAGATAAAATTCGTTGTAGTGATAGTCGATGTCAGGTTTCCATTCGGGATGCGCTAGGCTGTACAGAGCCGGATAAAGAATCCCATGATAGAAACTGTTGTCATAACCGAAAAAGTGCACAATTTTCCAGTCCTCTTGAGGGGCTTCAGCACGCCATTTTTCATTTAAGCGTGCGCCCAATGCTTCGATCCCATAGAGAAATCCAAAGCTCATTTCAGGCCAGACCCAAATGACTTGGCCGCTCGAGTCCTTTTCTGACGGGGACACCCCCCAATCTGAAAAGTGAGTTACCGGGACGTCTAGGGAAGATCTCTTGAATACTCGTTGCGCCAGTTCTTTAATTCTGGCGGGGACACGGCCTAGTTTATGATGGTCAGCGACAACTTCTGCAAAGTCATGCAGAGGCAGCAAATGTTGCTGCACTTCTGACAAGACCGGTGCTTTGTTGCTGATCTTTGATACGGGTGCGATTAGATCCGTAACAATGTTCGGTTCTCCACATTCTTCGCAGATATTGCCATTCGTACCTCCACCGCAGCCTGGACATCCACCAGACACATTAACTTCGTAAAGGTACTCTCCCGTTACGTCATCCACTAGTGCGGTAGCGGTTCGCGACTCGACTTTACCAGACTGCACGATCTTGGAGAAAAATTGCTTGACTCCGGAATGATAGTTTTCAACTGCATCAGTTACGGTGTATTGATCTATTTCTATATCCATGGCTCGCAGTGTTTCTCGTATTTCCATGGAATAATGTGCCGCCACTTCTTCAGGTGTCGAACCTTCTCGTTCAGCTAATGCGACAACGTAGCTTTGATAATCGTCAGAACCAGTAAGGTGCCAAGCACGGTTACCCACTAATCGTTGATACCTTACATAAGCATCGGCACCAAGGTAGGGACCAGACAAGTGCCCAAGGTGTAAATCACCATTTGGGGTGGGAGGTGTTGAAAATACAAATTGTGGACGACCTTGATGGTTCTGTCTTTCTTTTGAAAGTGCGGAACGTACTGCCCATTTGGCATCTCTCCAATATTGCAGGAAAAACACCAGATCAGTCGTAGAGGTGTTGGTTATTACATGGGACTCAAAGGGCTCAAACAGCGCGACAGTACCAGCTTTCACCTGATGACGATGACCATTAACCAGCAATTCGCCTTCCCCGGCGATAATTACAAAGAATTCAGTCTCATCATGTTGATGACTGTTGGACGATTGACCGGGCAACACCCGTCCCCATCCTGAATTAAAAACCAGTCCTTCTAGGCTGTTCGTCTGAATTCCAAATGCGTCGGACAGGGCGTTCGCATCATATTGATTGATGATCATTTGTACACTCCATGTATAACTAAAATATTTAGATGAGTTTTACTACTTGTGCTGCAATCGCAGGCGCCAAGCGATATCCGGAGCCATTGGCTCCTCCCGCAAATATGAGTCCAGTGCCATCCAGTGCTTCGACTATTGGTTCTCGGTTTGAACTATAGGCATCACAGAACACGCGACCAGAGCTGATTCTTTCAGCAAATTCTGGCATGTAGCGTGACAAAATTGATCTTGCTTCAGTTAGGTCTTGCTCAGAAATGGAGCGGCTAATTGTTCCAGGGTCTACATCCCATTCATTACAGGTGTAGCTAAATAGCCAGTGACCTCGATCATGACGAGGCAGCAGAAAAGCATCTTCGTTGTGAAATACTGTCATGCCATCTGTAGTTGAAACCGGAGCTTCGATATGAACGGCTACGATTTTCTTTATTTTAATAGGCAGATCGAATAAAAAATGTCGCCAGGCAGGTTCGTTAACCCATGAGCCGGGCGCAAGGACGACCCTATCGGCGCGGATCTTCTCTCCAGTACTAAGGGTTAGACAATAATCATCGCCTAGAGAAATTTTATTGACCCGGACACCTTCAAAAAGTGATATATGGTTGCGTAGGCGCTTGAAAAGTTGCGCGGTTAATCCGGCAACATCAGCGAAACTCGCATTATTCACCCGCCATATCATGGAATCGCTAGGGATGGATATGCCAGCTAATTCCGGGGCCTCCCGAGGAATCGAGGTTAATTCGGCCTTGGCCAAGTAGCACAGTTCGATCTGCGATTGCTGTTCGGGTGAAGCTATCAGTGTCATGGGTACCGGAAATATTGGCGCTCCAGTCTCTGCTTTCAGTTGTAGATAATACTCCTGACTTTGCTCGGCCATGAAACGTACACGCTCTGATACCCCTCGCGGAAAATGTACCCCGGCCGATCGAGTTGTAGCCCCGGTGCCAATCAGATCTCGCTCCAGAACAGTGATCGATTTCTCTGGATACTGTTCTGCCAAGCGAGTCGCAATCATAGCGCCCACGATACCGCCGCCAACAATTGCAATATCTGTTGAAGTCATAATGAGTCCCACTATTAACTTAGGTTGCTTAGCGTCCGTTAGACATTACTTTTAAAGTATCGAACCCGATTAATGATGAGACGGTACTTTCTGTTACGTCATCAGGTTTTAGTCCTTTCCATGTTATGAACGAGGACAATTGCTCTTTGGGTTGGGCTTTATCGAGGAGTCGTCCAACAATGCGCTGCGCCCGCCAGGCATTCAGACTTAAATTGACATCAGGAAGCCCACGCTGGCCGCGCACACCATTTTGCATAAATATGTTTCTATTCGCCGGTCCATCCCACTGTACTGCGAAATCATCATCCACTACGTACTCACCGCCTTCGCTGCGCAGGCGTTCTTTCAGTGGCGCAAGAAAGTCCTTACTTGCGGGGCTGAAGCCGGTGGCCCAAACTACGGCATCGATCTCCAGAGCTTCGGGTTGTTCTGGAAAGTCGTTATGGATCAACGTCAACTTCCATTCGCCGGCTATATCTTTCGAAGGTGTAATATCTAGGACGCTGCGGTTTGGGTATAAGCCTATAGCACGTCCATCATTGTCGACGAAGCGAGAATAGTAAATTTTCTGATATATCGCTCGTAGCGTGTGTTCGGATATCCCATCGGAGGTCAGGATGTTTTCCTTAATTGTTTTATTCCGGACACTGGGGGGGAGTTGATTAAAGTAGTTAGAGTAATCTGGAATGAAGGTGTCATTGGTGAAGGTTGAATCATCGATCGGGGAAAAGTTTCTACGGCGCGAAATCCAGCAGATCTGGGACGGGCGCTCGTGAAATGGTCTGGACAGAAGGTCCAGGAACACCTCCGCGCCAGATTGTCCACCGCCAACGACAGCAACTCGTTTACCTGCAAGATTGGAGGACTTCTGCAGATATTCACAAATGTGAAAATTCTCTTTTCCAAGGTGCGGCTTAGCAAATTCTGGCACCCAAGGTTGGGTACCCACGCCAATAGCTATATTGTTGGCGGTGATGGTGCGTTTATTAGTCTTAATGATAAAAGCGTCATTGAAATTAATATGCAGAACTTTTTCGCCGAATATTACGTTTTCATTTTTCTCGGCAGCCCAAGCTAAGTAGTTTCTAAATTCTCGACGGGGTACCTGAGCGAATTGGGCATTGAGAAAGTGATAGATTCGCCCTTGGTCATGAAGATAGGAAAGAAAAGTAAAGCGGTTCGTTGGATCAGAAAGGCTGGCCAGGTCTTTAAATATTGAAACCTGCAATGTAGCTCCATCCAGCATCTGTTCGTCGTGCCAAGAGAACTGCTGCTTTTGATCAATAAACAAATTTGGAGCTTTCTCGTTGTTGTGGAGTAACGCTGCCAGGCTCAAATTTGCGGGGCCAGCGCCGATTCCGACGAGATGATAATGTTCCATTTCCATGTTTACGACGTCCATGACTGAGCACCTTGCGCTGATATCTGAAGCATTCATTAGAGTTGATGTCCTTACTCAAAACTTCCCTGTAACACTTGCAAAGTGTTGCTGAGTTACAGATGGATTTCTCAACCGCCGCGCGCACTCGTACCGTGACGCCCAGCGATGCCGAGTGCCACTAGATGACTTATGCGTTAGATATAGTAAGTCTGATTTTATTTTTTGTTGCGCCGCAAGGACTACATGCCTACCTCAGCATGCATTTATCCACAACCAAAACTGCATTTTGTGCGAGCCATATACTTGACTCAACGGACCCGTTTTTATGGAACGAAGCGCAAGCATTTCGGCCTAGACGCTTTAGTAGCCATGTAAAGAAAAGGGTATGAAAAATCACTAAGTATTTTATAGGCGATACTATGTACTAGATCGATAGCCTGATCTGGGTTGATCGTTCAATCGAATGATTTACACGAATTTATGGTCAGCCGGCAGGTAGCAAGCTGTGACCAAATCTTCAAGGGAGGGATAAATCCACTGGAAGTGCCGTGATAAATTGAAAAATCATTTACGCATTTTTTAGTGCGTATTCCATAAGTACGGTCTAATTAGACCTCAAAAAAACTTACCATCCATAGTCTGATATCTCAACTCTGCACATGTCGCGAAGGGGCAGGGGTTACTTGTGGGCCAATCGTAATTGACCGCATTCATTCGGTCAAATCCAAATTCACTTTTTTAAGTGCTTATCACTTAAAACATATATAAAACAGTGAGTTACAGGTCATTTTTGTGTCGGTAATTGGACGTTTCTCATTTTCGTTAACGATACTTTCCAAGCTAGGTCTATAGAGTTATGTACTGAGCAATACCTGTCTATACAAGACGTTCGAGTCTCTTTGATCTGGATTTGTCTTGCACCAATGCGGTGCGCCACAGATTCAGTCATCTGTCGGTAGTGCGTTTTTTTGCAGCGTTTTGCTTTTTTTTCAACTCGGGATGGTATTGGATTACCATTTTTCCTGCTGTTAACGATCGATGCTAATGCCCGCTAAAGTCTCTTTGCTCCCAATTTCCTTGCCTGACGAGATGTTCCATTCGAGAATTTCGCGCTACCACTTCCTATCAGGCAACAGGACCGCGAGCGAAATCTTCACTGAGTTTTTCTACTCAAGTGACATTTAAGAAAATAGATACTCTGGCAAAGCGCTTGCAATGCTGCCAGAAAAAAAACGATGATCGCGAACAAGCTGTTGACTCTCTTTGTTGCTGAACAAGATGCAACAAATGAGGCGAAAAAGAAGAGATTTAGGTATTTCGACGTAGTGTCCGTCAAACCAATCCAGTAGTTGTACCGATAAGTCTACCCCCTGACTGATGGATTCTTAGTCAAATTCCAATCGTCCCTGAGCGGCTGCAATTGACCCAATATAGATGGTGAGAGACTGCTATTGGCCGATTCTGTTGAAAAAGTCGCCTCCGGTAGTTTCGAGGCATTTCTAGGGGGGACTTGACCCCTTACCCAAAGAGAGATCGTTGCGTATACGCGATTTTAGAAGGTCGTTTTTCACTACATCGGTAACGCAACGTTGAAAACCGACTTCTTCAACAGAATCGGCCGGTTGTTGACCTTCGCCTGGCGGTTGAACTTCCAGGACTTTCCTAGGCGATGAGCAAGCGTGTGCACGGTCAGCAGATAGTAATAGCGCGTCGATTCAGCGTGCTGGTTCACATGGTGATTTAGGAACCATGCGAGATGCTTTTGCTGCCAAGTCCATGGATTGTCGCGTTGCCAGCGATAATATATCGCCGCTTGAATGGCCTTCGCCTGACGCAGGTGGCGTTGGCGTGTGGTATGAGATCCAGTCAGGACGCCCGCCAGAAACAGCTCCATATCGAATGCGTTACTCATGCTCGGCCCCCGATGTAAGCCGACACCACATCAATACGACCGTGCCCCAACTCAAAGCTGATTTGTGCTCGAGCCTGCTGATCGAGATGTCGGTCGAGTTGATAGCAACGACCACCGTTGATGGGTGCCGGATGATGGGTGATTTGCTCATAGCGTTCGCATGCATAGGCCGCCCGCAATTCGTGAAAGCCTTTGAGCCCGTGCTTATGAAGAATGTCCCGGGCAGGGCGGACGGTTCTCCGTTGCAAATCGAGGTAGCTTTCGTGCGGTGCCAACAGGTTGCGGCTACCGTCAGGCGATACTTGAAGGGCGAATGCCAGTGCGTCGCGGATGTGCTCATCCATCGTTATCCACCGAGGAGCCGAAGCTCCCGAGCGGCCACCTTTGGTGCCGTCCTGGATGTTGATCCTCTCGAGTTGCCTAGCCTCACCTTGCAGTCGGGGTAGGTTGGCCAAAATGGCCTCACGCATGCGCATTCCGGTTGCTCGCGCCAACTGCGCGATGGCGGCGGCACGCGGCTGCTGGTGTGCGCAAAGCACCTCTACGATCTTCTTAACGTATTCGCGGTCTTGGCCTTGCGGAACCGAGCAACGAACACTGGTGCGCCGCATTCCCAGCGCCGTACTCGGACTCGGCACTTTCACATACAGATCACCGCGAAGCGCGGCCATGGTCCGATTCACACTGGATAACCGGTTTTGCGCAGTGGCGATGCCGATAGCACCTTGTTCAACTTGCTGGCGCAGATGCTCGGAGTAGTCCAACAAGGTCTGCCGATCAATCTGTCGCGCATCGTTGACGCCAGGCCCATCCTCAGACCGACACCAGCGTACAAATGCCTGCCAGCGATCACTGTGCGCCTTGACCGTGCCGTAGTGCCCGTCGCCAAACAGATCTTTCAGCGCCTGCGGCCCGGCATAACTCAGTTGCCGGCCATAGCCAAAATTGCGTCCATCTCGCCTGTCCACCAGTGCCATGATCGAACTCCTCTTGAAGCCAAAGCTTTAAAACATTCCCCACGTCATCCCGCCAAGAATGTTGAGTGTTATCAGGGATCAAGGCCCCCGCGACCTGTGAGGGTTGTCCCCTAACGCGGGACTGACGGCTCTTTACGACCGGGAGCTTGGGCATCTCATGATCTAGCCTCCTGAGCACCTCCGAAGAGGTGGGCGGGTGGAGGCTGCACTGGCTGACGAAACCGGTGCCGCGAGATCTTGAGTCAGGTGAAGGCAGGGATGCGATGACCGGGGCATGCCTGACTGTCAGTCAGGTGCAGTCCATTCCTTGGGCTGCGGCACCATCATCTGCATCGCTGTTGCCGGTGACTTCGGTGTTTGTCACGCCGATTGTCACGAGGGGGAATGCCGCAAAGCCTTGTACGAGTTGGGCTGCAGCAGCGGTAGGAGCGCCCGTCTCTTTCCAGAAGAAAGAGACGGGCGCAGGTTGGCGCAAGGAAATGGCCAAGCGGATAGGTTGCTGCAGGGCGGCTATGAAACGGGATGAGTTGCCGCAGTGGGCACACTGGTAAAAGTAGGCATCCATCACATTGCAGTGACCGTGCGAGCCGCCGGACGCTAATCGCACTTTGGGAGAACCACCACGGTATGGCGTAGCCTCAAAGGTTCTGGCTACCTGGGTTGCTGTCAACGACAGCGCTTTGCCCGATCTTTTCTACGCTTGTGGAGAATTCGGGTCAAGGCTCGAATTTTCGGGAGTTCTGCGGCTGTGGATGAAATTATCCACCGGTGGAAATCATTGGTTTTCCACAGACAGTTGCGTGGGCTTTAGATTTTTTAAGTGAGGTCCATCCAAGCAGGGCGGCTTTGCAGCCCTGTTTGGATGGACCCGCGTGGACAAGCGGATCACTGAGATATGAAGACCGAGCGCTTACTCGGTTGCGCCACGTTTTGCTTTTAGGCGAGTGACATTCGCCCCCGTCTGATTGGCGAATTCGCGTGGGCTGACATGCTTCTGCTGATTAGCCTCAAGGTAGCGACTCCACCAGTTCATGATCAGCCTGCGCTCCTCGATGAACTCGGCCTTGTGGATGTAAGCGGCGCGGACGTTGTTGCGTTCCTTGTGGCTCATCTGCCGCTCGATGGCTGTATCCGTCCACAAACCCGACTCGATCAGTGCGCTGCAGGCCATCGAACGAAACCCATGCCCGCAGATCTCGGTTTTGGTGTCGTACCCCATCTTCCGAAGTGCGCTGTTCACCGTGTTTTCGGACATTGGTTTCCAAGACTTGGTATCGCCTGCGAACACCAAGTTAAATTTGCCAGTGATTACGTGGATCTGCTCGAGCAGGGCGACCGCTTGCGGCGATAAGGGTACAAGATGGATATCGCCTGCCATCTTCGTGCCCCTTGTGGAAAAGGGTACGCCTTCCAACGCTGGTCGCGTGTCGGGTATTTCCCAGATGCCACGCTTGAGGTCGAACTCGCTCCAGCGGGCGAAGCGCAGCTCGCTGGAGCGTACAAACACGTGCAGCGAGAGTAAGACTGTCAGCCGGGTAAGTGCGCGGCCTTTATAAGTGTCGATCCGTTCCTGCAATTCAGGTAAGCGCGATAAGGATAAAGCGGGACGATGGACGACTCGTGAGGCTTTGATCGAGCCTACGAGGTCGTACGCAGGGTTCACGGTGATAAGCCGGAGGCGCTTTGCCTCGCGCATGATGCTCTGCAAGTAGTTTTGTACCCTTAAAGCAATGTCTATCGTTCCACGCTTCTTGATCGCTTCCAGGGGCCGCATGAGGTCGTGGGTATCTAGGTCGACAATAGATCGGGCGCCGATCAGCGGGAAGAGGTGGGTTTTGAGGCGACTCATCACTGTCTTGGCATAGTCCGGTGCCCACTTGGCTGACATTTCCGTGTGCCAGCCGAGAGCAACACTTTCAAAGGTGCGGCCTTTGATCAGGGCTTGCGTCTTGGCTTGGTTCTTGGCTCCTATGGGATCAATGCTATCCGCCAGCATTCGCTTGATCTCCAAGCGCTTGCGGCGCGCATCGGCGAGGCCAATGATGGGGTAGTTGCCGAAAGAGGTCAGTCCTTCCCGGCCATCAGGTTTGACGTATCTAAGGCGCCAGCCTTTGCGGCCATTGGGTTGGACTAGAAGGTAAAGGCCGTCGCCGTCGAAAAGCTTGTAGGCGCGGTCTGTGGGCTTGGCCGAACGGCAAGCGGCGTCGGAGAGTGGAGCAGTAGTGCGCGACATAAGGGTACTCCCTTTTATCGAACTGACCTTTATCCCAAAATCTACCCTTAAAATGGCTGGTATCCACCGGAATCCGACAGAACGCAAAAACGAAAAAACCCGCCAGAAGGCGGGTTTTTCGGGGGTTTCAGAGATTTTGAAAGCCTTCTCTGGAACCTTGTCTGGCTCCACGACCTGGACTCGAACCAGGGACCCAGTGATTAACAGTCACTTGCTCTACCAACTGAGCTATCGCGGAATGGCGTGTATGTTACTGATTCAAAAAGAGAAGTCAAGCCTCTGTTGGCAATTTGATGTTTTCATCGGATCAGAGGGAGGTTTATCGGCCATCGGCGGTTACCAGAAGCGCGGGAGAGGTCTACCATGGCTGCCCGGAAGTGGTGACACGCGCTGCCGGCCCTCAGCCGAAAAGGTACGCGCCATGAATCACCCAGCCTTCACACCCCGAAACAGTGGGGTGTTTGCATGAGCATCGCTCAGATCAGCCTGCCCAAAGGTGTCGGCCCGCACGCCGAGAAACTGCTCGACGCTATTACTCAGGCCAGTACCGCTGACGATCTGAACCGCGCAGGCGGTAAAGCCGAAGGTTTTGTCCTGGGTCTGGAAAGCACCAAGGCGATCAAGAGCCAGGTGGCCGAGTCGCTTTATGTAGCCTATGACGATGCGGCCAGCCAGCGTGCGAGCGAACTGGCCTAACCGCCAAAAGTAATGGTGCCGAGCATCAGCTTGGCATACAGCATCGTGGCGGCCAGTTGCACCAGCCACAAGGCCAGGCCGCCAAGGAACACGCCCGCGGCCACTTGCAGCACCAGGTTATTACCGCGTTTGGCCGAGGAGCGGGGCACGAAGTGGTCCAGCTCATCGCGGTCGGCGCGTAGGTCGTCGTTTTTCATGTGGGTTCTCAAGAATTCTCGGGTGTGTTCATAATCTGTGGGAGCGGGCTTGTTCGCGAAAGCGGTCCAACCGTCACATTTATGCTGGATGTGCCGCCGCTTTCGCGAGCAAGTCCGCTCCCACATTTTTGATCTGCGTGCAGTCTAGAGCGACCGGTCGCCGAACTGGGAATTATCAAAGACAAATAAAAAACGGGAAGCCCTATGGCTTCCCGTTTTCATATCACGCAATGACTCAGATCACCTGAACGATGGCCTTGGTCACAACGTCGATGTTGCTCTGGTTCAGCGCGGCAACGCAGATGCGGCCGGTGTCCAGGGCGTAGATGCCGAACTCGTTGCGCAGGCGGGTTACCTGCTCAACCGTCAGGCCAGAGTAGGAGAACATGCCGCGCTGGCGACCGACGAAGCTGAAGTCGCGCTGTGGAGCGTTTTTCGCCAGCAGGTCGACCATCTGGGTGCGCATGCCGCGAATCCGCAGACGCATTTCTGCCAGTTCTTCTTCCCACTGGGCGCGCAGTACCGGGCTATTCAACACCGCGGCGACAATGCTTGCGCCGTGGGTCGGCGGGTTGGAGTAGTTGGTGCGGATCACGCGTTTGACTTGCGACAGTACGCGTGCGCCTTCTTCTTTCGATTCGCTGACGATCGACAGGGCGCCAACGCGCTCGCCGTACAGCGAGAAAGATTTGGAGAACGAGCTGGACACGAAGAAGGTCAGGTCCGATTCGGCGAACAGACGCACAGCGGCAGCGTCCTCATCGATACCGTCGCCAAAGCCCTGGTAGGCCATGTCGAGGAACGGCACGTGACCTTTGGCTTTCACCACTTCCAGTACGTTTTTCCAGTCTGCCGGGCTCAGGTCGACGCCGGTCGGGTTATGGCAGCAAGCGTGCAGCACCACGATGGAGCCGGACGGCAGGGCGTTCAGGTCTTCCAGCAGGCCGGCGCGGTTAACGTCGTGGGTGGCGGCGTCGTAGTAGCGATAGTTCTGCACCGGGAAACCGGCGGTTTCGAACAGTGCGCGGTGGTTTTCCCAGCTCGGATCGCTGATCGCCACGACAGCGTTCGGCAGCAGTTGCTTGAGGAAGTCGGCACCGATTTTCAGTGCGCCAGTGCCACCGACGGCCTGGGTGGTGATGACCCGGCCAGCAGCAATCAGCGGTGAGTCATTGCCGAACAGCAGTTTCTGCACGGCCTGGTCGTAGGCAGCGATGCCGTCGATCGGCAAGTAACCACGGGAAACGTGTTGAGCGGCGCGAATCGTCTCGGCTTCGACAACGGCGCGCAGGAGTGGAATTCGCCCCTGCTCGTCGCAGTAAACACCGACCCCCAGGTTAACCTTGTTGGTACGGGTATCGGCATTGAATGCTTCGTTGAGGCCCAGGATTGGATCGCGTGGTGCCATTTCGACAGCGGAGAACAGGCTCATTATTGCGGCGGCTCTGAATGGAGTGTGGAGGGACGTGTCGCGCTCCAGCCGAATGCACTAGAGCGGTGCACAAACGGGGAGCTAGTATAGAGGCCATCAGTGATTGATGGCGACAGGCGATTCGGCTTTTACGGTAAGTTTTTCCAATTATTTTTCGATCGTTGGTCGAGTGGCGTCGTCAAAGGTTTTACCCGATGTAGGACGTTTGCCTTGAAAGCAGTGGCAAACGGCTCCACATTGAGCACAATCCAGTTTTTTCCTCGGGCGACGTCGGTCGTTTGCGGTCTTTCTCGTTCCTGTCCGGTGTCACCGGGCAAGAGTGAACCAGAGGTATGTATGTCTGAATTCCAGCTAGTCACCCGCTTCGAGCCCGCCGGCGATCAGCCGGAAGCCATCCGCCTGATGGTCGAGGGCATCGAAGCCGGGCTGGCGCACCAGACGTTGCTCGGTGTGACCGGCTCGGGCAAGACCTTCAGCATCGCCAACGTAATTTCCCAGATACAGCGCCCGACTTTGGTGCTGGCGCCGAACAAAACCCTGGCTGCTCAGTTATACGGCGAGTTCAAGGCGTTCTTCCCGAACAATGCCGTTGAATACTTCGTGTCCTATTACGACTACTACCAGCCCGAAGCGTATGTGCCGTCGTCCGACACCTTCATCGAGAAGGACGCCTCGATCAACGACCACATCGAGCAGATGCGCTTGTCCGCGACTAAAGCGCTGTTGGAGCGCAAGGACACGATCATCGTCACCACGGTGTCGTGCATCTACGGCCTGGGCAGTCCGGAAACCTATCTGAAGATGGTGTTGCACGTGGATCGCGGCGACAAGCTTGATCAGCGTGCACTGCTGCGTCGCCTGGCAGACCTGCAATACACCCGCAACGACGTGGACTTCGCCCGGGCGACTTTCCGGGTGCGCGGCGATGTGATTGATATCCATCCAGCGGAATCCGATTTTGAAGCGATCCGCATCGAACTGTTCGATGACGAGGTGGAGAGCCTGTCCGCCTTCGATCCGCTGACTGGCGAAGTCATCCGCAAGTTGCCGCGCTTCACCTTCTACCCGAAGAGCCACTATGTGACGCCACGGGAAACCCTGCTCGACGCCGTCGAGGGGATCAAGGTCGAGTTGCAGGAGCGTCTGGAATACCTGCGCTCCAACAACAAGCTGGTGGAAGCCCAGCGGCTGGAGCAACGCACCCGTTTCGACCTGGAGATGATTATCGAGCTGGGTTACTGCAACGGTATCGAAAACTACTCGCGCTACCTGTCGGGCCGTGCATCCGGCGAGGCGCCGCCGACCTTGTTCGACTACCTGCCGGCCGACGCCTTGCTGGTGATCGACGAATCCCACGTCAGCGTGCCGCAGGTTGGTGCCATGTATAAGGGCGACCGGTCCCGTAAGGAAACGCTGGTGGAATACGGCTTCCGCCTGCCATCAGCGCTGGATAACCGGCCGATGCGTTTCGACGAGTTTGAAAGCATCAGCCCGCAGACGATCTTTGTTTCGGCCACGCCGGGCAATTACGAGGCCGAACACGCGGGGCGGGTGGTCGAACAACTGGTGCGTCCGACCGGTCTGGTGGACCCGCAAATCGAAATCCGTCCGGCGCTGACTCAGGTCGACGACTTGCTCTCGGAAATCACCAAGCGCGTGGCCCTGGAAGAGCGGGTGCTGGTGACCACGCTGACCAAGCGCATGTCCGAGGATTTGACCGATTACCTGGCTGACCATGGCGTTCGCGTGCGTTACCTGCACTCGGACATCGATACCGTAGAGCGGGTCGAGATCATCCGTGACTTGCGTCTCGGCACCTTCGATGTGCTGGTGGGGATCAACCTGCTGCGTGAAGGCCTGGACATGCCGGAAGTCTCGCTGGTGGCGATTCTCGATGCCGACAAGGAGGGCTTCCTGCGTTCCGAGCGTTCGCTGATCCAGACCATCGGCCGGGCGGCACGCAACCTCAACGGTCGGGCGATTCTGTATGCGGATCGCATTACCGGCTCCATGGAGCGGGCGATCGGCGAAACCGAGCGCCGTCGCGACAAGCAGATCGCCTTCAACCTGGCCAACGGTATTACGCCGAAGGGGGTGTTCAAGGACGTTGCCGACATCATGGAAGGTGCCACCGTGCCTGGCTCGCGTAGCAAAAAGCGCAAAGGCATGGCCAAGGCTGCCGAGGAAAGTGCCAAATACGAGGCCGAACTGCGCTCGCCGAGCGAGATCAGCAAACGCATTCGTCAGCTGGAAGAGAAGATGTACCAGCTCGCGCGCGACCTGGAATTCGAAGCCGCGGCGCAGTTGCGCGACGAAATCGGCAAATTGCGGGAGCGGTTGATCGCGGTTTGATTTGTGGTGTCTGACAGGGCCTCTTCGCGAGCAAGCCCGCTCCCACAGTTGGCCGGGTTGTCCAGGCGGACGCGGTCTAATGTGGGAGCAGGCTTGCTCGCGAAGGCGCCCGACTGAACGCCATATGCATCTGCTAATGCGCTTCCCCAGCCTTCAACCCACCTCGGCTTACGAGTGTTATAGAGGTAAATACCCCACTCACTGGAGCCGGGCCGCCATCGCCTGTTACCATTCGCCTCTTGTTTGATCTTCGCTTTTTATTCATTTCGAGACATGCCATGACCACCGTCCGCACTCGCATCGCGCCATCGCCTACCGGGGATCCCCACGTAGGTACCGCTTACATCGCTTTGTTCAACTACTGCTTTGCCAAGCAGCATGGCGGTGAGTTCATCCTGCGGATCGAAGACACCGACCAACTGCGTTCGACCCGCGAGTCCGAACAGCAGATTTTCGACGCCCTGCGCTGGTTGGGTATCGACTGGAGCGAAGGCCCGGATGTCGGCGGCCCGCACGGTCCTTACCGGCAGAGTGAGCGCGGCGATATCTACCAGAAGTACTGCCAGCAACTGGTCGACATGGGCCATGCCTTCCCGTGCTTCTGCACCGCCGAAGAACTGGACCAGATGCGCGCCGAGCAAATGGCCCGCGGTGAGACCCCGCGTTACGATGGCCGTGCGCTGTTGCTGTCCAAGGAAGAAGTCGCGCGCCGCCTGGCTGCCGGCGAACCCCACGTGATCCGCATGAAAGTGCCGACCGAAGGCGTGTGCGTGGTGCCGGACATGCTGCGTGGCGATGTCGAGATCCCGTGGGATCGCATGGACATGCAAGTGCTGATGAAGACCGACGGCCTGCCGACGTACTTCCTGGCCAACGTGGTCGACGACCACCTGATGGGCATCACCCACGTGCTGCGCGGTGAAGAATGGCTGCCTTCGGCACCGAAACTGATCCTGCTGTACGAGTACTTCGGCTGGGAACAGCCGCAGCTGTGCTACATGCCGCTGTTGCGTAACCCGGACAAGAGCAAACTGTCCAAGCGCAAGAACCCGACCTCGGTGACGTTCTACGAGCGCATGGGCTTCATGCCGGAAGCGATGCTCAACTACCTGGGCCGCATGGGCTGGTCGATGCCGGACGAGCGCGAGAAGTTCTCCCTGCAGGAAATGGTCGACAACTTCGACCTGAGCCGCGTCTCGCTTGGCGGGCCGATTTTCGACATCGAGAAACTGTCGTGGCTCAACGGCCAGTGGCTGCGTGACCTGCCGGTGGAAGAGTTCGCCGCTCGCGTGCAGAAGTGGGCGCTGAACCCTGAATACATGATGAAAATCGCACCACACGTGCAGGGCCGGGTTGAAACCTTCAGTCAGGTCGCACCGCTGGCCGGCTTCTTCTTCGCGGGTGGGGTGAATCCGGACGCTAAACTGTTCGAATCCAAGAAGCTCTCGGGCGATCAGGTTCGTCAGTTGATGCAATTGATCCTGTGGAAGCTGGAAAGCCTGCGTCAGTGGGAGAAGGACAGCATCACCGCAACGATTCAGGCGGTGGTCGAATCCCTGGAGCTGAAGCTGCGTGACGCCATGCCGCTGATGTTTGCCGCGATCACCGGGCAGGCCAGTTCGGTATCGGTACTCGATGCGATGGAAATCCTCGGTCCGGACCTGACCCGTTTCCGTCTGCGCCAGGCGATTGACCTGCTGGGCGGCGTGTCGAAGAAAGAAAACAAAGAGTGGGAAAAGCTTCTGGGCGCGATTGCCTGACGGCGTTTGACTCTGTAGGAACTGCCGGAGGCCGCGATCTTTTGATCCTGATCTTCGGCGCTTCCCCCGAATTTACGGGGGGAGGGCGGTAAGTGATTGTTATGTCGGCAAAAAATTTTAAATTTTTTGAAAAATAAGTTTGACAGCTTTCCGATGCGCCATTAAGATTCGCCCCGTCCTCAGCGATGAGGGGCTATAGCTCAGCTGGGAGAGCGCTTGCATGGCATGCAAGAGGTCGACGGTTCGATCCCGTCTAGCTCCACCAATTTACACTTCAAGGTCTGGCCACACCGGCCTTGAAGCGATCAACACTCAGCGTTGATCAGTTGTATAGAAGGGTTTGCGTCCCCTTCGTCTAGTGGCCTAGGACACCGCCCTTTCACGGCGGTAACAGGGGTTCGAGTCCCCTAGGGGACGCCAGTTTTACAGAAGCGATGTTGCAAGATGTCGCTCCGCCGCGAGGCGAAAAATCCGGGGCTATAGCTCAGCTGGGAGAGCGCTTGCATGGCATGCAAGAGGTCGACGGTTCGATCCCGTCTAGCTCCACCAATTTTACAGTTCAAGGTCTGGCCACACCGGCCTTGAATCGATCAGCTCTCAGCACTGATCAGTTGTATAGAAGGGTTTGTGTCCCCTTCGTCTAGTGGCCTAGGACACCGCCCTTTCACGGCGGTAACAGGGGTTCGAGTCCCCTAGGGGACGCCACGATTACCCGCTTTGCGGGATTTTTAAGGGTCATTCAATTATTGAATGGCCCTTTTGTTTGTCTGGCGTTTGGCCAAATCTCCTTTTTCCTCAAAACTGTTCTTCAGACCAGCGGTCACATCTACGACTTGCGAAAAATTATTATGAGAATAATATTCTAGTCGTAATATTCGGAGGCAACGATGAACGATAAAAAAGCTCAAACCCGCGAACGCATCCTCAAGGCTGCCAGTGCAGCGCTGATCCAGCGCGGTCCGGCCGAGCCGAGCGTGGGTGAAGTGATGGGCGCGGCCGGGCTGACGGTCGGCGGTTTCTACGCGCACTTCGAGAGCAAGGACGCGTTGATGCTGGAAGCGTTCAAGCAGCTGCTCAGCCATCGTCGTGACTTGATCGCCGACATGGATGCCGAGTTGACCGGCGAAGAGCGTCGCGCGTTGGTCGCAGCGTTCTACCTGTCGCGCAAACACCGTGATTCCACCGAGCAGGCATGCCCGGTTCCAGCGTCGATCAGTGAACTGGGCCGTCTGCCGGACGAATTTCGTGTGGCGTTGAATGAACATATTGAATTGATGGTCGCGCAGTTGGCAGCCAGCCCGGAAGACATCGACAAGGTCTTGGCCGACATCGCCTTGATGGTGGGTGGTTTGGCGCTGGCGCGGGCGCTGGGGCCGGGAGAGTTGTCCGATCGATTGCTGCGCGCCGCCAAATCGGCGGTGCTGTGACCTAAAGTCCAGCCTGAGGAGATGGGCGATGAACACGTTGAGCTGGGTTCGTGGCGTTAATGGCACCTTGGGCTGGTTCGCACCGAAGCTGGTGGCGAGCAAGATGCGTCTGGCATTCATGACCCCGCGGGAGTTGCCGCCGCGTGATTGGGAATTGCCGCTGCTGGCGAAATCCGAGCGGATCACCTTGCGCTTCGGCCTCTCGGCGCTGCGTTGGGGACAGGGCCCGGCAGTGTTGTTGATGCACGGCTGGGAAGGCCGGCCAACGCAGTTTGCCGCGCTGATCACGGCGCTGGTCGATGCCGGTTACACCGTGGTCGCCTTGGACGGCCCGGCTCACGGTCGCTCGCCTGGACGCGAAGCCAATGTGGTGCTGTTCGCCCGGGCGATGCTTGAAGCGGCCGCTGAACTACCGCCGCTGCAAGCGGTAATCGGTCACTCGATGGGGGGCGCCAGCGCCATGCTCGCGGTGCAGTTGGGCTTGCGCACCGAAACCCTGGTCTCGATCGCCGCCCCGGCGCGAATCCTTGGGGTGCTGCGCGGTTTTGCGCGTTATGTGCGCCTGCCGCCCAAAGCCCGTTCGGCGTTCATTCGTCAGGTCGAAAAAGACGTCGGCATGCGCGCCGCTGCGCTGGATGTCGCGCACTACCAGCTCGACATGCCAGGCCTGATTGTCCATGCCGAGGACGACAGCTTTGTCTCGGTCAAGGAATCCCAACTGATTCACGAAGCCTGGTTCGACAGTCGCTTGTTGCGCCTGGAAGAGGGCGGTCATCAGCGGGTCCTGGCCGATCCGCGGGTGATCGATGGCGTGCTCTCGCTGCTGGCCGGTCGCAGCCTGCAATCGCGCCAATCGGCCTGAGCTTCCGTTACACTGCCCCGGTCGAAATAATCTGACCGGGAGTGGGGCATGGGCTGGGATCGGGCAACGCCGTTTATCATTGATCTGGAAGTGGGCGCCGAAGACATCGACGGGCTGGGCCACGCGAACAACGCGGTGTACGTGACCTGGCTCGAGCGCTGTGCCTGGCGTCACTCGCAGCGGCTGGGCCTGGACCTGGTCGAGTATCGGCGGCTGGACCGGGCGATGGCGGTGGTGCGGCACGAGATCGATTACCTGGCGGCGGCGTACGAGGGCGATGAGCTGCAGCTGGCGACCTGGATCGTCGATTGGGATCAGCGCCTGAGAATGACCCGACACTTCCAGCTGATCCGCCCCAGTGACAACTCAACGTTGCTGCGGGCGCAGACCACGTTCGTGTGCATCGAACTGTCGACCGGCAAGCCCAAGCGCATGCCGGCGGAATTCATCGAGGGCTACGGCCCGGCGTTGCAAGTTCCAAGCTGACACAGTCCGCACATTTGCCAGCGCCCGGTCTGACGAAATACCTTCTGCACGCCGAAACCAGTAAACTGCCCCACGTTTTTCGTCGAGTGTGTTTTTCATGCAAATTGCTTTGGCGCCCATGGAGGGGTTGGTCGACAACATCCTGCGGGACGTGCTGACCCGTGTGGGCGGTATCGATTGGTGTGTAACCGAGTTCATTCGGATCAACGATCAGCTGCTCACGCCTGCCTATTACCACAAGTTCGGTCCGGAACTGCTGACCGGCGCCCGTACCGCTTCCGGCGTGCCGCTGCGGGTGCAGTTGCTCGGTTCCGACCCGGTGTGCCTGGCGGAAAACGCTGCACTGGCCTGCGAATTGGGTTCCGAAGTCATCGACCTGAACTTTGGCTGCCCGGCCAAGACCGTCAACAAGTCACGCGGCGGCGCTGTCCTGCTCAAAGAACCTGAGCTGCTCAACGAAATCGTCGAACATGTCCGTCGCGCGGTGCCAGCGCACATTCCAGTAACCGCCAAAATGCGCCTGGGCTTCGACAGCCCCGATGGCTCGCTGGTTTGCGCCACGGCCCTGGCCGAAGGCGGTGCGGCACACATTGTGGTTCACGCGCGGACCAAAACTGATGGTTATAAGCCTCCAGCCCACTGGGAATGGATTCCGCGGGTACAGGACGTGGTCAAGGTGCCGGTGTTCGCCAATGGCGACATCTGGAGCGTCGAGGACTGGCGCCGTTGCCGCGAGATCAGCGGTGTCGAAGACATCATGCTCGGTCGCGGCCTGGTGTCGCGTCCGGACCTGGCCCGGCAGATCGCCGCGGCGCGGGCCGGCGAGGAGGTCGTCGAGATGACCTGGGCCGAGCTGCTGCCGCTGATTCAGGATTTCTGGCTGCAAGCCAAGGCCCAGATGACACCACGCCAATCGCCGGGTCGCCTGAAGCAGTGGCTGGCAATGCTGACCCGTAATTATCCCGAAGCGGTAGAGTTGTTCAGCGTCTTGCGCCGTGAAACCGAACTGGATCAGGTCTCGCGTTTACTGGGGTTGCAGGTGTCTGAAGCCGCCTGAATCTGCTTGAAAAAAAATCTGAAAATAATCTCTTGAAAAGTAATCAGCGGTCCTTATCTAAGGATTACGCGATGCCGAATTCGGGTCGCGGAGACAAAAAAACTTGCTGATTATGTTCAGGAGATTTGAATCATGAGTACTGCATTTTCCTTGGCCCCACTGTTCCGTTCCTCGGTAGGTTTCGACCGTTTCAACGACCTGTTCGAAACCGCCCTGCGCAATGAGCCAGGCAGCACCTATCCACCCTACAACGTTGAAAAATACGGTGATGATCAATACCGCATTGTTGTAGCGGCCGCCGGTTTCCAGGAAGACGACCTGGACCTGCAAGTAGAAAAAGGTGTACTGACCATCAGTGGCGGCAAACGTGACGCGGACGAAAACGTCACTTACCTGTACCAGGGCATCGCACAGCGCGCCTTCAAGCTGTCGTTCCGTCTGGCGGACCACATCGAAATCAGGGCCGCCGAACTGCGCAACGGTTTGTTGAGTATCGACCTGCTGCGTGTGATCCCGGAAGAAGCGAAAGCCAAACGCATCCCGATCAACGGGGCGGAAAAACCGGCTCTGCAACACTAATCGGTCAGAGCAAATGAGAAGGGCGCCATCCACTGGCGCCCTTTTTTGTCCGTTATCCCGTCCTGAATAAGATTTACACCTATTTGTAGCAGCTGCCGAGCCCGCGAGGCTGCGTTCGGCTGCGTAGCAGTCGCAAAACCTGCCACCGCGTTCTTTCAGGTAAATGGTATTGACTGGATTACGACTGCTTCGCAGCCGAACGCAGCCTCGCAGGCTCGACAGCTGCTACAGTCGAATGCGGAGCTGCTACGGGTCTATTTGAGGAGTTTCTGAAACTCCTCCACCAGCAACGGCCGGCTGTGCAAATACCCCTGATACAAATGGCAGCCCAACCCTTGCAAGAACTCCAGTTGCTCCACGGTTTCCACCCCTTCGGCAATCACTTCCAGCTCCAGGCTGCGGGCCATGGCGACGATGGCGCGAATGATTTCGGCATCGTTAGGGTCGGTGGTGGCGTCGCGGATGAACGACTGGTCGATTTTCAGGGTGTCGACCGGCAGGCGCTTGAGGTAGGTCAGCGAGGAATAGCCGGTACCGAAATCGTCCATGGCAAAGCTCACGCCGAGTTTTTTCAGGCGACGCATTTTGCTGATGGTGTCGTCCAGGTTCTGGATGACGATGCCTTCGGTGATTTCCAGTTTCAGCAACGAGAAGGGCAGGCCGTGGCTGCCGAGGCTGTGCTCGATGCGTTCGACGAAATCGTTCTGACGGAATTGCCGTGGGCTGATGTTCACGCACAGGCTGAAATCGAGCGGGTCGATCAGGCCTTTGGCGATCAGGCGTTTGAAGGCCGCGCAGGCTTCGTCGAGGATCCACGTGCCGACTTCCAGAATCAGCCCGCTGTCTTCCAGCACCTTGATGAATTCGGTGGGCGATTGCGCGCCCAGTTGCGGATGATGCCAGCGCACCAGGGCTTCGGCGCCGGTAATGCGATTGTTGCGGGCGTCCACCTGAGGTTGGTATTGCACGCTGAATTCACCCCGGGAAAGGGCCAGGCGCAGGTCGGTTTCCATGCGCAGGCGTTCGCTGGCGGCCTTCTGCATGGTGTTGTGATACATCTGCGTGGTGTTGCGACCCGAGTCCTTGGCGCGATAGAGGGCGATATCGGCGCGCTTGAGCAGGTCGGTCGGGGTCGAGCCGTGGTCGGGGATCAGCGCGATGCCGATGCTCGGCGTCACTTGCAGGCGTTGTCCGTCGAGGAACATCGGTTCGGACAGCAGTTCGCGCAAGGTGTCCGCCAGCTCCCGTACCTGAGCGCTGACATCGCTGCGTGAGCCTTCCAGCCCGCTGAGCAGCACTACGAATTCATCACCGCCCAGACGTGCGACGGTGTCCTCCATGCGCACGCTGGCCTCAAGACGCGCGGTGATGATCTTCAGCACCGTATCGCCCACCGGGTGGCCGAGGGAGTCGTTGATGTGCTTGAAGTGGTCCAGGTCGAGGAACATCAGGGCGCCACGCAAGTTGTGGCGCTTGAGCAGGGCGATCTGCTGGCTCAGGCGGTCCATCAACAGCGCGCGGTTCGGCAGGTTGGTCAGCGGGTCGTGGTAGGCCAGGTGACGGATCTGCGCTTCGGCATTTTTCAGCAGGCTGACGTCCCGGGCGGTCAGCAGCAGGCAGGCGGTTTCGTTGAGGGTGATCGGTTCCACCGAGACTTCGACGGTCAGCAACTCGCCGCGCTTGTTGCGCCCGAGCATTTCCAGGTGGTGAACCCGGCCCTTGATCTGTAGTTCCGCCAGCAACGCCGAGCGTTGCTTCTCTTCAGCCCAGATGCCGACCTGATACACCGTGCGGCCCACCACTTCATCGGCGCGGTAGCCGGTCAGGCGGCAAAAACCGTCATTAACCTCCAGGTAGCGTCCGGTGTCGCGCTCGGTAATGGTGATGGCGTCGGGGCTTGAGTGGAAAGCCTTGGCGAACTTCTCCTCGCTGGCCTTGAGCGCCGCTTCCGAGCGTTGCTGCTGGGTGATGTCGCGCAGGGTGGTGACGATGCACGGCTGGTCGCCGACGCTGATCTGGCGGCTGGAGATCACGCAAGTCAGGGACTGCCCATCCTTGTGCTGAACGATGATCGCCACATTGTTCAGGCCCTGTTCGCGGATAACCCGCTCGATCCTTTGCAGACTTTTCGCCGAAGCGTCCCACAGGCCGATGTCGTCGGCGCTGCGACCGATCACGTCGGCGGCGCTCCAGCCGAATGTCTGGGTGAAGCTGGAGTTGATCTCGATGAAGTGGCCGGTGTCCTGGCGCGTGACGCAGATCGGGTCCGGGCTGACCTGGAACAAGGTCGCGAATTTCTCTTCCGACGCTATCAGTTGCTGTTCGCGCTCCACTTGATCGGTGATGTCCAGCAATGTACCGGCCATGCGCAGCGGGTTGCCGCTGTCATCGCGGTAGAGCCTGGCGCGGCTTTCCAGGTAGCGCGAACTGCCGTCCGGCAGTTGCACGCGGTACGTCAGCTGATAATTGCCGGCCGGGCCTTCGCGCAAGCTGCGATAGGCGTCGCGCATGGAGTCGCGTTCTTCGCCGGGCACGCCTTCGAAAAACGCATCGAAGGATTCATGGAAGGGTTTGGGCTCCAGCCCGTGCAGCTGGGCGGCCCGCGCCGAACCGTAAAGCATGCCGCTGGGGATGTGCCAGTCCCAGGTGCCGAGTTGCGCCGAATCCAGGGCCAGGTCGAGGCGTTCCTGGCTGTCTTTGAGGGCGTGCTCGGCGATTTTGCGTTCGGTGGTGTCGAGGAACGTGCTCAGCAGATAGGGCTGGCCTTCGAGCTCGACCTTTTGGGCGCTGAGAATGCCGTCGTGGACCTGCCCGTTGCTGGCGCGAAACTGCACCTCCATGTTGATCAGCTCACCTTTGGCCTTGGTGGCCTTGACCAGTTCCGCCCGTTGCTCCGGGTTGACCCAAAGGCCCAGTTCCAGCGTGGTTCGGCCGATTGCGTCTTGCACCGGCCAGCCGAACAGGCTTTCGAAATACTGGTTGGCTTCGCTGATCAGGCCGTCTTCCTGGCGGGTCAGCAGCACCATGTTCGGGCACAGGTGAAACAGCGTGGCGAAACGTTTTTCCGAGCTGCTCAGCGCTTGTTCACGCTGGCGCTGGTGGGTGATTTCACGGATGACCCCGATCATTCGTGGCCGGCCGTTTTTGTCCGGCAGCAGGCTGCCGTTGATTTCCAGCCAATGCAGGCTGCCGTCAGGCCAACGGATGCGGTGGTGCATGGCCTGCTCCAGCGGAGCGCCGGCGATCACTGCGTTGAACGCGCGGATGGCTTTCGCCCGATCCTCCTGGGGCAATAGGTCGAGGTATTCCAGGTCCTCGGGCAACGGTTGCCGGGGATCGAAGCCGAACAATGCCTGAGTGCCCCGGGACCAACTGATCTGCCCGCGTTCGATGTCCCAATACCAGGCGCCCAGCCGGGCACCGTTGAGGGCTGCCAGCAACTGCGGGGCACTTTCCCAGCTCTGCTCGGACCGTTTTGGGTCAATTGCCTGAATTCGCGGCATTGGCGGCATACGTTCAACAGATTTGGGCATGGATGACAGGCCTTGGGCTGAATTGGGCGTTAGGCACAGGGTTTTGGGGCTCTATAGGCGTAGCACAAAAGAAGAAGCACAGCTTAGCCGCGAGTCCCTGGCTGATCGATTTGTGCATCCAGCAGAGCCATGAAGGCCCGTGCCGCATTCGACAGCGTCCGTTCGGTGTGCAGGATATAGCCTAGCTGGCGAGTGAGCTGTATGCCCGGCAAAGGTATGCGCGCCACTTGCTCATCCAGCATCGTGCGCGGCAAAACGCTCCAGGCCAGGCCGATCGAGACCATCATCTTGATGGTTTCCAGATAATTGGTGCTCATGGCGATGTTCGGCGTCAGGCCCTGGGCCTCGAACAGGCGTTGCACGATGTGGTGGGTAAAGGTGTTGCCGCCGGGGAAAACCGCGGGGTGCAGGGCAATATCCGCCAGCGTGACCGCGCCGTTGCTGATCAGCGGATGCTCCGGTGCGGCCACGAAATCCAGCGGGTCGTCCCACACGGGCGTGGCCTTGGCCAGTGTGTGCGGCTCCGGCGCAAGGGTGATGACCGCCAGTTCGGCGCGGCCATGGAGGATTTCTTCGTAGGCCACTTCCGAATCGAGGAACTGAATATCCAGCGCCACTTGCGGGTAACGTCGGGTGAACTCCCTTAATAAGGGCGGCAAGCGGTGCAGGCCGATGTGATGGCTGGTGGCCAATGTCAGACGACCGGTCACTTCGCCGGTCAGGTTGGTCAGGGCGCGGCGGGTGTCATCCAGCACATTGAGGATCTGATAGGCCCGTGGCAGCAGGGCGCGGCCAGCTTCGGTCAGGCCGACTTCCCGACCCAGGCGATCGAACAGGCGCACCTTCAATTGCTGCTCCAGCCCGGCGATGCGCTTGCTGATGGCCGGTTGCGTCAGGTGCAGCCGTTCACCGGCGCCGGAGAAGCTTCCGGTCTCGGCAATCGCGATAAAAGCGTTGAGGTTGGCGAGGTCCATAATGAGGTCTCAGTGGCATTCCAGTTGGTTATGCAAAGCATAAAAAATATGAATTTGAGTTATTTAATGTAACCCCCTAGGATCGACCTCACAAGCCAAGGGGTTATTGAAAATACTCAAGACCCAGGGCATAGAAACAAGCTGATGAGGAAACCGTCTGATGGCCGGCAAAACGCTCTACGACAAGCTCTGGGATTCGCATTTGGTCAAGCAGCGCGACGATGGCTCGGCGCTGATCTACATCGATCGTCACATCATCCACGAAGTGACCTCGCCGCAAGCCTTCGAGGGCCTGCGTCTGGCCGGGCGCAAGCCTTGGCGCATCGATGCCAACATCGCGACTCCGGACCACAACGTTCCGACCACCCCGGAGCGCAAGGGCGGCATCGAAGCGATTGTCGACCAGGTTTCGCGTTTGCAGGTTCAGACCCTCGACGATAACTGTGACGAATACGGCATTGTCGAATTCAAGATGAATGATGTGCGCCAAGGCATCGTCCACGTCATCGGCCCGGAGCAGGGCGCGACTTTGCCGGGCATGACCGTGGTCTGCGGCGACTCCCACACCTCGACCCACGGCGCGTTCGGTGCCCTGGCTCACGGTATCGGCACTTCCGAGGTCGAGCACGTGCTCGCCACTCAGTGTCTGGTCGCGAAAAAAATGAAAAACATGCTGGTGTCGGTCGAGGGCAAATTGCCGTTCGGCGTGACTGCCAAGGACATCGTCCTCGCCGTGATCGGCAAGATCGGCACCGCCGGCGGTAATGGCCACGCCATCGAATTCGCTGGTAGCGCGATTCGCGACTTGTCCGTTGAAGGCCGCATGACCATCTGCAACATGTCCATCGAAGCCGGCGCCCGCGTTGGCCTGGTAGCCGCCGACGAAAAAACCGTGGCTTACGTCAAGGGCCGTCCATTTGCTCCGAAGGGCGCGGAATGGGATTTGGCCGTCGAAGCCTGGAAAGACCTGGTCTCCGACGCCGATGCCAAGTTCGACACCATCGTCGAGCTCGATGCTTCTCAGATCAAGCCGCAAGTCAGCTGGGGCACCTCGCCTGAGATGGTGCTGGCCGTGGATCAGAACGTGCCGGATCCGGCCAAGGAAATGGACCTGGTCAAGCGCGACTCCATCGAACGCGCCTTGAAATACATGGGTTTGACCGCCAATCAGGCGATCACCGACATCCAGCTGGACCGCGTATTCATCGGTTCCTGCACCAACTCGCGGATCGAAGACCTGCGCGCCGCCGCGGTGATCGCCAAGGGCCGCAAAGTGGCTTCGACCATCAAGCAGGCCATCGTGGTGCCGGGTTCGGGGCTGGTGAAGGCTCAGGCTGAATCCGAAGGCCTGGACAAGATTTTTATCGAGGCCGGTTTTGAATGGCGTGAGCCTGGCTGCTCGATGTGCCTGGCGATGAACCCGGACCGTTTGGAATCGGGCGAGCATTGCGCGTCGACCTCCAACCGTAACTTCGAAGGCCGTCAGGGCGCCGGTGGCCGTACCCACCTCGTCAGCCCGGCCATGGCCGCCGCCGCCGCGGTGAACGGTCGTTTCGTCGACGTCCGTGAATTGATCTAAAGGAGCGCAGCATGAAAGCTTTTACCCAGCACACTGGTCTTGTCGCGCCTTTGGATCGTGCCAACGTCGACACCGACCAGATCATCCCGAAGCAGTTCTTGAAGTCGATCAAACGCACCGGTTTCGGTCCGAACCTGTTCGATGAATGGCGTTATCTGGACGTTGGCCAGCCGTATCAGGACAACTCCAAGCGCCCGCTGAACAAGGACTTCGTCCTCAACGCCGAGCGTTATCAAGGCGCCAGCGTGTTGCTGGCCCGCGAGAACTTCGGTTGCGGCTCCAGCCGCGAGCACGCGCCGTGGGCGCTGGAAGAATATGGTTTCCGCAGCATCATCGCGCCGAGCTACGCCGATATCTTCTTCAACAACAGCTTCAAGAACGGCTTGCTGCCGATCATCCTGAGCGACGCTGAAGTCGATGAGCTGTTCAAGCAGGTTGAAGCGAACCCGGGCTACCAGTTGCAGATCGATCTGCAGGCCCAGACCGTGACCCGTCCGGACGGCAAAGTGCTGAGCTTCGAGATCGATGCCTTCCGCAAACACTGCCTGCTCAATGGTCTGGACGATATCGGTCTGACTTTGCAGGACGGCGAGGCGATTGCCGCGTTTGAAGCCAAACACCGCGCGAGCCAGCCGTGGTTGTTTCGCGACGCGTGATTGATCCGGAATTGATGTAGGTAGGGCCGGCCTCTTCGCGAGCGAGCCCGCTCCCACATTGGAATGCATTTCAAATGTGGGAGCGGGCTTGCTCGCGAAGACGGCAGCCCAGACAACACAAATAACAGGACTTCACTATGACCAGCACCGCCCAGCACACCCAGGTAGTCCAAAAACAATTCGGTGAACAGGCTTCGGCCTATCTGAGCAGCGCCGTACACGCTCAAGGCACCGAGTTCGCACTGCTACAGGCTGAACTGGCGGGGCAGGGCGATGCCCGGGTGCTGGACCTTGGCTGCGGCGCCGGTCATGTGAGTTTTCATGTGGCTTCGCTGGCCAAGGAAGTGGTGGCTTACGACCTGTCGCAACAGATGCTCGACGTGGTGGCCGCTGCCGCCGTCGATCGCGGCTTGAGCAATGTGTCTACGGTGCTTGGCGCCGCCGAGCGTCTGCCATTCGCCGATGGCGAGTTCGATTTCGTCTTCAGCCGTTATTCGGCGCACCATTGGAGCGACCTCGGGCTGGCCCTGCGCGAAGTTCGCCGGGTGCTGAAGCCGGGCGGGGTGGCGGCGTTCATCGATGTGTTGTCGCCGGGCAGCCCGTTGTTCGACACTTACCTGCAAAGCGTCGAAGTGCTGCGCGACACCAGCCACGTGCGCGATTATTCTGCCGGCGAGTGGTTGCGTCAGGTCAGCGAAGCGGGGTTGCATACCCGCAGCACCACGCGCCAACGGTTGCGTCTGGAGTACACGTCCTGGGTCGAGCGCATGCGCACGCCGCAGGTAATGCGCGCGGCGATCCTCGAGTTGCAGCAATCGATGGGCAACGAAGTGCGCGAATATTTTGAGATTGAAGCCGATGGTTCGTTCAGTACCGATGTGCTGGTGCTGATGGCTGAACGATAGAATTTTTCCGGGCGCGCCCCAGGGCGCGCCGACTGATGACATGAGGAAAGCATGAGCAAGCAGATTCTGATTCTCCCAGGCGACGGTATTGGCCCGGAAATCATGGCCGAAGCGGTCAAGGTGCTGGAGCTGGCGAACGACAAGTACAGCCTGGGCTTCGAACTGAGCCATGACGTGATCGGTGGCGCCGCCATCGACAAGCACGGCGTGCCGCTGGCCGATGAAACCCTGGCCCGTGCACGCGCAGCCGATGCTGTGCTGCTGGGCGCCGTGGGCGGCCCGAAATGGGACACCATCGAGCGTGACATCCGCCCAGAGCGCGGTCTGCTGAAAATCCGTGCGCAACTGGGCTTGTTCGGCAACCTGCGTCCGGCGATCCTGTACCCGCAACTGGCCGAGGCTTCCAGCCTGAAGGCAGAAATCGTTGCCGGCCTGGACATCCTGATCGTCCGTGAACTGACCGGCGGTATCTACTTCGGCGCGCCACGTGGCGTGCGCGAGCTCGATAATGGCGAGCGCCAGGCCTACGACACGCTGCCGTACAGCGAAACTGAAATCCGCCGTATCGCCCGTGTCGGTTTCGACATGGCCCGCGTACGCGGCAAGAAGCTGTGCTCGGTGGACAAGGCCAACGTGCTGGCCTCCAGCCAGCTGTGGCGTGAAATCGTCGAGCAAGTGGCCAAGGACTACCCGGACGTCGAACTGAGTCACATGTACGTCGACAACGCCGCCATGCAACTGGTGCGCGCACCGAAGCAGTTCGATGTGATCGTCACCGACAACCTGTTCGGCGATATTCTTTCCGACGAAGCGTCGATGCTCACCGGTTCCATCGGCATGCTGCCGTCGGCGTCGCTGGATGCCAACAACAAAGGCATGTACGAGCCGTGCCACGGTTCGGCGCCGGACATCGCCGGCAAGGGCATTGCCAACCCGTTGGCGACCATTTTGTCGGTGTCGATGATGCTGCGTTACAGCTTCAATCTGCAGGATGCGGCCGATGCCATCGAGAAGGCCGTGAGCCTGGTTTTGGATCAGGGCCTGCGCACGGGCGACATCTGGTCGGCCGGTTGCACCAAGGTCGGTACGCAGGAAATGGGCGACGCAGTAGTCGCCGCGCTGCGGAATCTGTAATCTCTCTGGCCCGCTGCAATTTTCAACCTTGAAAGCAGCGGCCCACTTTTTCAAGAAGGTGTAGTTGCGATGAAACGTGTAGGTCTGATCGGTTGGCGCGGCATGGTCGGTTCCGTGCTCATGCAGCGGATGCTGGAAGAGCAGGATTTCGATCTTATCGAGCCGGTGTTTTTCACCACTTCCAATGTCGGTGGCCAAGGCCCGTCCGTGGGCAAGGACATTGCTCCGCTCAAGGACGCTTACAGCATTGAAGAGCTGAAGACCCTCGACGTGATTCTGACCTGCCAGGGTGGCGACTACACCAGCGAAGTATTCCCGAAGCTGCGCGAAGCCGGCTGGCAGGGTTACTGGATCGACGCCGCTTCCAGCCTGCGCATGCAGGATGACGCGGTGATCGTGCTGGACCCGGTGAACCGCAAGGTCATCGACCAGCAGCTCGACGCGGGCACCAAGAACTACATCGGCGGCAATTGCACCGTCAGCCTGATGCTGATGGGCCTGGGTGGCCTGTTCGAAGCCGGTCTGGTGGAATGGATGAGCGCCATGACCTATCAGGCGGCCTCCGGTGCCGGCGCGCAGAACATGCGTGAACTGATCAAGCAAATGGGCGCGACCCACGCCGCTGTCGCCGATCAACTGGCCGATCCGGCCAGCGCCATCCTCGACATCGACCGCCGCGTGGCCGAAGCCATGCGCAGCGACGCGTACCCGACCGAAAACTTCGGCGTACCGCTGGCCGGCAGCCTGATCCCGTGGATCGACAAGGAACTGCCGAACGGCCAGAGCCGCGAAGAGTGGAAGGCCCAGGCCGAGACCAACAAGATTCTCGGTCGCTTCAAGAGCCCGATCCCGGTGGATGGCATCTGCGTGCGCATCGGCGCCATGCGCTGCCACAGCCAGGCGCTGACCATCAAACTGAACAAAGACGTGCCGATCGCCGACATCGAAGGGCTGATCAGCCAGCACAACCCTTGGGTCAAGCTGGTGCCGAACAACCGCGACATCAGCATGCAGGAGCTGAGCCCGACGAAAGTCACCGGCACCCTGAACGTGCCGGTCGGTCGTCTGCGCAAGCTGAACATGGGGTCGCAATTCGTCGGTGCCTTCACCGTCGGCGACCAACTGCTGTGGGGGGCGGCCGAGCCGCTGCGTCGCATGCTGCGGATCCTGCTTGAGCGTTGATCGATTGATGCAATGAAAGAACCCGTGCCTTGAAAGAGGTGCGGGTTTTTTTATGGCGAGTGGTGGTTCGGGATTTATCGGCTGTCTATCAGGCCGTCTTCGCGAGCAAGCCCGCTCCCACATTTGATTTCCAGTGCTCACACGATCAATGTGGGAGCGGGCTTGCTCGCGAAGAGGCCGGTACAGCCCCCACAAATCCCCAGCCGAATTGCCTCACCGCCAACCACCCGGTAAAGTGCCGCTCCCCCCGTTTCGCCAGAGGTAGAACCATGAGCCAGTCCTTCGATATTGCCGTGATCGGCGCCACCGGTACTGTCGGCGAAACCCTCGTCCAGATTCTCGAAGAACGGGATTTTCCGGTCGGCAACCTGCACCTGCTGGCGAGCAGTGAATCGGCCGGGCACTCGGTGCCGTTTCGTGGCAAGAACGTGCGGGTGCGGGAAGTCGATGAGTTCGATTTCAGCAAAGTTCAGTTGGTATTCTTTGCCGCAGGCCCGGCGGTGACCCTCAGTTTCGCCCCGCGGGCCACGGCCGCCGGTTGCTCGCTGATCGACCTGTCCGGCGCGTTGCCGGCCGATCAGGCGCCGCAAGTGGTGCCTGAGGCCAACGCGCAAATCCTGAACGGTCTGAAGAAACCCTTCCAGGTCAGCAGCCCAAGTCCTTCGGCGACGACGCTGGCCGTGGTGCTGGCGCCGCTACTCGGTTTGCTCGACTTGCAACGCATCAGCCTGACGGCGTGTCTGGCAGTCTCTGCCCAGGGCCGCGAAGCGGTTAGCGAGCTGGCCCGGCAAACCGCCGAACTGCTCAACGTGCGTCCGCTGGAGCCGGCATTCTTCGATCGGCAGATGGCTTTCAACCTGCTGGCGCAAGTCGGTGCGCCCGATGCTCAAGGTCATACGCTGCTGGAAAAACGCCTGGTGCGTGAACTGCGGCAGGTCATGGATCTGCCTTTATTAAAGATTTCCGTCACTTGCATTCAAGCCCCGGTGTTTTTTGGCGATAGCTATAGCGTGACCTTGCAGTCATCGAGCGTTGTCGACCTGGCGAAAGTCAATGCAGCTCTGGAAGCCGCACCCGGTATCGAACTGGTCGAGGCGGGCGATTACCCGACTCCGGTAGGCGATGCGGTAGGGCAGGACGTGGTTTACGTTGGTCGGGTTCGCAGTGGGATCGACGACCCCGCGGAACTTAATGTGTGGCTGACGTCAGATAACGTACGCAAAGGCGCCGCGCTCAATGCTGTGCAGGTGGCTGAATTGTTGATAAAAGACCTGCTGTAAAAGATACTTGGCGACAATTTTTCGAATGAATCCGACCGGGCGCCATGCCGGGTCGGAGTGCTTGAGGCGAGTCACCCCCACCGGGCCTTGCATCGCATGAATGAAATGATCGCGCGCGACGACCCTTCGCCGCCGCGCGCAATGCCTTAGGGCAGCGACTATCAACACCTTCTCGCTGGCCGAGGGATGTTCAAACAAAGGATGAGGCTATGGTTCAAGTTCGCAAACTGGTGTTAGCAATAGCGGCCGCCTCGGCGCTGTCCTCCGGTATGGCGCATGCCCTCGGGCTGGGGGAGCTGACCCTGAAATCGACGCTGAACCAGCCTCTGGTGGCGGAAATCGAGTTGCTCGATGTCAAGGATCTCACCGCTGCCGAAGTGGTGCCGAGCCTGGCCTCGGCCGAAGATTTCGCCAAGGCCGGTGTTGACCGTCAGGCGTTCCTCAGCGACCTGACTTTCACGCCGGTACTTAACGCCAGCGGAAAAAGCATCCTGCGTGTCACGTCCAGCAAACCGCTCTCCGAGCCGATGGTGAAATTCCTGGTTCAGGTGATGTGGCCCAGCGGTCGTCTGCTGCGCGATTACAGCGTGCTGCTCGATCCGTCCAAATTCTCGCCGCAAACCGCCGATGCCGCCGCGCAACCGGCGCCAGCGCAAGCGGTGACCGCGCCGGTTACCGGCGCGACCAAATCGACGCAATACACCACCACGCCGCGCGATACCCTGTGGGAGATCGCCGCAAAGGCGCGCAATGGCGCATCGATCCAGCAAACCATGCTGGCCATCCAGGCGATGAACCCGGATGCGTTCATCGACGGCAACATCAACCGGCTGAAAACCGGCCAGGTGCTGCGTCTGCCGGATCAGGTGCAAAGCACCAGCCTGCCGCAACCCAAGGCCATCGCCGAAGTCGCGGCGCAGAACAGTGCGTGGCGCCAGGGGCGTCGCTATGTAGCGAAACCCGCAAGCGGGCAGCAGCAACTCGATGCCACCCGGCGTGCGCGCGGTGAAGGCGCTTCGTCGCAAGCCGCCGCAGACAAGCTGAGCCTGGTCTCTGCCGACTCCGGCAAGGGCCGTGGCAAAGGCGCCGCCGGTGATGCGAAAGCCTTGAACAACAAGCTGGCCTTGACCCAGGAAAGCCTCGACACCGCGCGTCGCGACAACGCTGAGCTGAAAAGCCGCATGAGCGACCTGCAAAGTCAGGTGGACAAGCTGCAACGCCTGATCGAGTTGAAGAACAATCAGCTGGCCAAGCTGCAGGCCGAAGGCGATGCGGGCGCACCGGCGGCTGCCGCGACGGCTCCGGCGATGTCGGCCCAACTGGCGGGCAATCCTGCGGTAACGCCTGCGGACGTGGCTCCGACAGCTCCGGCACCGGAGGCTGGCGCACCGGAAGCCGTTCCGGCGCCGCCCGTCGAGCCGACGCCAGCGGCGTCTGACGAGCAGAAGTTCAACGAGCTGCTGACCAACCCGATCCTGCTGGGTCTGGTGGGTGGTGGTGCGGTGGTTCTGCTGCTCTTGCTGTTGTTGCTGGCCCGTCGCCGCAAAGCCCAGCAAGAAGCCGAAAAACATCTGCGCATGGCCCGTGCCTTGGCTGAGGAACAAGCGTTTTCCGCTGACCTCGACCTGCCGGAAAGCAGCTTCGAAGGTCTGGAGGTTCCGCCGCCAAGCGTGAAGCTCGCGACCGCGCCGGCACCAGCGCCTGCGCCTGCGCCGGCCCCGGTGGTTACCCCGGTTGTGGTGACGCCACCGATCGCGGCTCCGTTGGTTGCACCTGCGGCCGAGCGCTCCGACGATGTATTGGCTCAGGCACAGTCGCACATGGCGGCCGGTCGTCTGAATCAGGCCGCCGCCTTGCTGGAAGACGCCATCAAGCAAGAACCGCAACGCAGTGACCTGCGCCTGAAACTGATGGAGGTCTACGGTCAGCAGGGCGATCGCGATGCGTTCGTCGCTCAGGAGCGTCAACTGGTGGCCAACGGCGACAACTTCGCCCGCGTCGAACAGCTGAAAAGCCGCTTCCCGGCCATGGTGGTCGCGGCGGTGGGTGGCCTGGCCGCCGCGGCTGTCGCTGCCGAACTGGATGCGCAGTACGTCAAGGATCTGCTGCTGGACGAGCCGCAAGCCCCGGAGCCGGCGCTGGCAGACTTTGACAGCGCTTTTGATCTGAGTCTCGACGATCTGGAAGCGGCTACGCCGATCGCACCTGCGGTTGCCGCCGAGCCAGCGCCGCAACCACTGCCAGAGCCAGAGCCAGAGCCTCTGGTTGAGCTGGACGAGTTTCCGCTGGATGACGACCTGAGCTTTGAGTCGGTGTTGCAGCAACAGACTGAAATCAAGGAAAACCTCGACGATCTGTCGGACTTCGATCTGGACATGGATCTGGGGGGCGATGCTTCGCCGGCAACCCTGGCTGAAGACGAATTCCTGCTGAGCCTGGATGACGACCTCAAAGACTTGCCTGCCGCTGAGGCGCCTACCGTCACTGAAGCAACGCTCGACGACCTGGAGTTGCCGGCTGACTTCGATCTGTCGCTGGCCGATGAAATGGACGCCACCCCGGATCAGCCTGACGCCTTTGAAAACGAACTCAACGACGTCAATGCCGAGCTGGATCGCTTGTCCCAGAGCCTCGGCGAGCCAAGCTTCACCGAGGAAGATGCGTTGGCCTCGTCAGATGATGAGCTCGATTTCCTCTCTGGCACTGACGAAGTCGCCACCAAGCTCGACCTGGCCCAGGCCTACATCGACATGGGCGACCACGACGGCGCTCGGGACATCCTCAATGAGGTGGTGACCGAGGGCGATGCGGGTCAGAAGAGCGAAGCCAAGGAAATGCTCTCGCGTCTGGCGTGAATCATCAGTAAGGCGTAAACAAGACGGCAGCCCATCAAGGCTGCCGTTCTTGTTTGGGGGATGCGATGGCGTCTGTTGGATCGCCATCGCGAGCAAGCCCGCTCCCACAATGATTGGGGGTTGTCTGCATCATTTGCGTCTGGCACCAATCCCCCTGTGGGAGCGGGCTTGCTCGCGAAGACGGCGGCACAGTCAATATTGATGCCACCTGACACGCCGCTTTCGCGAGCAAGCCCGCTCCCACAATGATTGGGGGTTGTCTGCATCATTTGCGTCTGGCACTGATCCCTCTGTGGGAGCGGGCTTGCTCGCGAAGACGGCGGCACAGTCAATATTGATGCCACCTGACACGCCGCTTTCGCGAGCAAGCCCGCTCCCACAATGATTAGGGGGTGTCTGCATCATTTGCGTCTGGCACTGATCCCCCTGTGGGAGCGGGCTTGCTCGCGAAGACGGCGGCACAGTCAATATTGATGCCACCTGACACGCCGCTTTCGCGAGCAAGCCCGCTCCCACAATGATTGGGGGTTGTCTGCATCATTTGCGCCTGGCACCAATCCCCTGTGGGAGCGGGCTTGCTCGCGAAGACGGCGGCACAGTCAATATTGATGCCACCTGACACGCCGCTTTCGCGAGCAAGCCCGCTCCCACGATGATTAGGGGGTGTCTGCATCATTTGCGCCTGGCACCAATCCCCTGTGGGAGCGGGCTTGCTCGCGAAGACGGCGGCACAGTCAATATTGATGCCACCTGACACACCGCTTTCGCGAGCAAGCCCGCTCCCACAATGATTGGGGGTTGTCTGCATCATTTGCGTCTGGCACTGATCCCCCTGTGGGAGCGGGCTTGCTCGCGATGGGGGCGGTACATTCAACGCAGTGTCACAGTTACGCTGGCATCCCGGTCCAGCGGCCTTATAATGCCTGCCTTTGCGTAGATCAGCAGGCTGTCACCCCTTGGCAAATATAGATAATCCGGCCGCCGAAATGGCGGCCGACGGCTTTTTCCGGATCGCGCTGGGCGTTGAGTACAAAGGTTCGCGTTATCGCGGCTGGCAACGTCAGGCCTCCGGCGTGGACACGGTGCAGGAGATCCTCGAAAAGGCCTTGTCCAAAGTCGCCGACTCACCCGTGTCGCTGCATTGCGCCGGGCGCACTGACGCCGGTGTGCATGCCTGTGGGCAGGTAGTGCATTTCGATACCCAGGTGGAACGCTCGATGAAGGCCTGGGTCATGGGTGCCAACATCAATTTGCCGCATGACATCAGTGTCAGTTGGGCCAAGGTCATGCCGGCGCATTTTCATGCGCGATTCAAGGCCATCGCCCGGCGCTATCGCTATGTGATCTACAACGATCAGATCCGCCCGGCGCACCTGAACGAAGAAATCACCTGGAACCACCGTCCACTGGACGTCGAACGCATGTCCGAGGCGGCACAGTATCTGGTCGGCACCCACGACTTCAGCGCATTCCGCGCCGGTCAGTGCCAGGCCAAGTCGCCGATCAAGGAGCTGCATCATCTGCGTGTTACCCGCCATGGCAAAATGATTGTGCTGGACATCCGCGCCAGTGCGTTCCTGCACCACATGGTGCGCAACATCGCAGGCGTCTTGATGACTATCGGTGCTGGCGAGCGTCCCGTGGAGTGGATGAAAGAGGTGCTGGAGAGTCGCATTCGTCGCTCCGGCGGGGTGACGGCCCATCCGTTCGGCCTGTACCTGGTGCAGGTCGAGTATCGCGATGAGTTCCAATTGCCCGAGCGCTATATCGGCCCACACTTCCTTACCGGTTTCTCGGAACTTGACGGCTGACGCCTTCGAGCGCTTTTGTTACCATCCGGAACTTTCCCGGATTTGCCCTGAGGTTCTATCGACATGTCAGCCGTTCGCAGCAAAATTTGTGGGATTACCCGCATAGAGGATGCGTTGGCGGCGGTCGAGGCCGGGGCCGATGCCATCGGATTTGTGTTCTATGCCAAAAGCCCGCGAGCCGTGTCTGTCCAGCAGGCGAGGGCGATCATCAAGGCCTTGCCACCGTTCGTGACCACCGTGGGTTTGTTCGTCAACGCCAGCCGCTGCGAGCTGGGGGAAATCCTCGACGCCGTGCCGCTGGACCTGTTGCAGTTCCATGGCGAGGAAACCGCCGCTGAATGCGAAGGCTGGCACCGGCCGTACATCAAGGCGTTGCGGGTCAAGGCCGGTGATGACATCGCGGCAGCTTGTGACGCATACCCAAGTGCCAGCGGTATTTTGCTCGACACCTATGTCGAAGGTGTTCCCGGCGGAACCGGTGAAGCGTTCGACTGGTCTTTGATACCGCCAGGTTTGAGCAAGCCGATCATCCTGGCGGGCGGCTTGACACCGGATAACGTCGCCGAGGCAATTGCCCGGGTTCGGCCGTACGCGGTGGACGTCAGCGGTGGCGTAGAGGCGAGCAAGGGCATCAAGGACCACGCCAGGATTCAGGCATTCATCAAAGCGGTTGCGGGGGCTTCTACGTTGATGTGACGGCTGGCAGACTGCCGCCGTCCACTGCACTGTACAAAACGCTGTACAAAAGAGATGCGCTGCACAAGCAGGCATGGCTGAGGATGTTTTGGGTTGTACGCCGGTCGCGTGTCGCTGACCCGGCAAGCCATCGATCATCGCCGCACACATGAATTTAGCTCAAGGGCATACGCGGGGCTGCGAACCAGAGCGTTCGGGCCGCCGGTACTGGAGAAAGAAAGCATGAGCAACTGGTTAGTAGACAAACTGATCCCTTCGATCATGCGTTCCGAGGTCAAGAAGAGCTCGGTGCCTGAAGGTCTGTGGCACAAATGCCCGTCTTGCGAGGCGGTGCTGTATCGCCCAGAGCTGGAAAAGACCCTGGATGTTTGCCCCAAGTGCAACCATCACATGCGTATCGGTGCGCGCGCGCGCATTGACATCTTCCTTGACGCTGAAGGTCGTGCCGAACTGGGCGCGGACCTGGAGCCGGTTGACCGTCTGAAATTCCGCGACGGCAAGAAGTACAAGGATCGCCTGACCGCTGCACAAAAGCAGACGGGCGAGAAAGACGCACTGATCTCCATGAGCGGTACCTTGCTGGGCATGCCGGTCGTGGTATCGGCTTTCGAATTCTCCTTCATGGGTGGTTCGATGGGCGCCATCGTCGGCGAGCGCTTCGTGCGCGCCGCGAACTACGCCCTGGAAAACCGTTGCCCGATGATCTGCTTCTCCGCCTCCGGTGGTGCGCGGATGCAGGAAGCGCTGATTTCCCTGATGCAGATGGCCAAGACCTCCGCGGTGCTGGCGCGCCTGCGTGAAGAAGGCATTCCGTTCATCTCGGTACTGACCGACCCGGTCTACGGTGGTGTTTCTGCCAGCCTGGCGATGCTCGGCGACGTGATCGTCGGTGAGCCGAAAGCCCTGATCGGTTTCGCCGGTCCGCGCGTGATCGAACAAACCGTTCGCGAAAAACTGCCGGAAGGCTTCCAGCGTAGCGAGTTCCTGCTGGAGCACGGCGCGATCGACATGATCATCCCTCGCCAGGAACTGCGTCCACGTCTGGGCAACCTGCTGGCACAACTGACCGGCAAGCCGACGCCTAAATTCGTCGCCGCGCCTGTCGAACCAATTGTGGTTCCACCGGTACCTGCGAACCTATGACCGAGCGCACCCTTGGCGAGTGGCTCGCCTACCTTGAACAGTTGCATCCTTCGGCCATCGACATGGGGCTGGAGCGTTCGCAACAGGTAGCGTCCCGCATGGGACTGGGCAAGCCGGCGCCTCGGGTGATTACGGTCACCGGCACCAACGGCAAAGGGTCTACCTGCGCATTCGTGGCTTCATTGCTGCGGGCGCAAGGCCTGAACGTGGGTGTCTACAATTCTCCGCACCTGCTGCGTTACAACGAGCGGGTGCAGGTCAATGGTGTCGAAGCTACCGATGCCCAGCTGTGCGACGCCTTTGCTGCGGTGGAGGCGGGTCGTGGTCAAACATCCCTGACTTACTTCGAAATGGGCACCCTGGCGGCATTCTGGCTGTTTCAACAGGCCGGTCTCGATGCGGTGGTGCTGGAAGTTGGTCTGGGTGGGCGCCTGGACACGGTCAACGTGGTGGATGCCGACATGGCGCTGGTCACCAGCATTGGTGTCGACCATGCGGATTACCTGGGCGATACCCGCGAATCTGTGGCCTTCGAAAAGGCCGGAATTTTCCGCCAGGGCGCACCTGCGCTCTGCGGCGATCTGAATCCCCCGCAACCTCTGCTGGATAAGGCGCGCGAGCTCAATTGCCCGTTTTTCCTGCGTGGGCGCGATTTCGACCTGGGTATCACCGACCACAATTGGCAATGGCGTGGTGTTGATGCTCAGGGACGTGCGGTCGAATTGCACGATCTGCCCTTGCTCGATCTACCGATGGAAAACGCCGCACTGGCGTTGCAGGCTTATCTACTGCTGGGCTTGCCTTGGGTCGATGCGCAGATTATCGAAGCGCTGAAGGCGACGCGGGTCGTCGGTCGCCTCGATCGTCGGCAGGTTGTCTGGCAGGGCAAGCGCCTGAACCTGCTGCTGGACGTAGGGCACAACCCCCATGCGGCAGAGTATCTGGCCCGGCGTCTGGCCAGTCGACCACCAGCGGGCAAGCGTCTTGCGGTGTTCGGGTTGTTGGCGGACAAGGATCTGGATGGTGTTGTCGGTGAATTGAATGCTAGTGTCCAGCATTGGGCCGTCGCGCCGCTGGATTCGCCACGGGCCCGGCCGGTTGCGCAGTTGCACGCGGCGTTGCAGAACCTTGGCGCCTCGGTAACGTCTTATGACAGCGTGGCCGCCGCCCTGGAAGGGCAGTGCGCGCAGGCGACGAGGGACGACGAAATTCTGTTGTTCGGATCTTTTTATTGTGTCGCCGAGGCCCTTGAATGGCTGGCCCGGCACTCCACGGAGGAAGCGGCAAATGGCTTTGCTGGATAAGGCGTACAAGCAGCGCATGGTCGGCGCCCTGGTGCTGGTGGCGCTGGCGGTGATTTTCCTGCCGATGCTGTTTTCCCGCCAGGATGAGCAGCGCCAGGTGACGGTCGATGCGCCTGCGGCACCGCACGCCCCTGCGATGCCACAAGTGCAGGTCGAGCCGGTGGTGGTGCCTGAACCGCAGGCATTGCCGCAGGAGCCTGTGCCGAGCGATGAAGATATTGCCGAGCAGCAAGCCCCGTCGACGCCGATTGCGCCAAGTGCGCCCGTAGCGCCAGCGCCGCCGGCTGCCAAACCGGTTACACCGCCTGCGCCAGTCGCCAAGCCTGTACCGGCGCCTGCCCAGCCGATCGCTGCCGCACCGGCCAAGCCGGTTGCTACCCCTAGTCGTGTCGATGCCAATGGCTTGTCGGTCAGCTGGTCGGTACAACTGGCCAGCCTGTCGAGCCGCGAAAGCGCTGAAAGTCTGCAGAAAACCCTGCGCAGTCAAGGCTATAACGCCTACATCCGTTCATCCGATGGCAAGAATCGGGTGTTCGTCGGGCCGCTGATCGAGCGTGCGGAAGCCGATCGTCTGCGTGATTTGTTGAGTCGTCAGCAGAACCTCAAGGGTTTTGTGGTGCGTTTCCAGCCTGAGCGCGGCTAAATCTATCACCTCGATTTGAAAAGCACTGACAATCTCAGCTTACCGACAGCCATGGGCTCTGCTAAAATGCGCCGCCTCATCTGTCTGTAGGCTGCACTGTGCCATTTACCTGGGTTGACTGGGCGATCGTTGCAATCATCGCCATCTCCGCTTTGATCAGTCTGAGCCGCGGCTTCGTCAAGGAAGCCCTCTCGCTGCTGACCTGGATCATCGCAGGAGTCGTTGCCTGGATGTTCGGTGGCTCATTGTCCGAGTACCTCGGCGGATACATTGCTACGCCGTCGGCTCGTGTGATCACGGGCTGTGCCATCATGTTTGTCGCCACTTTAATCGTAGGCGCAATGATCAATTATCTTATCGGCGAGTTGGTTCGCGTCACCGGGCTATCCGGGACCGATCGATTCCTCGGCATGGCTTTCGGCGGTGCGCGTGGCGTGTTGCTGGTGGTCGTGGCGGTCGGGCTGTTGAGCCTGGGGCCGGTACAGCAGGACGAGTGGTGGAAAGAGTCACAGCTCGTGCCAAAATTTCTATTGGTCGCAGACTGGTCCAAAAACCTGATCCTCGGGTGGAGCAGTCAGTGGCTTGCCAGCGGAATCAGCGTACCCGCTGATATTCCGTTCAAGGAGCACCTCTTGCCGACGGCCAAAACGCCTCAGTGAGTTGTGTTCAGTTCAGATCCATTAAGTAGGGGTTGCGTCGCATGTGTGGCATCGTCGGTATCGTCGGTAAGTCGAACGTCAATCAGGCGCTGTATGACGCGCTAACCGTCCTCCAGCACCGCGGCCAGGACGCTGCCGGTATCGTGACCAGCCACGATGGCCGGTTATTCCTGCGCAAGGACAATGGCCTGGTGCGTGACGTGTTCCATCAGCGTCACATGCAGCGCCTGGTCGGCCACATGGGCATTGGCCATGTGCGTTATCCGACCGCGGGCAGCTCGACCTCGGCCGAAGCTCAACCGTTTTACGTCAACTCGCCGTACGGCATCACCCTGGCGCACAACGGTAACCTGACCAACGTTGAACAACTGGCCAAGGAGATTTACGAATCTGACCTGCGCCACGTCAACACCAACTCCGATTCGGAAGTGCTGCTCAACGTGTTCGCGCACGAGCTGGCCCAGCGTGGCAAGTTGCAGCCGACTGAAGAAGACGTGTTCGCGGCCGTCACCGACGTGCACAACCGTTGCGTCGGTGGTTACGCGGTCGTGGCGATGGTGACCGGTTACGGCATCGTCGGTTTCCGCGATCCGCACGGCATCCGTCCGATCGTGTTCGGTCAGCGTCACACCGACGAAGGCGTCGAGTACATGATCGCCTCCGAAAGCGTGTCCCTGGACGTGCTCGGTTTCACCCTGATTCGCGACCTGGCTCCGGGTGAAGCGGTCTACATCACTGAAGACGGCAAGCTGCACACCCGTCAGTGCGCGACCAATCCGTCGCTGACTCCATGCATCTTCGAACACGTCTACCTGGCGCGTCCGGACTCGATCATCGACGGCGTCTCGGTTTACAAAGCCCGCCTGCGCATGGGTGAGAAGCTCGCCGAGAAGATCCTGCGCGAGCGTCCGGATCACGACATCGACGTGGTCATCCCGATCCCGGACACCAGCCGCACCGCGGCCCTGGAGCTGGCGAACCACCTGGGCGTCAAGTTCCGCGAAGGCTTTGTGAAGAACCGCTACATCGGCCGGACCTTCATCATGCCGGGTCAGGCTGCGCGGAAAAAATCCGTACGCCAGAAGCTCAACGCCATCGAACTGGAATTCCGTGGTAAGAACGTGATGCTGGTGGACGACTCCATCGTTCGTGGCACCACCTGCAAGCAGATCATCCAGATGGCGCGCGAAGCCGGCGCCAAGAACGTCTATTTCTGCTCGGCGGCACCAGCCGTGCGTTACCCGAACGTCTACGGCATCGACATGCCGAGCGCTCACGAGCTGATCGCCCACAACCGTTCGACCCAGGATGTGGCCGACCTGATCGGCGCTGACTGGTTGATCTATCAGGACCTGCCTGACTTGATCGAAGCGGTCGGTGGCGGCAAGATCAAGATCGACAAGTTCGATTGCGCGGTGTTCGACGGCCAGTACGTCACCGGCGACGTCGACGAGGCTTACCTGAACAAGATCGAGCAGGCACGCAACGATGCCTCCAAGGTCAAGACCCAGGCAGTCAGTGCGATCATTGATCTGTACAACAACTGAGTAACTACCGGCCCTGAGGGGCCGGTTTTGTATCTACTAAATAAAGAGCAAGGCAAGGAGTGACAGCATGAGTCAGGATTGGGATGCCGGTCGGCTGGACAGCGACCTCGAAGGCGTAGCGTTCGATACCCTGGCCGTACGCGCCGGTCAGCACCGCACGCCGGAAGGCGAACACGGTGATCCGATGTTCTTCACTTCCAGCTACGTATTCCGTACCGCCGCCGACGCGGCTGCACGCTTTGCCGGTGAAGTACCGGGTAACGTTTACTCGCGCTACACCAACCCGACCGTGCGCGCGTTCGAAGAGCGCATTGCCGCGCTGGAAAGCGCCGAGCAAGCGGTGGCCACGGCGACCGGCATGGCCGCGATCATGGCGGTGGTGATGAGCCTGTGCAGCGCCGGCGATCATGTGCTGGTGTCGCGTAGCGTGTTCGGCTCGACCATCAGCCTGTTCGAGAAATACTTCAAGCGCTTCGGCATCGAAGTCGATTACGTGGCGCTGGCGGACTTGTCCGGTTGGGATGCGGCGATCAAGGCCAACACCAAATTGCTTTTTGTCGAATCGCCGTCCAATCCGTTGGCCGAGCTGGTGGACATCACCGCACTGTCGGAGATTGCTCACGCCAAGGGCGCGATGCTGGTGGTCGATAACTGCTTTTGCACGCCAGCATTGCAGCAACCGCTGAAGCTGGGCGCGGACATTGTCGTGCACTCGGCGACCAAGTTCATCGACGGCCAGGGCCGTTGCATGGGCGGCGTCGTGGCCGGTCGCAGCGAACAGATGAAAGAAGTCGTCGGTTTCCTGCGTACCGCCGGGCCGACCCTGAGCCCGTTCAACGCCTGGATTTTCCTCAAGGGCCTGGAAACCCTGAGCCTGCGCATGAAGGCGCATTGCGCCAATGCCCAGCAACTGGCCGAGTGGCTGGAGCAGCAGGACGGCATCGAGAAAGTCCATTACGCCGGCCTCAAGAGCCATCCGCAGCACGAACTGGCCCAGCGTCAGCAGAAGGGCTTCGGTGCGGTCGTGAGTTTCGAGGTCAAAGGCGGCAAAGAGGGCGCCTGGCGCTTTATCGATGCGACCCGTCTGATTTCCATCACCGCCAACCTCGGCGACAGCAAAACCACCATCACGCACCCGAGCACCACCTCTCACGGCCGTCTGGCGCCGCAAGAGCGTGAAGCGGCGGGGATCCGTGACAGCCTGATTCGCATTGCGGTCGGTCTGGAAGACGTGGCAGACCTGCAAGCCGATCTGGCACGCGGGTTGGCTGCCTTGTGATCGAGTTGTCGACGCCGACCACGGGTACCCATGGCCGCGTCGCACTGGTCACCGGTGCCGCGCGCGGCATTGGCCTGGGAATTGCGGCCTGGCTGATCAGCGAAGGCTGGCAGGTGGTGCTGACCGATCTGGATCGCGAGCGTGGTTCGAAAGTGGCGAAGGTGCTCGGCGAAAACGCCTGGTTCATCGCCATGGACGTCGCGAATGAGGCGCAGGTGGCGCTGGGTGTGGCCGAGGTGCTGGGGCAGTTCGGGCGTCTGGATGCGTTGGTGTGCAATGCGGCGGTGGCTGATCCGCACAACATCACTCTGGAAAGCCTCGATCTGGCTTACTGGAACCGGGTGTTGGCGGTGAACCTCAGCGGGCCGATGCTGTTGGCCAAGCACTGCGCGCCCTACCTGCGCGCTCACAGCGGCGCCATCGTCAACCTGGCCTCGACCCGCGCCGCGCAGTCGGAGCCCGACACAGAGGCTTATGCGGCGAGCAAGGGCGGTCTGTTGGCCCTGACTCACGCCTTGGCCATCAGTTTGGGGCCAGAGATTCGCGTCAACGCGGTCAGCCCTGGCTGGATCGATGCACGAGACCCGGCGGCACGGCGTGCCGAGCCGCTGACCGACGCCGATCATGCGCAACATCCGGCGGGCAGGGTAGGGACGGTCGAGGATGTGGCAGCGATGGTGGCGTGGTTGCTGTCGAAGAACGCCGGGTTCGTCACGGGCCAGGAGTTCGTGGTCGATGGCGGCATGACCAAGAAGATGATTTACAGCGAGTAATCCTGACGGATGTAGTCAGCAAGATGTTGAATGTGCTGCCGTCTTCGTGAGTCAGCCCGCTCCCACACTGGATCTGCAACAGACCACTGGTTTGTGATCGACATAAACTCAGTGTGGGAGCGGGCTTGCTCGCGAAAGCGATCCGGCTGTGTGAGACACAATTTTGTCTTTTTCAGAAAAACTTCAAGCGGGGTATTGACTTAGCTTCGGTATCTGCGTAAATTTCGCGGCCTCAGAGAAGCAAAGGGTGATTAGCTCAGCTGGGAGAGCGTCTGCCTTACAAGCAGAATGTCGGCGGTTCGATCCCGTCATCACCCACCACTTCTTGAGACTCTTGCGTAAGCAAGAGGGAAGCTGAAAAGCCTCCACCGACGCGCAGCGGTAGTTCAGTCGGTTAGAATACCGGCCTGTCACGCCGGGGGTCGCGGGTTCGAGTCCCGTCCGCTGCGCCATATTTTCCGAATCAGATTTATCTGGTTCGAGATTGAAAAGCTTCCGAGTTTTCAATCAGACGAGTTACTTGGGCGAAAGTCCAAAGCGATACGCAGCGGTAGTTCAGTCGGTTAGAATACCGGCCTGTCACGCCGGGGGTCGCGGGTTCGAGTCCCGTCCGCTGCGCCATATCTGCCTCAAGGCCCACTGAACGCCTTGGAGCTACGAAGAAGGCCGTTGGCAATCTTCGAGTCGATAGCAAAGACCCTGGTCGAAAGACCGGGGTTTTTTGTGTCTGCGATTTGGCTTTTTCTTCTTTCGCGCCTTCCCGACATTAGCTTTCTGCACGCCCGATGCACAAAGAACTTGGTTCACGGCATCGATATTAATTAGAATCACTCTCATTTACGATGACTCCTTGGCGCAGGGCTTCTTGAGATGAGTGATGCAGCGATGCCGAAGGAGCAAACCCTCCACGACCTGTACCGCGATCACCGTGGCTGGCTTGAAGGCTGGTTGAGGCGGCGCATGGGCAACGCGTTTGACGCGGCGGACCTCAGTCAAGATACGTTCCTGCGCTTGCTTGCCAGCTCCCAACGGATTTCCGACCTGCAGGAGCCCCGCGCCTATCTGCTGACTGTGGGCAAACGACTGCTGAGCAACTTCTATCAGCGTCGTAGCCTTGAGCAAGCCTATTTGAATGCCCTGGCCTCGCTGCCTGAAGGCAGTGTGCCGTCACCCGAGCAGCGCTGGCTGCTGCTGGAAACCCTGCAAACCCTGGACGAATTGCTCGACGGACTGCCGACGGCGGTGCGACGGGCGTTTCTCTGGAGTCAGCTGGAAGGCTTGAATTATCAGCAAATCGCCGAGCGCCTGCGGGTGTCGGAACGTACGATCAAGCGCTACATGGCGCAAGCCTACGAGCATTGCCTGTTGGTGGAGATGTGAGTAGTCCGTCGCCCTCGGTGGAGGCTCGCCAGATAGTGCGCGCCGCCGCGCAGTGGCTCGCCTTGCTGGAGTCCGGCAGTGCGAATGAGCAGGATCACGCCGGCCTGCAACGGTGGCGTGACAGTTGCGCCAGTCACGAGCAGGCCTGGCAGAAAGCTCAAGTCTTGCGTCAGCGTTTTGCCGATCTGCCTTCGGCGTTGGCGCTGCAAAGTCTGGATCGCCCTGAGCCGGGTAGGCGCGTGGTGCTCAAGCGCGCATTGGGTGCAGTGGCGTTGGTGCCGGCGGCATGGCTGATCAGCCGGCAATTACCGCTGGAGGTCTGGAGGGCCGACTTGCATACGTCCACTGGGGAGCGCAAGCAGGTGCAGCTTGCCGATGGCAGCTTCCTGCAGCTCAACACAGCTAGCGCCGTTGATGTGGATGTGCAGGGGCGGTGCTTGAAGTTGGTAGAGGGTGAAATATCACTGAAGGTGCCTGGCGCCTCGCCATTGACGATCCAGACACGATTCGGGCAAGTCATAGTCAGTCAAAGCGAGGTCTGTGTGCGGCAGGATGCACTCGGATGCCGAGTGTCGGTATACAGCGGCTTCCTGCAATTGCAGCCGTTGCAGGGGCCAGTCTTGTCATTGCGCGGTGGTCAGCAGGTTGACCTTCAAGCGGGCGGTGCCGGGTCGACAACTGCATTCGATGTGCTCGCGCCGGGCTGGCGCGAAGGCGTGCTGATGGCAAAAAATCGGCCGCTGGGGGATTTCCTGCGTGAGCTTAGCAGTTATCGACCGGGTGTCCTGCGCTGGGAGCCTGCGCTCGAGGCGCTGCGCGTCACCGGTAGTTTCCGTCTGGACGACACCGATCGCGTGCTGACGCTGCTCGCGGCCAGTCTGCCACTGGAGGTGCATTCGCGTACGCGTTACTGGGTGACGTTGCTGCCGCGTAAAAATAGTGTGTGAAGCCTGTCCCCTTTTTTCGACTCGCTTGTCATTCAAGGCAACTGAGCGAATCAAGAGAGCTTCTTCAATGCCCACAGTAATGCCTTGCTGTCCGCGTCCGGCTGCTTCCGGTCTGCGTCCGTTGTTGCACCTGAGCCTGTTGCTGAGCCTGAGTGCCAGTCCGTTGTTCATCACTTCCAGTTGGGCCGAAGACGCCACCCGGCGCAGTTATCAAGTGCCTGCCGGGAGCCTGAGCGATGCGCTGACCAGGTTTGCCGGGCTGGCCGGAGTCAACCTCTCGGTGGACCCGGCGTTGGTAGGGGGGCGCAGCAGCGCCGGCTTATCCGGTGAATATGCGGTCGAGGAGGGCTTTACCCGGCTGTTGCAGGGTTCCGGTCTGCAACTGCAGTCAGTGGGCGAACAAGCGTACATCCTGACTCCGGCGCCAGAAGGCAGCAGCCTGCAACTGGCTCCCACCTCGATTCTCGGTGCCACCGACTCGGCTGGCGGCGATCCGTATGCCGGCGGCCAGGTTGCGCGCCGTGGTTCGCAAGGCTTGCTGGGCTCGAAAGACTTTATGGAAACGCCATTCAGCATGACCTCCTACACCAGCGAGGTGGTCAAAAACCAGCAGGCTCGTACCTTGGGCGACCTAATCTCCAACGATCCTTCGGTTCGCGCCACCAACCCGGCGGGTGGGCGTTATGAGCAGTTCACCATTCGCGGGCTTAGTCTGTTCAACAGTGATGTCGCCTACAACGGTCTATACGGTGTCTTGCCGACCTATACGATCGACATGGAGATGGCCGACCGCGTCGACATCCTCAAAGGCCCGAGCCAGCTTATCAACGGCATCTCGCCGCGAGGCGCCGTGGGTGGCGGGATCAACGTGGTGCCCAAGCGCGCGACCGACAAACCCATCACTTCTCTCACCGGTAGCTACGCTTCCGACAGTCAGGTGGGAGGCGCCGTGGATGTCGGCCGGCGTTTTGGTGAAGACAACAAGTTCGGCATTCGTTTCAACGGCGTGAAGCAGTCCGGCGACACCGAATGGGACCATCAGAGTGTCGACCGCGAGATGGCCGTGCTGGGCCTGGATTTTCGCGGTGAGCGCCTGCGACTGTCGACGGATATCGGACGCACCGAGCGCGATACCGACGCGCCGCAAGAGCGCGTGCAGGTCGGCGCCAACGCCCAGGTTCCGCATGCCAGCGATGTCCGCCGCAACTATGCGCAGCCTTGGAGCAAGGCGAGTACCAACGACACTTTCGGCGCGGTGAACGGTGAATTCGATGTCAGCGATTCCGTCATGTTGTACGGCGGTGTGGGCGCGCGTAAAAGCAACCATGACTTTCTCCGGCATGCCGTTGCGGTCACCAACAACGCAGGTGATTTCAGCGTTCAGCCACGTGATTTCACCCGCGACGAAAATGTCCGGACGGCCACGGCAGGGGTGCGCAATTGGTTTCATACTGGTCCGGTGAGCCATGAAGTTAACTTGGCCGCCAGTTATTTCTACATGGACTTCGAAAATGGCGGTGCCCGTTATGCCGCCGCCCGCAGCAACCTCTACGAACCGGTGGAAACACCAACACCTGTCAGGCCCACTCGATTCGATTCGAAGGTCTACACCGAGAACCGCTTCAGCGGCGTGGCGTTGTCCGACACACTGGGTTTCTTCGATGATCGGCTACTGCTGACCCTCGGCGCTCGCTGGCAGCGCGTGAAGGTTGATGACTGGACGGATAACGTCAAAGGCGACACAGCCTACGACGAGGAAAAGGTTTCGCCGTCGGGCGGCATCCTGTTCAAGGCGACCGACAAATTGTCGCTGTATGCCAACTACATGGAGGGCTTGAGCCAAGGCAAGATCGCGCCGTCGACTTCGGTGAATGAAGACGAGATATTTCCGCCGTTCATCAGCCGGCAGGTCGAGGTCGGCGCCAAGTATGACGCGGGTGCGTTCGCCGTGACCGCTGCGGTGTTCCGGATCAAGCAGCCGGCCTATGAGACCAACGCCACGACGCGAGTCTTCGGCCCGAACGGCAAGCGTCAAAACGACGGTGTGGAACTGAGTGTGTTCGGTGAGCCACTCAAGGGTTTCCGCCTACTGGGTGGTGTCATGTACATCGACAGCGAGTTGACCAATACCACCAATGGCACCTTTGACGGCAACCGGGCGCCTGCGACGCCGAAATACAACGTCAACCTGGGCGCCGAGTGGGACGTGCCGACCGTACAGGGCCTGACCCTGACCGGCCGTGGTATCTATTCCAGTTCACAGTATCTGGACCAGTCCAACGACAAGGAAATCGACTCTTGGGAGCGTTTCGACGTGGGCGCACGTTACGCGTTCAAGATCGACGAGAAGAACATCACCCTGCGTGCCAATGTGGAGAACGTGGCGGACAAGCGCTACTGGAGCTCGGCTGGGGCTTCGGATGACAGTGAGCCGGGCTTGACGCTCTCGACCCCACGAACCTACCTCGTTTCGGCGACGGTCGACTTCTGAATCAGGGTTTGACTTCCCCCGGCGGATACAAAAAAGGGGCTGCGTTCAGCGGCCCCTTTTTCACCTCTATCGGTCAGTATCCGAGCTTGTCCCGCAATCCGTAATACCAGGCGCCCAACGCAGCGAACGGTGTGCGCAGCAATTGCCCGCCAGGGAACGGATAGTGGGGCAGGTCGGCGAAGGCGTCGAAGCGTTCAGCCTGTCCGCGCAATGCTTCAGCCAGTACCTTGCCCGCCAGGTGCGTATACGTCACGCCGTGGCCGCTGCAACCCTGGGAATAGTAGATGTTGTCGCCCAATCGTCCGACCTGGGGAAGGCGCGACAGGGTCAGCAGGAAATTACCGGTCCAGGCGTAATCGATTTTCACATCCTTGAGTTGCGGGAAGGCCTTGAGCATCTTCGGCCGAATGATCGCCTCGATGTTCGCCGGATCCCGCGCGCCATACACCACGCCACCGCCGAAAATCAGGCGTTTATCAGCGCTGAGGCGATAGTAGTCGAGCAGGTAGTTACAATCTTCGACGCAGTAGTCCTGAGGCAGTAGACGTTTGGCCAATTCATCGCCCAAGGGTTCGGTGGTGATCACTTGAGTCCCGCAGGGCATCGACTTGGCCGCCAGCTCCGGCGCCAGATTGCCGATGTAAGCGTTGCCGGCGACGATGATGAATTTGGCCCTGACCTTGCCCTGAGGCGTATGCACTATCGGATTGGCGCCGCGCTCGATGCGTATCGCCGGCGACTGCTCGTAAATGGCGCCGCCCAACGATTCCACGGCCGCTGCTTCGCCCAGGGCAAGGTTGAGCGGATGAATATGCCCGCCGCTCATGTCGAGCATGCCGCCGACATATTGATCGCAAGCCACTACCTCGCGGATGCGACGCTGATCCAGCAGCTCAAGCTGAGTGTGGCCGAAGCGCTCCCACAGGCGCTTCTGGGACTCCAGGTGGCCCATCTGCCTGGCAGTGAGGGCGGCAAACACACCGCCGTCCTTCAGGTCGCACTGGATGTTGTATTTGGCCACCCGTTCACGAATGATCCGTCCGCCCTCGAACGCCATTTGCCCCAGCAACTGAGCTTGCTTGGGACCAACGCTACGCTCGATCACATCGATGTCACGGCTGTAGCTGTTAACGATCTGGCCACCGTTGCGCCCCGAGGCGCCAAAACCCACTTTGGCCGCCTCCAGGACCGTTACCCGAAAACCGTTTTCCAGCAGGAACAGGGCAGAGGACAGGCCGGTGTAACCGGCACCGATTACACAGACATCGGTTTCTACATCATCCTGCAAGGTCGGGCGCGGTGGCGCTGCATTGGCCGACGCCGCGTAATAGGACTCTGGGTAGGGGGTGTTCGCCATCCTGCAGCCTCTGTTTAATATATTTTACGAGTGCATTGATCCTACCCGAGTTAAAAAACAGTCGCCAGCCACCGGAAAATCTTCTTTGCCGCAGCAAAATTAAATATTTTGCATATTCATAGGGTTAGGTGAAAAAAAGGTGTTGACACCCCTACGGAATTCCGTAGAATGCCGCCTCACAGCAGGCACGTAGCTCAGTTGGTTAGAGCACCACCTTGACATGGTGGGGGTCGTTGGTTCGAGTCCAATCGCGCCTACCAAACAAAATCCGCTCTGCTGGGCGGTCTAGAAGGGCTCACCGAAAGGTGGGCCCTTTTTCGTTGTCTCCGTTTTGCAAAACTCCTCTCAATACGCCAACTCGGCATCTCCCAGTCGACACACTTTCTGAACTACTACCGCCGTAGCCGTCTACATTTGCAGGGGGCATCCCCTTTCTGAGAGAACGGATATGTTTAGATCTCGCTCGTTGATCGCCGCTATAACGTGTCTTGCCTTGGTGTCTGGCTCCGTGACTGCATTGGCTGACCCCGGAAACGGGAAGGGCCAGGGAGGTGGCAAGGGAAATCCACAATACAACCAGGACCATGGCAACTCCGGTCATGGCAACAAAGGGAAAGGTTCAGGAGGGGACGATTGGAGTCACGGTCCGAGCATCAACCACGGTAGCGTCCTTGGCATCGTTGGTGGATATCGCGACTACTGGAGCCCCGGGCCCGCCTTGCCGCCGGGTATTCAGAAGAACCTCGCGCGCGGGAAGCCGTTACCACCGGGGATCGCCAAAAAACTCGATGGCCGATTGCTCGGCAGGCTTCCGCACTACGATGGTTACGAGTGGCAGCAGGTGGGCACTGATCTGATTTTGGTGGCCATCGCTACCGGGATCATCTACGAGGTTCTCAATGGCGCGTTCGATTGATGTAAGAACGATAGATTTCAATCGCGCCCTTGTAGCATAACGACCAGAAAAAACATGGGAAGCAATGTGCATGTTCGATAACTGCACATTGCCTGCCCGCTGGTCGCCGGCCTTTGAACTGTGTGGAGTCGAAGCGGTCAATTGATCCGTGCAATATCAACTTCACGGAACCCCACCATGCGATTAAAAAACAAGAGTCTTGCGGCCGTCATGTCTTGCGTGATGATGCTTGCAGCCGCCCCGTTATTGCCCGTTGATTTGTCCATCATGAGCTCCGCCTACGCGAAAGATGGTGGCGGTGGCGGTGGCGGTGGCGGTGGCGGTGGTAATGGTGGTGGCAATGGCGGCGGTAACGGCGGCGGTCATGGTGGCAGCGGCGGCCAAGGCAGTTCCGGCCATTCCGGCGGTATCAGCAGCAATGGCCGTGGCGAAGGCTTGAGCAGCGATCACGTTGGCAAAGCCGTTCGAGACCATGGCGTCAGCGGTAACCACTACGGTAGCGAGCGTAACAGTGATCGTGGCCATGGTTCAGTCACATCGGGCATTGCGCATTCCAGGGACACACGAGGCGTAACGAAGGCCTCTGCCATTTCGGCCTCTACCCCTGGTGATCACAATACCAAAGGGTTGAGCAACGCTCGCACCTCGATTTCAAAACGAATAGATTAAGTCCAAGACTTTCAAAGCCGGGTATCCATCAGGAGCCCGGCTTTTTTGCGTCCGCAATTTGCCGATAGCGACGGACACCGAGGGCTCGACGAGTTGATCACTCCGGCGGTGGGGATATGCGGGTAATCAGCGTAGCGATGTGCGTGAGCAATTCCCACACGATGGACTACTACTGTAAGGCTGATTCAACTTTGTCCTGACGGGAGCATGTCGATGCTGGTTCACTGGTTTCTGGCGGCAATTCACCTCTTGGCCTTTGCACTGGGTTTTTGGGCGGTACTGACTCGCGGCACGGCTTTACGTCGTCTTGGTACCGCGGGCGGGGGCGCTCGCAGTGTTTTGATTGCAGATAATCTGTGGGGGATCTCTGCGGTCACTCTCCTGATCACGGGTGGGATGCGTGCCTTTGGCGGGTACGAAAAGGGCACTGATTACTATCTTCACCAACCTCTGTTTCATCTCAAGATGACGCTCTTCGTCCTCATCCTGCTACTCGAGATTGCGCCGATGATTGCGCTGATCAAATGGCGGGTTGCGCTGGGGCATGGGACGGCTATCGATACCAGGCGTGCAACGCTATTTGCCCGTATCAGTCATATCGAGGCGCTGTTGCTGGTGCTGATGGTCGTGGCGGCCACGGGCATGGCGCGTGGCGTAACGTTTGGTTAGCCGGGAAGGAAGGGGGAGCGCTCTTTCCCGCAGCAAATCCGAAACGTCTGACATTCATGGCAGGAGGCGGGGCGGTAGTATCGGCTCCGTGTTGCGGTTGCATCGCAAAGAGAGGCTGAGCGAAGAGCGATACGGCGCTTGAATCTTTAGCCAGCCGTTATTCGAGGCAGAATAGGCTGGCTACTGACTGCAGCAGGATTCAGGGGGTTTGTGGCTTGTCCGGGGCGGTCAGGCCAGCCTGAATGCGTTGATAAATTTCTTCGCGATGCACCGCAACGTCTTTCGGGGCGTTGATGCCAATCCTGACTTGCTGGCCGCTAACGCCCAGAATGGTGATCGTAATGTCATCACCGATGTTTATGCTTTCACCGACTTTGCGGGTGAGTATCAGCATGGTTTTCTCCTTGATTGCTTTGTAGGGCACCTGGTTCGGACAGTGCAGAGGTCGGTATTAGATATAGATTAGTGCGAAGTCTCACAGTTTGGGTGCCTCTTTCTGACGCGCAGATGCTGCATTAATTCCCAAGGCGTAACTATACAGAGGCCGCAACCATCATTCTCGTTGTTTTAAGCCCATTTTGCGGCACTCGAGATGGATCCAAGGATGTTAAAATCGTCGCTTTAAGCATTCTGAGGGACGTGTTGTGCGCAAAATGTTCTTGGTAATCGCAGTACTGACGTTGGCCGGTTGCGGTGAGGATAAGGGTGTTGACGCACAAAAGCCGCAACCGGCAGTCGCTTCCGTCCCTGCGGCGGCAACGGGCCCGCAATGGGACGTCGAAGTGCGCGGCGAGACGCCCCAGGCTGTCAGTGATCTGAGCGGCTGGTTGATTGAGCACAGCTTCGTTCCCAACGTCGTCAAGGAGGATGGAAAGGTTCGTATTCTGGTCGGGCCTTTCGGTTCGAAAACCGAGGCGCAGGCCCGGCAAGCCGAGATAACGGCGGCGCTCGCCCGGTCGAAAAAAATGAACATCGAATTGCTGATCGTCGAACACCCGACGGCTCAGTAACGTCCTCTTCGTCGCGGGCGTGAAGCTGACGGATCGCCTGCCGTCGGTCAGCATCGCGCAGACCCGCAACCGGATGATGCGCCAGGGAAGCGAGCTGTAAGGTCGCTCCCCTGGTGATGTGTCGGCAGCATCGAATAAACCTTACATCAAGGTATTTTGCGGCAACCCCAGCAAGCCGGTCAGGGTATTGATGATCGCTTGTTGCCGGGCCCGGTCTGTCTGGTGCACCGCTTCCGCGGCGGCGACATCGGCGTGGCAGTGGGGGCACGTCACTTCGTGTGCATGGATGTACTGCAAGCAGCCACGACACAGCGCCAGTTGCGGTGGAATACGACCTTCATCCGGCGATTTCTGGCCCTGGTTCGCCCAGGCCAGTTTGATCACCTGGCCGCTGTCGCTGACGCTGTTCACCTTCTCGCCGGTATCGATGCGTTCGGTAATCAAATCAAAACGTCCGACGGCGAAGGAGGTTTTTGCTGCGTCCTCGAGTTTGACGATGCGCTCGCGCAGTCCGCGCTTTTGCAGGTCCAGCGCGCGGTAATGGCAGTAGGGATTGTTACCGGGTTTGCCGAGCAACGAATGCGACGTCCAGGTACAACCGCCCCGGCAGACATCGTTGTAGTAGCAGCTTCGGCAGTAGCCCCACAGGTCGTCGACCGACCGCAGGCGACCAAAGTGCATGCCTTCGCTGTAGTGCCAGATATCGTGCAGGCTCATGTTGCGTACGTTGCCACCCGAAAACCCCACCGTGGCCAATGACGGGCAACCCTTTACGGTGCCGTCGGCTTCCAGCGCCAGCACGGTCTGGCCGGCGGCGCAGCCGCTCCAATGCACACGTTCATCGCCGAAACCACGCCACATGTGCTCGTAAGGGCCGTAGTAACCAATATTGTTGCCCACGTTCATCAGCAGGCCGCGATCGACCCCTTCGCAGTAGAGATGCGCCAGCAACGGCATCACCTCCAGCAGTTGATAGGGTTGCAGCAACAGCTCGGGGTGATCGACGGCATTGCCCATGGCAACCGTCAGCTGGATCTGCCAGTGAGTGGCGCCGAGGTCGATGATCAGGTCCATCAGCTCGGGCAGGTCGGGCAACGTGGCCGCGCCGATTTGTGTATTGACGCTCACCGCCAGCCCGGACTGTTTGGCGCGTCGCAAGGTGTCCACCGCCTTGTCAAACGAACCCGGAACATTGCGCACCGCGTCATGCAGCGGGGCCAGTCCATCCAGCGAGACACCAACGCCATTGAGTCCGGCGTCTACCGCAGCCTGCATTTTCGCGGGCGTCAGGTTGCGCCCTCCGGTTTGTATGGCGCAATACATACCGTGGTCGTGGATGGCCTGGATCAGTTGCGTCCAGTCCTTGCGTAAATAGGCTTCACCACCGATCAAGGTGATCTCGCGGGTGCCGAGTGCCGCCAGGGCATCGATGACGTCGAGGCACTCCCGGGTGTTCAGTTCATCGGGGCGTCGATGGCCGGCGCGGGAGCCGCAATGCAGGCATTTGAGATCGCAGGCCAGGGTGATTTCCCAGACCACATGCACCGGCACGTAGCGTTTGAGGTCGGTTTCACTGAGGTAGCGGGCAGGGCGACTGTCTGACATGGGAAATCCTTGCGCACCAACGCGTGCGCGGCACGAATCCATCGAAGTGTTCGCGCCGTCCTTGGGCAAATGGCGCGACCGGATTTACCTTTTGTATGGGTCAATAATGCAGACCCCGTGGGAACGGGCTTGCCCGCGAAAGCGCTGTGTCCGGCGACTTCAATGTTGACTGTGCCGCCGCCTTCGCGGGCAAGCCCACTCCCACATGGATTGCGTTTGACTGACCGGCATCACCCGAGCCTGGTCACCTTTTGAGGGTGGCCAAGACCGGGGGGGGCGGGTTAGCGGGCCTCCAGGCGGGCGATTTCAGCGTTCAGCTGGTCCAGCGCGCTGCGCAGGGCACCACTGTTGGCCAGTTGCTGTTCACCCTGGCTCACCACGGACTTCAGTTGCGCCAGGTCACCGCTGGTTTGCGCTTGCTGTACCGCGACGGCATAGAGCGGCACTGCATGGTGCGGATGCTCTGGGCGCTCAATCACCGGGGCCTGGCTGACAGCTGCGTGTCTTACGGTAGTCCAGTGGTCCTGATCGAAGTACTTGTAGTCGGCAAAACCGCTGGCCCAATCGGCGCCTAAAATGCCCCTTAGATCGAAGGTCTGGGCGATCTGACTGTAAGGGCCGCTTGGGCTGCCATCCAGGGAGAGGAGGATATGGCTTTCCGCCTCGGGGATCAGTTTGGCTTCGGAGTAACTACCCCATACACGGGCACGGAAGTTGAGTGGAGGGTAGGTACTTTGAAAAATGCTGGCTACACCGCTGACTTTCTTGTTTACGGTATCCACCAGCAGATCCAGGGTTAAAACCGGTGCGCCCAATAGGTGACTACTGACATTCAGGCGGGTATGAAAAAGTCCGATTGACATGGTGCTACTCCCTTATTGTGTATTCAGGACAACTCGGCTTATTTCGCAGGCGGGTCAGCGGCGTTCCTGCCGGCTGATTTCGCCCTTGGCCGTTTCAAGCGCACTCTGCAGTTGGGGTTGCTGATCCAGTTGTTGTTGGGCCAGGCGCGCCAGGTTTTTCATCTGGGCCAGGTCACCGCTGGCAATGGCACTTTGAATCGGTGCGGCGTACAGCGGCATGATCGGTGGATGGGCTGGAATGACCGGGCTGGACTCCAAAGGCACTGATTTATAAGCGTTGGAGGGTACCGACTCGACGAGATGGGCAGGGGCACTGACCTGGACCCACCGCTGACCATTGAAGTACTCGTAATTGGCGACGCCTTCTTTCCAGTCGCTACCGACCACCAGGTGCAGCTTGAAATTCACGATGGAGTTCGAGCCCGGGCCGCCATTATTGCCTTGAGCGGTGATCAGGATCTTGCTGACGCCAGGTTTCATGACCGTCAGGTAGGTGTATTCGCCCCAGACATCGGAGTGCACATCCAGCGGCGGGTTGGTGGCCTGAGTGATTGCAGCGGTACCGCTTACGGTTTGGTCAGGGGTAAAAACCAGAAGATTGAGTGCCAGGTTTTGTGCTCCCGCGGCCGAAGTACCAATTCGGTAGCAGAGTGGGAACAGGCCGACAGGTTGCTGATTAGAACCAGACATAATTATTGCCTCCATTGCAATAAGGGGAGTGGAAATAGCTGTTATTGCTTTTCCAGGCGTGCGACTTCCTTGGCCAACTGCTCGTAAGCGGCTTTTAGCTCTTTATTTTCTGGCGTGGATGCATCGCGTTGTTTCAACAGCGTCTTCATTTGCGGCAGGTCGCCTGCCTTGATTGCGCCTTGGATGGCCACCCCATAGGGGGGCATGCTATGGCGAGTTGAACTGCTCATAACGACTCCTTCCGTGGTTTTGCGGGCACTGCTGTCATCAGCAGTTTTTGCAGTTAAGCAGGCGCCGATAAATATGCAATGGGCTGCGCAAGAGTAATTTTTAATATTGTTTTACTAATCGCGGCGGGTGAGGAGTCGAGATATTTGATATTAAGATTGGCGATAAGTTAGCGCGATTTCTAATGAATACTTATTGTTTTTATCGCCATTGATAAAGAGTGATGGGGGGTTATAACGCCCCTGGACTGAGAGACTTCAAACAGCACTGACCTTGCGCCCAAACCGCTCCCGATACACCGAAGGTGGCACGCCGACCACACTGCGAAATGCCACCCGGAAACTCTCCACCGAGCGATAACCGCAGTGCTGGGCAATCTGGTCGGTGTTTTGAAGGGTGCTCTCCAACAGTTCGCGTGCCCGTGCCAGGCGTTCATGCTGCAGCCACGCTTTGGGCGGCATACCGCTGGCCTCGGTGAACCGACGCAGGAATGTCCGTTCACTCATGGCCGCCTCGCTGGCGAGGTCGCGAACCTCCAGCGGTTCGTGCAGACGTTCCCGGGCCCACTGCATGACCCGCGACAGATCGCTGCGTGGTGTCGGGCTGACCGGTGATGGAATGAACTGTGCCTGGCCGCCGGTACGTTGCGGCGACATCACCAGCCGGCGCGCCACCGAATTGGCCACCTGCGTGCCGAAATCCCGCGCGACCAGGTGCAGGCAGGCATCGATACCGGCGGCGCTGCCGGCCGAGGTAATCAACTGACCCGAATCGACATAGAGCACGTCCGGATCCACCAGAATGTTCGGGAAACGTTCGGCCAGTTCAGCGGTGTAGCGCCAATGGGTGGTGGCGCCGTGACCGTCCAGCAAACCGGTGGCCGCCAGTACAAATACCCCGGAACAGATCGACAGTAACCGCGCGCCCCGGCCATGGGCCTGACGCAGGGCGACGAGCAAGGGTTCGGGCACCGGCGCGCTGCGGTCGCGCCAACCTGGAATGATGATGGTCCGGGCACTCTCAAGCAGTTCCATCCCGCCGTCAGCCAGCACTTGAATGCCGCCCATGGCGCGCATCGGCCCTTGGTCGACGGCGACGATGCGGTGCTCATACCAAGGGAAATCGAACTCCGGCCTCGCCAGGCCGAAGATCTCCACGGCAATGCCGAATTCGAAGGTGCAGAGGCCGTCGTAGGCCAGAATCGCGACTAATCCTGGGGTGGGCTGCATTTGGCGGAAAGTTCCCGGTGAGTGTCTTGTGCGCCACTGTAGCGGCAAGCATGGAGCAGATAAAGTCTTCTCACACCCACTGAGACTTTGGAGTACAGCCCATGCCTAGCCTGGTTCGCGAGATTCCCGCAGCCCCGTCCGCCATCGCCCTGATGCACTTCAGCAATCGTCTGACGTTCGAGACCGATTGTTCCGACGTCTACGGCAGCCAGGAGGCCGGCGAGGTGGATTTTGTTCTGGTGGACGTGCGCGGACCGTTGGCGTTCGAGCGCGGACATGTGCCGGGCGCGATCAACATTCCGAGTCGGTTGATCACGGCTGATGGTCTGGCGGCCTATCCGAAGTCCACGCTGTTTGTGGTTTATTGCGCCGGACCTCACTGCAATGGTGCCAACAAGGCCGCGGTGAAACTGGCGGCGCTGGGTTACCCGGTCAAGGAGATGATTGGCGGGGTGACCGGGTGGCTGGATGAAGGGTTTGAGCTGAGTGTCGCGGTTGCTCACACCGCCAAGACAGTCATTGGTTGTGAATGCTGACGTTCAGATACAGGTGATCAAATGTGGCGAGGGGGCTTGCCCCCGTTCGGCTGCGAAGCAGTCGTAAATCCTTGGGGATCGCGGTGACTGGTTTGGGGCCGCTTCGCGACCCAACGGGGGCAAGCCCCCTCGCCACAGGATACTGTCCACCATCCATCCAGCGTCACCCGCAACCAGTCAAACACCGTTGCATAAGCGGCGCTGTCTTGCGGCTCCCGGGGCAGCGGTGATTCCTCGCCAAAGTGCTCATTGAGGATCGCCACCGATTCAGCATTCCATTCCGGGTGGAACTGTAACCCCACCCGCGTCGCCCCGACGCGATACATCTGCTGCTCACAAACGTCACTGCTGGCCAGCAACTGCGCAGCGGGCGGTAGATCGATCGCGTCTTCGTGCCATTCCAGTACCCTGAGGGTCCGACCATCGACAAAGGTCACGCTGGTCCAGCCGGTTTCGCTGCGAGGCATCCGCCGCACATTGCCGCCCAGGCTCAGTGCCAGCAACTGCGCCCCCAGGCAAATCGCGAACACCGCCGCGCCCTGATCCAGACTGCCCGCCAGCCACTGACGCTCTGTTTCCAGCCACGTCGGCCCGGCGCCGGATTCATAAGGCCCGCCCAACAGAATCACCGGTGCCGCGCTCACCGGCGGCAACTGTCCGAGGTCGGCGCGAAATACGTTGAGCGTAATGCCTCGGGACCGGGCCCATTCGGCAATGGCGCCGGGGCCTTCGGCAGGATGGTGCTGGATCAGGTTCAGCGCGGGCATCACGTTTCTCTTGTGGGGGCGGGTGGCGGGTCAATGTGACGCAAAAAAATGTTCATCGCCAGTGCGATTCTTCAGTCGGATCAGCACCCGAAATCTTGTAGGTTTTGTCTGAAGTAAAGGATTGTCCTACAGTCCTTGCACCACCTCGGAGCACGCTTCAAGTGCCTTGATTTCATTGGCTGTTTTTTTATAAGTATTTGTCGCTTAAACACAATTTGCCCTCCTGTAGCCGCTCTAGACTGCCGGCCACTTCGGTCTTCACCAACCGAAAGTTGCCAATCGAAAGCTGCCAATAAAAGCCTCCGCACACAGGAGTTATAAATGAAGAAGCGAGTGATGTTCGGTGCCCTGGCACTGTCGATATTGTCCCTGACCGCCGTGGCCGAAGACGCCAAACCGATTCGCCTCGGTATCGAAGCCGGTTACCCACCTTTCTCGATGAAAACCCCGGACGGCAAACTCACCGGTTTCGACGTCGATATCGGTGACGCGCTGTGTGCACAGATGAAGGTGAAGTGCACTTGGGTCGAGCAAGAGTTCGATGGCTTGATCCCGGCCCTGAAGGTCAAGAAAATCGACGCGATCCTGTCGTCCATGACCATCACTGACGATCGCAAGAAGAACGTCGATTTCACCATCAAGTACTACCACACACCGGCGCGCTTCGTGATGAAGGCAGGCACCGACGTCAAGGATCCGCTGACCGAGCTCAAGGGCAAAAAAGTCGGTGTGCTGCGCGCCAGTACCCACGACCGCTTCGCTACCGAAGTGCTGGTGCCGGCCGGCATCGACCTGGTGCGTTACGGTTCCCAGCAGGAAGCCAACCTGGACATGGTCGCCGGTCGCCTCGATGCGATGCTGGCCGACTCGGTCAACCTGGACGACGGTTTCCTGAAAACCGACGCCGGCAAAGGCTTCGCGTTTGTCGGCCCGACCTATGAAGACGCCAAGTACTTCGGCGGCGGTGCCGGTATTGCCGTGCGCAAGGGCGATAAAGAGCTGGCGGACAAATTCAACACTGCCATCACTGAGATCCGCGCCAACGGCAAGTACAAGCAAGTGCAAGACAAGTACTTCAACTTCGATGTTTACGGCCATTAATACGCCGTAGAAAAAAGTGGCTACCGTGGACGCGGTGGCCATTTTTATTTTCTCTAATCCGGCCGCGATTTAATGTGGGAACGGGCTTGCTCGCGAAGGCGTTGTTTCAGGCAACATCAATGTTGAATGGACCGGCCCCTTCGCGAGCAAGCCCGCTTGTATGTTTAGACTTGAAGGGGTGGGTGGGACTAAAAGCCCGATTCTGACTCTAGCCAGTACAGACCGTGGGAGACTTCGTCCCACCCCTTCTACCTAAAAGCGCCAATAAGGAATTCATCGGCTAGGCCGACGATAGAGACAAGCCAGCGCAACGGTAGACCCCAACAAGCTCTTAAACCCTAGCTCCGAGGATTCGTCATGACAATCCTTACTTCGCAAGCGGTCGTGGGTGTTGATGTGGCCAAGGCTGAGGTGCTCGTCTATCGCGCCGATCTGCAAACCACACAAGCCATCTCCAATAATCGAGCAGCACTCAAACGTTGGCTCAAGACGCTGCCCGCCAAAAGTGGCATTGCCGTTGAGGCCACCAACATTTACCACTTGGACACGGTTGAGTTGGCCTATGAGTTGGGTCATCAGGTCTACGTCGTGGACGGTTATCGCTTGAGTCATTACCGCCGCAGTGTCGGCCAACGAGCTAAAAATGATCCGTGTGATGCTCGTCTTCTGGCTCGGTATCTGGCGCATGAACAGGGTGGGTTACGCGCTTGGAGCCCGCCGCCCAAGGCTTACAAGGCCCTGCAAAGCCTGCTTCATCGACGGGCAGCACTGATCAAGGCGCGTGTCAGCCTGGCTCAGAGCTGGGCCAATGAGCCGCGCCTGGAAGAAGAGCTGAAATGTCTGATGGAGACGTTTAAGCGCTCGGATTTGGCCATTCAAAAACAGCTGCGTGACCTGAGCAAAGAGGCCGGAGCCGCCGAAAATATTGAGCGTTGCAAGGCCATTGAAGGCGTTGGTGTACTGACGGCAACTGGATTTGCGACGGCTTTTTTGCGTGGCGAGTTTAAGGACAGCAATGCCTTCATCGCTTTTTTGGGCATGGACTTGAGGGTCGATGACTCGGGAAAAAAGACGGGGAGTCGCAGTCTGACCAAGAAAGGGGATCCGGAAATACGACGTCTGGCCCACAACTCGGCCATGGCCGCCTGTCGTTCGGCGACCTGGAAACCATTTTATGAAGGGTACCTGGCCAGAGGTTTCAAGAGGACTCAGGCCCTGGTAATCCTTGCCCGAAAACTCGCCCGGGTGGCGTTCGCTCTGATGAAAAACCAGAGCGAATACCAACCGAATCGACCGTTGCAGGGTTGTCCTGCAACATAGAATCTCCCACAGGGGATTTGTGGTGTTGACGCGATGGATGTCACGCCGCAGTTCTGATGTGGGAGCGGACTTGCTCGCGAAGGCGGTGTGTCAGGTGATATGGAGGTTGAATGTGATGGCCTCTTCGCGGGCAAGCCCGCTCCCACAAGTGATCTCGGAGCCCTTTATATCGGAGTCCCCATGCAACGCATCGACCATCCACTGCCCTGGAGTCATCTGGGGACTGAACGCTCGCTCAGTGTGTTTCGTTATGGCGCGGGCACTCGCAAGGTTTATATCCAGGCCAGCCTGCACGCGGATGAGCTGCCGGGCATGCGCACTGCCTGGGAACTGAAGCAGCGTCTGGCTGAACTCGAAACCCAGGGGCAACTTCAGGGCATCATCGAACTGGTGCCGGTGGCCAATCCCATCGGCCTCGATCAGCACCTGCAAGGCAGCCACATGGGCCGCTTCGAACTGGGCAGCGGCAAGAATTTCAACCGCGCGTTCGTTGAGCTCAGTGCACCGGTGGCCGCGTTGATCGGCGATCAATTGGGTGATGACGCCCAGGCCAACATCGCGCTGATCCGCCAGACCATGGGCCAGGTGCTCGACGGTTTGCCGGCACCGCTTTCGCAATTGGAGGCCATGCACCGCTTGCTGCTGCGTCACGCCTGCGAGGCCGACATCACCCTCGACTTGCATTGCGATTTCGACGCGGCGATTCACCTCTATGCCTTGCCGCAGCATTGGCCGCAGTGGCGCTCCCTGGCGGCTCGGTTGAAGGCCGCGGTGGCGTTGCTGTGTGAGGATTCCGGTGGCAGCTCTTTCGACGAGTCGTGTTCTACGCCGTGGTTGCGCCTGGCGCGGGCGTTTCCCGAGGCAGCGATCCCGCCGGCCAACCTGGCGACCACGCTGGAGCTGGGCAGCATGGGCGATACCCGGGTCGATCAGGCCCAGGCCAATTGCGAGGCGATCCTGGGGTTTCTCGCCGAACAGGGTTTCATCACCGGCACCTGGCCGCCAGCGCCGAGCGAATGCTGTGAAGGCTTGCCGTTCGAAGGCACCGAGTACCTGTTTGCACCGCACCACGGGGTGGTCAGTTTCCTGCGGGACTCGGGCGAATGGGTGGAGCGGGGAGATGCGTTGTTTGAAGTGGTCGACCCGCTGAATGACCGGGTTACCACGGTGTGTGCCGGGACCAGTGGCGTGCTGTTTGCCCTCGATCGCGGGCGTTATACGCAACCAGGTACCTGGCAGGCGAAAGTCGCCGGGCGCGAGCCGATCCGGGCCGGGAAACTGGTCAACGACTGAGGTGTTTACCGAGAGTCTTTCAGCGGGCTTCAGGGCCTCTTCGCGAGCAAGCCCGCTCCCACAGTGGAATGGTGTTCGCAGGACTATGTGGGAGCGGGCTCGCTCGCGAAGACGGCCTCAGCAGCGGCGAAGATGCCTGGGCATCATCAACATCCCGCCTCACAGTGTTAGGCTCTGCCCCGAATCCTGCGCGCTGTGAAGGAAGGTTTATGTTGAAGTTTCTCGCTCTGCTCACGCTCCTGGCGTCCACCGCCGTCCACGCTCAAACCCCGTTGCACACCGATCTGCCGCTCAAATACCTGGAGCAGGCCAACGCTGAGTCTCGTAACCAACCCCTGGTGATTTTCCTGCACGGTTACGGCAGTAACGAGCAGGACCTGTTCGGCATCAAGGATGAATTACCGCCGCAGTACAACTACCTGTCGGTGCGGGCGCCGATGACGTTGGAAGAGGGCAGTTACCAGTGGTTTCGCAAAAAGGGCGAGGGTGCCTACAACGGCGAGACGGACGACCTGAAGGCCAGCGGCCAGGTGCTGCTGGATTTCGTCGCACAAGCAGCGAAGAAATATCACACCGAAACGGACAAGGTTTTCCTGGTGGGCTTCAGCCAGGGCGCGATCATGTCCTACGAGGTCGCGTTGCGTCATCCCGAGGCAGTGGGTGGCATTGCTGCGTTGAGCGGGCGCATCCTGCCGGTGCTCAAGTCCGAACTCAAACCGGATGAAAAACGCCAGCCGCTGGCGATTTTCATCGGTCATGGCACCGCCGACAAACGCCTGCCCTACAACGACGGCACCGAGGCCGACAGCCTGTTGCAACGCCTGTCACTCAAGCCTGAGTTTCATGCCTACGAAGGTGTCGGCCACAGCATCAGTGCGGCCGAGATAGAGGATTTGAGCGCCTGGTTGCAGCGCCTCAATCCCTGAGCCGGTCGGGTTTATTTGCCGGAAATGATCTGGTTCACCAGCGTTTCGTGGCCGGTTTTGTCGTTGGGGCGGGAGATGACCTGAATGATGGCCATGCGAGTGCCGGAAGCGGCCATCAGCGAGGTGTCGAGGGTCATGCCGCCGCCCTGGGTGGCGGTGCTGTCGATCTGTCGCAGGCCCAGGCCCGTGCCTTTCTGGGTCAGGCTTTTTTCGCTCAGCTTGTTGAAGTCCGGCAAGGCGTTGCGTTGCTCGGTGGCAAAAGCGGACACGGTGGAGTCGAGGAACTCACCGTCGTTGTCCTTGACGTTGGCGCCGCCAGGGATGGTGTTTTCGGCGGCGATCACCACGGTTTTAGTGGCCTGGTTGGTGTACATCGTGCCTGTCGCCCCGGCGGTACCGGTGGCCGCGTCGCCGGCCGGCAGCGGGTTGGCGATGAAACCCTTGGGCAGGGTGAAGGTGAACTTGCCGCCAAGCATCGAGACCTTCTGGGTCGGCGCTTTGTCGCTGGAAGTGGCCTTGGCCGCCTGCGCATTCAAGGCCCCCAGGCTGGCAGCCGCTGTCAGTAGCAGAACAACGGCTTTTTTACTCAACAATGACATTCAAACTCTCCGTAGGGTGGTCGCGCTTTGACGGCGATCATCCCATGGATCGCGATTTGTAGCAGCTGCTACGCAGGGTGCATGGCGATCATCGCTGCTGTTCGCTGAAACGATAAGGTATTGGGCGCAATGCCCGTTGCTTAGTCACCAACAGCATCCCCAATGATGTGCCTATCCCCAATACAAATCCGATCCAGCCCAACCTCGGTAACGACAATGCCAGCACCAGGCAAAACGCCGCAAACGAATACATCCCGGTCGCCGTGGCCCTGAGCAACGCTGCCGTAAACGCCGGCCCGCGAGTCTGCTGGGAAAACACCGCCATCACACTGCCCAGCACCGGGAATACCGCGAGCAGGCCGCTCCAGCGCTCGCCGACGGTGCTGGCCAGCAACGTCACGGCCAACGTGAGCAGGGCGCCAGCCGTCATGCGCAGCAGCAGTTTGTCGGACTTCGGTGCCGGGCCTGAAACGATGGGTTGCACCGAGGGAAACAGGTACGGCGCGGCCAGTAATGCAATAGCGGCGGCGATCACCGAGAACACCAGCGAGGGCGGGATCAGCGACAGCGCAACAGCCGTCAGCGCCCAGACCAGTAGCGAACTCGCCAACGCCCACGGCCAGCTCGAGCGTTGTGCTACCTGGGCGTAGGTCACGCAGAAGGCAATCATCGCGAACATCGCCGACAGCGCCGCCGTTGCCGCCTGAGCGGCGAACACCTGGCCTTGCTCGAGGGCGAGGAACAACAGAATCGGCCCGACCACCACCGGCAACCCCGACAACCAACCGGCCACGCTTGGCCCCCAGCGCTTTCCGGCCAGGGAAATCAGCAACAGAAACCCCGGAATCACCAGCAGTTTGAGCATCAGCACGCACGCTTCTCCATCGGTGTGAGCCGGTCACGTTAGCATTGCGGGCGATGGATTGCTTAAGGAGGCCTCTGGGCAAGCGCTGAGCGCCTACACCCGCGTGCGCGAAACGTCTAAGCTGCGCGCTCCCACCTGTTGACGGATGCTTGCGTGAAATTCAGTTTGCCCAAAGTCGGCACCGCGCCGTTTTGCCCACCGGAAGTGGCCGGCACGGTTGCCGTTGACCCTCGTGCACCCTTCTTTAAACGCGTTCTGCGTTTTGCCGGCCCCGGTTTGCTGGTGTCCATCGGCTACATGGACCCGGGTAACTGGGCCACTGCCATCGAGGCCGGTTCGCGGTTTGGCTACAGCCTGTTGTTCGTGGTGTTGCTGGCGAGTCTGGCGGGGATGGTGGTGCAGTGTTTGTGCTCGCGCCTGGGTATCGCCACCGGGCGCGATCTTGCGCAGTTGTGCCGTGAGCGCTACAGCACGCGGACCGCACGGACCCAGTGGCTGCTGGCGGAAATTTCGATCATCGCCACCGACCTCGCCGAAGTGCTCGGCTGTGCGCTGGCGTTCCACTTGCTGCTGGGTTGTTCGCTGACGTTCGGCATCGCGCTCACCGCGTTCGACACGTTGCTGGTATTGGCCTTGCAAAACCGCGGCTTCCGCCGGTTGGAGGCGATCATGCTGGTGCTGGTGGGCACTATCGGCGCGTGTTTCTTCGTCGAGCTGTGGCTGATCAAACCGTATTGGCCGGATGTCGCCCGGGGTTTCACACCGTCACTTTCGACGATTGGCGATGCGGCGCCGTTGTACCTGGCCATCGGTATTCTCGGGGCCACGGTGATGCCGCATAACTTGTTCCTGCATACCTCGATCGTGCAGACCCGGATGATCGGCAAGGACCTGGCCAGCAAGCAGGACGCGGTCAAACTGGCGCGCATCGACACCATCGGCTCTCTGGCCCTGGCACTGCTGGTCAACGCGGCGATCCTGATTCTGGCTGCCGCGGCATTCCACAATACTGGACACAGTGACGTGGTCGACATCCAGGATGCCTATCACTTGCTCGATCCATTGGTGGGCGGGGCGTTGGCCAGCGGGCTGTTTGGCGTGGCATTGCTGGCGTCGGGGCAAAGCTCGACCTTCACCGGCACCATCGCGGGCCAGGTGATCATGGAGGGCTACCTGAACCTGCGCTTGCCCTGCTGGCAACGGCGCTTGATCACTCGCGGGCTGGCGCTGATCCCGGCGTTCATCGGCGTGTGGCTGATGGGCGATGGGGCGATCGGCAAGCTGCTGGTGTTGAGCCAAGTGGTGTTGAGCTTGCAATTGCCGTTCGCGTTGTATCCGTTGATTCGCATAACCAACGATCAGACGCTCATGGGGCCGTTTGTGAATCGGCTGCCAACGCGGGTGTTGGCGTGGGGGTTGTTTGGGGTGATCAGCGGGGCGAATAGTTGGTTGATCCTGCAGTTCGTGGCCTGACTCGGGAGGGGTGTTGCCTGGTCGGGCTTCTTCGCGAGCAAGCCCGCTCCCACATTTGATCGGTGGTGTTCACATATTCTGTGCTCACAGGAGATCCAGTGTGGGAGCGGGCTTGCCCGCGATGAACGATAACGCGGTCTCGGGCTAGCGCTCGATGGCCAACGCCACGCCCTGACCACCGCCGATGCACAGGGTGGCCAGACCTTTCTTGGCGTCACGCTTGATCATCTCGTGCAGCAAGGTCACCAGCACCCGGCAACCCGAGGCTCCAATCGGATGGCCCAGGGCAATCGCGCCACCGTTGACGTTGACCTTGCTCAGGTCCCATTCCAGGTCCTTGGCCACCGCCAGGGATTGCGCGGCGAAGGCTTCGTTGGCCTCGATCAGCTCCAGTTGATCGATGGACCAACCGGCCTTGTCCAGGCAACGACGAGTGGCCGACACCGGGCCGATGCCCATGATTGCCGGGTCGACGCCCGCGTTGGCATAGGCGGCGATTTTTGCCAGTACCGGCAGGCCGAGGGCCTTGGCTTTTGCGGCGCTCATCAGGATCACCGCGGCCGCGCCGTCGTTCAGCGAAGAAGCATTACCGGCGGTCACCGAACCGTCCTTCTTGAAGGCCGCTTTCAGTTTGCCCAGGGACTCGGCGGTAGTGCCGGCCCGCGGCTGTTCATCGGTGGCGAAGGCCAGTGGATCGCCCTTGCGCTGGGGGATCAGGATCGGGGTGATTTCATCGACGAAACGCCCGGCTTCGATGGCGGCCACGGCTTTCTGTTGCGAGGCGGCCGCGAAGGCGTCCTGGGCTTCACGGCTGATGCCGTATTTGTCCACCAGGTTCTCGGCGGTGATGCCCATGTGGTAATCGTTGAACGCATCCCACAAACCGTCGCTGATCATCGTGTCGACGATCTGGCTGTGGCCCATGCGCAGTCCGGTACGGGCGCCCGGCAGCACGTAATTGGCCAGGCTCATGTTTTCCTGACCACCGGCGATGATCACCTCGGCATCGCCGCAGCGAATCGCCTGCGCCGCCAGGTGCAGGGCTTTGAGGCCCGAGCCGCAGACCTTGTTCAGGGTCATGGCCGGTACGGCGTGGGGCAGGCCAGCCTTGATCGCAGCCTGGCGCGCAGGGTTTTGCCCGGCGCCAGCGGTCAATACCTGGCCCATGATCACTTCATCGACCTGCGCCGGGTCCAGATCGGTTTGCGCCAGCAACTGGCGGATCACCGCAGCACCGAGATCAACCGCGGACACATTGGCCAACGCCCCCTGGAAACTGCCGATGGCAGTGCGAGTGGCAGCAACAATTACAACGTCTTGCATGGACGGATTCCTCACTGGGCAGTGAACTGCATTTCCGGGACGTGGTCAGGCACGATCAGTTTGCCGGCGGTTTTGGCTACGATTTCCTCGACGCTCACACCCGGCGCGCGTTCCTTGAGAATGAACGCGCCATCCCGGATCTCCAGATAGGCCAGGTCGGTCAGTACGCGTTTGATGCAACCGGCGCCGGTCAGCGGCAGGCTGCAGCGGGGCAGCAGTTTCGACTCGCCGTCCTTGGAGGCGTGGGTCATGGTGACGATGATGTTGTCCGCACCGGCCACCAGGTCCATCGCGCCGCCCATGCCCTTGACCAGTTTACCGGGGATCATCCAGGAGGCGATATTACCTTCGACGTCCACTTCAAATGCGCCGAGCACGGTCAGGTCGATATGGCCACCGCGGATCATCGCGAACGATTCGGCGGAGGAGAAAATCGATGCGCCAATACGCGCGGTCACGGTTTGCTTGCCGGCGTTGATCATGTCGGCGTCGACTTCGGCGTCGGTCGGAAAGGCGCCCATGCCGAGCAGGCCGTTTTCCGATTGCAGCATGACTTCCATGCCTTCGGGGATGTAGTTGGCGACCAGGGTCGGAATGCCGATGCCCAGGTTCACGTAGTAGCCGTCCTGCATTTCGCGGGCGACGCGCTGAGCCATTTGTTCGCGGGAAAGTGCCATTGTTGTTATTCCTTCATTCGGTCCGGGGGCAGGGGATCACTTACGCACGGTGCGCTGTTCGATGCGCTTTTCGAACGTGCCGCAAATGACCCGGTCGACGTAGATGCCAGGGGTGTGGATCTGCGACGGGTCCAGTTCGCCGGGTTCGACGATTTCTTCGACTTCGACCACGGTGATCTTGCCGGCAGTGGCGGCCAGCGGGTTGAAGTTCTGGGCGGTGTGGCGATAGACCACGTTACCGAAGTGGTCGGCTTTCCAGCCTTTGACGATGGCGAAGTCACCGGTGATGGATTCTTCCATCAGGTACTGGCGGCCCTTGAATTCGCGCACTTCCTTGCCTTCGGCGACTGGAGTGCCGACGCCGGTGGCGGTAAAGAACGCCGGGATGCCGGCGCCGCCTGCGCGCATTTTCTCGGCGAGGGTGCCTTGAGGGGTCAGGACGACTTCGATTTCGCCGCTCAGCAGTTGCTTCTCGAACAGGGCGTTTTCGCCGACGTAGGAGGCCACCACTTTACGGATCTGCCGGTCTACCAGCAGCACGCCGAGACCGAAACCATCGACGCCGCAGTTGTTGGAGACCACGGTGAGGTCACGCGTGCCCCGGTGCTGGATCTCGGCAATGAGGTTTTCCGGAATCCCGCACAGGCCGAAGCCGCCGGAGATCACGGTCATGCCGTCTTCCAGACCGGCCATCGCTTCTTCATAGGAATACACGCGCTTGTCGAACCCTGCCATATGCACCTCTTTTATTCTTTGTGGGCGGCTGGCTAGCCGGATGGGGAGGGAGTGTCTCGCCACAGGATTTATTTGTTAAGTTGATTTTTAAGGTTGATTGATAGATAAAACTCACCAATGAGTGCGCGCTACGTTGGAGACAGTGGCCATGACCGTTAAACAGATCCGCGCCTTCCTGGCCGTGGCCCAGAGTTTGAGCTTTGCCGTGGCTTGTGAGCGGCTGCACCTGTCCCAATCGGCGCTGAGCCTGACCATCAAGGCGCTGGAGGACGGCCTGGGCGGGCGCCTGTTCACCCGCAATACCCGTAACGTCGCGCTGACCGCGGAAGGCGAATCGCTGCTGCCACTGGCCCGTCGTTTGATCGCGGACTGGGACAATGCCGAGGATGAACTGCGCCAACGCTTCACCCTTCAACGCGGCCGCGTGACGCTGGCGGCGATGCCGTCGTTTGCCGGCAACTTGTTGCCGCCGATCCTCAAGACCTTCCGCGCGCGTTATCCCAAGGTCAACGTTACGGTGAACGACGTGATCAACGAGCAGGTGCTGGAAATGGTCCGCGACCGCCAGGTGGAGCTGGGCGTGGCGTTTGAGCCGACCCAGAGTTCGTCGCTGCAATTCACTCCGTTGTACATCGACCGGTTTGTGGCGGTGGTGCCGCTTGATTCACCGTTGGCGGACCTGGGCGACATCGATTGGCAGACCTTGCTCAGAGAGCCGTTCATCACGTTGCAGCGACCCTCCACGGTGCGGGTGATGCTTGAAGAACATCTACAGGCGCGGGGCATGAAATTGCCGGTGGAGTTTGAAAGTCATCAGTTGGCAACGGTCGGGCGAATGGTGGCCAGCGGCTTGGGCGTGAGCGCGGTGCCGGCATTGTGCGCCGGGCAGATGCGCGAGCTGGGCGCGCGGTGCATCACCCTGCGCGACCCGGTGGTGGAACGGGCGATCGGGGTGCTGACGACAGGGCAAGAGCTGTCGGCGGCGGCGCAGGCGCTGTTCGATGTTCTCAAGGCTGAAAACCTGGGTGAGCGTCTGAACTGACCACAGGGTCCGGTTTCATCCGTTGCATCCGGGCAGACCAACCTGCCCGGATGATGAGCCGGGCGTTATTTACGCGCCTCCAGAATCAGGTTGAACGGCGTTTCCGTGGCTCGCCGGAACTGGGTGAACCCCGCCTCGGTGAAGACCTTGCGCAACCGTGCCTCGCCCGCCTGGGCACCGAGCCCGAGGCCGACCTCCTGGGACAGCGAGTTAGGTGTGCAGATAAAGGTCGAGGCGGCGTAGAACAGCCGTCCCACCGGGTTGGCGTTCTCGTCTAGCGTGTCGTTGGCGAAGGGCTCCACCAGCAGCACCGTGCCGTCGGGTTTGAGCGATTCATAGGCATGCCGTGCGGCGCCCACCGGGTCACCCATGTCGTGCAGGCAGTCGAAATAGCAGATCAGGTCATAGTCGTCGCCCGGATAGCTCTTGGCGGTGCCCTGGAAGAACCGTGCCCGTCCGGACACGCCACCTTCTTCGGCGCGCTGGGTGGCGACGGTGATCGAAGGCGCGTGGTAATCGAAACCGACGAACCGCGACTCGGGGAAAGCCTGGGCCATGATCACGGTCGAGGCGCCGTGGCCGCAGCCGATGTCCGCCACTTTCGCGCCGGCTTCCAGTTTGGCGACCACCCCGTCGAGCGCCGGCAGCCATTCGCTGACCAGATGCGCCTTGTAGCCTGGGCGGAAGAACCGCTCGGTGCCGCTGAACATGCACGGATGGTGATCGCCCCAGGGCAGGGCGCCGTTGCCGCGCATGGCGTTGACCAGTTTGTCCTTGTCATGAAAAAACGACGCAACCACCGCCATACCGCCGGCTACATACACCGGTGAGTCTTCGATCGCCAGCGCCAGGGCTTGCTCTTCGGGCAGGCGGAACTGGCCGTCATGGTGTTCCATGTAACCGGAGGCAGCGTGGGCGCTGAGCCATTCACGCAGCAGGCGGGTATTGCAGCCGGTCTTTTCGGCGAGTACTTCGGGGGTGACTGGCTGGCTGTCGGCCATGGCCCGGTACAGGCCGAGCTCTTCGCCGAGGATGACGTTGGCGAGCATCGCCGCGCCACCCATGTCGCTCACCAGTTTGCCCATGAAATCATTGAGTCTGGCCTCGTCCATCATGTGTGCTCCTTCAGCAGGATCACAGCCCGCAGGCATTGTTTGTCGAGGCATGCACCTGTGGGCGGTAATCGTGGGAATGAACAGGACGATAACCGCGTCCTGGCTCCCCTACGGGGGTAATCGATAAGTCTAGTTCGTGTATCCCTCTGTATCTGGCTGCCTGTCCGATACAGTGCGCTGAGAAGAGGGGTGTTTGCGCACACAGACCCGACACACCGAGGCGCTTGACTGGGCCTGCCGGCCGGCACTGAGTGTTCAGGCGCTGGAGACCGGATCCCAGGATGAGATCGACACCATGCAAATTCCCCTCACATCTGTGCAGGCGACCGTCGGGCTAGGCTTGCGCCGTGGTTTGATAAAGGACCTTCAAGCAGCCCCGGCGGGCGCTTTCGACTTTCTGGAAGTCGCGCCGGAAAACTGGATCGGCATCGGCGGCGCTCACGGCGCGGCGTTTCGTGCCCTGGCCGAGCGTTATCCGTTGTCCTGTCACGGCTTGTCCTTGTCGCTGGGCGGGCCAGCGCCGCTGGATGTCGGCTTCCTGCAGGAAGTACGGATTTTCCTCGATCACCATAAGGTGCCGCTGTACAGCGAACACCTGAGCTACTGCAGCGATGACGGGCATCTTTACGATCTGCTGCCGTTGCCGTTCACCGAAGAAGCGGTGCACCACGTGGCCGCCAGAATTCGTCAGGCACAGGACATCCTCGGTCGGCGCCTGGCGGTGGAAAACGTCTCGTACTACGCCGCGCCTCGGCAGGACATGGACGAACTGACATTCACCGACGCAGTGCTGCGCGAAGCCGATTGCGACCTGCTGCTGGACGTCAACAATGTCTACGTCAACTCGATCAATCACGGTTTCGATCCGCAGACGTTTCTGGCGGGCATCGACACGGGGCGGGTAGTCGCAATGCACGTGGCGGGGCATTTCGACGAATCCGACACGCTGAAAATCGACACCCACGGCGCCTCGGTCAAACCGGTGGTCTGGGCTTTGCTGGCCGAGGCGTATGCGCGGTTCGGCGTACAGCCGACGCTGCTTGAACGGGACTTCAATTACCCGGCGTTCTCTGAACTGGTCAGCGAGTTGCTGACCATCCGCCGACTGCAAGAGGAGGCGAACCGTGGATAAACCGACGCTGTATCAGCAGCAAGACACCTTGACTCGCTACCTGCGCGACCCCGACCACTGTGCTCCACCCGCCGGGATGGACGTGGCACGGGCGCAGGTTTATCGCGACCTGGTGTTCTCGAACCTGTCGTCGTTGCTCAGTGGCACCTTTCCGGTGTTGGTGAGAATACTGGGGGACAGTGACTGGCGTTCTCTGGTGCGAATCTTCCTGCGGGACTACCGCGCTCACACGCCAAAATTCGGCGAGATCGCCCGGGAGTTTGTCGAGTTCCTCGCATCGATGCCGCTGGCGCTGAACGATGGGCCGTGGCCACCGTTCATGGTCGAGCTGGCGCATTACGAATGGGTGGAAATGGCGCTGCAACAATCCGACGCCGAGCCGCTGTCGGCCAGCGATGCCTGGCTGCTGCCGGACCGCCCGTTGCAGGTTTCGCCACTGGCCTGGCCGTTGGCCTATGGCTGGCCGGTGCAAAAGGTGGGGCCGGATTACCGGCCGCAAGTGCCACCGACTCAGCCGACGTTGCTGTTGGTCAGGCGGGCCGAGGACTGGAGCGTGAAGTTTTCCGAACTGAGCCCATTGGCGTGGCGGTTGTTGCAGCGGATCGGGGAATTACCCCGGCTCG